>JAUIKS010000059.1 GCA_030430565.1 Polyangia bacterium
GAAGAAGGCGTCGAAGAAGAAGGCGTCGAAGAAGAAGGCGTCGAAGAAGAAGGCGTCGAAGAAGAAGGCGTCGAAGAAGAAGGCGTCGAAGAAGAAGGCCGCGAAGAAGAAGGCCGCGAAGAAGAAGACTCCCGCGCCGACGCCCGCTCCAGAGCAGGATGAGGCTGACGAGAGCGCAGACAGCCCGGCTCAGGCCGCGCCCGAAGAAGAGGGCGCTGATGGTGAGGCTGGCGCTGAAGAGATCTCGGATGCTGCGGATAACTCCGGAGCAGGGACCGGAGCCGATGACGGCGGCGGAGACGAAGCTGGCGGAGACGACGGCGGAGACGACGGCGGAGACGACGGCGGAGACGACGGCGGAGACGACGGCGGAGACGACGGCGGAGATGAAGCTGGCGGAGACGACGGCGGCGATGAAGCTGGCGGAGACGACGGCGGCGACGACGGCGGAGACGACGGCGGAGACGACGGCGGAGATGAAGCTGGCGGAGACGACGGCGGAGACGACGGCGGAGATGAAACTGGCGGAGACGACGGCGGCGACGACGGCGGAGACGAAGCTGGCGGAGACGAAGCTGGCGGAGACGACGGCGGAGACGACGGCGGAGACGAAGCTGGCGGAGACGACGGCGGAGACGAGGCCGGCGATGAAGCTGGCGATGAAGTTGGCGGAGACGACGGCGGAGATGAAGCTGGCGGAGACGAAGCTGACGGCGGAGATGAAGCTGGCGGAGACGACGGCGGCGGAGACGACGGTGGAGATGAAGCTGGCGGAGACGAAGCTGACGGCGGATATGAAGCTGGCGGAGACGACGGCGGCGGAGACGACGGTGGCGAGGACGACGGTGGCGAGGATGCGGAGGCCGGAGGTGATGTCTCCGGAGATGACGCGGGCGCGACTGTTGACTCCGGTGGTGGCGACGACGCGGAGGCCGACGGTGATGACGCCGATGGTGATGACGCCGACGAATAACCACGAGCTCGGTTGAGACCGGGCGCCCACGCGTGATGCCGTCCCTTGAGTGAACAAGGGGCGGTGTCGCGCTTTTTGTTCTTGTTTCGCGGCGCGGGAGCTGTCTCGTGAGCCAAGTCTCTCGTCGACGAAGATGTATCGGCACTCGGGGGCAGGTTTTTTAGGGCAGGTGTTAATCCGATCGGCCGGTTCTCGACGCAACCAAGTAGGACGACGGATGGAGCGCGACGCTCCGCGTTGCACGTCAGGTGGATGTGCAATGACCGTCCGATCGCCGCCCGCCGGCACCTCGCGTGACCAGGCGAGCGCTCAAGCAGCAAGAACGGAGAACAGCGATGTCGACTTCAACCACCACGATCCTCACTGGCACGGATTCACGGGAAGAGGAGCGCGCCGAGAGCTCGACGACGACGACGACGACGACGACGACGACGACCACGCTCCCTGGCTTCGGGACGCTGGCGAGCAAGCCCGGCAACGAGCTCGACGGCGACGTCGAGGATTGAGCCCGGACCCCCGCGACCGTGTAGTCAACTCACGACGCGCCGGAGATCTCATGCCGCTTTGACTGGCGAAGCCGCCAGCTGAGGCGAAGAGATCCCGTGCGCGTCGCTCTCTTCGTCCGGTTTGTTCTGGGCCCCGTGGCTAGCGACGCTACGGGAGCTGCTGCTGCCACGCCGCGATGGCGGCGAGCTCGCTTGCGTAGCGCGCCTGGTCACGCTCGTAAAAGCTCTGGGCCGCGCGCGTGAGCGTTTGTGCGCGCTGGGTGTCCTCGCCGCGGGCGCCGTTTGAGCCGCCGGAGAACGCGAGCGCGCGGGCGAGCGCGAAGCGGGTCTCGGCGAGTCGTTCCGGGGATTCGTGGCCGCGATCGGTGTTGCGCTCGTCGAGCTCGAGCGCGCGCTCGAGCGCGAGACGAGCGCCGGCGACGTCGTGGGCGTCGAGACGGGCTTGGCCGAGCAGCCGCAGGGCCTTGGCGATCTTCGGGTCGTCGCGCTCGAGCCGCTGCTCGCGGATCTCGAGCACGCGCGCGAGCTGGTCGACGGCCTCCTGCGGACGCCCGCGCGCCAGCTGCAGCTTGCCGATGTTGCTGTACGAGGTCGCGAGCTGCGCGTGATGCTCGGGGAGCGTGCGTTGCCGGATCTCGAGCGCGCGCTGGTAGTGGGTGAGCGCTTCGTCGTATCGATCGAGTCGCTTGAGCGCGACGCCCATCGCGTTGAGCGTGAGCGCGGTCTTCGGGTGGTCTCTCGGCAGCGCGCGCTCACGGATCTCGAGCGCGCGCTGGTAGTGCGTGAGCGCGTCTTCGTAGCGCTCACGCGAGTGCGCGAGCCAGCCGAGGTTGTGGTGCGTCGTGGCGACCGAGGGGTGCTGGTCTCCGAGGGTCAGGCGCTTGACCGCGAGCGCGCGGCGGTGAACGGCCTCGGCGGCGTCGAATTTCTGCGTGCGGATGTGCAGCGCGCCGATGTTGTTGAGGGTCACCGCGACGCGGGGGTGCTGCTCGCCGAGGGTCGAGAGCTGGAGCTCGAGCGCGCGCGTGAGGACTTCGCGCGCTTCGTCGTAGCGGTCGAGGCGCGTGAGCAGCACGCCGACGTCGTTGAGGGTCTCGGCGGTCTTGGGGTGCGCGTCGCCGTAGCCGCGGCTCTTGAGCTGGAGCGCGCGCTGCTGAAATTCGAGGGCGCGCTCGTACTCGCCGCGGCTCTCGTGCAGGGTGCCGATGCTGGCGAGCAGCTCGCTCTCGGCGACCCCGGAGTGCGCGAGATGATCGATCGCGCGCTGGGCCTCGTTGGACCACCACGCGCCGTCCTCGAGCCGCGCCTCGGCGCCGGCCATCGAGGCGATGCGGTCGGCGATCGTGCGCACCCACAGCGGGTGCGCTTGGAGTCGCTCGGACAGGCGCGCGCTCTTCTCTTGGCTGCTGCGGGCCGCGTCCGCGTCGCCGGTGAGCAGCTCGAGCGAGCCGCGGAGGTACCACGCGCGCGCGCGCAGCTCGTCGTCGCCGAGCTCATCCGCCGCGTCCGCGGCGGCGAGCGCGAGCGCGAGCCCGCGGTTGTAGTCGCCGCTTCGCTCGGCTCGCTCGACGGCGTCCAGCTGCTCGCGGAGCATCTGGGTGAGCTCCTCGCGATGCTCGGCTCGCGATGAGCCCGACATCGAGTCGAGCCGCGCCAGGATCGCGTCGTCGAGGCAGCGGGCTGGATCGGGCAGCGCGGTCGCTCGATCGATCGCCTCGGGCGTGGTCGACATCGGCGCGGTGAGCAGCTCGTTTTCGAAGCTGAGCACGCGCCGGTCGACCTCGGCGAGGCATCGCTCGCGGCGCTCGTGCGCGCGCGGGTCGAGCCGTCCCTGCTCGCTGTCGACGCAGGTGATCTGGGCCGCGCGCGCGCGCGCGTCCACGAGCGTCTCGAGCGAGTCCTCGACGGCGCGCCAGGTGTGCTCGGCGTAGGGCAGCCCGGTGCCGAGGACCGCTTCGCGCAGCGCGTCGCGTCCTTGCGTGTCGAGAAGTACAGGTCGCTCCTCCGCGGCGCAGCGCTGCTCCTGCGGGATGGCCCGCGCGCCGCCGAAGGCGAGCGCGGCGGTGGCGACCAGCGCACCGCCGACGCCGAGCGTGAAGCCGAGCCGTCGCCGTCGCGCGAGGCCACGCTCGAGCGCGTCGATCGCCGCGCGCATCGACGGGAAGCGCCGGCGCGGGTCGGTCGAGAGCCCGCGCAGACAGAGCTGACGCAACCAGCGAGGGACAGCGCGACCGCGCGGCGGCGGGTCGATAACACCCTCGACGACGCGGAGCGCGAGCTGCTCGCGGCTGCGGGCGGTGAACGGCCGCTGCCCGTAGATCGCCTCGTAGAGCGCGACGAAGAAGCTGAATTGATCGGTGAGCGCGTCGATCGGATCGTGCGTAAATTGCTCTGGGGCCATGTACGCGAACGTGCCGAGCATGGCCCCGGTGCGCGTCAGCTCGTCGGTCAGCGGGCTGCGGGTGACGGTCCCCTCGCTGTCGTGCTCGGGCTCGATGAGCTGCGTGTGCGGCTCCGCGGGGGTGTCCCGGCAGCGCTCGAAGGGGTCCTCGCTGATGCTCGTCGTCGGCGTGTCGCTGTGCTTGACGAGCCCGAAGTCGATGACCTGCACGCGGCCGTCGTCGCCGATGAGGACGTTGGCCGGCTTGAAGTCCCGGTGCACGAGATCGGCGTCGTGGGCCGCCGCGAGCCCGCGGCCGGCCTCGATAAAGACGCGCACGGCCTCGCGCCAGCTTGGCTTTTGGTCGAGTCGCCAGCGCTTGAGGTCGGTACCGCGGATCAGGTCCATCGCGATGAAGACCTGACCGTCGTGGAGACCCACGTCGTAGACCGTGACGACGTTGGGGTGAGAGAGCCGGGCGAGCGCCTCGGCCTCGCGCAGGAGCCTCCGGTGGCGGCGAGAGGTGGTGCGGGCGTTGTCGGAGTCACGCGCGCGCAGCAGCTTGATCGCGACGACGCGGTTGAGCTCTGGATCGTGGGCGCGATAGACGACGCTCATGCCGCCCTGACCAACGCGCTTGTCGATGATGTAGCGCCCGACTCGCGCCGGATCGCGCGGTCCGCCGAACAGCCTGGCCTTAAGGTTGCGACGCAGGCGCTCGGCTTGCAGGTCGTCGGAGGTGCGCAGCTCCTCTTCAAAGGCAGCCTTGATCGCGAGGTCGTTGTCGGGCTCGACGCGACCGGCCGTCGCGGAGTCACCGAGCTGACTCGCCTGCGAGGTCCGGGAGCGCTGCGAGAATTCCGTGGACGGGCTCGTCGCGGTCGCGTGTTCGCTGGCGCGCGTGGGCGATGGGGGCGGCATCGAGGGCATGGTCGTGACGGCGGCTCGACGCGCGAGCCGGGCCGTACTCGGGTTGCGTCATCTCGTGGCCCAGCGGATCACCGATTCTTGGTGAGGTCACGACCTCTTTATGAGGCTACGACAATGTGCGCTGTTGCTGCTCGTATGGGCGTGTCGCACACCGGTGACCGGGAGGGTGGATGAAGGATGGTGTGGGCGAAGAGACCCGCAGAATGCTGTTCTGAGCGGGAACTAGCGATTTTTGTTGGGCGCCGAAGTTTTTTTTTGTTTTTCGATTTTTTTTGCCGTGATTCGTGATCCGATCGGGGGGTTTTCGTCGCTACCCCCATAGACGGACGGACAAGACCCTCGGAAACGCTCTCTAGGCCCTACGAAGTAGTCAATCAGCGTCTTCTATCGCACCCGCGACGCTGAAAAAGAGCCGAGCCCGATTATCACGGGGCTCATCCGGGGAGGATCACGACGACGCATCGATCCATCCGCCCGAGTTGCGACACCTCATCTTCCCCCTAGGTGTCACAACTGTATCCGGAGACGCGCGCCGGGAGTCCTTATGACTGTCTCCCGGGCCGCGTCCCACACCGCGAGCAGCTATCGCCCGTCGGTGCTCTATGCACGCTATCGCGCTATGAGCGGCTATCTCCGCTCGTGCCTATCAAGCCGTATCACGCCGTATCTATCGCCGTATCGCCAGCTATTCGCTATCGCGCCATATCGCACCCGTATCGCACCCGTATCCGTATCGCCGCTATCGCTCCTATCGTCAGCTATTCCCGAAGCCCACGCCATGGACACGTCCATTCAGCAGCAACCGACATCGCGGGACTCGCACAGCGCGAGAACGCACGACGCTTCGCACCCGTCGAGCGTTTCCCGTCCCGCGATGGCGCGACACCGACGCCGGTTCGGGTGGCGAGTACGCCCCTCGATCGACACCGGTAACGAGGTCGCGCTCGTGATGCTGCGCCAGCTTCTCGGACCTCCACAGCGTGCTCCGATAGGAGCCGGGCGGGTCGGGACTCCCCGTCGTCGCGTCTTGCTGGGGCGCTCTCTTCGTCGCCGAATCGTATATGCCGCCCGCTGTCGCTGCGCCTCCCCTAATCGGACCGTCTTCGGTCCCAGAACAGAGCAGCAGGGCCGCTGAGAGCGCGATCTCCAGCGAACTTCGATCAGCCAAAAGCCGAAACAGACGCGAGGCCCGGTGGCCAGGAGCAGGATGGGTTGTGCTCCGGTCATCGGGCCACTTTTTTTGTTGCGGGACCAGTAGGCGACCGGTCCCGCGCGTTGTCGTTGGGGCTCAGGCGCGCGCGGCGGCGGGCATGATCGGGCGCGCGCTCGTCGACGGTGTCGGTCGCGCCTGCGCGGTGAGGACGCCGAGGAACGAGTCGCGGTACGACCACGCCAGGTAGAGGTGGAGCGCGAGGAACACGAGCGTCATCGCAATGCCAGCTGGCGCGAGAACCGCGTGGAACAGCACGATGTTGACCATGACCGGCGCGAGCAGCGTGAGCGCCAGCGGGACGAAGCGGTTGCCGAGCAACAGCGCGCCGACGAGCACCTCGGTGCCCTTGATCAGGGGGAACATGTAGCCAGTGGCCGCGAGCGCGCCCAGGAAGGCGCCTGCGCTCGCCGGCGGCTCGGGCATCGGCATGAAGTTGAGGAAGCCGTTGAGGCCGAAGACTACGAACCCGAGGCCGAGGAGGACGCGGGCGACGTCGGGGAGGCGGGAGGTGATGCTCGAGGTTGACATGGCGAATTCTCCTGGGTGCCCTCTGAGCATGATTTGTTGCGCCTGTGTTCGGTAGTCTGTGAAAATTGGAAATACTGTTGCGTATAATCGAACAGTGGATCAACCCGCGCTCGAAGACGCGCTCGCGTTCTTGGCCGTCGCCGACGCCGGGAGCTTCACCGCGGCGGCGACCCGCCTCAAGCTCGCCAAGTCGAACGTCAGCCGCCGGGTCACGCGGCTCGAGGAGCAGCTCGGCGTACGGCTCCTCGAGCGGACGACCCGGCGCCTGCGGTTGACCGACATCGGCGGCGTCTACCGCGAGCGGCTCCAGGTCGCGGTCGCCCAGCTCACGGCGGCGCACGAGGCGGTCCGCAGTCTTCACGATCGACCAAGGGGGCACCTTCGCTTCACCGCGCCGGGTGACATGGGCTCCATGCTCGGGCCGCTGTTCGCCGAGTTCACCGCGCGCTACCCCGAGGTGACGGTCGACGTCGAGCTGACCCAGCGCAAGGTCGACCTGGTCGCCGAGGGGTTTGACGTGGCCCTTCGAGCAGGGAGCATGCCGGACTCGAGCATGGTCGCGCGGCGCGTCGGCGTGTTCAGTAACCCGCTCATGGCGAGCCCCGAGTACCTCGCGCGGCGTGGGCGGCCGACGAGTATTGAGGAGCTCGCCGAGCACGATTTCGTGCTGTTTCGCGGGCGCCGTCAGCTGGCGCTCGTGGGTCCCGAGGGGCGCGTCACGGTCGCGATTCGCGGGCGGCTGTCGTGCAACGATGTCGAGTTCGCGCGCGGCGCGACCATCGCGGGCGCGGGGATCGGCTTCACGGGGGGCGGCGCCTCGAGCGACCTGGAGTGTCTCGAGGTCGTGCTGCCCGAGTACCGCGGGCCGGGCACGCCGCTGCAGCTGGTGTTCCCGAGCGGTCGCTTCCTCACCGCGCGGGTTCGGGCGCTCAGCGACTTCCTGACGACGCGGCTGCGCGAGGAGCTCGCCTCGAGCTTGTTCGATTGAGGCGCGCCCGCGGTGTGGCTACGGCAGCTCGAGCTCGAGCTCGAGCAACGGATCGCCGGCGCCGATGTCCTCGCCGTCCTCGACGAGGATCGCCCGGACCCGGGCGGGCGAGGGCAGGCCCGCGCCGCCGTAGGGGATCCGATTAAACGTCTTCATGACCTCGAGCAGGCCGATCACGTGGCCGGTCGTGAGGGTGTCGCCGACGCTGACGAAGGGTGGGCGGTCGGGCGCGGGGCGCAGGTAGTAGCGACCGCTCGAGGGCGCGGTGAACACGAGGCGGTCGCCCGCCGCGCTGCTCGCCTCGGCGTCGGCCTCGTCGCTGGTCGCGGCGCCGACGCTCGCCTTCGTGTTGATCGTCAGCAGCCGCTGACCGTACTCGACCGGGCGGCGCGCCAGCGCGAGCCAGGGCTTGAGCGCGGGCGCAGTCTCTCGCTCGACGACGCCGCGCAGCGTGTCGGGGACCACGAGCTCGTGGACGACGCCGAGGATCTCGAGGGCGCCGATCGCCATGCCGGGGATGATCGGCGTGCCGGGGGCAGGGGCGCCGCGCCACAGGCCGACGGCCGGCGCGAGCACGGGGGTGCGCGCGTCATCGGGAAGATCGCGCGCGCGCGGGACGAGGGCGGTGAGGCGGGGGACGCGGGCGGTCGGGTCGAGGCTCATCAGCGGACTCCTCCGGTCAGCGCGCGGAGATCGTGCATGGTCCAGATGCGCGGGTTCTTCATGCGGCGGTAGCCAGGTGACTGATAGGACATTTCGACGAGGACGCGCAGGTAGTCGCGCAGCTCGCCGAGCTCGACCAGCTCGTCGGTGTCCATCTGGCGCGCGGCGACGTAGGGGTCCATGTCCTGCTCGATGCGCTTCTCAACAGCGCGCATGCCCTGCTCGATCGCGGCGCGCTGCTCGGGATCCTGGGTGATGATCTCGAAGTCGTCGTCGAGCTTGGTGTTGTAGGTCGCGATCGCCAGCGTCCGCCCCTCCATCACGCTCAGGCGCGAGATGCAGGTGCTGAGCTGGACGACCGGGTCGTAGGGCATGCCCGACATCGCGTAGTAGCCGGCGCCCGAGCACTTGCGCAGCAGGACCGTGAACATCGGCACGGTGTTGGTGCTGTTGGTGTAGATGAGGTTCGAGCCGTAGGCGAGCAGGCCCCGGCGCTCGGCCTCCGCGCCGATGTCGAAGCCCGAGATGTCCTGCAGCCAGATCAGCGGGATGCCGTCGCTGTTGCAGGCCCGGCTGAACGTCGAGATCTTGGCGATGCCGTCGCGGTACAGCGTGCCGCCCGGGCGCGGCCTGTCCGGGTGCTCGGGGTCGCGGACGAGGCCCTGACGATTGATGATGAAGCCGGCGTAGAGGCCGCCGACGCGGCCGACCCCGCAGATCATCTCGCGGCCGATGTCGGGCATCAGCTCCCAAAACAGGCTCTGGTCGCACAGGCGCGCGAGCACCTGGGTCGAGTCGTAGGCCTCGCGGTGGTCGGTCGGCAGCAGCCCGTTGAGCTCGTGCGTTGGAAACAGCGGATCGATCGCGCCGTGGCCTCCGCGGTAGAAGTCGGCGCCGGAGCTGGGCAGCCGCTGGATCTCGCGACGGATGCACGAGAGCAGCACGTCGTCGTCGGGCACGCGGACATCGGCGCAGCCGCTGTGGTGGACGTGGACCTCGGGGCCGCCGATGTCGAGGCTCGTGATCTTCTGGCTCTTGGCGCCCTTGATCAGCGCGGCGCCGGCGATGACCATGTAGGCCTGCTCGGTCATGTAGACGCGATCGCTGATGATCGGCATGTAGCCGCCGCCGGCGATGCAGTCGCCGAACACCCCGGCGATCTGCGGCACGCCGTTGGCGGACAGCAGGCTGTTCATCTTGAAGATGTGCCCGGCGCCGGTCGCCCCCGGGAACGCCTTGGACTGCTCGGGTAAGAACAACCCGGAGCAGTCGACGAGGTAGATCGTCGGCAGGCGCAGGCGCAGCGCCATGGTCTGCGCGCGCTCGATCTTCTCCGGCGTCTTCGGCCACCACGAGCCGGAGGCGACGGTGTTGTCGTTGGCGATCACCATGCACCAGCGACCCTCGACGCGCGTGAACGCCGTGACGACGCCGGCGCCGGGGGAGCGCAGCTCCTTGGACCCGAAGGTCAGGCCGTGGTTGACGAAGGTGCCGACCTCGAAGATCCGCGTGCCCGCGTCCTTAAGCTGCTCGATGCGCTCACGCGCGGTCAGCTTGCCCTTCTTGTGCACGCGCGCGCGGTACTTCTCGCCCCAGCCGGCGTGGACCTCGGCGCGCTCGGCTCGCAGCCGGTCCTCGAGCTTCGTGAGCGCGCTTCGGTGTTCCTGGAAGGTGCGCGCGTCGACGATGTCTTCTCGCGGCGCGCCGATCGGGAGCAGGGGGACATGGGCCATGGAACAGTTCCTGAGCGCGGGGCGGTGGCTACTTCGACGCCCCGGGCGTCCAGCCGGGGATCGTGCGGGTGTCGTACTGGTGCTGGCGGAACGCCTCGGAGCGCAGGATCTCGATGTGCATCGGGATCGTCGTCGGGACGCCCTCGCACTCGAGGCGCTGGAGCGCGTCGATCATGCGCTCGATCGCCTCGGCGCGCGTGGGCGCTTGGGTGATGACCTTGCACAGCAGGCTGTCGTAAAACGGCGGGACCTCGTAGCCGTCCTGGACGTGGGTGTCGACGCGCACGCCCTCGCCCGCGGGCGCGCGCCAGCGGGTGATCACGCCGGGCGCGGGGCGGAAGTTGTCGCTGGGGTCCTCGGCGTTGATCCGGCACTCGATCGCGTGGCCCTGCAGCTCGATGTGCTCCTGCGTGAGCGTGAGCGGGTGGCCGGCGGCGACGCGCAGCTGCTCGGCGACGAGGTCGACGCCCGAGCGCATCTCGCTGACGCAGTGCTCGACCTGCAGGCGCGTGTTCATCTCCATGAACCGCAGGTGGCCGTCTTGGTCGAGCAGGAACTCCATGGTCCCCGCGCCGACGTAGCCGATCGCGCGCGCGGCGGCGGTCGCGGCCGCGAGCGTGCGAGCGCGCTCCTCGGGGTCGAGCACCGGCGCGGGTGACTCCTCGATCAGCTTTTGGTGGTTGCGCTGGACGGTGCAGTCGCGCTCGCCGAGATGCAGCACCCCGCCGTAGCGGTCGGCGAGGATCTGGATCTCGATGTGACGTCCGCCGACGATCAGGCGCTCGAGGTAGAGGCGGTCATCACCGAAGGCGGCGCGCGCCTCGGCCTGCGCGTCGTGATAGGCGCGCTCGACCTCGTCCTGGTTCCGAGCGACGCGCATGCCCCGGCCGCCGCCGCCGCTCTCGGCCTTGAGCAGGACCGGGTAGCCGACCGCGTTGGCGACCTCGAGGGCCTGCTCGGGTCCGGAGAGGATCCCGTCGCTGCCCGGGATCAGCCGCAGGCCGGCCTCTCTCATGGCCTGCTTGGCGGGCGTCTTCTTGCCCATGAGGCGCATGGCGTGGGCGGGCGGGCCGATAAAGGTGACGCCGTGACTCTCGCACAGCGCGGCGAAGGTCGGGTTCTCTGCGAGGAAGCCCCAGCCCGGGTGCACCGCAGTGCAGCGCGTCTGGATCGCGGCCTGGACCAGCGCGGTGGACTGCAGGTAGCTCGCCGCAGGGCGGCCGGCGCCGATGCAGATCGTCTCGCGTCCGTGGGTGTAGGCGGCGTCGCGATCGGCCGTCGACACCGCGAGCACCGGAGTGACTCCCAGCGCGTCGCAGGTTCGCGCGATCCGAACGGCGACCTCACCGCGGTTGGCGATCAGGACTCTACGGAACAACGGGGTCGCGCGCGGCTGGGGGGAAGGGGCGCCGGTCGGTCCGTTCATCGGCCGGCAGGCTACCACCCAGCGCTTCGCGCTTCTACCTCGTGGCTGAGGGGACTAGCCGCTCGTCTTGCCCGGAGGGCGCTGCTTCGGCTTCGCGTTCGCGCGCGATCCCTTTGAAGCTCCCTTTGAAGATCCCTTTGAAGTTCCCTTTGAAGTTCCCTTTGAAGTTCCCTTTGAAGATCCCTTCGGCTTCTTGCGGCGCGGGATCGGGATGACATCACCGTCGCGTACGGCGATCGTGTTGCCGTGGATCGGCCGCGCCTCGGCGAGGAAGGGCTCAGTCGAGGTGTAGCGCTGGGAGAAGTGCGTGAGGATGAGCTTCTTGGCGCCGGCCTCGCGGGCGATCGTCGCCGCTTGCGCCGCGGTCAGGTGACCGTGGGCGTGCGCTTTGTCGGCGTCTTCGTTGAGGTAGGTCGACTCGCAGATCAGCACGTCGACGCCGCGGGCGAGCTCGATCGCGTTGTCGCACATGCGCGTGTCCATGACGAAGGCGACCGACTGCCCTGGCTTCGGCACGCTGACATCCTCGAGCTTGACGCGGACGCGCGCGCCGTCCTCGTCACCGCCGTCGGTCTCGATGTCGATGAAGCCGTTTTCAATTAACTCGCGGACCATCGGGCCGCGCACCCCGGCCTCCGCGAGCTTGGCTGGGAGCATGGTCCGCCCGGCGCGCTCCTGCAGCCGGTAGCCGTAGGTGTCGACGCCGTGGTCGAGGGGGCGCACCGTCAGCGTCCAGCTCGGCTGCTCGTCGATGGGTCCGGCCTTGCTGATCGGGTGCGGGATGACGGTCGCCACGTCGTGGAAGATCGAGGCGCGCCGGAGGCGGTCGTAGTACTTCTGACCCGAGCGCGGGAAGTACACGTGCACGGGGTGCGGGGCGCCGTCGAGCGAGATCCGTTGCGAGATGCCGGCGAGTCCAAGGCAGTGATCGCCGTGGAAGTGCGTGATGCAGATCCGCGAGATCGCCGTCGAGGAGACGTTCGCGTAGATCATCTGGCGCTGCGTGCCCTCGCCGGGGTCGAACAGAAACCCCTCATCGTCCCAGCGCAGCAGGTAACCGTTGTGGTTGCGGTAGCGAGTCGGCACCTGGCTCGCGGTGCCGAGGACGATGAGTTCGCGGACGGACATAATGAGGACCGCGAGCATAAACCCAACGCCGGTATTTTTCCGGGTGGCCGCGCGGCCGGTTCGTCCGCCGCGCGCGCAGGACTGACTCAGAAAGTTGGCGCCAGTCATGCGTTCAGTGAGCGCGGCTCTCGTCACTTTAGTGGTGATCTTTGCTAGGCTGCACGCCAACGCTCGGAGCTGAATGCGCGCGCGCCAGACGAACATCCCTCGGTGCTGGAAAGGGCTTCTCGCGGTCGTCCTCGCGCCCGCGATCTCGGCGTCCGCGTGTGGCGGCGGAGCCGGCGACCTCGTGGAGCTGCGCCTCTACCCGTGCATGTTCGGGCCGACGGCGAACATGCCGCCCTCCTCGGTGCGGCTGACCATCGACAGCTTTGACGCCGACGGCGCGCCGGTCGAGAAGTCGTTGACCGAGACCTTCTCCATCGATGATCCGAGCGCGTACTTCGGCGACGGCTTCGCGACGGTCGGCTACAAAAAGCCGGCGGAGGTCGTGTCCGCGAATTTTCGCGTCGTCTGGCTCCCAGGCATGGACGCGCCCGACGGCGCGGGCGCGCAGGAGATCGACTACGCGGGCCTCGCGGTTCCTGACCCGGGCGGCTCGATCGAGCTGATGAGCGAGGGACAGTGCGCGGGCGGGGGCGGCACGACGACCGAGCCGATGACCAGCAGCGGCACCACCACCGGCGACATGACCACGACGATGATGGACATGACGCTCGGGACGATGACCACCGGCGAGACCACGACCGGGAGCACCGGCGTCGAGACGACGTCATCGGCGACGACGACGGGAGACCCGACGACGGGGACGACCGGGCCGCAGCTCGACGACGAGTGCGACGGGAGCGAGTTCTACAACGGCGTCGACTTCTGCTGGACCGAGGGCTACGGCGAGGTCGGCACGTGGTTCTCGTGCAGCGACCAGACCAACACGTGGACCGACCTGACCGACGAGCTCTGCGACTGCGCGCAGCTCGGCTTCGCCGACACCGTCGCGGTCGGCTGCAGCGGGAACGGCCCCAACACCCCCCCGGTCCCGTTTGAGTGCTTGTGTCGCAGCCTCGACCCGGACCCCGTGTTCTGCGAGGGGGGCTTCGACGCGTGTATGGACGATGACCAGCTCACGTTCTGCATCGACGATTATGTCTACACGACGAGCTGCCCCCTCGGCTGCATCGTCGATCCGATGGACGAGACCAAGTCGATCTGCGGGCCGAACGTCGAGCCTGGATCCTGAGCGCAGTGGTGAGTGCTCGAGGATCAGCGTGGTCGCGAGGGTGGTCTTGAACGTCGCCGAGCACTGGGCGTCGGCGGACATCAGCGATATCTTGCCGAAGAACTTGTCCGGCTCGAGGCGGGTCATCTCGGTCGTCGCCGCGCTCGCGTCGCGCAGCATGACCGCGACCTCGCCGCGCTCGACGATGTAGAGCGCGTCGCCGCGCTGCCCCTGTTTGAACACGATCTCGCCGTGGGTGTAGAGGTTCGCGTGGACGCGCTCGGCGAGCAACTCGGGCAGGCAGCGCAGCAGCTCGATGCCCTGCATCGCGCGCTCGCGCTGCCCCAGGCGCGCGGCTCAGCGCGCGCTCGCTCTCAGTCTGTTCGAACAGCCGCACGTCGCGGTGACCGGCTGCTCGAGCTCGGCGCGTACCCGAGGCGGTCGCGGACGAGCTCGCCGGGGAGGAACGGGACGTCCAGCATCTCGAGCCCTGGTACGATACAGCGCCGCCGCGGCGCAGGAGCGCGATTCGGCTCGAGCGCCGCGGTCAGAGGAGCCCGTGAGCGAAGACGTGCACGAAGAACCAGCCAGACCCTCCGTCGACGGGGCGACCGACGCGCTCGAGGCGCTCGAGCGGCGTCGTCGCGAGGCAGCCGACGAGGGGCGGACGCTCGAGGCGCTCGAGCTCGCCAAGCAGCTGCTCGCGCGCCGCGAGGCCGAGCACGGCTCGGCGCACGCCGAGGTCGGTCGCGCGCACGGGCTCGTCGCCGCGAGCTACCGAGCGCTGGGCGACCTGCCGTCGGCGCGGGAGGCCGACGCGCGCGCGGTCGCGACGCTCGAGGACGCGCTCGGCGAGGACGACCCCGAGGTCGCGCTCGCGCGCGGCAACCTGAGCGCGTCGCTGCGCATGCTCGGCGAGCTCGATGAGGCGCTGCGGCTCGGGCGGGTCGCGCTCGCCGAGCTCCGGCACCTGCGGGGTGAGTCGCACGTCGACACCGCGACGGCCTGGGGCAACCTCGCGGCGATCCTGCGCGAGCGCGGCGAGCTCGAGGAGGCGGTCGAGTGCGCGCGTCGTTGCGTCGAGCTGCGCTCGAGCTTGCTCGGGGACGCCCACGCCGACAGCGCGCGCGCGTGGACGAACCTCGGCTCGATTCGCGCCGCCCAGGGGGAGGCCCGCGAGGCGTATCGATGCGAGGGGCGAGCGCTGGCGATCTGGCGCGGGCTCCACGGGCCTGACGCCTCGGAGTCCCTGCGCTCGCTGGCGAACCTCGCGTTGCTGTGCCGCAACGCGGGTGACCTGGGGCGGGCGCTCGAGCTCCAGCGCGAGCATCTCGAGCGCGCCGACGCGGCGCTCGGAGGGCTCGACGCGGTGACGCTGCGCTCCCGGAGGATGCTCGCGCTCATCCTCGCGCGCGTCGGCAAGCGACGCGAGGCGCTCGCGGTCGTCGAGGACGGCCTGCACAAGCTCCCATCGGGTCACCGGATGACGCGGGAGTTTGACGGACTGCGCCGCGAGCTCGCGGGTCCGGGCGCGAGCGGCCGTCGAGTCGGCAAGGGCAGGGGCAAAGGCGCGCGCAAGGGCGGGAAGCGGCGCAAGGGCAAGCGCTGAGCTCGCGCGCGCCGTCGCGCGCGTGTCTCGGTAGACAGCTGTAGCCGCGACGGCGACTACCAGTCTGAAAGGTCATGTTTGTGCGCGCGTCGGCAGAGCGTGGAATCGCGCCGCGCGGAGTCGCGTCCTACGCCGCGCCGCCGCGCGCTCGATCTCGCGCTCGTTCGAAGCCCTCCGCGAACACGATCTCGACCACGTCGTCACGCTCGACGCGACGCGACCACTTGGCCTCGACGTAGGCGCGGACGCGGAACCAGTGATCGGCGTCGTCGAAGCCGCTCGCGCGCGCGGCCTCGTCGGTGCTCGAGCCCGCCCGCTCCGCGCTCGCAATCGCGCTCGCGCGCGACCAGAAGCTCATTGGATCGTCGAGCGAGACGCCGGCGAGCTCGATCGCCTCCGCCTCAAATTTAGCGATAACGGCTCGTAGATCGCCCCACGCGTCCTCTACGGCCTCGTTCGCCTGTTCGTGGGTCGCGTCTTGATCGAGCGAGTCGTCGTTATCGTCGGCGTCGGCGTCGGCGTCGTCGTCGTCGTCGAGCGCGGGCTCGTCGGCGTTGTCTCGCGCGCTGACGGGGTGGGGTTGGAGGGCGAGCACGGGCGCGTCGCCGATTCCAAACAGCCGCTTGATCGAGTCGAGGATGGCCCTGAAGAGTCCCATGAGCTGTCGGTCTTCCGAGTGTCTCCCGGTTGTGCGCGGGGACTATACCGAACCCCCTCGGCCAGAAAGCTGCCGTCGCGGCACGGGTCGAACGATCGTCGTTGCGCGGTTCACGATGACGTTGTTCGCGGGGTTGGGATCGCGCGTCGCGATGCTTGTATGTACCGACGCTCCGCCGCGGGTGGGCGCTCACGCGAGCGGCACGTGAACACGCGGCGTTTTTTTATTTGTGCTCGAGCCTGGTTTTGGGGAAATCTCGTTACCGGTGTCGTTGGATCGTTGCATCTCCTCACTCCCTGCTGTCTTCGCGTGCTGCTTGCTCGCCGCGCCAACGATCGCTCGCGCGGCGCCGGCCGAGAGCCCGACTGATCCGGCGGCGGCGCCGACTGAAGTGGCGCCGGCTGAAGCGGCGCCGGCTGAAGCGGCACCGGCTGAAGCGGCACCGGCTGAAGCGGCGCCGGCCGAGACGCCGGCCGAGGCGGCGCCGGCCGAAGCGGCGCCCGTCGAGCCCGCGCCAGCGGACGCGCCCGTCGATGAGGCGCCCGTCGATGAGGCGCCGGCGGACGCGGCGGAGCCGGTGGACAGCTCGGCGGCGCCGCCGGTGCTGCCCCATGTCCCCGAGCACAGGTTCCTCTACAGCAACATCACGATCGCGCGGATCAACCCGCTCGGCCTGTTCAACGGGCTCACGCTCAGCTACCGCAAGCGCCTGCTCGATCGGCCAGACTCAAAGCTGTTCCGCGACTCGTACTTCGGCATCGGCGTGCTGCCCAGCGTGAGCCCCGCGGTGGCGCAGATCGGTCCGCTGATCGAGATCCAGCCGCTGGCGATTTTTAAATTCTCCGCCCAGTACTTCTTCACCGGGTGGTTCGGGACCTTCGACTACTTCCAGTCGTTCGAGGACTCAAACTCGGAGTACACGGACCAGACGCTTGACGCCAACACGGAGGCGGGCCTCAACTACCCGAACACGAGCCATCAGATCGAGCTCAAGGCGCTGCTGCAGGCCAAGGTCGGCCCGGTCGCGGTGCGC
Organism: Polyangia bacterium; assembly: GCA_030430565.1. Classification (GTDB taxonomy): domain Bacteria; phylum Myxococcota_A; class Polyangia; order Nannocystales; family Nannocystaceae; genus JACKDW01. Next base: position 16,985 of record JAUIKS010000059.1, read on the forward strand.
AACACGGTGATGGGCTACTGGAACAGCACCAACACCAACAACCCGAACCATCAGACCTGGTACACGATCAAGTACGACATCCTGCTGCCCACGCAGGGCTGGATGATCGGCAACGAGACCGACCTGATCTACGTGTCGAAGTTCGGCCTCGTCGCGGGCCTGCGCAACAACCTGCTCGCGCCCCACTACCCGGCGGAGGGCGTCGGCTTTAAAAATCCGAACGGGCCGGCGGTTCGCCTCGGGCCGCTGTTCGCCTACACCTTCTACGACAAGCCGCAGAAGCGGTTTAATAAGCCGACCCTGATCCTGATCTCGCAGTGGCACCTGCAGCACCGCAACCGCACCGGCTTGAGCACCTCGCAGGCGCTGCCGACGATCGTGCTCGCCTTCGCGTTCTCCGGCGATCTCTGGACGTCCGACAAGAACAAGAAGGATCGCGAGAAGCAGGCGGCCGCGCGGCGAGAGCAGCGGCGCGCCGCGTTCCGCTCGCCGGGTCGCCTGCCGATGTGAGCGGCGCGGTGCTCCGCTCGTTGGGTCCGCGGCTGCCTACAGCTCGTCGACCAGCGAGGGGAAGCGCTGCAGGATCTTGCCGACGTACTTGCCGTTGGGGTAGCGGCGCAGGTACTCGCGGCCGCGCAGCTCGGCGTTCGCGATCTGCCCGCTCTCGGTGCTGGCGAGCCAGAGGCGGTAGCGCGCGAGCTCGGCCTCATGGTGGTTCGGCGAGGCGGCGAGGAACTTGCGGAAGGCCGACATCGCCACGCGGTAGTCGTTGGCGTAGTCCATGCGCAGGATGCCGTAGAGCAGCCAGCCCTCGGCGACGTCGGCCTCGTCGCCGTGGCGGTTCATGAACTCGGTGATGCAGCGCGCCGCCATGTAGCGGGTCTCGGGCGACTGGTAGTAGTCGCCGCAGCGGCGCAGCTTGGCGCGCAGCTCTTTGCGACGCGTGCGCTCGAAGTCCCGCTTCATCAGCTCGAACAAGAGCTCCTCGCCGTCGTCGTCGGAGACCGGCGCGAGCGGGGCGATCAGCGTGTTGAAGAGCTCCTCGTCGGACAGCCGCTGCGCGCTGCGGACGCGCTTGCGCGCGGGCCGGCGCGGGATGAGGTTGTCGAGCGAGCGCAGCGCGGGGTCCGAGGGCAGCCCCGGGACGACCCAGGACGAGGGGATGTGATCCGGGAGCGCGGCGATCGACCCGAGCTGACCTGCGCTCGCGGACATGTCGCTGTTGGCGAGCGCGGCCTCGGTGAGCGGGAGCGTCGCCAGGATCTCGGCGCGCCCGACATCGCTGTAGGTCGAGGAGGCGACGTCGAAGCGGTAGCCCGCGGCGATCTCCGCGATCACTCGCTCGCTGCGCGGCTCGAGGACCTCGACCTTGCCGCGCAGGACCGCGACCGTGGTGTCGCCGTCGCCCTCGACCTCGACCGTGAACACGGTCCCGATGACCTTGACGATCGCCGTCGGCGTGCGGACCTTCAGCACCGGGTCGCCGGGGAGCCGATCGTAGCGGGTCGCGACGATGCCGTGGTCGAGCTCGAGCTCGATGAGGTCTGGCTCCGCGGCGGTCCAGGACGCGTCCGCCTCGGAGCCGAAGTTGGTGAGGATCTTGCCGATGAAGCGCGCCTGCAGGTTCTGGTCGCCGGGGATGTGGAATCGCGTGCCGACCTCGAAGGTGTTGGTCACGACGGCTTGGTCCTCGGCGTCGAGGAGGTTGGCGTGGCCGCCGATGATGCGCCCGTAGTCGACCTGCGCGCGGTGCTCGATGCGGACGCGATCCGTCGCGAGCGCGCCTTGGGCGTCATCGTCATCGGCGCGCGCGGTGGCCTCGCGCAGCGCCTCGCCGGTGAGGCCGGCGCGGCTGAGCTGCGCGGGCAGGAGCTGCACGCTGAACATGTTGAGCGTCAGCACGGCCGCGATCGCGGTCAGCGAGGCGACGCCGGCGCCGAGCAGCGCCTGCTGGTACCGCGGCGTCGGTCGCTCCTCGGCCACGCGTCGGAGGATCGCGGCGAACTCGCGATCCTGTCCGCTGCTCGTCGGCCCCGCGGGCAGCTGCGGCCCGCGGTACAGCGCGAGCAGGGTCTTGTGCGCGCGCCGGCAGTCGGGACATGACCGAAGGTGCTGCTTGTACCGCTCGTGGACGTCGGGGTGGATCCGGCCGCTCATCACCGACTCCGCGTCCGCGCGACGCTCGAGACACCCGTAGCGGGCGGGTCGCTCGTTATCTTGGGCGGCGATCATAGGGCGAGGTCAGGGGCAAGGTGGCGTGATGAAGATCAGGCGCGCGCGTTGACGAGGCGGTGAAGCTGCTTGCGCGCGCGGGTGAGTCGGTCGCCGAGGGTCGAGACCGGCTTGCCGAGCACGTCCGAGATCTCTTGCAGGGTGAGGCCCTCGTAGTGGTAGAGGACGAAGACCTCGCGCAGGTCCGGACGCAGGCGCTGCAGGATGCGCTGCGCCTGATCACGGGCGTCGAGCTGCCCGCTGTGGAGGTGCGCGTCGCGGCTGAGGTTGAACCACTGGAACGCGGACTTGAGGCGATCTCGGCGAAACCGCTGCCGGAGGATGTTGTGGGTCGTGTTGGCGGTGATGCGGTACAGCCAGGTGCTGATCGTCGAGTTGCCCTTGAAGGTGTGCAGCGCCGCGAACGCGCGCGCGAACACGATCTGCATGACGTCGTCGATCTCGTTGTCGCGACCGAGCAGGCGGTAGAGGTGCGTGCGGACCTGCGCCTGGTTCGCGTCATAAAAGGCGCGGAGCGCTCGCTTGTTCCCGCGCCGGGCCTGCGCGAGCATCGTCTGCTCCTCTAGCGAGAGGTAGCGGCCCGAGACGCTGGCTTGCTCGATCTTGTCAGCGGGTATCTGTACGCCGATACCGCTGTCGTCCCCAGCGAGGACGCCGTCGACTTGTGTCAGACCTGACATCGAAGAATCGGCAGAACGCTCCACTGTGTCGGACAACCTTTCGGCGAGAATTTCCGGATCTACCGACGGTGGCTCCCATAAAGAGTACCAGGCGCCCCTCGCCGGGGGCGTCTACGGCGGAATTCGTTCGGCGGGCGCGGCCGGCGCTGCGCGTCACGACGTCCGCGTGTGGGTATCCTGCGGGGGAGCGTGGGTCGGCGTGCGAGACGGTACTCGAGATCAGACGTTTGACGACGGCGGGCGGTTTTGGCGAGCGCTGTTCACCCCACGTGAGCGCGCCGAGATGATCGCCAAGTACGAGGCCCTCGCGGCGCTCGAGGCCCTGGCCCCGGGGCCGCAGCAGGATCGACAGATTCGCGCGGCGGCGCGTCGGTGGCCGGGGAGTCTTCGCGAGTCACAGCTCGCGGGTCCGCAGCACTGCGCGCGGCGACTAGCGAGTCTGCGCAGCTACGGGGTGGACCCGAGCCCGCGCGCGAGCTGGCGCGCTCGCGGCATGGCTGCTGTGCCGCTGTGGTCGGAGCTGCACGCGCTGCTCGGCGATCAGCTGCGCTGGCGCGCGAGCCAGGGCCAGACGCCGCGCGCGGGCGAGCCGGCGCGGCGGTTCCTGGAGTTCGTGGCGTCGACGGGCGCGGCGAGCCGCTGGCCGAGCGATTCCGGCGTGCTCTGCAGGGTCGCGGGATCGCGCGTGCGCAGTCGACAGGCGTATCTGTGGCTCGCCGCGCGAGCGGGCCTCGCGCTACCGGCGATGCAGCGGATCCTGTTCGCGCGCAGCGGGCACTGGGAGCAGCGCGCTGGCGACCCCGAGCGCTGAGTTGTGGTCGAGGCCGCCGCGAAATCGCTGCGCGCGCGTGTTCCAGCCCGCGTTGTTGTTGATATTTTTGAGTTTTTACACCTATCATCAAAATACAAGCGGGTCGCCGCTGTCGGGAGAACGGGTTGTGACCAAGTCCGAGCTTATCGAGCGTGTCGCCGAACGAGCCAGGCTCACCAAGGGTCGAGCGGAGCTCGTCGTCAGCACGATTTTTGACGCCATGGTCGAGTCCCTGCGCCGGGGTGACGGGATCGAGATCCGGGGCTTCGGCAGCTTCACGGTTCGAAAGTACAAGGCCTACGAGGGGCGCAACCCTCGGACGGGCGACACGGTTCACGTGGCGCCGAAGCGTCTGCCGTTCTTTAAGGTCGGCAAGGAGCTGCGCGAGCGCGTGAACGGGCAGCGCCCCTCCAGCGCGTCGCGCCGCAGCAGCTCTTCGTCGCGGCCGAGCTCGAACGCGTCGACGAGCCGTCCGCGCTCGGTCCCGCGGATGCGGGAAGAGAACCTGTCCGAAGACGTGATCTGAGCCGAGGCCGCGCGTCGTCGGCAATATGACTATTTAGACATGTCGTTAGGAGCGCGGCTCGCCGCCGAGGGCTCCGGGCGGAGCCTGCCCGCGCGCGCGTCGAGCCAGACCGTCGTGCCCTCGTCGAGGGATGTGCACCCGCGGCAGCCGATCAGCGCGGAGAGCTCGAGCTCGCGGGCCATCACGGCGGCGTGGCTGAGCAGCCCCCCGTGCTCGCAGCAGACCGCCTGCACCGCGAGCGAGTGGAGGACGACCGCGGCTTGAGCCGTGAGCGCCGGGAGCGCGACGATCGCGTCGGCGGGGACGGGGCGCGCGATCAGGTCCGCGAGGTCGCGGCGTACGGCCAGCGGGCCGCGACACGAGCGGCCAAAGGGGATCCCGCGGAGGCGCTGGGTCGGCGCGCGCGGTGGGAGCGGGCGGCCGTCGAGCAGCCGGGGCGGGGGCGTGAGCGCGGCGCGGGTCGAGTGCAGGGCGCGCGCGGCGTGAATTGTCCGGCGCAGCGCGTCGCGATCGACGTCTTCTTCCGCGCGGCTGAGCGCGGCGCGGAGCGTGTCCCCGTCGAGCCAGAACACGGCCTCGCGCGCGAGCTCGAGCGCATCTGCAGCGCGGAGGTACACGCGGCGCAGCGGCGCGAGGCCGAGGGCGAACAGGTGATCGTCGAGCTCACACAAGAGCGTCGCGTCACGCTGGGGATCGCCGGTCGCCCGCGCCGGTGATGATGTCGTGGCCTGGCGCGCGTCCACGAGCTCCGCGAGCGACGGGCTGGCGATGTCCCAGCTGGCCGGGAGGACATCCAGGAAGCGCCCGCGATCCGCGAGGCAGGCGGGCGACTCTCCGGCGCGCGCGGGCTGTGAGAGCAGCGCGCGCGCGCGTCGGCGGAGCGCGGCGGCGCGGTCGCTGTTGTAGACGTCGACGACCGCGAGGAAGTCCTGAAGTGACTGATCGAGCAGGTCGGTGAGCGCGGCGCGGGGCGCCCTGTCGAGCGCCTCGTCGAGCTCGTTCAGGCGCGCGCGCGCGGCCGGGATCAGCGTTGTCTGTAGGGTCTCCACGGCGCGCGCGAGGTCGTCGCTAGGGCGCTGTGTTGTATTCGGTGGCGCGCTCGGCGAGCTGCCGGGCGCGAGCGCGTCCTCAAAGAACAACCAGCCGGCGAGCACATAGCCGCGCGGATGTTGGGGTCTTCGCGCGCGCTGCCACCGGACCAGCCACGCGTGCGCGGGGGAGAGCGGCACGGGGTTGTGCTCGACGTCGAGCTCGAGGAGCTCGACGCCGGCCGCGGCTGCAGCGAGGGCGTCGGCGTCGCCTCGGCACACCTCGACGAAGCGACGCGTGGCGGGGTCGACCAACGGGCGCGTGAGCGGGCGCGCCTGCACCAGCCATCGCTGCGGCGCTGCCCGTGACGAGTCGCCCGTGAGCACGAGCTCGAGCTCGAGCGCGCTCGTGTGGCCCCGGGCTCGCTGGAGCGCGACGGCGCAGCGCTCGCTGAGGGCCGCGAGCGCGCGCGCGGTCTGTCGCGTGGGCAAGCGCGCGAGCGGTCCCGAGTAGCGGGGCGCGTGCAGACCCGCGAGCGGGTCCTCGGCGTCGTCATAGAGCTCGACGAAGGGCTCGACGAAGGGCTCTTCGTCAGCGGCGGTCGGCCACGCCAGCACCACAAGCCGCGTACGCGGGAGCTCGCGCTGGACCAGCGCCTGCAGCGTGACGCCGGTCGTCTGCTCGCTCGCGCGTCGGTACGCCGTGACCCAGGGGTCGTTCGCGCGCCGGACGATCGTGTCGAGGGCCGCGCGGATCGACGCGAGGTCGCGGCATCCGGGAACGCTGCAGCTCAGGCCGGCCGCGGACTGCTCGTCGAGGTCTTCCGAGTCGAGCGCGCCGCGAACGATCACGGGGCCGCCCGCGAGCAGGGCCTCGAGCTCCACGCGCAGGTCCGAGCGCTCCAGCTCGATCGCGCTCCGCGCTCCGTCGCGGACCAGCGAGAGGACGATCCCCGGCGGGATCGGGAGCCCAGCTGCCTTCAGAAGATCGAGTCGCGCGAACTTCGGGGCCAGCGCGCCGAACGACGAGGGCGGCGGGCGGTGTCCGAGGAGGTGGTGCACGCGATCGTCCGTTGGGCGCCGGTATAACTTGGTTTGATCGGATCGAGTCGCGCGCGATGCTCGGCAGCGCTTGATTCAGCGCTTGATTCAGCGCTTGATGCAAAGGAGTGTCATAACCCGCGGGTGCACCTCGAGTGGTACCTGCCCGGACCGCCCCTCGACCTGTGGCTCGCGTCGACGCTCGCGGGCGCGCGGGTCTGCGTGGTGATCCGCAAGGGCGCGGGCCTCGGCGTCGCCGGCCGGCGCGCGCGTCGATGGGTCCGTCGCTGGTCGCGAGCACAGGGTCCGCGCGAAGCGGCCGAGGTCGTCCTCGTGCTCACGAGCTTCGCGGATCCAGGTCGGGATCCCGGGCTCGGCGAGGAGCTCGCGTGGCTTCGGCCCGGCATGACCGTCATCGAGATCGCCCACCACGCGCGGGGGTCACTCGTGCGCCCGCGTCGGCGCGCACGACGGGCGCGGGCGGCGGGGCTCGAGCGCGCGCGCGCGTGGCTGCGCGCCGGACTCGTCGAGCCGGTGCAGTGGTCGCCGGTCGATCCCCACGGCGTGTTGGTCACGTGGGGGCGGCTGTGCGTCGCGCCCGCCGATCCTACGCGATGCTGACGGCGCGCTTCCACGCCGCGCGGAGGGCCTCGAGGTGGGACTGCTCGGTGTTCGCCGCGAACGAGTGATCGAGCCTCCAGGCGTCGCGCAGCGCCGAGCGATCGCTCCACACGCCCGCGCCGAGCCCGGCGAGGAACACGGCGCCGAGGGCCGTCGTCTCGAGGGTCGTCGGGCGCTCGAGCGAGACGCCCAGCAAGTCGGCCTGGATCTGCATCAAGAGGTTGTTGGCAGCCGCGCCGCCGTCGACGCGCAGCGAGCGGAGCGGACGCTTGGTGTCGGCGGCCATCGCCTGGAGCAAGTCAGTGATCTGCAGCGCGACTCCTTCGAGGGCCGCGCGCGCGATGTGAGCCTGGGTCGTGCCGCGGGTCAGCCCCGAGATCAGGCCGCGCGCGTGCGGTCGCCAGTGCGGCGCCCCGAGCCCCGCGTGACCCGGCACGAGCACGACGCCGCCGCTGTCGGTGACGCTCGCCGCGAGCGCCTCGATGTCGGAGGACTTCTTGAAGAACCCGAGGCCGTCGCGCAGCCACTGGACCACCGCGCCGGCCATAAACGCGCTGCCCTCGAGGCAGTAGGTGGTGCGTTTGTCCGCGCCCGCGCCGAGCTGCCAGCCGATCGTCGTCAATAAGCCATGGCTCGAGTGGACCGGCTCCGCGCCCGTGTTGAGCATGACGAAGGCGCCGGTGCCGTAGGTGCACTTCGCCTCCCCAGGTTCAAAGCAGGCCTGGCCGAACAGCGCGGCCTGTTGATCGCCCGCGATCCCGTGGATCGGGATGCCGTCCGGCAACCCCGGGACGTCGCGGGTCTCGCCGAAGCGCGCGGTGCACGGGCGCACCTCGGGGAGCAGCGAGCGAGGGACACGCAGGAGCTCGCACTGGGCCTCACTCCAGTCATCGCCGACCAGCGGCCACAACAGCGTGCGCGAGGCGTTGCTCGGCTCGGTCACGTGGGCGGCGCCGCCGGTGAGCCGCCAGACCAGGTAGGTGTCGATCGTCCCGGCCGCCAGGGAGCCCGCGCGCGCGGCATCACGGGCGCCGCTGACATGGTCGAGCACCCAGGCGAGCTTGGTCGCGGAGAAGTACGGATCCAGCACCAACCCCGTGAGCCGCCGGACCGCGTCTTCGTGTCCCGCCTCCTTGAGCGCGGCGCAGGTGTTCGCGGTGCGCCGGTCTTGCCACACCAGCGCGCGGTGAAGCGGTCGCCCGCTGCCTCGCTCCCAGATCAGGCTGGTCTCGCGTTGGTTCGTGATGCCGAGCGCGGCAATGCGCGAGGGGTCGACCTCGCTCGCTCGCATGACCGCCGCGACCGCGTCGCAGACCGAGCCCCACAGCTCCTCCGGATCGTGCTCGACCCATCCTGGGCGCGGGAAATGTTGGGGGAATTCTCGGTTCGCGCGCGCGAGGATCTCGAGCTCGCGGTTGACCAAGAGCGCCGTGCTCCCAGTTGTGCCCTGATCGATAGCGAGGATGAGGTCGGCGTCGGCGTGCATGAACGACGGATACAACTCCCCTGGGTTCTCTTCTACTGCCCGTGCGCGCGCGGATGCGCCAAGGGCGCGTTTGTCGGCGGCGTTATTCGCGCCAGATGAGATCCGCTCAATTGGAGAAGATCGCTCGACTTGCTGAGTTCCATCACGGGCATCGACACGAACGAGCCGGGTTTCGCCCGATCATTGGCGCGCGATGTTGCGCGCCGCGTTTGAATCGAAGAGTTCTTGGTTTGTAACGTTGTAAAATTCTTTCAAATCAATACCTTATGTGACTCCTGCAGGGCGCGAAGACGGTCGAGCGCGCATTGCGGATCGTTTCAATGACCTATCAAATCACTATCACTATCATTCACTTAGGTATCACTGAGCTACGCTGATCGCGTTGACTCTCTATTTCCCGAGGCTGAAAATATAAAAGAGTCGCTCGCCGCAGCGACGTGGACGTGACCGCCGTGAATCCAAAGCAGGAGCCCGCAGCTTCCGGGGAAGCAGTCAAAGCACCGACCGAAGGGACGGCGCCGACGGCCGCGCCGGTTCCAGCGACCGTCGCTGCGGCGGACACGACCGTGGCGCCGCCGTCACCGACCGCAATCCCCGCGAGCAACACGCCGAGCGAGTCGAGCGCGACGCCGTCAGCCAGCACGAGTCCAGCGCCGGCGAAGCCGAGCGTCACGCGATCAACGAAGGGCTCCCGCGCCGGGATGTATCCCAACAATGTTCGCAAGTTGCGGCAAGCGGCGATGATGAGCAAAGCCGAACTCGCGCGTCGAGCTGGCGTCAGCCCGTTGACGATCAATCGCGTCGAGGCCGGATGTCCATGCAGGATGGACACCAAGCGCAAGATCCTCGAAGCCCTCGGGCTTGATCCCACCGCGCGTCAAAAAGTGTTCCCAGACGTCGACCAGCAGGGTTGACGCGTCGGCGGAAGCTTCGCGTCGCGTCGGCCTGGCGCTCATCTGAAGTTGGACCTCGTCATGCATTCATCGAATGCTCGTCGCGCGAGCGCGTGTTGACTCGCTTGCCGCCGATCGCGGGGGTGGACTACAACCTGCACCTCGATGCAGCCCGAGCCGACATCAGGTCCTGGCTGTCCCGTGTTTCTCACGGGCATGATGGGCGCGGGAAAGTCGACGCTCGCGCCGCGCTTGGCCGCGCGGTGGCGAGCGGAGTGGGTCGATCTCGATGTCCGCGTTGAGCGCGTGTTCGGAGTGTCCATCCCGCAGCTGTTCGGGCGGGGAGAGAGCGCGTTTCGTCGACTCGAGAAGTGTGCGCTTCGCTCCCTGCTCCGTGAGCCGGGAGTGAGGGGTCGCACGCTCGTCGTAGCGACTGGCGGCGGGCTCGTGATCGATCCCGAGAATCGCGGCGAAATGGCGAAGGCGGGAGTCGTGGTCTACCTCCGCGTACCTGCAGCGACGCTCGCGGAGCGACTCGTGCGCTCTCGTGCGCTTGGAAACCGTCCCTTGCTAGGTGATACCCTGACTGGGGTGAAGGACCGCATGAACGACCTGCTCACGCGGCGGTCTGCTCTGTACGCGACTGCGGCGTTCACGGTGGACGCGGACGGAACGTCCGACGAGTGCTTGGCGCGATTGCTGAGCACGCTCCAAAACCGTCACCCCTGAGGTCCTCCCATGAGCGAGCGACGTTCCTCGAGGAGTCGTAAGCGGCCCAAGCCACTCGCCCTCGATGTCCGAGTGCCGGTCGAGGATCAGAGCTACCCGGTGATCGTCGGGCCTGGCAGCCTCGATCGTCTCGGCGCGGAGCTGCGTCAACGTCTGGCGGGCGCGCGCAACGTCGCGGTCATCAGCGACACCAACGTCGAGCCGCTCTATGGCGCGCGCGCGCGCAAGAGCCTCTCGGACGCGGGCCTCAACCCGATCACGATCACGATCCCGGCGGGCGAGGCGAGCAAGTGCTCGACCGTGTTGTTCGACGTCATCGAGCAGCTGCTGCGCAGCGGCATGGGTCGGCGCGACGCGGTGGTCGCCCTCGGCGGCGGCGTCGTCGGCGATCTCGGCGGGCTCGCCGCGGCGCTGTTCATGCGCGGCATCGCGTTGATCCAGTGCCCAACCTCTTTACTCGCCCAGGTCGACGCCTCGGTCGGCGGCAAGGTCGCGATCGATCTCCCCGTCGGCAAGAACTTGCTCGGCGCGTTTCACTTCCCGGTCGCGGTCCTCATCGACCCCGAGGTCCTCAGCACGCTCGACGATCGCAACCTCGGCTGCGGCATCGCCGAGATGCTCAAGCACGGCGCGCTGTTCTCCGCCGATCATTTTGTCCAGCTGATCGCGGCCGCGGATTCGCTCTACAGCCGCGACTTTGACGTCATCACGCCGTTGATCGCGACCTCGGTCGGTCTCAAGGGCGCCTGCGTTGGTCGTGATCCTTGGGAGCAGGGCGAAGCCGGCAAGGGGCGGGTGCTCCTCAACCTCGGGCACACGATCGGGCACGCGATCGAGGCCGCCTCCGACTACGAGCTCGCGCACGGCGAGGCGGTCGCGCTCGGGCTGCGGGCAGCAGCGCGCGTCTCGGAAGCGCGCGGCGTCGCCGAGCCGGGTCTCGAGGCGGCGATGACGAGCGCGCTCGCGGCCCTGCGCTTGCCGACCGATCTCGACGCGTGGCTCGGCGGTGAGCACGGGGAGGCGATCGAGCGGGCCCTCTCGCTCGATAAAAAGCGCAACGCCGGGCGCGTGAGCTACGTGGCGCTGGTTCGCCTCGGAGAACCTACAGTGCTCACCCTGTCGCCGCGAGAGGTGCTCATGAGCCTGCGCGAGACAGTGACGAGCGCCGCCAGCGACGAGGCCGCTTCGGCGGACTGAAGCCCGGTCGCCGCGTTGGCGGGCGCGAACGCGAAACCGAGCGAGCCTCGGGCTTGACCTGCTCCGGATCTGTCTGACAACCTCCGGGGGCGCCTGTCAGCGCCGGAAAACCATGCTCCCGGAAACGCTCAAGAAAATTGTCGATGGAACTCCAGGCGCCCAGGGCGTCATCATCATGGGCTTCGATGGTATCGCCATCGAACAGTACAAGACGAGGAGCGCGCAGGACGTCGATCTCGAGACGATCGTGACCGAGTTCTCGTTCCGTTTTGATGAACTCCGCAAGGCCGCGGAGAGCCTCGACCTCGGCGGCGTCACCGACATCACGATCAAGATGGATCGCGGCACGCTGCTGTTCCGCTCGCTCAACGAGGAGTTCTTCGTCGTCACGCTGCTCGACGACGCGAAGGGCTTCGGCCAGGGGCGCTGGCGCCTGCGTGCTGCTCAAAAGCCGCTGCTCAGCGATCTCTAGGCCTGACGGCTCGAGAACGGAATCGTGAGCCAGCCGTCCGCTCGGCCGTGGGTGCGCGTCATCCACGGGCCGAACCTCAACCTCCTCGGAGCGCGAGAGCCTGAGATCTACGGCTCTCGCTCGCTCGACGCGCTCAACACGTCGCTGCGCGAGCTCGCCGCGCAGCTCGACGTCGAGCTCGATCTGCGGCAGTCCAACCACGAGGGGCAGATCATCGACTGGGTGCAGGAGTGCCGGCGAGTGGCCAGCCAGCGCTCGGTGGGACTGATCATCAACCCAGCCGGGTACACGCACACGAGCGTGGCGATTCAGGACGCGATCCGAGGCGTCTCGATCCCCGTGATCGAGGTCCATCTCAGCAACATCTACGGTCGGGAAGCCCTTCGACACTCCTCCGTCACTGGTGTAGCTTGTGCCGGCGTCATCATGGGATTCGGGTTCGATTCCTACCTCTTGGCGCTCAAGCACCTCGCCGCCGAGCTCACTCGCTGACGCGCGGCCGTTCGCCTGAACGTTCCACGGAGTGTCCATGCCTTCCGATTCCCGCGGCTCACAGTCTCTCCCTGACCTTCGTTACATCCACGAGCTGGCGAAGGTCTTCCAGCAGTACGAGCTCGGCGAAGTCGAGATCGAGACTGGCGAGCATCGCATCTTGCTCCGGAGACAGGTTGAGGGTGTCGCCGTCGCCGCGCCCCAAATCGCGCCCCAAGCCGTGCTCGCGCCCGCGCCTGCGGCGGCCCCAGAGGCGCCCGCAGCGGCGCCCGAGCCGGTCGGAGACTTTATCACCTCGCCCTTCGTCGGCACTTTCTACCGCTCTTCGAACCCCGACGCGCCGGCCTTCGTTGAGGTCGGCAGCAAGGTGTCTGCGGGGCAGACGCTCTGCATCGTCGAGGCGATGAAGCTGTTTAACGAGATCGAGGCCGAGTTCTCCTGCGTCATCGAGGAGGTCCTGGTCGATAACGCGCGCCCGGTCGAGTACGGCGCCAAGCTGTTCCGGGTCCGCAAGCTGTGAGCGCGCCGTGAGTACCAAGCGAGCGATCCGCAAAGTCCTGATTGCGAACCGAGGCGAGATCGCGCTTCGGGTGATTCGCGCCTGTCGTGAACTCGATATCCGCACCGTCGCGGTCTACTCGACGGTCGACGAGCACGCCCTGCACACACGCTTCGCCGACGAGGCCGTCTGCATCGGCCCGGGGCCCGCGACCCAGAGCTACCTCAACATCCCCAACATCATCGCGGCTGCTGAGCTGTCTGGCGCCGACGCGGTGCACCCGGGCTACGGCTTCCTGTCAGAGCGCGCGGACTTCGCCGAGGTCGTCGCGCGCTGCGGGATGACGCTGATCGGCCCCGACGCCGAGCACATGCGCCTGATGGGGGACAAGGTGCGCGCGCGCACCACCATGAAGAAGGCTGGCGTGCCGGTTCTTCCTGGCACCGGCGTGCTCCAGAGCACCGCCGAGGCGCGGGAGGCTGCCGAGCGGATCGGCCTCCCCGTGATCCTCAAGGCCTCGGCCGGCGGAGGCGGGCGCGGCATGAAGATCGTGCGCGATATCGACGCGATCGGGCCGACGTTAGACACCGCGCAGGCAGAGGCCCTGGCGGCGTTTGGCTGCGGGGACATGTACCTCGAGCGTTACGTCGAGAGCCCGCGCCACGTCGAGATCCAGATCGTCGCGGACCAGCACGGCGGCGTCATGCACCTGCTCGAGCGCGAGTGCTCGATTCAGCGCCGGCACCAGAAGGTGCTCGAGGAGGCGCCGTGCTCGGTCTTGAGCGACGAGGTCCGCGCCGCGATGTGCGAGGCCGCGATCAAGGGCGCGCAGGCGATTCGCTACCACTCGCTGGGGACCTTCGAGTTCCTGCTCGACGGCGACCGCTTCTACTTCATGGAGATGAACACCCGGGTCCAGGTCGAGCACTGCGTGACCGAGATGATCACGGGGGTCGATCTCGTCCAGGAGCAGATTCGCTTGGCGACCGGCGAGCCGTTGGGGCATCTCGCGCGCACTTTTCGGGCGCGCGGACACGCCATCGAGTGCCGGATCAACGCCGAGGACCCCGTCAGTTTCGCGCCGCAGCCCGGTACGATCACCGCCCTCCACTTCCCCGGAGGCGTGGGAGTGCGCGTCGACAGCCACATCTACCAGAACTACACGGTCTCCCCCCATTACGACTCGATGCTCGGGAAGATCATCGTGCACGCGCCCGATCGAGCGTCCGCGATCCGGAGAATGCGCCGTACACTTGGGGAGTGCGTTATCGAGGGGATCGGCACCAACCTCGCGCTGCACCGCTGGTTGCTCAAGCAGGAGGCGTTCGTCAATGGTAATTACGACACGCATTTCCTCGAGAAGTCCCTGGACGCGGAGGCGATACGGCGTGAGGCCGACGCGCACTCATAGTAGGAAGCTGAACGTGAGGCGGGGTGGCGTTTAACCGGGAAAAAGCACTGGCGGCTGCCGCCAAGTACGCGGCGAAGGGTCAGCACGATCGCTCGGCCCGCGAGTACGCGGCGATCGTCGAGCACGATCCGAACGACATCCGCAGCTGGCTGATGCTCGCGGACTGCTTGATGCGCTCCGGCGACAAGCAGGGCGCGATCGACAAGTACCTGCAGGTCGCCAAGTTCTACGCGAACGACAAGGAGCCGCAGAAGTCGATCGCCGTGTATCGGCAGATCCTCAACCTCGACCCCTCGCGGCTCGATATCCACCAAAAGGTCGCCGAGCTCTATCACACGCTCGGGCGCACCGGCGACGCCGTGGTGACCTACGAGTTCGTCGCGCAGTCGTACTTCCAGGCCGGCGAGATCGCCAAGGGCCTCGAGGGCTTCAAGCGCGTCGCGGAGCTCGAGCCCGGCGCGGTCGGCAAGCGCCTGCGCCTCGCGGAGCTGTACTCGCGCGAGGGCATGAAGAAGGAAGCCGTCGAGCACTTCCGTATCGCGGCCTCGCGCCTGCTCGCGGACCAGCGCATCGAGGACTACATCCGCGTCGCCGAGCGGCTCATCTATCACACTGACGACGAGCTGACGGTCCTGCGCACGCTGGCGCGGATCTACCTCGACCGCGGAGAGGCTCGGCGCGCGCTCGTCAAGCTCAACGCGCTCCTGCGGGCCTCTCCCAGCGATCACGTCGGCCTCGAGCTGCTCGGGGAGACCTTCCTGAAGCTCGGCAAGCTCGACAAGGCCGTTCACGTCCTCGTCGAGCTCGCTCGCGAGCAGCGCAAGAAGGACGACATCAACAGCAAGCAGATCGCGGTTCGAGTCCTGCGCAAGGCGATCGAGCTCGAGCCTGACAACGTCGCCGATATCAAGGCGATGCTCTCGCAGATCGAGCAGGAGATCGAAGAGCTCAAGGCGAAGCGCAAGGACGACGAGGACGACGACGCGCTCGTGATCGACATGAGCGCGGACGACGGGCTCGACGTCGAGCTCGACATCGACATCGACATCGACCTCGGGGAGCCCGTCGAGGCGGAGTCCGCCGAGGAGGAAGAGTCGACGACCTTCGAGCGGGTCGAGCACGCCGTCCCGGTCGCCGGCGTCGAGGCGGCCGCGACCAGCGAGTCCGTCGGGGACTCCATCGACCCGGCGGCGATCGAGAAGCTGCTCGTCGAGGTCCGCGTCTACATCAAGTACAAAATGTACGAGCACGCGCTTCGGCACCTCGAGGGCCTGTTCGCCGACGCGCCTGACCACGTCGACGCGCGCGAGCTAAAAGCCGAGATCCTCGAGGCGCTCACGCGCGAGGGCGACGCCGCCGATGAATTTGTGGCGCTCGCGGTGTTCGTCGCCGCGACCGACATCCCGCGCGCGCGCGGGCTTCTCACCCGGGCCCTCAAGCTCGTGCCGAATCACAGCGAGGCCCAAGAGCTGCTTGACGCGCTGCCGACCGAGGCGGATCTCGTCGAGAGCGAGCCCGCGCCGTCGCCAAACTCGGCTGCCCGTCTCGACTCCGTCCTGAAGAGCGCGACCAGCGGTCGATCGGACGGAAAGAGGCGACCGCCGCCGCCGCCGCGTCGCGGCCCGCTCGGTAAACCGCCGAAGCGCGCCGTCGCGGACACGCGCGCTGGTGACGACGAGGCACAACAAGAAGACGTCGAGCAAGCGCTCGCGGAGGCGGCGGCCCACGCCGCCGCGCCGGAAGAGCAGCTCGACACGTCCCGAGCTCTGGAGGAGACCGGAGCGGACGTGACCGATTCGCCCGAGACCGAAGCGGCGGAAGCCGCTGAGGAGTCTGAAGCGATAGCAGAGGCGGAGGAGTCCGAAGCGGAGGCGGCGGAGTCCGAGGCGGAAGCGACGGAGGAACCCGAAGCGGAAGCGACGGAGGAACCCGAAGCGGAAGCGACGGAGGAACCCGAAGCGGAAGCGACGGAGGAACCCGAAGCGGAAGCGACGGAGGAACCCGAAGCGGAAGCAGCGGAGGAACCCGAAGCGGAGGCGACGGAGGAGCCCGAAGCGGAGGCGACGGAGGAGCCCGAAGCGGAGGCGACGGAGGAACCCGAAGCGG
>JAUIKS010000060.1 GCA_030430565.1 Polyangia bacterium
GACTCAGGCTTGGAGTCCGACCAGGCGCGCCGTCGATCCACGTGCGTCGCCTGCGGCGCCGCTGCGCACGAGGTACGCCGTCGCTGGCGTCGTCTGGGCGGGGCGCGCGAGTACGCGGCGCCCCGCGCGAGCGAGCGGGCTTGTGCCGTATCGGTGTCACATTGGGCGGTCGCTACCGCCCACGCGGCGCGTGCGACCGCTACTCGCACTGCATCGCGAGCGAGCACGTCAGCCCGTCGCAGCAGCGGGGGTTCAAGATGTTGCAGGGGGACCCGGGGCCCAGGCAGCAGCCCGTGATGTCGATCTGGCAAAGCGGTGTGCACACGAGCGCGCCGCCGTTGAAGTCGTAGTCATCGCAGGTCTTGTCGCCAAAGTCCTCGCCGTCGCATGGCTCCTGACCCGTCTTCTCGCCGTCTCCGCACTCTTCGGGGGCGAATGTCGTCGAGCTGCTGTCGCTCGTCGCGTCAGTCGATCCGCCGGTCTCGGTGGCGTCGCCGCTGGACTCGGTGTCGGTGTCGGTGTCGGTGTCGGTCTCGGAGAAATTGCCGGTGTCGGTGTCGGTGTCGGTGTCGGTGTCGGTGTCGGTGTCGGTGTCGGTGTCGGCGCTGGTGTCGGTGTCGGTGACGACCGTCGCGCGGCTCGGCGCGGCGCATGAAGGGTCGGCGACCGGCAGCGCGACGCAGCCGTCGTTCTCGATCGCGCACAGGTTGCAAAACGGCCGCGCGGGCTCTTCGCAGCTCGCGTCGCCAGCCTGGTTGCCGCAGTGCGCCTCGTTGATGCGCACGCACCCGCCCAGCAGCGCTGCGGCTAGCGCGAGCGACGTGATCGTGAGCTGACTAAAACTCGACATGGAGCTGCCACCCTAGCTGGCGCGCGCTCGCCATCGGCGCGCTGTAGACCTGTCGCTGCTGTCTGCGGTCGAGCCCGAGGAGCGTCGCGGCGACGATCGTCGCCGCGCCGCTCGCGGCGAGGATGCCCCAACCGACAGGTCTCGTGTCGAGCACCTCGAGCGGGTTTTGTGGGCGCGGCGTGGCCGCTCGGACCGCGAGCCCGACGCCGACGCCGAGCCCGAGCGCGCCGGAGACGAGCAAGCCGACGCCCGCCTTGCCGGTGGGCGTGAGGGCGCGCGGCTCGAGATCGTCGCGCCCGGTGTCCACAGGACCCTCGACGCGTTCTTCGCGGACGGCGGGCCGAGGCTCGACGGGCGCGTCGCGGTCGTCGGGCGACTCCTCGGTGTCCTCTTCCTCCGCGGCCTCCTCCGGTTGATCTTCCGAGCTTGTCGCGGGCGGCGGCGCTCGATGGGCTTCGGCACGCTCATCTTGTTCCCGAGCCGCGTCCGCGAGCACGAGGAACGCCCGGAGCTCTTGCACCGCAGCCTCGATGAGCTCCGACTCGCTGCACAGCGAGCACTGCTGCGCGCGCGGCTTGTCCGAGACCGGCTCGCCGTCGAGCTGCAGCGTAAGGGTCATGGTGTAGCCCGGCTTTGGCCGCTCCACCTCTTGCACCGTGATCGCGCACGTGAGCGTGTGCCCGCTCGTCTTGCCGATCTGCGAGTCGGGGAAGGCCTCTGCAGCGCGGCGCTCGATGTGCTCGCGGACAGCTTCGCCGCCGCTCTGGAGGCTGTGGGTGTCAGCCTCGATCGAGAGTGTAGAGGGCGTCGCTGGGCTCGTTGTGAACATCGTCGTCGTGATGACGATCGCCAGGGTCGATAGCATGGTCAGTCTCCTCAGGGCTGCTTTCGCCCGCGGCAGATCGCGACCGTGCGCGCGACCTGGCGATCCCGGGCGCGGGCGCCTTGCTTGATGCAGCCGTCGTAGTCGCCGAGCTCGAGCAGCGCCTGCGTGCGCAGTCGGTCGCGATCAAGCGCGCGTCGCCAGCACGCGCGCGCGCGCGTCAGCTGCTCGAGCTCGAACCACTTGTGATCGTCACGCGCTCGCTGGGCGTCGGAGCGCTTCGCCTCGCAGCTCGCGGTCTTCCACGCGCGGTTCTTCGTCGAGCGTCGCGCGCTCGCCTCATCATCCACGGGGACCTTGACGGTCGGCGTAGGCCGCTCTGCCGAATCACCTCGCGTCTTCGCGGGCTCGTCCGTGGGGTTCGGGGTCTCGGCCGGGCGCTCGACGTCTGCGCGCCGGGCGGTGTCGCTCGTGGTCTCGCTCGCCACGCGCACTGTCACGTGGTCCGCCGCGGGACCGGCGGAGGCCGGGGTCGTCTGGACGGAGTCCCGGCCTTGCGCGCGGTCTTCGTCGTGAGGCGTCGGCGCGCTGGGTGGATCCGCGGGCGCGAGCGTCCCCGCGTGAGCGAGCCGCGTCGCGCTGGGCGGATCCGCGGGCGCGTCGTCCTGGTCGGCGCCGAGCACCGAGATCACCGCGACCAGCGTGACAGCGACGACGATCGCGAGCGCGTTGGAGATCACGCCGGCGTAGGGGGCGAGGCTCGTGAAGCGGCGCCGCTCGCTCGCGTCGATGGGAGGCAGCGCGTGGGTGGGCTCTTCGTCCAGCGACGACGGGAGCGGGCGGCCGCGGTGAGTCGGGTGTTCGTCGGTCGAGCGCGCTGGCTCGATGCGGCGCGTGTCGATGTCGAGCTCCGGGCAGCGAGGTCTCGGCGCGTCGGGCTCGCGGGCTACCTGGGAGCCCACGAGGCGCAGGCGCGTGGTCGCGGCGTCGAGCAGCGCCTGCGCGCTGCTGCTGCTTCCGCCCGCGGGCGTCAGCGTGGCGGTTCGCTGCGGCTTCTCGGCGAGCGCGTCGCGGACGATCGTCTCGAGCTCCGAGCTGGTGGGCGAGGGGCGCCGGAGCGCGGGCTCGTGGGCGCTCTCGCGGGCGCCGGCGGTCATCGTCCACGCCGCGATGTGGCTCTTCAGGCTCCACTCGATCGGGACCTCCGCGAGCCGCTCGAGGAACGCGTCGACCGACGGCGGGCGCCGGCTCGGGTCGATCTCGAGACAATCCGCGATGAGGCCCGCCAGCTCGATGCTGAGGTCCTTGCGCAGCGTGTAGATCGACGGCGCGTGACGCTGGCGCTTGATCTCGTAGAGCGCGTTGACGGGGATCCCCGCGAACGGCCCGCGGCCGACCAGCAGCGTGAACAGGACCGCCCCGAGCGCGTAGATATCCGACTCCTTGGCCGAGCGCGCGCCGGCCATCTGCTCCGGCGCCATATAGGCGGGGGTCCCGAGCGCGCGCCCCGGTCGGGTCAGGCGCGACGAGTCGTCGGGCTCGAGCTCGGACGCGAGCCCGAAGTCGAGGACCTTGAGCACGCGCGTCCCGCCGAGGTCCGCGAGCATGATGTTGTCGAGCTTGAGGTCGCGGTGGATCACGCCGACGCGATGGGCGGCGCTGACGGCCGCGGCGACGTCGATGATCAAGTGGCACGCCTCCTGCTCTGACAGCGGCCCCTCGCGCTTGATGTAGTCGCGCAGCGTCTCGCCCGAGAGGAACTCCATCACGATGTACAGGCTCCCGTCGGGCAGCTCGCCCGCGTCGAAGACCTCGACGATGTTCGGGTGCCCGGCCGCGCTGGCGAGGCGGGGCTCGGCGCGAAACCGGCGCTTGATCGTCGGGTCTCGGGCCCACCGCGGCGTGATGAGCTTGATCGCCACCTTCCGCCCGATGGCGATGTGCTCCGCCAGGTACACCACGCCCATCCCGCCTTGCCCGAGCATGTGGAGGACGCGGTAGCGCTCCGCGATGACGCTGTCGGGGGCCAGGGGGCCGTGGCAGGGGGTCGCGCGTTGAAGCGCCACATCGATGCGGGGACGATTCATGGGCGTTGGGCGTGACTGTGAAGAGGGGATTGACGATCGCAATGACGGCAGGCGAGGGGCCTGGGCGCCGTCGTCGAGTCGTGAACGGAGATAGGGAGTCTCTAAAAACATTGATTTCGCGCTGTTACACGTCGATCTCGCGCAGGCGAGCGGTCGGCGAGGTAGCTCTATTCGACCACCGCCGGGCTATACCGACATAAAAAGACTAGGCCGAACGCGTAAGCCTATCAACAGAGAAAGAATCCACGAGGTGTGCGGCCTGGCTGTGACGCGCGCGCACGGTGGCACGCCAAGCTTGCGCGGATCGTTGTACATGTCATGTCTAATAGGACATGTTCGATTGGAGCGTGCCCGACTGCGCTTCGCGGATTCGGTGCTTGTAACACGAGAGGCCGAATTGTTCTCGACAGCGCAGGCGTGGAGAGCGCCCCGCGGCGGCGCGCCGGTCCAGGGGTGGCTACTCGCGGCGCGACTCGAATTTTTTTTAGCTTCGCGGAGCGCGGGGGCGGGCGCGCGACGACGGCGTCTCGGGCTTCACGACACGCGCCGGGGGACGGTGTACGAACATGACTAAATAGACATGTCTATACATGGCGACGCGACGCGCGACGCGGCGGCGGGAGGTGGCGACAAGACTTGTCGGGGGAGACACACCCTTGTGCACACCGGCGCAGCGAGTACGACGTGGTCACTCCCCGCTACGGAGACCACGAAATGCACAGCTACAACTCTACCGCTCTTCGCCACGCCTCCCCCCGCACGACCGCGCGCTACGGCCTGCTGTCCGCGCTCGCGCTGATCACCGCCGCGCTCAGCTCATCCACCGCGCTCGCCGACGTCGGCGCGTCGCAGCCCTTTCAGCCGGAGTTCGAACAGCGCGACATCACGCTCGTCACGTTGAGCATCAACGACGCGCTGCCGCTGCTCGACCTCGATGTAGAGCTCGAGTATCGCTTGGTCGGGGACTTCTCGGCGCTGCTGCGCGGCGACGCGGTGTTCCAGGGCGAGCACGTCGCCTTCCTCGGCGAGGAGGACGCCAGCGACTTCGAGTTCACGATGCGGCTCGCGACCACGAGCCCGGAGGCTCCGATCGAGCACGGCGCCCCGCACGGCGTTCGCTTCGCGACGGCCGCCGAGGCCTACCTGCTCCCTGGTCACCCCGCCGCGCCGGCGCAGCTCGGCCTTGGCGTGCAGCTCGAGCCGGGTGAGGGCGACCTCGAGGACGGGCTCGCGGGGCTGCTCGACTACGACTACGAGGTCCGCGTCGACGGCTTTATGGTCGAGTTCCACGGCGAGTCGATCGAGCTGGCCTTCGAAGCCGATGGTGAGCCGGTCGAGGTCGTCACGGAGCACGACGCGCTCGCGTGCGCCGAGGCGCTGGCGGGCGGCGAGCACGACGAGGTCTGGGCGACGCAGACCGGCGAGCTCGAGATCATGGGCTCGCTTCGCTACGCCTTGCTGCTCGAGGGTCATCCGCTCGGGGAAGAGCTCATCGTTCCGTTCCACGAGACGATCTCGATGCGCTCAACCGCGGAGCGCCTGGTGATCCCCGCGTCGGCGACACCAGGAGGCGACAGCGGCGACAGCGGCGACAGCGGCGACAGCGGCGACAGCGGCAGTGACAGCGGCAGTGACAGCGGCAGTGACAGCGGCGGCGATGGCGGTGACGACAGCGGTGGCGCGAGCGCGTCGGACTCCGCGAGCGCGGGCGATGACGGCGGTGAGGGCGGCTTCGACACCGACACCGACGGCTCCCTCGGTCTGGACGACGACGGCTGCGGCTGCAGCGCGGAGCCGTCGCGCTCACGCGGGGCGTCGCTGCTGCTGCTGCTGCCCGCGCTGCTGCTGCGTCGTCGCCGACGCGCGCGGGCGACGACGCGATGACGCGATGACGCGATGACACGATGACGCGAAGCGGCCGAGACGATGGAGTCTCGGCCGCTCACGTCTCGTCCCGATGAACCGTTAGTTCGCTGGCGCTTTCGTCAGCTTCGCCGACGTCGGGTTGTCGATCTCGAGGCGATCGAGCTTGCGGTACAGCGAACGACGGGAGATCCCCAGCAGCTCGGCCGCGCGCGTCTTGTTCCCGTCCGCGGCCGCGAGCGCTCGCGCGATGTGGAGGCGTTCGAAGTCCGCGAAGTTCGTCGGCGTATCGAGCGTCTCGCGCTCGCTCGGCGCGCTCGCTCGCACGCGCTCGGGCAGATCCTCGGCCGCGATCTGATGCTCGCGCGTGAGGGTGAACGAGGACTGAATGACCTGCTCGAGCTCGCTGACGTTGCCGGGCCAGCGGTAGCGAAGCAGCAGCTCGGCCGCGCCCGTCGAGATCCCGCGGACGTCCTTTCGCGTCCTGCGTCGGTTCACGTCGATGAAGTGCTGGGCGAGCAGCAGCGCGTCGCGCTCGCGCACGCGCAGCGGCGGGATGTGAAGCTTGATCACGCGGAGGCGCTCGTACAGCTCGGCTTCAAACACCCCGCGCGCGACGAGTCTCCCAAGGTCGCTATGCGCGGTCGCGAGCAGACGGACCTCGGGCTTGCGGTCTTCGCCGCGTGGCGTAGCGAGCAGGCGCATCAGTCGGCGCTGCGTGCAGGGGGGGAGCGCGCCGAGCTCGTCGAGGACGAGCGCGCCGCCGCAGGCGCGCGCGAGCAGCCCCGCGCCGCCGGTGTCGTCGAACGAGCCGAACAGCTCGCGCTCCAGCGCGTACGCCGACCCGGCGGCGCACCCCATGATCTCGAGCGGCCCGTCGGCGCGCGGGCTGCTGCGGTGGAGCGCGCGGGCGACGAGCTTCTTGCCGGTGCCGCGCTCCCCCATGATCATAACGTTCGCGTCTGTCCCTCGGAGCTGGTCGATGATCTCGCGGAGGGTCCGGATCGCCGCGCTCGCGCCGATGAGATCGTGGTCCGACTCGGCGACCTCGCGCGCCAGCTCGTGCGCGCCCGCGTTCGAACGACGAGCCGAGAGCGCCCGCTGCACGACCGCCTCGATCTCCTTGGGATCGATCGGCTTGGTGATGACATCGAAGGCGCCGGCGCGGATCGCCGCGATCGCGGCGCGCGTGTCTGTCTGACCCGCCATCACGATGACCCGCGTGCGCTCGGTCCGCTCGCGCACGCTCGCGCACAGCTGCAGGCCGGGCGCGTGCTCGTCGTGGACGTCGATCAGCAAGACCTCGGGCTCCTCTGACTTGAGCTCGGCGAGCGCCCCCGCCTCCGTCGCGCAGGTGCGGAGCGAGTGGCCGCGCTCGCTGAGGCTTCGGCGCAGGTGCTGTCGCCGGAGCGGGTCGCTGTCGACGACCAGCAGACGACCACGCGCCGGGGTCGTGGCCTCAACCATCGCGCGCCCGGGGGGCCGATCGCGCTCGGCAGACGTAGGACATGGTTGAATGACGTTTGACATCGCTGCTCAGATTGATTTTCAATATGCTCCAAGGAACATCTTCATAGATCCCTGAATAGTATTCTCTGTTGAATGAGTGACTTCAAGAGCCAGTTCGGGTTGCGCAAAAATCTCATTGTTACGCGATGTTAGTGCGCGGTCGAATGAAGCGTGTGCAGATTCACCGATGGGATTCAGTCGAAATATTAAGGTTTCTTAATGTGAACTCTGTCTAATGTTCGCGGATTATTTCCAAGCCGCGAAAAATCCCCCGCGCTGTGCGCACGATCCTGCGCGGGAGCGCCCGTTGGACCGCACGACGGTGAGCGCTCCGCGTGACGTGCTCGGTCACGCGGCCGGGCGGTCACCGAGCGGTCACGCCGGAATCGCGCGCCCGAGTTCCCGGGCTTGATCAAGCGCTTGGGCCGCCAGGCGTGACTCAGGCTTGAAGTACGCAGATTCTTCGTAAGTGGTTGACCAAGCTAAGCAATTTCAGAGCGCGCTAGCGCGGTTCCATCAGGGTTCCAGTGCCCACGACTACCTCCCGAGGGCTTCGATCGCGTCATCGAGGCTGCTCGGCGCGAGGTGCATGTAGATCTGCGTCGTCGAAAGCTTGGCGTGACCGGCGAGCTTCTGGATCTTGACCGCCGACACGCCACGCATGGCGAGGTGACTACAGAAGGTGTGACGCAGCGTGTGCGGCCCCTTCCTCCCGAGCCCGGTGCGAGACATGGCCTTGTGAACACGCCAGGCGAGCACCTGATGCGTGACCGGCTTGGCATCCTCACCACGCCACAGCACTCGCTCGCTCCGGCGCTCCATCCCCATCAGCGCCTTGCGGAGCTGCTTGGTCATGGGGAGCCAGCGATCGCGCCCGCCCTTGGGCGGACCTACGTGACCGCGGACATCGTTCTCGCAGACGTGGATCCGGTTGCGCTCAGGGAAGATGTGGCACCAGCGTAACGCCAGCATCTCGCCACACCGAAGACCCGCGTCACCGCCGAGCAGGAGAATAACCAGGGTCATCTCGTCGAGCACGCCGCGCGTCACCTCCAGCAAGCGCCCGTAGTCGTCGAACGACAGGTACTCGGGTGTCGACTGGACCTCCTTGACCGCCGAGACCTTCGGCATCTTCTCGATGAGTTCCCACTCGTACGCCTGCCGAAGCATCGCGCGGAGCTTCGCCAGGACCATGTTGATCCTACCACGCGGAGCGCGACTCGAGTGACCCACACGTCTCGCAAACCGTTGTGCTCGACGTCGACGCCTACGGCACCGTCACGCGTCAAGTTAGCGTGGCCTATCCGCGCGTGGGTGCGGCGGCGGTCACCCCAGGAAACAAAACTGTCAACGCGCAGACCCACGCGACGATGCTCTTGGCCGAGGCGGACGTCATACACGTCGACAACAACCCGGCGAGCTATCGGCTCGGGGTTCCCTACGCCGGCCGGAGCTACGAGCTGACCGGCCTCACGCTCGATGCGCAGTCGCCCAAGACGGTCGCGGAGCTTCGCGCGCACGCCGATGTGGCGGTCGAGATCGCGTACAAGGAGACGCCTGACGGGACCGCGCAGAAGCGCGTGCTCGGCAAACAACGTCAGACCTTCTACGCAGACGACCTGAACGGTGCATTGCCCTTGGGTCAGTGCGGGACGCGTGCGTTGCCCTACGAGTCGGAGTCTCTCGCCTTCTCACAGGCGCAGCTGGCCATCGTGTTTGGGCAAAAGATCGCGGGCCTCGGCCTCGACAGCGAAGGGGCGTATCGCAAATATGGCCCTGACTGGTATCGACCTTCCGGCCGCGTGATCTTTGATGAGACAAAGT
The DNA here is from genome assembly GCA_030430565.1 of Polyangia bacterium. Taxonomy (GTDB): domain Bacteria; phylum Myxococcota_A; class Polyangia; order Nannocystales; family Nannocystaceae; genus JACKDW01. Next base: position 8,957 of record JAUIKS010000060.1, read on the forward strand.
TCTACCGAGTCGTCAAGGCGCGTGATGTGTTCGGCAACGCCTCTACGTTCACGCACGACGCCCACAACCTCCTGCTCGAGTCCGCGACGGACCCGCTCGGCAACCTCGTCAGCGCCGAGAACGACTACCGCCTGCTCACGCCCTGGCGTACCACGGACCCGAACCTGAACCGAACCGCGAACGCGTTTGACGAGCTGGGAATGGTCCGCGCGGTCGCGGTCATGGGCAAAGACGGTCAGGGCGAAGGCGACACACTCGACGACCCGACGCTCACGCTCGACTACAACCTCGACGCTTGGAGCCTCGAGCAGAAGCCCACGTGGACCCACGCGACCGCGAAGGAGACACACGGTCTCGGCAACCTCACGACGCAGCAGCAGTTCACCTACCACGGCGGCATGGGCCAGGTAGTGATGGCGAAAGCACAGGCCGAGCCGGGTCTCGCACCCAAGCGTGATGAGAACGGCGAGCTGGTGTTTCAAAACGGCGAGTTGGTGTTCGAGGCCGCCGATCCGCGCTGGGTCGGGACCGGGCGCACGGTGCTCGACAACAAGGGCAACGTTATCAAGCAGTACGAGCCGTTCTTCTCGGCGACGTCGGACTACGAGAGCGAGCAGGACCTGGTCGAGTGGGGCGTGACGCCGCTGCTGCACTACGATCCGCTGGGTCGCGTGGTGCGAACCGACCTCCCCGACGGCACGTTCTCACGCGTCGAGTTCACCCCATGGAAGCAGGTGACCTACGACGCGAACGACACCGTGCTCGACAGCGACTGGTACGCCGAGCGTCAGGCGTTGTTGCCTGGTCCGCCAGAGAACGACGCCGAGATTCGCGCGGCGAACGAGGCGGCGAAGCACGCGAACACGCCGAGCACCGCGCACACCGACCATCGCGGGCGCGTGGTCGTAACCGTCGCGCACAACAGGACGGATGGACAAGACGCCTTCTACGAGACGTTTGTAGACCTCGACGTCGAGGGCAATCCGCTCGAGATCACGGACGCTCGAGAGAACACCGCCGAGACTGACACGTTTGCGCCGGGGGGCGTGCAGCTCTACAGCGAGAGCGTAGACGCGGGGAACCGGTGGGTGCTCGCGGACGCCGGCGGCAGGCCGTTGCGGTCCTGGGACTCACGAGGACATACGCGCCGGTGGAGCTACGACGCGCTCAGCAGGCCGACGCACGCGTACATCAAGACGAACCAGGACCCGGAGGTGCTCGCGGGGCGCTCGGTGTACGGCGAGAGCTTAGCCCAGCCCGAGCAGACCAATCACCGCGGGCAGCTGTTTCGCGTCTACGACACGGCGGGGATGGTCGAGGCGACCTCGTTTGACTTCAAGGGCAACCCGTTGAGTCAGACGCGACGGCTAGCGACGGACTACACGACGCGGCCCGACTGGATCACGCTTGCGAACGAGACCGACCCCGCGGCGATCCAGACGCTCGCTGATGCGCTGCTCGAGACCGAGACGTTCACCAGCAGCCAGACCTACGACGCGCTGAACCGAGTCGTGACGAGCACGACGCCGGACCTCTCCGTCACGACGACCAGCTACGGCGCGGGCGGTCTCATCGCGTCGGTCGCCGTCAACGTCAAAGGCGCCGTGCAGGCGACCGACATCGTGACGAACGTTGACTACAACGAGAAGGGTCAACGCGTACTCGAGGAGCACGGCAACGGCGCCGTCATCGCGCGGGAGTACGACACGCGCATGTTCCGAGTGCGCAGGATCCACACGACTCGGCCGAACCCAGATCCGGGGAAGCGTGAAGTGCAGGATCTGCGCTACCACTACGACCCGTCCGGCAACATCGCGGAGATTCGTGACCTCGCGCAGCAGGTCGTCTACTTCCAGAACGCCCAGGTCGCGCCGGCGCAGAAATTCGTCTACGACGCGATCTACCGGCTGCTCTCGGCGACCGGTCGCGAGCACGCGACGATCACTCAACCGACCGGCGACGAGTGGGCGGCGATCAGCCACCCGGGTGATGCGCAGGCGCTGCAGAACTACACACAGCGCTACGAGTACGATCAGGTCGGTAACATCCTGGCGACGACCCACGAGGTCGGCGGTCAAGTTGCCTGGAAGCGCGCGTGCGCGTACGCTCTCGACGGAAACCAACTCCTCGAGTCAAGCGGTCCTGGGGACGACCCAATCGATCCGCAGACTTGGACCGAAACGTACACATACGACGCGCACGGCAACATGCTCACGATGCCGCACCTCTATGTGCCCCCGGATGATCCGGGGATGTTCTGGGACGAGGATGACCGCCTCGCTCGGACCGAGCATGGAGGTGGAGGCACGACCTACTACGTCTACGACAGCGCAGGTCAGCGCGTACGAAAGGTATCGGTCAACCAGAACGGGACGCAGTCGAAGGAGCGGCTGTACTTCGGTGCGTGGGAAACGTACCGCGAACGTCAGGGACAAGCGCTAGACCACGAGCGCGAGACGCTTCACGTGGCGGACGGCACTCGGCGGATGTGCCTGATCGAGACGAAGACCGTGGAGAACGGTCAGACGGTACAAGCGGCGAATATCGCCCGCTACCAGTACGACAACCATCTAGGGACGGCGACGCTGGAGCTGGGTGGCAACGCGGATGTCATCTCGTACGAGGAGTTTCATCCGTATGGGACGTCGTCGTACCGGGCGGCGAATGGGGCGATCGATGTGTCGGCGAAGCGGTATCGGTATACGGGGCAGGAGCGCGATGAAGAGACCGGGCTAGCGTATCATGGGGCGCGTTACTACGCTCCTTGGTTGGGGCGATGGACGGCGGCGGACCCGATCGGGCTTGGGGATGGGACAAATCGGTACGAATACACGGTAGGCAACCCTCTAGTACATACTGACCCATCAGGCACCGTGTCCGAAGGGGTCGAGGCACTTGTTGATCGGGGGGAGCCGAAGAACACGAAGAGTGTTGACGGTGTTAAGGTTGTCTTCGGTGTTGGCTTCTCCTTCCGGTTCGGCCGAACAGGGAAGCCCGCTCCAAAGAAGGCTGAGGACACACACCATGCTCCCAATGTCGCACCTGCATCAACGGGGCCCTTATTCTCCCGTAAGCCAGGGCAGAAAGGGTTCAAACATCGCGTATTGGGAAGTTCAGATATCAGCGTTCAACATGTTCAAAAGGAGGGGATGAAACCTCTCAAGAAAGTGTCAAAACCTGCACCTGCGCACGAGATGACATTTCGACATCTACGACCCTCCGACCAGCGGTCAAGCCCGGTATTTAGGCACGGGACAGATCGAATTTCATTTGCGACGATATCAGGCGCAGAAGAACTTGTAAGGCAGGGAAGGGCAATCAATGGCATTGTTCGGGTCGACATAGCGATCGCGGAAAACCACGGGACTGAGTTTAGGGAAAATGAAACTCTTCAATCAGATCTTGACAAGTACAAAGCAGAGTCAGAAAAGAATCTTAAAAGCGAAAAACGACTCCGTCGAAGAGTCGATGCAATCGACCAGGCCAAAGGAAAATTAATCGAATATAAGGAGTCTCACGCAGTTGGACGCGTTCCGGCGGAGTCAATCAGCCCCGTGAACAACATTGCCTCCGAGGCTCGCAATCTTCGCAATCTTGCAGTTGCCACCAAGGCTGTTAGGGCGCTGGGGCTTGCAGGGTTGCTGGTGGGACTTGGGGTAACCACATACCGAGTTGCATCTGCCTCAGCAGAAGAGCGCCCTGGAGTCATTGCTGAAGAAGCCGGTGCTTGGGCACTGGGGGTAGCCGGGGCGTTAGGAGGAGCTACTCTGGGCGCGAAATTAGGAGCGCCCTTGGGTCCATGGGGGATGCTCGCCGGAGGTGTTATCGGAGGTCTGCTTGGTGGCGGAATAGGCGCCTACCTCGGAGCAAATGGTGCTCGAAGCGCCTATGAGGCGGCAAAATAGGATAATGAAACAGCACTTCAAGAAACAGCATAAACAGGCGATCTCGATACTTCGAGAACCTCTCGATAGTAAATGTATCGGGCTCCGCCGTATCTATTCTCATGCAAAAAGAACCATTTCGTTGGGGGTTCTAGGGGATCGTGAGCGCTGTATTGCGGAGTCGACATTAGTCCTAAGTGCCTTTCGGCAAGAGTTCGGTTCTACTGGAACCGAAACAGGATGGTTCAACGGGCCCTTCTCCTCCGAAGAGATCTGGGGAACGTGTAGCATTCTTGAGTTTGTTACATACTTGTCGATTCTTAAGCATGAACGTTCTACGCTGCAGATTTGTAGCGATGTATGGCTGACTCCAAAACAAGAGTCATACTTCACGACAGCAACAACCCCGACAAGGTTACTATTATTGGCTCTGATTGCGTGCAGTGAGCGCAGTTACCGTGTGGCTGGCGAGTATCTTGACTCGGCGAATGAGGCTCTTCTGTCAGAAGAAGACTCGGACACGGCACATGATGATCCACTTGCGACTGCTGTGAGAGGAGTGATCGAGAAAAATGGTCAAGTTGTGCAATGCTCTGTGGAGAGTATGTGGTCAGACAAACGTCGAATATTTGAGGAGGATGGAAACAGTGTATTCTCTTTGTTCTCAGGAACCATTCTTGGCGAGGGGATTGCGGTAATAGGTAGAGTTTCACGTGTGGCGGACTTGGTAATTCCTTTGCCAGAAGGCCCTCTCTATTGGTTCTAGTGAGTTGGGCTACCTGCAGGCTACAGGCTACAGTTTGGGCCGAGGATAACCGCCTCGCCCGGGCGAGCATGGAGGGGCACGACGTACTACGCCTACGACTGACAGTCCAGCGTCTAACTCTGCTTTCTATTATACTGGACGAGAACATCGGACTTTGCGTCTGGCGATATGTCGATGAGAGACAAACGAACAGTGCCCAAGAAAAATACGAGCGCGGGATTACATGCCAGGTTGCCGCCTTTCGTGTTATCGATCCTCCGGAGGATCCAATCGTGCCTACTTCAACTTGGATTGCCGTGGCGACATGCCAATTGTACGATCCGGAAATAGAGGTAGCATCCTTGACTCCGGCCCAAGTAGTCCTAACAGGCGAAACTGTTCGGACGATTAGTGGCAAAGCGAGTTCAAATTCTGAAGCGAAGGCAATGAGGCTAGCGATCAACGCTTTGTTGTTCGAACTTACCGCAAAAGGGTATTCGGATAACCAAGACGTCGAGTTGTGGTGATTCGTAATCTATCCCCAGGTTGCGTAACCACATCGGCAGACGTGGAATACCGGAAGAAGCCATCCGGTTGGGGGTGTTCGACGCCACTAGCGGATGTACGGGGTAGAGACGCGCGAGACGCGGAACCAAGGCCAACTGCCGTCTACTGGTCGACCACCAACCGCGAGCTGTTCCGCTACGGTACCAGTTCAGACGCAGAATCCCACGTACTCAAGCAACATCGCGCGAGATGTGCGAAGCTCCGAAAACCCTCCGAGGACCGACGAAACCGCGTGCTGCGGGGTGTTGGAGGATTTTCGGGGCGTCGCGTCTGTAATCAGGCTTGAAGTCCCACGTCGTCGTCGACGGACCCGGTCGCGCGACGGAGGTCGCGTCCTCGCGGCGCGCGGGCTACCGTCGCCAGGAGATGTCGATCGCGGACAACCTCCTCATCCTGATCCCGGCGGCGGCGCTGCTCGTGGCGCTGCTGCTCGCGGAGCGCCAGGGCGACGACAGGTCGCGCGTCCTGCTGCTCAAGACGCCGCTCTCGCTCCTCTTCGTCCTCGCCGCGGTGGTGCAGCCCCACCCGCTGCCGGCGTATTACCAGCTCGTGCTGGGCGGGCTCGCGCTCGGGGTGGTGGGGGATGTCTGCCTCGCGCTCCCGGGTCGCGGGTGGTTTCGCGCGGGCCTCGTCGCGTTCTTGCTGGGGCACGTGATGTACGCGCTCGCGTTTATGAGCGTGTGCGTGGACGCCCGCTGGCTCCAGCCCGAGCTCTTCGTCTTCGCGTTGATCGGCGCGCTGGTCTACCGCTGGCTCACGCCGCATCTCGGCTCGATGCGCGGGCCGGTGATCGCGTACATCGTCGTGATCTCGGCGATGATCGCGAGCGCGTGGCTCGCCTCGCGCTCGCCGGCGGTCCCGGAGGCCGGCGCCTGGCTGCTCCTCAAGGGCGCCGCGCTCTTCTACCTCTCAGATCTGTTCGTCGCCCGCCAACGCTTCGTCGCGCAGGGCTACGTCAACCGCTTGATCGGTCTCCCGCTCTACTACGCCGGTCAGTTCTTGATCGCCTTCTCCGTCGGCGTGATCGCGTAGCCCGGAAGCGCTCCGTCAAAATCTCGACGTTCGCGTATTCACCACGGGCTCACGAGCGCCGCGGCCGGGAGCGCCGCGAGGATCCAGACCAGGCCGAGCCGTACACCGTAGCCGAGGTCATGGGCCCGTCGTCCGCCCCAGATCGCGGTCGGGATCGCCGCGAGCGCGAGCACGGCGAGCAGCGAGCCGAGGCCGGCGAGGGGCTGCGCCCAGCCGATCACCACGCCGAGGAAGGCCGCCGCGACACCCACCGCCGCGGAGCGCAGGAGCGCGCCCGCAGGGCTCGTGGGGCGTGGCGGCTTCGGACTCGGTCGCGTGAACCAGGCGATCGCCGTCCCGAGCAGGCCGGCGAGCGCGAGGGTGCCGAGCGCGCGCCAGACGAAGGGCATGATGATCATGTTGATCGAGAGCGGGTCCTCGGGCTCGTCGGCGAGCTCGGCCCGCAGCGTCTCCAGCTCCTGGGCGAGCGCGTGAAAACGCTCGACGAGTCGGTCGTCGACGCCGGGGACGCGCGCGAGCTCGTCGATCGAGCGGTAGGGCGCGCGCTCGAGGATCGCGCGGGCGAGCGCGAGGTCGACGCCGGGCACGCTGACCAAGTCGACGAGCGAGGCGCCGTTGAGATCGAAGGTGTGCGCCCGCGGGAGCGCGCGGCGCTGGTCAAAAACGGTTGTACCTGTCTTAAACGACCTGTTCGCTAGCCACAGCTCGGGCGGCGCGTCGCCCCAGCCCTCGCCGAGGACGTCGCGCAGCAGCGCGTCGAGCATCGGCGCCTCGTCGGGGAACAGCGCCTGGTAGCCGGCGACGAGCTCGACCAGGTCGCGGGGCTCGTGCTCGTGCAGCGCGTGAAACAGCTTGAGGTAGACGTTCTCGAGCGGGCTGACCTGGTCGGCGGTGACGCCGAAGCGGGCGTAGAAGGCCGCGCCGGGTCGGCGCTCACGCAGGCCCTCGTGGGTCGCCCAGCGGATCATCAGCGCGCTGATCACCCCCTCGCTCTCGAGCATCCGCGACAGCGACTTCGACGGGTCCTCGGGGCGCCCCGGCAGCACGCTCTCGAGCAGGTAGGCCCGGTAGGGGTCGTCGGTCGCGAGCAGCGCGTCGGGGACCGCGGGCGCGCGCGCGAACGCGTTTCGCTTGACCGCGTGGTAGCGGAGCACGTCCTCGGCGTTGCCGTACCAGATCAAAAACCCCAGCCGCATGCGCGTAGCGACCGCCGCGCGCGCGGTGAGCTCGCGGCGGTAGGCCGCCAGCTGTCGCTCGACCCGCGCGGGGAGGACTTCGTCGTCCGCGAGCGCGGCGGTCGGCGCCGCAGCGTCGGGGTGATCGATCGCGAGCGCCTGCAGGCTCTCGGCGAGGCCCTCGTTGAAGGCGACGACGCGATCGGTGCGGACGCCGAGCGCGTGCACCTGGTTGGTGCCGCCGTCCTGCAGCGGCCCGGCGAGCTGACGGCGGATGACGTGGGTGAGCTCGTGGGGGAACAGCTGATCGACGGCGCCGTACTTGCCGGCCAGGGGCCAGTCGCGGTGGAGGTCGACGTAGCCGGCCTGTGGTTTATCCTGGTCCTCGAGCCAGAAGCCCTCGCGCGCGTAGCCACCTTGCCGAGAGGACAGCAGGAGGTAGGCCGGCTCGGGCGCGCGCTGCTCGGCCTGGCGCAGGTACTCCTGCTCCATGGCGTAGGCGCGCAGCAGCGCGCCGGAGAGCCCGCGCGTGAGCACGGTGAGCGCGGCCTTGGGCGCGGGGTGCAGGCGCAGCACGGGGCGACCGTCGCGCGTCTCGCCGGTCTCCTCGAGCACCACGAGCAGCGGTCGCTCGGCCGCGCCGCGCGGGTCCGGCTCGTCGGCGCGCGCCAGCGGTGGGGCCCACAGGGGCAGCGTGGCGAGCGAGCAGAGCGCGAGGCGTCGAGCGCGTTGCAGATGCACGGGCGAAGCGTAGCGGCTCCGCGCGCGCGCGTCAGCGACGGCTTCGCCGCGTCGTCACGACTCGGTGCAGGCCTCGACGTAGTCGTCGATGGCGTCCTCGAGCTCGCGGAGGGTGTCGGCTGCCGGGAGCTCGGGTCGTTCTTTTAGGAGCTCGCGCACGCCCACGGCGTAGAACGAGAGCGTGTCGTAGGCGATGTCTCGCATCGCGGGCTTCTCGACCGGGGTGTGCGTCAGCTCGAGCATGGCGCGCGCGAGCTGGGTGCTCGCGACCAGGTGCGCGGAGCTGCGCCGCAGCTCGATCGCCGCCGGGATCTCGTGCATGATGCCGACGCTCTCGGGGTCTCTGCTCGCGAAGTCCGGGTCGAGCCGGTAGTACCCGAGCAGGTGCTCGACCAAGAGCTCGGGCGTGTGGTCGTCGGGCGAGTCGATGATGAGCGTGCCGCGTTGGCTGCTGTAGTTCTCGTCGCAGTAGGTGGTGTACTCGCTGTAGAACGCGCAGATGATCAAGTCGTCTCGCAGCGCGCGGGCCATCGGCCAGAGGCGCTCCCACGCCTCGAGCGGGCTCTCACACTCGTCGTCGTCGTCATCGTCGTCATCGTCGTCATCGTCGTCATCGTCGTCATCGTCATCATCGGGGAGCTCGAGGTGCTCGAGCAGCGTCGTCAGGACCGAGAGGTTGGTGTACGAGACCGGCTCTATGTCGCGGTTCTCGACGAAGTTCAGGACCGCCGAGGAGAAGGCGACGAGCCACACCCAGCGCGCGTCCTCGGACGCGTCGAGGGCCTCGAAGGCTGGCGAGCGGAGGGCCTTTTGCAGCCCGTAGCCGACCGATCGCGCGGTCTCGGGGTCGTCGTGCTGCTCGGCCTCATCGAGCAATCGACGGATCACGGCGATCACCGCGGGCAGCGACTCGAGCTCGCCGGAGCAGTATTCGAATTGCAGGAAGGGGAGCGCGAACCATCGGCTCGGCGTGTTGGACTCCTCCATCGGGAGCCGCGTGACGCGGAGGGCGAGGTCGAGGCGCGCGAGGTAGGCGGCGCGCGTCTCGGCGGCGTCGAGCTGATTGCCGAGCAGCGTCCGCAGCCGCGCGCCGGTCTCCTCGAGCGCCGCGCTCGGGTCGTCCGCCGCGAGCGCGCGGCGGTAGGCGGCGCGCGACCACTCGAGGATCGCGGCGCTGATCTGCGCCCCCACCTCGCGGGGTTGCCATAGGCCGTCGATATGGAAGTCCAGCTCGAGCGGGTAGCGCTCCTCCTCGACGGCGGCCCACAGCGCGAGCAGCCGCTCGACCTCGCGGAGCGCTTCGTCCGCGGCGAGCTCGGTGTCGGGCCAGGGCGGCACGCGCCCGCTCTCCAGGTCGCGCTCGAGCGCTTGAAACGCCCGCTCGACTCGCGCTCGCTTCGTGTCCGTCATCCCCGCATCATACTCAGTCGACCGAGCCGCGGGGCTCGAGCCGCCGCGCGGCGGCGCGCGTGATGGGTGAGGAGCGCGGGCGTCGGGGCGCGGGAGCCGGCGGTCGCGCGCCCGAGGGAGCGGTCGAGTGACCGCGCGCGCCGTCGGTCGCTCGGCCGGGGGCGGGTCGGCGTGCCGACGCCCGGGCGCTGTACCGACGCCTACAAATATGTCCTAATGGTCATGATTGGGGGTGGTGATGGAGTCTTCACGCGCGCGGCGGACAGCGGCGCTTTGCATCTTCGCGGGGCTAGGGCTGGGGCTGGGCTGGGCGACGCCGGCCGCGGCCGCGCCGACGCTCGACGGCACGGTCGAGCTGCCGGGGGCGCCCTTCGACGGGATCGCGATCTCGCCGAACGGCGAGCGCCTCTACGTCAGCCTGGTCGCCTCGAAGAACCCGGATCCGCCGGTCAACACCATCGCGGTCGTGGACCTCACCAGCGACGCCGTCGACGCGGTGATCGACCTGGGCGATCAGGGCGCCAATAACTCCTCGCCGCGTCAGCTCTACCTCTCGCCGGACGGCTCGCTGCTGCTGCACTCGACCTACGTCGACAACCTGATCGTCGTCGACACCGAGACCGACACGGTGATCGAGACGCTGCCGAACATCGGGCACAGCGCGATGGCCGTGTGGGCGCCCGACTCGAGTGAGTTCTGGGTCCGCGACCCGACCACCGAGACGGTCAACCGCGTCGACGCCCAGACGCTGACGGTGACGGACAGCTTCCCGGTGCCGACCCCGGGCAGCGGGACGATGCCGCTGGTGCGCACGCCCGACGGCGCGCGGGCCTACGCGGTGACTTCGAACAACGGCGGCCTCGGCCTCAGCGAGCCGGTCGTGGTCCACAGCTTCGACACCGACGCGATCGCGGCGCTCGACCTCTACGGCGTCGGCACGGGCGGGCAGGGGATCGCGGTGACGTCGGCCTGGGTCTCGCCGGACGGCGGCTACCTCTACGGCTCGGCCTCGGTCGCCACGAGCGTCGCCAAGGTCGACCTCCAAGACGACAGCGTCGCCGGGAACGCGGCGGTGCCGCTCTACGGCGAGGGCACGGACATCAGCCCCGACGGCGCGCTGCTCTACGCCTACACCAACGGCTACAACGCCGGCGAGACGCTGGTCTTCGACGCCGAGACGATGATGCAGGTCGGGTCGATCGACACGACGGGTCAGGTCTCGCGGTTCTTGACGACCTCGCACCACAGCGCGTTCGCGCCGAGCGGCTGCGTGGTGATCTTGCCGGCCGCGCTGCAGAACACGATCTTCGCGATCGACCCGGCCGAGAGCGCGATCATCGGGACCTACGACACCCCCGGCGAGACCGCCTACGTCGTCGAGTTCGACCCCGCGAGCGCGCGCGCCTACGTGACCTCGCGGGCGACCGGCGGCGCCGTGTCGGGGACGTTGACGATCCTCGCGCTCGACCCCGAGTGCGTGCAGGCGCCGGATGGCTCGCCGTGTGTGGAGGATGACGAGTGCGCCTCGGAGAGCTGCGTCGACGGCGTGTGCTGCGACACGCCCTGCGGCGGCGACAACCCGGATGATTGTCAAGCCTGCAGCGTGGAGGCCGGCGCCGAGGAGGACGGCGTGTGCGGCCTGCTGGTCGACGTCGTGTGTCGACCGGGCGATCCGGACAGCTGCGACGCCGAGGAGCTGTGCGACGGGGAGTCGCCCGAGTGCCCGCCGGATGAGTCGCTGCCCGAGTTCTCGCCCTGTCCCGGGGGTCAGTGTATCGACGGCTTCTGCATACCGGGCGAGGAGACGACGGGCGCCGGCGGGACGACCGACGGCGTAGCGACGGACTCCGGGGACAGCTCGACGAGCACGAGCGCGGGGCCCGGCGAGACGACGGGCGCCACCGACGGGAGCGCGGGCAGCGACAGCGGCACGGGCTCCAGCGACAGCGCGGCCTCGGCCTCGGCGAGCGACACCAGCACGGCGGGCGCGAGCACCGGCGACGACGGCTCCGCGACCGAGACGGAGAGCACCTCGGGCACCGACAGCGACTCGGGCGGCACGGCCGAGGACGGCTGCGGCTGTCGCGGCGACGCGAGCGGGAGGCGTGGCCCGGCCGCGCTCGCGTTGATGGCCCTCGCCCTCTCGTTCACGCGTCGCCGTCGTCGCGCGTGAGGCCTCAGCTCGCGGTCGCGCTCGCGCGCGGCGTCAGCCCGAACTCCTCCGCGAGCAGCTCGTAGGAGCGCAGCCTGACCGTTGGGTCATGGCTCAAGGTCATCACCATCACCTCGTCGGCCGCGGCCTCGGCGGCCGCGCGCTCGATCGCCGCGCGCACGCGCGCCCGGTCGCCGACGATCAGAAGCTGTCCCATGGGACCGATGTTCGCCGGGCTCGGGATCCAGCCCGCGCGCGTGACCTCCTCCGGGCTCAGGACGACGACGCTCTGCCCCCGCTGCAGCAGCGAGAGCGAGTAGAGCACGGGCATGGCGAGGCGCTTCGCCTCGTCGTCGCTCTCGGCGCACAGCGCGTGCACCGCGAGGATGACGCGCGGCTCTGAGAACTGCGGCGACGGCCGGAACGCGCGGCGGTAGGTGTGGGTCGCCAGCGCCGGCGGGACCGGGCTGAAGTGCCCCGCGAACGCGTAGCCCGAGCCCATCGCGCCGGCGAGCTCGGCGCTCCCACCGCTCGAGCCCAGCATCCAGATCGGCGGCAGCGCGACGCCGGTCGGGTTGATGAGGATCTGCGCGTAGGGGTGACCCGCCGGGAACTGCCCGCGCTCGAAGCCCAGCAGCTCGCGCATCAGGCCGGGGAAGCGATCGCCCGAGGCGGCGCGCAGCGCCTTCGCGGTGAGCGGATCGGTCCCCGAGGCCCGGCCGATCCCGAGGTCGACGCGACCCGGGAACAGCGCGGCGAGCGTGCGGTACTGCTCGACGACGCGCAGCGGCACGTGGTTCGGCAGCATCACCCCGCCGGCGCCGAGGCGGATGCGCTGGGTCATCGCGCCGACGTGGGCGATCAAGAGCTCGGGCGAGGTGCTGGCGATGCTCGCCATGCCGTGGTGCTCGGCGTACCAGAGCCGCGTGTAGCCCAGGTGATCGGCCAGCGCGGCGAGCTCGGACGCGCTGCGGAGCGCGAGGCTCGCGGAGCGCTGCGAGGTGACAGGGAGGACATCGAGGATCGAGAGCTTCATCGCGTCGCGTGTGCGGAGCGCCCGGCGTGGGCAGGGCTGGGGCCCGTCTACACGAGCGCGCGCCTCGACTTCAAGCACGAGGTGCGCGCGACTCCTGATTCTCGAGACAGCACCGGCGTCGACGGATCTCCGTCGCGCCCGCTCGGTGTGAGCCTTCTCGGGGGCTATCGACGAGCCGCGCGGCCTCGTGCTCGTGTGTTCAGCGGCCAGGTCCGATCGGGCACGCGTCGTGCAACTGCACCCACGTGACCGGGGGCGTCTCATCGCGCGAGAACGCTGTGTTTCGGGCCTCTACGTGGGCCTCGGCGTGGGTCCGCCGCTCGTCAGACGCTCGATCAAGCTCTGGCGCCCGTCGGCAATATCTTCGCTGCGCCCTCGCCGAGCTTCGCCGAGGCCGTCTCTACATCCGCAGGGCGTATCTGCGCGTGATCCTCGTGTCGTGGGCTCGTCGCGCGCGAGGGCGCTTCGTTTCACCCCGAGTTCTCTGTATGGTTCGGCCATGCAGAAGTGGATCCGTCCTCTCCCCCTCGCCCTCGCGCTCGGAGCCTTCGCAATGGCTCCAGCGGCTTGCGACAGCGGCGAGAAAGAGACCGAAGAGAAGGCGCCCGAGCCCGAGAAGAAGCCCGAGCCCGAGAAGGAGCCCGAGGCCAAGGTCAAGCTCACCGCAGCCGAGGCCGAGATCGCGGCGCTCAAGGCCGAGGCTGAGGCCGCGAAGGAGGCCCTCGAGGCCGCGAACGCGGCGAACAAGGATCTCAAGGCCGAGCTCGACAAGCCGCCCGAGCCCGAGGATGAGGTCGGCGAGGAGAAGGAGCTCGAGAAGGGTGAAGAGGGCCCGCTCGGCCTCGCCAAGTTCTCCTTCTCCGACGAGAAGGGCAAGTACGGGCACCTCGAGGGTCGCCACCAGATCAAGGGCAAGGTCGAGGTCACGCGCAACGAGGACAAGAAGGGCGGGCTCTACGCCAAGGCCTCGTGTCTCGTCGGCGACGACGTGCTCGTCGACGTCGTGACGATCAGCAACGAGCACGGCGACCTCGGCAAGATGGCGGTCAAGGAGGCGAAGGAGCTGTCGGCGACCTTCTTCCTGCGCGACGGCCTCGCCGAGAAGCCCAAGCGCTGCCAGTTCACCTACGACTTCGGCGCCAGCGCGTTCTCGGTCAAGCTGACCGAGACCTGCTGGGACGGCAAGAAGGCGAAGGACGGCGCCTGCAAGGACGCGCTCGAGCCCCACACCGACGGCGACGGCGACATCGTGCCCTTCGGCTTCGCGGTCGAGGTCAAAGAGGCGCTCCTCAAGATGGGCGACGAGGACACCCGCCGCTCGCTGTACGTGCGCTACTCGGGCCGCTTCAACAAGCCCTTCGACCACGCGCCGCACCTGTACCTCAAGACAGCCTGCAAGGCCGGCGAGAAGACCTACGTCGAGATCAACCCCGACTACCCGCACGTCAAGCCCTTCAAGCTCGACCACGGCGAGGTCATCGCCTTCGGCCACGCGCAGTTCATGCTCAACGCGCTGCCCGTCGAGCCCGAGATGTGTGACCTCTCGGTCATCCACGTCGAGAAGTTCGGCGAGTCCGAGAAGGTGCTCGCCTCCTCCTGCTTCAAGGAGGGCGAGGTCGCCGACGGCGCCTGCGTCGCCGACAAGCCGCCGCGCCCCGAGGTCGAGCCGGTCACGGCCGAGTCGATCGGCTTCAGCGACGCCAAGTTCGAGTGGAAGGATTCCTACAAGGACAAGACCAAGTCGATGCTCGTGGTCAACATGACCGCGACCGTCAACAAGCCGGTCGACCGCCTCAACCGCGTTCACGCCAAGGCGACCTGCGACGGCACCAGCGATAAGGATCACCTGATCGGCCCCGACCTCGGACAGCTCGATCCGGGCGAGTCCGTGCTGCTCACCCAGACCGCCTTCGCGATGGAGCCGATCGCCAAGGCCAAGCAGTGCGAGATCAAGCTCTCGGCGAGCACGAGCTTCGACGGCAAGGACGCGGTCGAGCTCGACAGCATCTGCATCAAGGGCGAGGAGATCAAGCTCGGCGGCTGCAAGAAGAAGGCGGCGGCCAAGAAGAAGGCGCCCGCGAAGAAGGACGACGCGAAGGCCGACGAGGCGAAGAAGGCTGACGAGGCCAAGACCGACGAGGCCAAGAAGGCTGACGAGGCCAAGACCGACGAGGCCAAGAAGTCCGATCAAGAGAAGAAGGAAGAAGAGGAGAAGAAGGCCACGTCGAAGGAGGCGACCCTCGCTCCGATCGGCGGCGCCGGCTAGACGCTCTTCACAACTCGCGGACGCGGCGAGCGCTTTCGAAGCGCTCGCCGCTCGCGTTTTAATCGCTATTGAGTCGCGGTCTTCTACGCGGGGTCGCGCGTCACGGCGAGTCGAGGAATTCGTCGTAGCGCGCGAGCTTCTCCACCACCGACTCGACCTGCCCGCGAAACGGCACCGCCAGCGCCCGCAGCAGCACGCTCTCCGGCAGGCGCTCGTAGTCATCGATGTCGGGGAGCCGAGCCAGCAGCGCCTGCGGCGGCGCGTCTGGGGCGACGCCGTGCAGGCGCTCGCCCCAGTACCAGCGGACCATCGCCAGCTCGCGCTGAATCCCGCGCGCGCCCGTGGGGAGCTGCAGGCGCGACGCGCCGCGCTGCGCCTCGGCCTCGCGCGCGAGCTCGCGCTCGGCCAGCTCGTAGGAGCAGACGATCTCGCGGGCGACCAGGCTGACCAGCTGCGCCCGCGTCGGCCTGTGCTCGCGCAGCGCGGTCGGCGGGTACCCGCGATCCTGGGCCCAGCGCAGCGACTCATCGGCGATCGAGAAGCCGACGACGCCGTCGAGCAGACCGCCGCGCTCGCGCAGCTGCGCGCCGAGCTCGAGGGCCGCGAGCGCGGCGGGGTCATCGGCAGCTCGCGACACGTGCAAGGCGACCCGCGCGAGCCACATCAGCTGAATCGCTGACAGCGGCCGCGGCTCGAGCGGCGGGCAGCGCTCGGCGCCTAGACCACCGCCGCGCTGGCGCCAGCGCGTGAGCTGGTCGACCGCGGCGGACATCTCCGTCGGCAGCGTCGCGCGGTCGACCGGATCGGTGTACGCGAGCCCGCCCTCCGTGATCGGGAGCTCGCCCAGCGCCGAGAGCTCGAGCGAACCGATCACGTCCAGGAGCTCGCGCGGACCCCCAGATCGATCGCTCGCGCGCGCGAGCTGATCGAGCGCAGCCCAGCGTCGCTCGATGACCTCCGGCTCCTCCGGCGGCGGCTTAATCCACGGGTAGATCTCCAGCGCCGCCCAGACGCCGGCGAGCGTGAGCGTAGTGAGGCCAACGATCAGCGTGATCCGTGCGCCGCGACCCATCACGTCGAGCATCGGCCCGGGGCCGCGCGCTGTCTAGTGCAGGCCCGCGTCAGTGGTAGAACAGCGCATGCCCGCTCGTTATCGCCACTACGGCTGGTCGGTCTCCCCCTACTCGGCCAAGACGCGCGCGTACATGACCTACAAGGGCGTCGCCTTCGACGACATCGAGCCCAGCGGCGCGCGGCTGTTCGGCCCGATCCGGCGGGCGGTCGGCCGGTCGGTGATGCCGACCGTGTTGACCCCCGAGGGCGCGTGGCTGCAGGACTCCAGCGACATCATCGACACCCTCGAGCGTCGGCACCCGGCGCCCTCCGTGATCCCGCCGGGTCCGCGCCAGCGGATCGCGAGCCTGCTGCTCGAGCTCCACGCCGACGAGTGGCTGCCGCTCGTCGCCATGCACACGCGCTGGAATCGACCCGAGAACGCGCGCTTCGCCGTCGATGAATTCGCCCGCAGCGGCTTCCCGCGGCTCCCGCGGGCGCTCGGCCGCCGGCTGATCCGCCCGATCGCCGCCAAGATGCGGGGCTACCTGCCGCCGCTCGGCGTCACCCCCGAGACCGCCCCGGGGATCGAGCGGCACCTCGCGCGGCTGCTCGACGCGCTCGAGCGGCAGCTCGCGGCGCAGCCCTACGTGCTCGGCGGGCGGCCCTGCATCGGCGACTTCGCGCTGTTCGGGCCGCTGTGGGCCCACGTCTATCGGGACCCTGACTCGACATACATGTTCGATGATTCACCCTCGGTGCGCGCGTGGATGCAGCGCCTGCGCGCGCCGGCCTCGGCGCCCGCGGACGCGGCGTTCTTGCCCGACGACCAGGTCCCCGAGGCCCTCGATCCATTGTTTCGCCAGCTCTTCGCCGAGCAGTTCGCCTACGTCCTCCAGCTCGCCGACGCGATCGATCGTTACTGCGACGAGCACCCCGACGCGACCCGCGTCCCGCGGAGCCTCGGCGACCACCCCTTCTCGATCGGCGGCGCGCAGGGGACCCGCAAGCTGATCACGTTTACGTGGTGGATGGCCCAGCGACCGCTCGATGTCTATCGCTCGCTCGACGCCAGCGCCCGGGCCCCGGTCGACGCCTGGCTCGATCGCGTCGGCGGGCGTGAGGCCATGCAGCGCCCGGTCCGAAATCGCTTCGTCCGCGAGGACTTCAAGATGAAGCTCGCGCGCGTCTGAGCCGGCCGCTCAGAACCGGCCGCCGACGCGCAGCGCGACGCCGCGCGGACCCAGCGAGAGCGTGGGGGACAGCCGCGCGCGCCGGTTAAAGCGCGACAGCCTGCGCTCGTGGAGCGCGAGCATCACCCCGTCGAACAGCAGCAGGAAGCCGCCCTGCAGCACCACCGACTGCCCGTAGCCGACCGCGCGCGGGACCTCGTGCTGGGCGCCCAGCGACCAGCTGAGCCCGCCGCCCATGATGTAGACGAGGTCGAGCGCGGCGTTGATCAGGTACACGCGCTGCTGCTTGCGCGAGGCCTCGCGGGCCGCCTTCGCGTCCCGCTCGCGCGGGTCCTCGCGCACCGCGGAGACCAGGCCGACGATCCCGAGCGGCAGGTTGACCAGGTTCCACAGCGCGTTCATCTGGTGGAAGTACCTGCGCTCGTCCTCGCTCGTGAAGAAGCCGACCGCGCCGCCGCTGAGGTTGGCGACCGCCCAGGTCGTCAGCGTCAGCATCCCGCCCAGCTGCAGGCGTCGGCGATCCTCGTTGAAGCGCAGCGTCTCGCCGGTCGCGGCGGGCGCGGCCTGGGGAGCTGCAGGGCCCTCAGCGCGCTCGGCGGGGGCGCTGAGCGAGAGCAGCGCGCTCAAGAGCGCGGGGGCTGCCTCGAGCGCCACGTCAGCGACCGCCCGCGAGGTACACGTAGCGGCGCGCGAGGATCACCGCGTGCATCTGGTGCTGCGTGACGTCGATGCGCAGCGGCGCCTGCTTCGCGTGGTTCTGGACGCCGCCGCGGGCGAGCTTGTCCTCGGGGTCATGCTGCGCGACGAAGCCGTTGCCGATCGAGCTGCCGAGCTGCCAGCTCGTCAGCTTCGTCATCCCCGCCCGGATCACCTTCGCAAATTTCTCCTCGTGCGCCTTGTCGCCGCGCCGCCGCGCGATCTCGTAGGCGTGGATGATGCCCTCGTACGCGTAGGCGGTGTTGCGCGTGCGCTTGAGCGTGCGGTGCACGTCGATCATCCAGTCCGCCAGCTCGATCACGCGGTCGCCGAAGCGCTCGACGCCCGGCTGGTCGCTGGTCGCGATTTCGAAGAACGCCATCGAGCTCCACTGGTAGTAGCCCTTGGTGATCTTCGAGTCGTTGTCGCGCGCGCGCGCCTCGACCACGTTGACCTGCCAGCCGCGGTCGGCCGACTCGAGGATCAGCGGCCACAGCTCCGCGCGCCCGAGGTACTTCGCGGCCTTGACCAGCGCGAGCAGGGACTCGCCGTCGAAGTAGGGGGAGTGATCGCCCGCGGGGGTCCCCGTCTCGAGATCGTAGCTCGCGTGGAACATCCCTTCGTCGTCGCGCGCGGAGACCAGGAAGCTCAGCTGCTGCTCGAGGTGCTCGCGGAAGACCGACATCGCCGCCGCCGGCATCTCGGCCTGCGGGCGGCCCTCGGTGCGGAGGATCTCGATCAGCGCGAGCGTGACCAGGGCGACGGTGCCCGTCGAGCCCTCCTTGTCCCCTGGGTACACGATGAAGCGGCGGCCGCCCTGCTCGCGGGAGTTGAGCGCGAAGAAGCCCACCGCCTTGCGCAGCGGCTCGCCCACGCGCGCGCTCGGGCTGTCCTCGTAGATCAGCGCGAGCCCCCACGCGGCGCCGGCCTGCCGCACCTGGCTGTCGCCCTTCGTCTGCTGCTTCTTGCGCCAGTCGTACTCGTAGTTGAAGTTCCCCGCCGGGCGCTGGTTGTTGATCAAGAAGTCGGTCCCGAGCGCGAGCGACTCGTCGAGCGCCGCGCGCGAGATCTTGCCGCTGGGCTTGGCGCTGGGCTCGTCGCCGGACCGCTCGCCGGCCTTCTCGCCCGTCTCCTCGCCGGGCGTCGCGGGCTTGCACGCGGCCGCGACGAGCGAGAGCCCGAGCAGCGCGGTGAGGACGCATCGTCGGCGGGGCATGGCGTCTTGTAGCACGAGCGCGTGCGGTCCTCCGCCGCGACAAGCCGTGTATGCTTGCTCGAAGCGCGAAACCTCGCGCGAGAGGACCATCCCACGTGCAGCGGGCGACAAGCATTCTCATCGTCGATGACGACACAGACCTTTGTGACCTTCTGGGCATGCACTTCAGCAAGGCGGGCATCCGCTTTGATGTCTGCCACTCGGCCGAGGAGGCCTGCGAGCGCGTGCTCGCGCCGGGCGTCGAGTACCTCGCGGTCCTGACCGACGTGAACATGTCGGGCATGGACGGGATCGAGTTCTGCACCTGGATGAGCAAGCACCGGCCCGACGTCGCGGTCGTCGTGATGACGGCCTTCACGAGCATGGAGTCGGCGGTCTCGGCGATGCGCGCGGGCGCGGTGGACTACATCCAGAAGCCGCTGCACATGGAGGGCACCGTCAACCGCATGCGTCGAGTCATCGACGCGCGCCAGCTGCAGACCCGCGTCGAGCGGCTCGAGCGCGCGCTCCACGAGACGCGCGCGCACGACGACCTGCTCGGCGCGAGCGCGGCGATGAAGCAGATCTACTCGCTCATCAAGCGCGTCAGCGACACGCCGACCTCGGTGCTCGTGACCGGCGAGACGGGGACCGGCAAGGAGCTCGTCGCGCGGGCGCTCCACAACGGCAGCCGACGGCGCGAGGGGCCCTTCGTCGCGGTCAACTGCTCGGCGATCCCGGAGCACCTGTTCGAGAGCGAGCTGTTCGGGCACACGCGCGGCGCGTTCACGGACGCCCGCAGCGATCGCGTCGGGCTGCTCGCGCAGGCCGACGGCGGCACGCTGTTCCTCGACGAGCTCGGCGATCTCCCGATCACCGTGCAGCCCAAGCTGCTGCGCTCGCTCGAGGAGCGGGTGATCCGCCCGGTCGGCGCGAACCAGGAGCAGTCGATCAACATCCGCGTGGTCGCGGCGACCCACGCCGACCTCGACACCTTGGTCAGCGAGGGGAGGTTTCGCGAGGACCTGTACTTTCGGATCAACGTGATCCGTATGCACCTGCCGCCGCTGCGCTCGCGCGGTCACGACATCCTGCTGCTCGCGCAGCACTTCATCGAGCGCTACGCCCGGCTGATGGAGAAGCCGGTCACGGGCTTCAAGACCGCCGCGGCCGAGCAGCTGCTCGTCTACCACTGGCCCGGCAACATCCGCGAGCTGCGGAACTGTGTCGAGCACGCGGTCACGCTGACGGAGTACGAGCGCGTCGGCCTCGAGGATCTCCCGCCGCGGATCCGCGACTACTCGCCCTCGCACGTAATCGTCGCCGGCTCCGACCCGGCCGAGCTGCTGCCGATGCACGAGGTCGAGCGGCTCTACGTGCAGCGGGTCATGCAGACGGTCGACGGCAACAAGACGCTCGCCGCCAAGATCCTCGGCTTTGACCGCAAGACGCTCTACCGCAAGATCGAGCGCTACGAGAAGCAAGCGCGCGCGGGCGGCTGAGCGGGTGTACAGGCGCGCACAATCGCGCGACCGGGTAGGATTCCCGCGAGCCACAGGCTCCCAGGTTCACCGTGAGTCAGACACCCGCTACCTCCAGCTCCTCCGCTCTCAACGCTCCTCGCCGCGCCCACGGGCCGAGCCCGCTCGCCGACGTGAGCGAGGACCCGACGCCGCGCTACACACCTGAGCCGCGCGCGCCCGAGGCCGTCAGCGCGGCCGTGGCGAGCGCGCTCCAGCCGAGCGCGCTCCAGCCGAGCGCGCTCCAGCCGGGCGCGCTCGCGGGCGACCAGCTCGGCAAGATCCGCGACATCCTGTTCGGCGCGCAGTCGCGTGACCAGTCGCGGCGCGTCGACTCGCTCGAGCAGCGGATCGAGCGCGCGACGCAGCAGAACAAGGCGCGTCTCGACGCGCTGGAGACCGTGCTGGCGAACAGCACCCGCTCGCTCGGCGAGCGCCTGCAGTCCCAGCGCGTCGCCGCGCGAACGGCCGACGACGAGCTGCGCGCCGAGCAGCGGGAGACCAGCGTCACGCTCGAGCGCAAGATCGAGCAGCTCGAGGCGCGCCTGCTCGTCGCGATCGAGGAGCTCCGGCAGGCGCAGCGCCGTCAAGACGTCGCGCTCCGCGGCGAGCTGCAGCAGCTGCGCGTTGACGCGACCCGCGGGATCGAGACGCAGCGCCGCGCGCTCGAGGACAGCCGCGTGAGCCGCGTCGGCCTCGCCAACATGCTCTCGCGGGTCGTCTCGTCGCTGCACGAGGGCGAGGCCGACCGCTGAGGGCGCTCGAGCGTTCGCGCGACGAGCCGCGAGGCGTTTTGGCGTAGCGTCACGCCCCGGTCGCGTAGCGCGGCGCTACGGGCGTATGATTACGTCACACAACGCCGCCGAGAGTTAAAGCGATCGACGCCTGCCACGTCTATGACGAGCGTGAACAGACAACCCCGTAAGAAGCCGATCGTGCAGAAGAAGATCTGCATGCTGGGGAGCTTCGCGGTCGGCAAGACGAGCTTGGTCGCGCGTTTCGTCCGCTCGATCTTCTCCGAGGCGTACCACACCACCGTCGGCGTGAAGATCGACAAGAAGCTCGTCGAGCTGCCGGGCGCGCGGGTCAAGCTGATCCTCTGGGACCTCCACGGCGAGGACGAGTTTCAGCGGCTGCAGACGACCTACCTGCGCGGCTCGGCCGGCTACGTGCTCGTGGTCGACGGGACGCGGCGCGACACCCTCGAGAGCGCCGCCTCGCTGCACGCGCGCGCGCGCGCGGCCCTCGGCCCTGTCCCCTACACCTTGGCGATCAATAAATCTGACTTATTAGACATGTGGGAGATCGAGGAGGCCGAGCTCGACCCGTGGCGCGCCCGCGACGCCGTCGTCGCGCGGACCTCCGCGAAGACCGGCGCGGGCGTCGAGGAGCTGCTCGTCGAGCTCGCCGCGCGCACGCTCGGCGTCGAGCGGGGGCAGGCGGTCGGCGGGTCGTGAGCGAGCGCCCGGGGCTCCCGGACGCCGTGCTGCGCGAGCTCGTCGCGCTGACGCCGAGCCTCCGGCAGCTCGCGTACATCCGCGTCGATCGGGCGGGTCGCGTGCGCGAGCGTGGGGGGGAGCTGACGCGCTTCGGCCTCGCCGCGCTCGAGGTCGGCGCGCCCTTGCGAGAGCGCTGTCAGTGGTTCGACGAGCCGCCCGCGCCGGGCGAGTCCGTCTCCTTCGGGTGCGTCTCGCTCGAGGGCGTCGCGCACTTCGACGTCGACATGATCCACCGGGCTGACGGGCTCTGGGTGATCCTGCGCGACGCCGAGGCTGAGGCCGGGCGACGCGCGCGGCTGCAGCAAGCGGAGTACGAGCTCGAGCTGCTCCGCCGCCGGCTCGACGCCTCCGCGAACGTCGGCGATGTCGCCTTTGACGAGCTGCTGCGGGCCCTCGAGATCGCGCTCGTCACGCCCGACGGCCGCGGCGGCTACCTGCTCCGTGAGCCAGCACCGGACTGGTGCGCGCGCGCCCTCACGCTCGATGACGCCGCGCGCCCCCTCGTCGAGCGCAGCGAGTTCCTGCGGCACTTCGTCGAGGACGCCGAGCGCTTCTGGGCGGAGGGTCGCGCGGGCGCGCTGTCCTCGGGCGAGTGGTCGGAGCTCGACGCGCGCGGCCACGAGTGGCGGCTGGTGGCGACCGCGCTCACGCTCGAGCGCGGCGCCAACGCGCTCGTGATCCGCCACGTTCAGGAGGACGCCGAGCGGCAGCGCAGGCTCCTGCAGACCGCGCGCGAGCGCAGCCTTCAGCACCGCGCGCTGGTCCGCGAGATAGCGACCAAAGAGGTCCTGCTGCACTGTATCGTGCACGATCTCAGCGGCCCGCTCTCCTCGCTGCGCGGCGCGGTGACGATGCTCGCCGAGCCGCAGCTCGAGCGCGCGATGACCGAGCGCCTGCAGGGCATCTGCCAGCGTCAGCTCGATCGACTCAACGGGCGGATTCAGCAGATCCTCGACGTGTTCGCGGCGGAGCTGGGGGCCTTCGAATTCGACGAGGCCGCCGCCGCGCCGCGCCTCGACCTGACCGTGGCGCAGCTGGTCGAGTCGTGGACGCCGACCTTTCACGCCCGCGGCGTCGAGCTGCAGGCGCGCGGCGTCGACGGGCCGCTGCCCGTGATCGCGGAGGCCGATCGCCTCGAGCGAGTCATCAGCAACTTGGTCGAGAACGCGCTCCGCTACAGCCGCCGCGGCGCGGCCGTCGAGCTCTCGTGCGTGGCGCAGGGGGATCGCGTCACGTTGCGCGTCGAGGATCGCGGCCCGGGCGTCCCCGAGTCCGCGCGCGCCGACCTGTTCGCCAAGCTCCGGCGCGGCAAGGGCAAGCGCGGGCGCGCCGGCCTCGGCCTGTACTTCTGCCGCATCACGCTCGAGCGCTGGGGCGGCGCGATCGTCTACAGCCCGCGCGAGGGGGGCGGCGCGAGCTTTCGCTGCGTGCTCCGGCGCGCCGGCTCAAGTGCCGATCCCGCGTCGGGCCGTTAAACAGGCGAAGGGCCCGAGGGGGCCCTTCGCGTGTGTGAGCGCGTCGAGAGACGCGCGGTGAGGACTACTTCTTGAAGTCGCCGGTGAGCAGGCGGAACTCGATGCGGCGGTTCTTGGCCTTGCCCTTCTTGGTCTTGTTGTCGGCGATGGGCTTGTCGGGCCCGTAGCCCTTGGTCTC
>JAUIKS010000061.1 GCA_030430565.1 Polyangia bacterium
GAGACCAAGGGCTACGGGCCCGACAAGCCCATCGCCGACAACAAGACCAAGAAGGGCAAGGCCAAGAACCGCCGCATCGAGTTCCGCCTGCTCACCGGCGACTTCAAGAAGTAGTCCTCACCGCGCGCCTCTCGACGCGCTCACACACGCGAAGGGCCCCCTCGGGCCCTTCGCCCGTTTAACGGCCAGCGACTACGCGCGGTCAAAAACGCAGCGCGGCGCCCCGAGGGACGCCGCGCTGTGTTCTTGGTTAACCGTCGACGGTCGGGCTCAGAGCCCGAGCCGCGTCGCAAACGCCAACGTGCGCCCCGGCGCGGGCGCGGGCTGCCCCGCGGGCTGCGTCGTGGTCGCGGGCGCCGGCTGACCCGCGGGCGCCGGCTGCCCCGCGGGCTGCGTCGTCGCCGGCGCTGGTTGACCTGCCGGCTGCGTCGTCGCCGGCTGCGTCGTCGCCGGCGCTGGCTCAGCAGCGGGTGCTGGCTGAGCGGGCGCTGGCTCAGCAGCGGGCGCTGGTTGAGCCGCAGGCTCCGGCCGCGGCTTCGGCTTCGGCTTCGCAACCGCCTTGCCGAGGTCGACGACGATGTTCGCGGCCGTGAGGGTGTCGAGCGGCACAACGTCCGGCGAGGGCGGCAGCGTCTTGTCGTAGCGCAGCGAGAACGACAGCGCGAAGGCGAGCGTGGCCCCGTTGCGCGCCTCGTAGACGGGCACCGAGAGCGCGTTGTCCCACGTGACCTTGTAGAGGATCTTCTGCGGCGCGAAGCCGTGCTTGGTCCCGTCGAGGAAGCTCTGCAGGTACTCGACGCCGGTCATGAAGCTGATGCGCTCGTTCTTGCTCTTGACCCCGTAGCCGGCGAACAGGCGCGCCGAGTGATTGATGAACTGCCGATCGATGGGCGTCGGCATCGGGTCCTCGGCCGTCGGCAGCGGGTTGAGCGTCTCGGTCGCGCAGAGGTCGAGGTCGATCTCGGCGGAGCAGCGAACGTCGAGCTGGAGGTCGTAGCCGAGCTCGGCCCAGAGGTTGTGGCTCGCGCCGCGCCGCCCCGCGCGGTTCTTGAGCAGGTAGAACGCGAAGCCCGGGTCGACGTTGAGGCGGAACTTCAAGCCCTGGAACGGGTCGTGACGGCCCGTCAGCATCAAGAACGCGGAGATGCGCTTGGTGATGAAGTAGTCGTAGCGCAGCCGCCCCTGGAGGTTGAAGATGTTCGGCTCGAGCTGGTCGGACATCGCCATCTCGTCCGTCGAGTCCGCGAGGCCGTAGTTGGCGATGAAGCTGCCGAAGAACATGTGCCGCTTGCGGCGAATCTCGTAGAGCACGTTGCCCGTGAACGCGACCGAGTTCGCGTTACCGGTCGCGCCGAGCCCACCGAGGGACAGCTTGAAGGTCGTCGAGTCGTCTTCCTTCTCGAGGTCTTCGGCGGTCTTGGCCTTACCGAACTCACCCTGTCCGTCGAGCTCCGCGGGCCCCTCGCTGGCCTGCGAGACGCCGGTGCCGCTGCCGGCGGCGGGCGTCGGCGCGGCCTCCTGCGCGTACGCGCTCGGGGCGATGAGCAAGAGGCTGGTGAGGCAGGCGGCGATCGGGGGCGCGAACTTCATCGTGATATTCAAGGTTCTCTCTCCGTGGCGTGGCGCGATGTGTACCAGGCTTCGCTGATGTGAGCACCCTGTGCAACGGCGATGCCAATCGCCTGCGCGGGAGCTCGCGGTCGCCACGGCGCCCCGCTCGCGGCGCCCCTCCTCGGTCTCGAGGATGTTCGCCGCGGCGAGATGCCCCGCCCCGCGCTCGCTCGAACGGCGATGACGACGCGCCGCTGCAGCAAGAACAGTCTGTGGGCTCACGAAGTAATTCGATATTCGCGGAGCTTTCGCCACAACGTCGAGCGGTTCATCCCGAGGCGCTTCGCCGCCTCGCCCTTGCGCCCGCCCGTGGATTGCAGCGCCTCCAAGATCCGCTGTCGCTCCATGTCGCCCAGCGTCGAGCTCCGCGGCTCCCGTCGCTGCGGCGGGCGCTCGCCACGCAGCTCCGGCGGGAGCTCGTCGATCGTCAAAGACGGACCGTCTCCAACTGCGAAGGCGTGCTCGATCGCGTTGCGGAGCTCCCGGACGTTGCCGGGCCAGCGGTACGAGAGCAGCGCGTCCATCGCGACCGAGTCGATGCGCTCGATGCTCCGGTAGCCCTCCTGATTAAAGAACTTGATGAAGTGCCATGACAGCGCCTCGACGTCGCCCTCGCGCTGACACAGCGGCGGGAGGAACAGCGGGACGACGCGGATCCGGTACATCAGATCCTCACGGAAGCGCCGCTCGGCGACCGCCTCGCGCAGCGCTTGATGCGTCGCCGAGAACACGCGCACGTCGACCTTGAGCTCCTCGGTGCCGCCCACCGGCGTGAACGCCTGCTCCTGCAGCACGCGGAGCAGCCGCGCCTGCAGCTCGAGGGGCATCTCGGCGATCTCGTCGAGGAAGATGGTGCCCTTGTGCGCCAGCTGGAACAGCCCGCGACGATCACGGACCGCGCCCGTGAAGGCCCCGCGGACATGTCCGAACAACCTGGAGGCGAGCAGCTCCGGCGTCAGCATCGCGCAGTTCAGCCCGCGGAAGGGGCCCTCGACGCGCGGGCTGAGGTCGTGCAGCGCTCGCGCGACGAGCTCCTTGCCCGCGCCGGTCTCGCCGCGCACGAGCACGCTGGCCCGCGAGCGCGCGACTCGACGCATGCGCTCGAACAGCTCGAACATCTGCGGCGCGACCGTGAAGATGCCGTGGAACGACGTGAGGTTATCGGCGGGGCTTGACCGGTTCATGTTGCACCTCGTTGCAACACATAGCACCGCGAGCGTCGCGCGAGGCGCGAGCGTTCTCGCCCCTCAACAAAAACCGGGAAGAACCTCGTTCCAGGGCCGCTCTTGCCCATCGGTTGGCTTTTTTAGCCTGGCCCGGCTTGTGCAGAATTCCCGCGCGATGGCTACCTCGAGCTCCCGCGCCGCGGTGATTCGCAGCGACCTGATCGCCGGCACGACGACAGCTGTGATGCTGATCCCGCAGGCGATGGCCTACGCCCTCCTCGCTGGCCTGCCGCCGATCGCGGGGCTGTACGCCGCCCTGATCCCGCCGGCGCTCTACGCGATCTTCGGCACCTCGAGGCACCTCGCGGTCGGCCCGGTCGCGATGGACTCGCTGCTCGTCGCCGCGACCATCGGCTCGATCGCGGTCGCGGGTCCCGAGGCGTACTGGGTGATCGCCTCGGCGCTGGCGATCCTCGTCGGCCTGATGCAGCTCGCGCTGGGGCTGAGCAAGCTCGGCTCCCTGGTCAACCTGATCTCGCGCCCGGTGATCGCGGGCTTCACCTCCGGCGCGTCGATCTTGATCGCGCTCAGCCAGGCCGGGCCGCTGCTCGGCCTCCAGCTCGATCGCTCGCAGCCGGTCTACCAGAAGCTCATCACCATCGCGCAGCGAGCCGGGGACGTCCACGCGCTCACGCTGCTGATCGGCGCGCTCGCGATCGCCACGCTGATCCTGCTCAAGCGCCTGGCGCCGCGCGTGCCGAGGGCCCTGGTCGTGGTCATCGGCGGATCGCTCGCGGTCTGGGGCCTGGGGCTTCACGAGCTCGGCGTCGCGATCGTCGGCGCGGTCCCGGCGGGGCTGCCGACGCCGCGCCTCCCGCTGATCGACCTCGCGCTCGCGCTCGACCTGCTCTCGGCGGCCCTCGTCATCGCGCTCCTGTCGTTCCTCGAGGCCATCTCCTCGGGGCTGGCGACGGCGCGCAAGGACAGCGATCGCAGCGCGGCCTCGACCATCGACCCCAACCGCGAGCTCATCGCGCTCGGCGTCGCCAACATGGGCGCCGGGCTGTTTCGCGGCTACCCGGTCGCGGGCGGGCTCTCGCGCACGGCCGTCAATTTCCAGGCGGGCGCGCGCTCGCGGCTCTCAGGCGTCATCACGGCCGCGCTCGTCGGGCTCACGCTGCTGTTTCTGACCCCGGCGTTCTACTTCCTGCCCAAGCCGGTGCTCTCGGCGATCATCATGGTCGCGGTCTTCAGCCTGTTCGACTGGCGCACCGCGGTGCAGCTGTACCGCGTCGAGCGCAGGGACCTCGCCGTCATGCTCGCGACCTTCGCGTCCACGCTCGTCATCGGTATCACTGCAGGCGTCGCCGCCGGCGTCGCGCTCTCGCTCGCGGTCTTCGTGCGCCGGGCCGCGGCCCCGCACAGCGCCGTGCTCGGGCGGCTCCCCGGCACCGAGGCCTACCGCAACGTGCTGCGCTACGAGGAGGCCGTGGAGCTCCCCGGCGTCGTCATCCTTCGCTTTGACGCGCCGCTGTTCTTCGCCAACGTCCAGAAGCTGCAGGCGCGCATCGACGCCCGCCTCGGCGCGCCCGGCGACGCGCCGGTGCAGGCCGTGGTCTTCGACGCGGGCGGGGTCGCGTACCTCGACGCCTCGGCGGTCGCCGCCCTCGGCGAATTCATCGAGTCGCTGCGCGCCCGCGGGGTCGAGTTCTTCTTCGCGCGCGCCCCCGGCCCGGCCCGCGACGTCCTGTGCCGCGACGGCCTCGCGGCGCGCCTGGGCGAGCGCCGCTTCTTCTTCACCACGCACGAGGCCGTCGAGGCCGCGCGCGCCCACGTCGGCGTCACCTGGCCCAAAGAGCTGTCCGATGATCACGGCCGCGAGCCCTCGCTACCCATCGATCTCGACGGCGCGGCCGCGTAGCCGCTACACACCGACCACCGCGCGGGGCGGCGGCGCGCCCGGCAGCGAGAGGCAGTAGGCGACGAAGGCCTCGAACACCGGGCGCGGCTTCCCCTGGGTCGGGAGCGCGTGCAGGTGCAGCGCCGGCAGCACGTTGACCTCGAGCAGCACCGCCTCCCCCGACGAGCCCGGCGGGCGCGTGAAGGCGGCGAGCGGGCCGCGCAGATCGACGCCGCCGACGTCGACGCCGAGCAGCGAGCACGCGCGCTCGGCCAGCGCGCCCCACCCCGGGTCCAGCTCATCGGTGCGATCGATGATCTCACGCTCCTCGGAGTACAGCTCGATCGACGCGCCCGCCGGGGGCGCGGCCGCGAGCGCGAGGCCGTGGACCTCGAGCATCGGCGCGATGATGTCACCCGCCGGCATCACGTCGAGGCCGAGCAGCTCCTCGTGCGCGCGCGCCCGCCTCGGGTCACGGTTGAGCGCGGCGATCTGCGCCGCGCAGCTCTCCGCGCCCCGCAGGATCGGGCGCTGGATCTCCGCGGCCGCGACCGCGCGCCCGCCGATCACCGAGACGCGGAGGTTGGTCCCCGGCACGAAGCGCTCCACCAACGCCTCGCTGTCGCGGTCGCAGGCCTGGGCCCAGCGGCACGCCCGCGCCACGGCGTCGAGCGAGCGGTGCGGCCCGCTGAGCCCGCGCGCGCGGTTGCCCCAATTCGGCTTGACGATCACCGCGCCGCAGCGCTCGAGGAGCGCCGCGACCGGAGGCGTGCGCGGATCGTCGTCGTCGTCGTCGACGATCACGCCCTCGACGACCGGCACGCCGTGGGCCGCGAGCCGCGCGCGGCTGACGAGCTTGTTGTTGCTGAGGGTCTGCGCGACCTGGGTCAGGAAGGGCGAGCGCGTCTTGCTGATGACCACGCCCGGCCCGCCGTCGCGCGGCGTCAGGCGCATCAAGAAGTCGGTGTGCACGGCCTCGGTCAGCGGCGACGCGTCGACCCCGAGCCGCTCCGCCGCGGCGATGATGAGGCGATTCGTTCGTCCCCAGGACATGGTCGTACGCTCAGGTCTTGCGCGCGCCGGTGTAGAGCGGCACGTCGCTCGGCTCCTCGATCGGCGGGACCGGCTGCTGCAGGATCGGCGCGAGGTAGGGCGGCACCTCGATCATCTTGCGGTGCGCGACCTCGCAGTACACGCGCGTGCCCGAGAGCGCCGCGATCCGCTCGCCGAGGTCCGCGGGCAGCAGCTCGAGGGGCCCGCGCGCGGCGAGCGTGAAGGTCCAGAACGCGTGGAAGCTGGGCACGTAGTGGTGCAGCAGGTGCGTCCACGGGAACACCTCGAGCAGCGTCGAGCGCACCGCCCTCGGCAGCTCCATGTCGACCACGTCCATCTCGCCCGACTGCACGATCAGCACGCCGTCCTCGGCGAGCACCCGCGCGACGCGGCGGTACCAGCTGACCGAGTGCAGCGCCATCGACGGGCCGTCCTCCATCGGGTCCGTGATGTCGAGGATGACGACGTCGAAGTCGCCGTCGGGGGACGCGTCGATGACGTCGGCGATGTCGGCGATCTGGTAGTCGACCCGCGGATCCGAGAGCGCCCCCGCCTCGAGCCCCGGCATGTGCTCACGGACAGCTTGGACCACTTCGTCGTCGAGGTCGCAGGTCACGACCCGCGTGACCGCGGGGTGGCGCAGGACCTCCCGGACCGAGGCGCCCTCGCCCGTCCCGCCCACGAGCACGCGCCGCGGCGCGCCGTGGGCGAGCATCCCGGGGTGCACCAGGGTCTCGTGGTACATCGCCTCGTCGCGCTCGCAGGACTGGACCACCCCGTCGAGGAACAGCGTGCGGCCGAAGGCCTGCGTGTCGGCGATCAGCAGCTCCTGATGCTCCGTCCGCGACTGGTAGACGACGCGATCGAGCGCGAACTCGACCACCGTCCCCGTGCTGTTGGGCTCCCGCAGGATCATGCTCATCAGGCGCTCCGCTCCGCGTCGGCTGGGCGCGGGAGTCGGCAGAGAACCGCACGCGCGCGTCGAGGTCAAGTCACGCGCGTCGGCGCCGACGCCGGCTCAGGATCATCGCCACGCCCGTGTACGTGAGCGCGCACAGCCCCAGGCCCGTCAGCAGCGCGAGCGCCTGACCCGGGAGGCCGATCAGCTCCCCCGTGTGGATCTGGAACACCCAGCGCGTGAAGCCGCCCGCGGTCGCGCGCGTCTCGATCACCTCGCCGGCCCCGTCGAGGTACACGACCGTCTCGGCGTCATCGTCGAGCCAGACCTGGTACGGCGCGCCCTCGGCCTGGGGGATCGTCAGGTCCGTCGCCGGCGAGCCATCGCCCGCCGCGACCGCGCGCTCGACCATCGCGTCGAGCGTGATCGTCCGCGGGGCCGCCGGCGCCTTCGGCGGCGGGACCTTAAACTGCCCGCGGAACACGAGCACCGAGCCCGACAGCGCGATCAGCACGGCGAACAGCGCGACGCCTAGACCCACGGCCTGGTGCCAGCGAAAGTACGCGCGCCGCGAAGTCGCCACCGGCTACAAGACCCCCTGGGCGCCCCGCGTGGCTGTCCCTCGGTACAGGCGATACTGGGCCCGCGCGCGCGAGCGGTCCCAGAACCGCTGCCGCGACGTCCGCCGTCGCGTGGTCGCGCGGCGGCGACGCTTGGCGAACTCGTGCGAGATCCCGAAGTTGATATAGAAGGTCCGCGGGCGCCCGGCGTAGAGCCCCGCGTTGGTGTCGTCGCTGCGGAAGAAGTACTCGGCGTCGAGGATGTTCTTGACGCCGAGCGTGAACTCGAGACGCGTCGCCAGGCGAGCCCCGACCGCGCGCCGCACCCCGAGGTAGGCGTCCCAGCGCGCGTAGCCGGGGATCTTGCCGACGCCGGCGCCCCCGGCCGGCCCCGACGGCTGGTCGTCCTCGCTCTCTGTGTTGGCGTAGTCCGTGAACTGCTCGTCCTGCCAGTAGACGTTGGTCCCGAAGCGCAGGCCCCAGGGGAACTCCTGGCTGATCCCGCCCCACGCCTCGTGGATCGGGTACCACGCCAGCAGGTTGCCGACGGTGCCTGGGGAGTTGCTGTCGGTGATCCGCGAGTAGGTGAAGGCGTAGCCGACGTTGAACTCGAGGCCCTCGACCGGCTCCCAGATGTCCCCCGGCGCCCAGCTCAGATCGCTCTCGGCGCCGCTCGCCCACGCCCCGTTGATCAGGTCCGAGCTCTGCAAGCCCGAGTCGACCATGTTGTGGATGTCGCGGTACCAGCCGGTGAGCTCGAGGTAGACGCCCTGCAGCTCGAGCAGCTTCACGCCGAGCTCGAACTGGTTGATCGTCTCGAGCTCGAAGCGCTCGCCCTCCTCCGTCGCCGAGGCGTCCGCGATCTTGAAGCTCGGCGCGCCGAGCGAGCGACCGTAGCTGATGAACAGCGACACCTCGTCGCGCGGCGTCCCCCAGATCGAGACCGCGGGTGACGGGTTGACCAAGAAGCGCTGGATGAACGACTCGGCGAGGTTGTTGCGGATCCCGAAATTCATCAGCTCGAGGCGCAGGCCGCCGTAGATCGCCATCTTCCCGTCGAGCAGGTGCAGCTTGTCGTCGGCGAACAGCGCGTAGCCGGCGTAGCGCCCGTCGTTGTCGAGGCGCACGCGGTTGTCGTACTCGTCGACGATCCCGCGGCGCAGCAGCTGCACGCACGGCTCGATGTCCTCGTCGCGCAGCTGGTAGCTGCTCTTCGTGGTGCCGAGCTCGTCGAGGAACTCGATGCAGCGCTGATCCGTGCCGATCTCGTACATCGCGCGCGCGCCGAAGGTGAAGTCTTGGAACAGCCTGCGCTTGGGGCTGTCGACGCGGAACGCGTAGCGAGACTCGGCCCCGAACACGTTGTACGAGCGCGGCACGAAGTTGCGCACCGGCGCCTCGGCCCACTCGCGGTCGCGATCGTCGCGCATGACCGACATACGATCGGTGTAGTTGTACCAGCCGAGCACCTGCAGCTCGTGATCGTCCTTGGGCCGCCAGCGACCGCGCAGCGCCGTGCCCACGCGCGAGCCCTCGAAGTAGTCGCTCTCGCGCACGCTCTGGAGCCGATTCTCGTCGAACTGAAAGCGGTACAGCCCGCCGGGCAGGTTGCTGCGCTCGTAGAACAGGTGCGTGGTCGAGAGCAGCGAGAACTTCGAGGTCACGGGGTACGAGAGCTTGATCAGCCCGCCGTGGGCCTGGAACTCGCTGTGCTCGCGAAAGCTCCGGCCGAAGCGCGGCGCGTACTCGAAGTACATCCCGAGCTTGCGGTGCGTGCCGCCGTAGGAGGTCGCTACCGCGGCGTCGCCGAAGTGATCGGACTGGGCGAAGACCGACAGCGTCGGGTTCTCCGGGATCGGCTTCGAGACCAGGTTGATCACGCCGCCCGAGGTCCGCGGGCCAAAGCGGACCGTCGCGCCGCCGCGCACCGTGTCGACCCGGGCGATCGTGAACATCGAGACCGGGAACAGCGACAGCTCGGGCTGGCCGTAGGGCGCCGGCTGCAGCGGGATCTCGTCGAGCATCACCGTGGCGCTCTTCGAGAGCTTGGGGTTGGCCCCGCGCACGCCGACGTTGAGCTTGGTGCTGACGCTGCCGATCCCCGAGGCGCCGGTCTCGAGCACGCGCACGCCGGTCGACGCCTGCAGCGCCTCGCCGATCGACGCGAAGCCGCGGGCGCTGGCGTCGTCGAGGCCGACGATCGAGCGACCGCCGACGTGACGGAAGGCGTCGATGCGCTTGCCGTCCCCGAGCAGGTTGGTCGAGACCACGACCGTGCGCTCGCGCCCGCCGTCGACCTCGATCGCGTCCTCCTCCTCCTGACCGGCGAGGGGCTCGGTCGGCACCTCCTCCGTCAAGACCTCCTCGGTCGGGACTTCGTCCGCAGCGACCGCGGGCGCGGGCGCGGGCTCCGGCGCGGGCGTGGCCGCCTCCGGCGCGGGCACCTCCGCAGCGAGCGTCGTCGGACCCTCGTACTCGCGCGGGCTCGCGGCCAGGGCCAGCAGCGAGTACAGCGTCCATGCTGTAGTCGAGACCGTCATCACCAAACGTACGTCAGGAAGAGCCCAGCAGTCCTCAGCTGTCGTCTGTCGCCAGCGCGCTAGTCGACGCGCACGACCGTCGCGCCGCGCACGAGCAGGCCGAACTCGGCCTCGTCAAACAGCGGCGCGAGGTCGTCGTGCTCGCGGATCGACCAGTCGTTGCCGCCGGGGATCGCCGGCTCCTCGATCACGAAGACCTTGCCGCGGGTGTCGAGCCCGTAGAGCACGCCGTCGACGCGCGCGAGCGAGTCGATTTTTTGCCCGCTCTCGAGCTCGTCGAAGAACGGGCCCTGGTCCTGCATCCCGTCGCCCGTGAACGCGTAGAGCGCGTTGCGCCCGATCGAGAGCTCGCTGTCGTCGAGCTGCGCGTCGATCGTCGCCAACGGCAGCTCCTCGTCGCGCGTACGGGTGATGTCCCCCGCGATCCCGCGGCTGTCGCTGAACTGCGTGACGACCGAGCACAGCGTGCGGTCGGCGTAGTAGTCAGGGTCGCCGCTCGAGTCGTTGGGGTGCACCGAGTGCCCCGGCGCGAGCAAGAACTTCGAGTCGACGCGGTACAGCGCCCCCTCGCCGCCGGCCGAGCCGGCGTAGAGCGTGTTGCCGACGAAGCCCAGCGCCGACATGTTGAACTGCCAGTAGCAAGGATCCGTCGTCTCCGCGCCGATCGGGCCGGCCCGCACGGCGTAGCGCGTCACGCCGATCTGGTTGTCCGCGCGCGTCCAGTCAGAGACGTCGAAGGCGGCCAGCCCCCACTCGTCGTTGAGCGAGTCATAGGAGATGCCCCAAAGGCCATATCCCGGATGCCACGCGATGTCGCGCAGCGTGAAGCGCTTGAGCGACTCGTCCACGACCGAGATCGCGCCGAGTCGCTCGTCGAGCCACAGGTGCCCGAGCCGCGAGAGCCGACAATCATCGGAGCCGTCCTCGCACTCCGGCGTCGGGTCGTACAGATAGATCGCCGGCCCGACGTAGCAGCCGAGCTCCACCCCGTCGCAGTCCTCCGCCGCGATCGGGTAGTTGACCGTGTAATTGGCCGCGCGGCTCGACAGCCGCGCGTTGACGAACGCGATCAGCTCTCCACGCAGCGGCTGCTCCTCGAGCGCGCAGGCGGGGCAATTCTCGACCTCCGCGGGCAAGCCCTCCCCCGCGAAGCTCTTGGGGTCGGTCTCTAGATACACACACCCGGAGACCGCCATCACGAGCAGGACGGGCCCAATTTTGAAAGCCGTTTTCACTTTCGGGCCCGGAGTAGCACCGGCACCACGACCAGTCAAGCGCCACGCGCGCGCCCCAACGCCGATTCTGAGTGATCCACATGGCTTGCCAGTGAAAACAATTTTCAATATCTAGGAACGAGCGCTTCGCGCGACCAGCTGAACTTTTCGCCATGCGACGGCACTCTCTTCTTCTCTCCCCCTTGATCCCCTGCTTGCTGCTGCTCCCACCCCTCGGGTGTGGTGACAGCGGCGCCGGCGAGACCGACAGCGACTCGGAGAGCAGCGACTCGGCGGCGAACACTACGGGCGGGAACACCAGCGATCTCGGCGATAGCGTCTCGCAGGACTGCGTCGACGCCATGGCCCAGTACGCGGCGTTCACGGCCGCATCGGGCGACAGCGCGGCGATGCTCGCGGCCTACGACGGCACCGCGCTGCAGAAGTACGTGCAGCGTCTCGACGGCGAGAACGGGCGCGTGGACGACTCCGCGATCCTCGACGCGCTCAATGACGGCGGCGAGCTCGCGCTGATCGACGCGTCGCTGTGGGTGATGCAGTCGCTGCTCGAGGGGATGCGCACGTACATCGCGGCACCAGGCCTCGGCACACCTGATCCCTACACGGTCTGGGACGACGGTCACTGTATCTGGGAGGGCGCGTGGAAGCCCGCCGCGCTCACGGCCGAGGGCTGGAGCGGCGACTACGTCGATGTCATCGCCGCCGAGGTCGACGACGGCTTCGTCACGGGGCACGACGGGCTGATCGGAGAGCCGCCGGCCGCGGCGCTCGACGAGTGGCTGGCGCTCCCGGCCAAGCAGATCGTCGAGAAGGATCAGTACCGGGTGATCCATCGGCACGTGTCACACTTCGCGACCCTCGCCCAGTCCGACGGCGACGCGCTCGCGGCCCGACGCGCGCTGCGTTGGTTCGAAATGTTTGAGCACCGCCTGGAGGAGCGCAACACGCCGGGCATCCCGATCGTCAAGGCGATGCTCGCGGGGGAACCCGACGCGATCGATCCCGCGGTCATCATCCGCGAGATGAACGTCGCGTTCGCCAAGCGCACGCGCACCTACGCGAGCCAGGCGCTCGACCTCGGCGAGGTCGGTGTCCCCGCCGGCTACAAGGGCTCGGTCGAGGGCTCGATCTACACAAAGCTGCTCTACCCCGATATGCGCGACGCGGGCTTCGATGTCGCGGGGATCGAGAGCAGCTGGGACAGCTATAACGCGGCGATACGCGATGACGACGCGGTCGCCGCCCAGACGCACAGCGACGCGCTCGTGCAGGCCTACTGCGAGTACCAGGAGCAGACCCTGGGGATCTCGAGCTGCACCGGGAGCGACGACGAGCCCGGCGCCTGAGGCCGTCGGCTCGTGCTGCTCGGGCTGTGCGCCTGCGCCAACGCCCGCGCGAGCGCGACGCCGGACGTAGCTCTTGTTTGAACAGAGCTAGAGGGTGTCGAGCGACGCCTTCAAGGCGATCCACGAGTACCTCGCAACGATCTGGCAGAGCTCACCCGAGGTCGCTATCAACGGGCGCAACAAGCTCCTCAGCGCGGGCTCGAGCTCGAGGTCCGCGGGACCCTGAATGTGGTCTCGGCAGCCCAGGCGAACCCGCAGTTGCTGTTGAAATCGCCCGAGGACTTCACGATCCCCCGTATCGGCGGTGAGTAGGCGCCGCGAGCGCTTAATTGAATTCTATTTTCAACTGCCGATGCTGAATGGTCTCGCTAGCGATAATTATCCGCGTAAATGGCAAAATTATGGCATCTAAACGGAGCGTGCTCGATATCGCGCTTCTTCGAATGCTTGCTTATTGAAAACCATTTTCATAATTACCCCAAATGAGCCAGCCCGGACGCACGAAGCTCGACGCGCGCACTCTCCCCTGGCGAACGCGACTGCTGCGCTGGTCACGACGCGCGCACCTGTACTGCGGGCTCGCGCTCCTGCCCTGGGTGTGCCTCTACGGGATCACCGGCCTGTTCTTTAACCACCCGGGTCTCGGGGGTGACAGTGCCTACCTCCGCTTCGGTCGCAGCGATCTGCCGCCGGGCGTCACGAAGGCGACGCCGGCTGCCGACATGCTCGCGCTCCGCGTCGCCGAACAGCTCGGGCCGGGGGTCGTGCTCAACGATCTGCCGCCGCCGAGCTACGAGGGCTCCCTTCGGGCGAAGGGCACGCTGGGCGCCCAAGAGCTGCGCGTCTTCCTCAGCGCGTCGTCGGGCAACGGCTCGATCCGACTCTCGGATCCCGAGCCCAAGGAGCGCCCGCCGTCGCTAGAGCCGCTCGCGCCGATCGATCCCGAAGGTCGGGACGCGGCCGCGTGGGAGGCGATGGCGCGGGGCGTCGCCGACACCTACCTGGCCCAAGAGGCCGCCGACTCCACGATGACGCTCGAGCTGGAGCGCGCGCCGACCCTGCGCTTCGGCGCGCGCGTCGACGGCGAGCCGTGGGTGGTCGAGTACCAGCCGGCGAAGCGCGAGCTCCACTTTGAGCGCCCGGATGAGCGGCCCGCGGAGATCAAGCGCCTGCTCATGCGCCTGCACATGACGCACATGTACCCAGACAGCGTCGGCGCGCGCTGGGTCCACGCGCTGTTCGTCGACCTCACCGCGGGCTGCCTCTTGCTGTGGTGCCTCACCGGGATCTTGATGTGGTGGCAGATGCGGAAGCTCCGGCGGGTCGGCGCGGTCGTCCTGCTGTCGGGCTTCGCCGCTGTCCTCTGGCTGATGGTGCAGGTGCTCCCGGGAATGCTCTGAGCGTCCCTCGATCACGATCCACGCAGCTTGAAGTCGAGCGGGATCACGATGGTCATGGTCGGCTTCCCGAAGCCCGCCGGCAGCGGGGCGAAGGGCGCGGCGCGTTGGACCATGCGAAGGGCTTCGTCGTCGAGCACCGTGTGCCCCGTCGAGCGAACGATCTTCGGCGCGCCGACCAGCGCCCCATGCTTGTTGATCGTGAGTCGAACGGTGCACCTCCCCTCGAGGCCGAGGCGGCGCGCGGCCACCGGATAGCGCTTCTCCCGCTTGACCGAGCCGTGCACGCCACGGCCGAACGCACGCATATCGGGTTTGGGAGACGGCGTGGGAGACGGCGGAGGCTTCGCCTGGGGCTGCGGGGGCGGCTTAACCGGCGGCGGCTTGACCGGCGGCGGCGCCTCGGGAGCAGGCGACTCGGGCGGCGGAGGCCGACTCGCGCGGGGATCCTCCGGCGCGGGCTTGGGGCGCGGGCGCGGACTTGGCTCCGGCGGTGGCTCCGGCGGCGGTGGCTTTGGCGGCGCCTCGGGCGGTATCGGCTCGGGCGGCGGCGGCTCGGGCTCCGGTGGCGGCGGCTCAGGCTCGGGCGGCGGCGGCTCAGGCTTGGGCTCGGGCGGCTTCGGCAGGCGCACACGAACCACCTCGGGTGGCGCCTCGACCGGATCGAGGTGAATCGTGATCAGAAGCAGCGCGCCGTGGGCCGAGGCCGCGACGAGCAACGGGCCGAGCGCGCGCTTCACCCCTCGCGTCCTCGCTCGCGCGTGGCGATCGCCACCGACTCAAAGCCCGCCGACTGGGCGTCGGCGAGGACCTCGACCGCCGCTTGGGCCGCGGCCGCGCGATCGATCGAGAGCATCACGGTGGTGTGACGACCCCGCAGCTCCTCGAGCGTCGCGCGAACCTGCGCGCGCGCGACCTCTCGGCCCTCGACGCGGATCGAGCCGTCGGCGCGGACGATGACCTCGAGGCCCTCGGCGTTCTTCGGCTGGACCGCGTCGGTCTCGGGCAGCTCGATCTCGATGTCGCGCTCCTGTCGGAAGCTCGCCGCGAGCACGATGAAGATCACCAGGATGAAGGCGACGTCGATCAACGCCGAGAGATTGACCCGCGGGTGGTTCTCCTCGGTCTCGCGAAAGTCGATCATCCCGCGCGAGCTCCTCGACGCGCGCGCTCCTCACCTGGCGCGACGTACATGAACCGCTGGACAACCCCAGTCAGCTGCGCGCGCACTCGATCAAGCTGGCTGCGGAAGTAGGCGTGCAGCGCGAGGGTCGGCACGGCGACCGTCAGGCCCGCCGCCGTGGTCAGCAGCGCCTTCCAGATGCCCGAGGACAGCTGCGCCATCTCGACGTTGCCGTGCGCGGAGCTCTGGATGCCCATGAACAGGTCGACCATGCCGACGACGGTGCCGAGCAGCCCGAGCAGCGGCGCGATCTCGGCGACGAGCGCGAGCGTGCGGTTGTAGCGACCCAGTCGCTGCAGCTCTTCCATGCCGACGCGCTTGGCCTCGGCCTCGGCGTGCTCCGGGCGCTCGGCGAGCGCGCGGACGAGCCCGCGGATCACCGCAGCGGCCGGGCTGCGCGAGCGCCCGGCGGCCTCGCTCGCGCCCTCGTAGTCGCCGCGACGCAGACGATCGAGCGCGGGCTCGATCCACGCGGTGTCGTGGAGCTGCGCGGCGCGAAGGTCGAGATACTTGCGCACGCCGATGGCGACCGCGAACACGGAGCACAGGTAGATCGGGACAACGGTCCAGCCCGCCTGCGCGAGCAACTCGTAGAGCGTTAAGTCTTGCATGAAAAGCGTCGGATCGTCATCGAGGGTTCAATCTGTCTCTCAGGGCTTCACGCACGGCCTGGCGCGCTCAGCCGAAGCTCGCCTTGAGGCCGACCATGAAGGAGAACGGCCGCCCCGGGCGGGCGCCGAAGGGTCGCCGCGCGACCATGTACTTTGAGGCGGTGACGTTGCGAAACACGGTGTAGAGCGAGACGTGATCCGTCACCAAGACGCCACCCCCGAGATCGAGCACGACGTTGGCGGCGATGCGCTCGATGTCGTCGATCGGCCCCTGCCCGGGGACATCCCGCATCTCGCCGATATAGCGGAGATCACCGTGGAGCTGGAAGCGCCGCATCCCGCCGGCGAGCCCGAGCCCGGCGACATGGGCGGGCACGTACGGCAGCAGATCGCCCTCCTCGACGTCCCCCCACTGCGGGTTCCCGGAGGAGAAAGTCGAGCCGAAGCGCGACCACGTGTAGGTGTACGTGGCCTGGCCCTGGAGCCAGCCGCGCGCCCAGTCGTGACGGTACCCCGCGAGCGCCTCTAGGCCGGCCGTGAACACGTCGCCGGCGTTGAACTGCTGGCCGACGTCCATGTCGTCGCAGCCCTGCGCGAAAGTGCACTCGCCCGTGAGGTTGGAGTAGTCGGTGACGAAGCCGATCGCCTCGGCCTTGAGCCCGCCCGCCCGCGCCCGAAGCCCGCCCTCGTAGTTGACGCTGCGCTCCGGCTTCACGTCCTCTGGTTGCCCCGGCGAGACGGGCGAGAAGCCCGAGTGCACGCCCGCGAGGACGCCGAGCCAGCGCGTCACCTCAACGTGCAGACCGACGCCTGGCATAAACGCCACGTCGAGGTTCTTGACGGGCTCGGTCATGTCCGCCGCGAGCCGGTTGCGAAAGCTGGTCTCGATGATCTCGAGGCGGCCGCCAGGCGCGACCGTGACGCGGTCGACGATCGTGATCTCGTCGTGCAGGTGAAACGCGCCCGCGATCGCTACGCCGCGATTATCGGCGGTACGCTGGGTCTCCTCCCCTGTCGGCACGAGGGTCCCGGAGACCATCGAGAAGCCGTCCTCGGTGTGGTTGCGGAGGATCTCGTCGTAGTGCACCCGCGCGCCGATCTCGATGTCCTGATCGACGAACTTGGTCTTCGAGCGCACGCGCGTGACCGCCTGGACGCCCTGCGAGACGTAGCTGCGCTGGTTGTCGCCGATCAGGATCGTCTGCTCCGGACCGATCGAGTCCTCCTCACCGCGCAGGACCGCGAGGTAGACCGCCGACTGCCCGCTGTCGGGGTAGTTGAGCACGTCGCGGATGTCCGCGCCGCGGAAGCCGTTGAACTTGTTCCACGAGCGGGAGAAGTCGTGGCGGTAGGCCGTGATCTGGAATTCGAAGCGCTCGCCGAGCGCGACCAGGTGCGAGATCTGGGCCTGCGTGCGCAGCCAGTTCATCTCGTCGCGCCCTGAGCTGACGTAGCGACGATAGGGATTTTCAAGGAAATCAGCGTCGCTCAGCCCGAGGTAGGTCTCGTTCGAGCGCTCCGTCGAGAGCCCGAGCTTGATGTCGAACTGCTGGTAGACGCGCGCCCCCGGGTCCCCGTGGGCGCGACCCTTCACCATGATCTCGTTCTTGCCGAAGCCGGTGTCGCCGCCGCCGTCGAGTTCCTTGAAGCCGCTCGACTGCAGGCGCACGCCCTCGATCAGCACGCCGAAACGCTTCCAGCTGGTCCCCCAGTAGCCGTGAGCCTTGCCGTAGCCGTACTGGCCGACGCCCAGATCAAGCCCCGCTTTGTTGGACCGTGGGATCGGGCGGGTCTGCAGATTGATCGCCCCGCCGATGGTGTTGGGCCCGTAGCGGATCGACGAAGGACCCTTGAACACCTCGACGCCGACCATGCGCGTGATCACCGGGAAGTAGTAGGCCGCCGGCGCGGCGTAGGGCGCTGGGCCGAGCAGGACGCCGTCCTCCATCAGCGTGACCTTCGAGCTGCGGTTGGGGTCGACGCCGCGCATGCCGATGTTCGGGCGCAGGCCGAAGCCGTCCTCGCCGCGCACGTAGATGCCCGGCACCGCCTGCAGCACGCGGTGAATATCGTCATTCTCCCGGCGCTCGAGGGTCGCGTCGTCGACGACGTAGGCCGAGCCGACGACCCGCGGCAGGCGCTCGGGATCGCCGATGATCGAGACCGTGTCGGTCTGGAGGTCGGGCCCGCGCGTGCGCGTCACGCTGACCGGGGACGCCGCGCTCGCGCCCGCGTCGGCCTCGCTGTCCGCGCCTTCGCCGGTCGCCTCGTCTCCGGCGGGCGCGTCCGCGGGCTGGTCGGAGAGATCGCTGAGGTCGAGGTCGACCTCGTCGCCGCCGGGCTCATTCGCACGAGGCTCTTCAGACAGGTCCAAATCGACATCCGCCGCCTCGTCCTCTGGCGCGGGAGCGGGCGCCGCGTGGGTGAGCGCCGGCGCGCTCATGAGTCCCGCGACCCCCACGAGCGCCATCAGCCCGGTCGTCGAGCCGCGCCCGAGCCGACGACCGAGGCCCACGCCGGCTGCGATCACCGGGTCGATAAGCGCCGAGAGCAGCCCGCGAGGGTCGTGGTTGCGCGCCGCTTCGGCGACACCAAAGTCGTCGCGGACGAGCGCCGCGCTCGCGGTCTGCAGGCTGCCCGCAGCGCGATCCCAGATCGCCAGCGCCGTCCCGTAATTCACGCGTTGACTCCGCTCGTCGCGTTGATGGTGCAGCTGATGCTGCGCAGGGCTGATGAACCAACGCTCCATACGCTCACCCCAGCTCCACCAGATGTGGCTGTGGCGGAGGTTGCCGCCGATCATGTTGAACAAGAAGCCGAGCGCGTTGATCCCGAGCAGCTCGAGCTCGACCGCGTCGCGCCGGAACCAGTAGAAGAACACGCCCGTGACGAGGCCGCTGACGAGGATCCCCCGCAGGGTGTACAGCGCGCTCTCGACCGGGTGCGTGCGGTAGAGCGTGAGCGGGGTCAGGACCTCGGCGGAGTGGTGGACCTGATGGAACGACCAAAGGACCGGGAAGCGATGCATCCATCGATGGAGGATGTATCGGCTCGCGTCCCAGAGCACAAACAGGACGATCGTGTAGATCGCCGCGATCATCAGCGCGGGGACCGCTGGCGCATCGGGCACGCCGAGCCAGCGATCGAGCTGACGCACGAGCGCGACCGCCAGGCCCCAGGCTGAGAGCCCCGCCGGCAGCACAACAATGGCCGCGAGCAGCGGCTTGACGAGGATCAGCCCGTAGTCGACGCGCGCCGAGCGATGCAGCCAGCGGCGCGGAACCTCGGCCAGCGCGACCGACTGCCCGCGGGCGCGCTGCAGCGCGAGCACCACGACCGCCGTCAACGCGGCAGCGAGCAAGAACAACCAATAGGTGCGGGCGGACGGATCGAGCACGAGCCCGAGCGGCTCGCGCGCGGTCACGACGAGACGCTCGAACAGCCGCGCGAGCGCGGGGACTACGTCTGACGCGTGCGCGTGCTCGACGACGCCCTCAGTCGGCGTCACCCGCCGCCTCGCTCGGGACGTTCAGCGTCAGCAACGTCACGAGGTCCCCCTTGAGTAGGTCCGTCACGACCTTGATCTTCTCGTGCGCGACGTCGAGCGCGCTCTCGTCGGCCACCAGCGCGTCGGCGAAACTGCCTGGTATGGCCTCGACCGCCGCGATCGCGGCGTCGATGTCGGCGACCGCCGTCTGCGCGAGGGCTTCCTCTCCCAGCGTGATCAGCAGATCATCAAAACCGCTGCCGGCGTCGGGGCTCTCGCCGCCGAGGAAGAGCATACGGTAGGCGCGAAGGTTGGCGAGCACGTGCTCCCTCGAGCGCGCCGCCCATTGCGACTCGAGACCGTCGAGACAGGTCGCGCCGCTGCAATCACGAATCCCTGCGGGACGCGCGACCTTCGTGTCCTTGACCATCTTGTCGAGGTAGAACAACGCGCGGATCAGCTCGTTGAGCGCCTCGGTCTGGGTCCGGTACGTCGCGCCGTCGGCGGGCGCGCCCAAGGCCGTAGCGAACTCACCGCCGGGGGCCCACGCGGCCGCGATCGACGCTGCCGGTGTAGCGAGCGCCTCGGCGACAACGGCCGCGTACACGGCGCGCCGCGTCGCCAGCTCGACCTCGCCGAGGGCGTCCCAGCTGCCTTCCGCGTTGATGTCGATCTGCGGCGCGCAGGTGTTGTCGGGGCCGTCGTGGAACAGCAGGTACTCGATCGCGTCAAGGCCGTAGACGTTGACCAAGCGCGTACCGACGAAGTCGGCATCCTCGTAGCCCGCGGCCACGAGCTCCTGGTCGATGCGACAGGTGTTAACGGTCGGCCACGAGTACACCTCATCGCGGAGATCGGCGCCGCCCACCGAGTCCGAGCTCGATCCGATCGGCCCGAGCTGGAGCGCGTCGACGACCTGCCAGGCGTCCATCGCCTCGCCCCAGGCCGCACGCGCCGCCGCGAGCGTCTCGTCGCTCCCGGCGTCCGCGTGCGCCTGCGTCGCGGTCACGAGGGCGGAGACCTGCGCGTTGAAGGCCTCGGTCACTGGCCCCATCACGTTGTCGGCGGCGCTCTGGAGCACGGCTTGGCCGTCGTACTCGACGGCTCCACCCTCGGTCTCGCCCGCGCTCTCGCTCTCGCCGCCTCCGCCGGAGCAGGCCCACGCGATGAACAGGAGCGCAGCGACGCCGTAGTGCAGCGCCTTGCGCGGTGAACGTTGCGAACTCGCGGACATGTTCATCGTCTCCTTCGCGTGGGCATGGTCACGGCGGGCAGCATGCACGGCAATCCGCCCGGAGGCTACCAGCCGTTCTCGCCGTTCGCGTCGCCGAGGTTCGCCGCGTCGAAGCCGTAGGAGCTGCCGAGGATATCGCGCGCGGCGATCAGGTCGTTGATGTAGTCGGCCTCAGCGCCGGTCCCCGGGAGCACTGGGGCGGTGCCGACGAGCGAGTGCGCCGTGGCGAGATCCGCGTCGCTAACCTGCGAGTGCGGGCTAAATTGCAACGCGAGCAAGAAGCCCTTGAGCTCGCCCCAGTGCTTGGCGTGATCGGCGAAGTTGTAGTCCGACGCGTTCATGTCCTTGATCGTGTCGTTGACGTAGTGAACCGCGGTCGCCGCGAGCGCGCGCTCCCACCCGTCGAGCGCGATGTCTCGCTGCTCCACGA
Organism: Polyangia bacterium; assembly: GCA_030430565.1. GTDB lineage: Bacteria > Myxococcota_A > Polyangia > Nannocystales > Nannocystaceae > JACKDW01. The sequence continues at coordinate 20,652 of JAUIKS010000061.1, forward strand.
GGTCCGCCATCTGCTCGTCGGAGAGCGCGCCGTCCGCCGCGGCGATGATCGCCCGACCGGTGAGGAAGGCGGTCATCGTCGTGGTCGAGAAGTCCGTCGGCGCCGAGTCCGCGCTGCCGCGATCGCGCTTGCCGGCGTTGACCGAGGCCGAGTAGTTGATCTCGGAGATGAGATCGATGGCGCCGTCGCCGTTGTAGTCGTTGTAACCGGGCGAGTACTCGGGGCGACCGTCGGCCGTAGCGATCTCGTCGTCGCTGTACTCGAGGTAATTGATCGCGCCGCCCCAGTAGCCGAAGCCCTCGTCCCAGGCGTGCTCGAGCGCGGTGTAGCCCTTGCCCTCGACCGCCTCGGTGTTGTCGGACATCAGGCCCTTCCCCTCAAGGTCGTTATCGAGGTAGTCGTCCGCGCCCTGCGAGTAGTTGATCGCGCCGAGCAGGAACTTCTGGATCAACTGGGTGTAGTCGAGGCCCTCGGGCGAGATGTAGTACTTCGTGATTTGCCCGCCGTCGGGATCGAGCGGGATGTTGCCGTTGCTGAACTCGACCGCGAGCGCGTCGACCTCGTTAAACCACTGCTGAATCAGCGCGTCGGGGCTGCCGGCGCCGTCCCAGCCGACCATCTCCTTGGTCCAGTCTTTGTGCTGACCGGCCTCGTCGTTGCCCGCGATCTTGCCCTGCAGGTCCTTGTCGGTGGAGATATCGTCCCAGGTCGTCTGCAGCGGCGCCGGGGTGGTGCTGATGCCGTGGTTGAGCGTCCCGCCGCTCGCGCTGTCGAACTGGTAATAGAAGTTTAAGCGCGCCGCGACCTCGCCGCTGGTGAACACCGCGCCCATGTCGATCTCGTCCTGGATCGCCGCCATCTCGCCCTTGAGGCTCGAGATGAGCACCTGGCGGAAGGCCTGCCCGGAGTACGAGACGCTGCTGCTGCCATCTTCGAAGCGGCTGTTGAACTCGTAGGTCTCCGGGACGACGACATCGCTCCCTCCGGAGTCGGTCCCCTCGGTGTCAGTTCCAGAGTCCGTCTCGCCGGATCCGCTGTCGCCGCAGCCGACCGCGAGAACGAGCGCCGTCGTGATGATCCACGCCCCGTGACGCGCCATGGGTAGTCTGTAGGTGTACATCGCGCCAAGTCTGCCAGCAGGATTTTGAAAGTCAATATCAACATGCACCCTCGAGAAGCGAGTGTTTGCGCACGAGGGCGGCGAAGGGGCGCTTTCGCTACGAGGCGTCGCTAGCACCATGTGTCCAAAAAGACCGATCCGGGGGCGAATCCGCGAGCCTTTCCTCCATGCCGATACTGCGAGTCACTTTCATCGACCCTGTGGTGCCCTACGCCCTGCGAGCCGCGCGACCGCCGTCGACGTCGGAACGCGAGGTCATGCGAACAGCAGGCCGTCGTGGGGCGACGTCGTTGGTGATACACATGACCCAACGGTCAGGGCTCTGTCTCGGCCACGAGCGCGCCGGAGCCCGTCACCGCGCTGAACCGCGCCGTCGAGTCGTTGCACAGCGCCGCGGCGCTCACGATTGAGGACGATGAAAACGCGATCGAGGCGCTCCAAGGGTCGGCGTTTGCGGCCGGCGAGATCCACCGCGTCACCGGCCGACCTCCAGCTCGTCCGGTGGCGCGTTGCGCTTCGGCGGTAGAAGCGCGCCCCGCAATACCGACACGCTGATGGCGGGACGCCGCCGATCCGCAAAATTCCCCGGTTCGGGGCCACAGCTCTGCTGTGGAGCAGTATCATGCGCCCCGGGACCGGACTTCGCGAGTCCACCCAAACCCATCTGGTCCATTTGGACCCAGAACCTCGAGTCAGCAAACCCATGATCAATCTCCTCGCACTCAGCATGCTCCATCCCGCGCCGATTCCCCACGACCACGGCGCCGCCGCGAGCTCCCCCTCCCTGTTCATGCTCCTCGCGATCGGCCTCATGATCGCCGGTCTTGGGCTCTTGCTCGTCCGCTCGGTGATGAACCGTCAGACGAACCCGACCCGCGGCTAACCAACGACCTCCACCTCTCGAGTAACGGAGTAACGCCATCATGAGCATCCAAACCGTTCGCGCCCACTGTGACGGCCCCTGCGGCATCTACGACCCCGCCTCGGCGCGGGTCACGGCCGAGGCCGTCCTCTCCATGACCAAGAAGCTGCTCGCCCTGCACCGGCACGAGGGCGACTCCGAGGTCGCCTTTCACAACACCTTGGCGCGCTACGTCGCGATCAAGGAGGAGCAGGCCGAGTCGACCAAGCACGAGCTCCTGGTCCTCTGGACTGACTACTTCAAGCCCCAGCACCTCAAGGACTTCCCGAACCTCCACGAGACGTTCTGGAACGCCGCCAAGCTGTGCTCGGCGTGCAAGCAGGAGGTCAACCTCGAGAAGGCCACCGCCCTGCTCGACACCGTGAAGACGATTCACGAGATGTTCTGGAAGTCCAAGGGGCGTGACGTCCCGTGGGTGACCGCCGCCGGGTAGCCATCGACCCGTCCCCGACAGACCGCGCGCGCGCGGAGCTGCTCACCCTCCGAGTGGAGGGCGCGTCCATGTGGCCCGCTCTCCGCTCGGGTTCAATTGTACGTGTTGATCCGAACATAAAGACGCCCGCGGTCGGCGACATCGTGGTCGCGCGCCATCCGTTTCATCGCGGTCTGCAGATCATCAAGCGCGTCGTCGCGCGCGACCCCGACGGCTCGCTGCAGCTGCGCGGGGACAACTGGATCGAGAGCGAGGACTCGGGGGCGCTCGGTCGCTTCCCCGCGTCGGCGCTCGTCGGCGTCGTCGTCGAGATCGAGCCGCCGCCAGAATAACCACGCGCCGTCCGGGGCGCCGCTTGACCGCGACCCGCCCGCGCGGGGAACATCCCGGCGGATGAGCACGCTCTTGGTGATTCGCCACGGCCAGGCCTCGTTTGGCGCCGCCAACTACGACGTCCTCTCCGAGCTGGGCGAGCGCCAGTCGCAGGAGCTCGGGCGGTACCTCGCGCGCGCGGGCGTCCGCGCCGACGCCGTGTACAGCGGGCCGCTCAAGCGTCAGGTCGACACCGCGAGCCTGCTCTCCGACGCGCCCCAGTTCCCCGAGGCCCAGGTCGAGCCGCGCTTCAGCGAATTCCCGGCGTTTCGCATCGTCGCGCTCGGGCTGCCGGCGCTGATCGAGGCGGGCGCGTTCGAGCCCGAGCGCGCCGCGGCCTTCACCGCCGCCGCCCACGATCCGGTGGGCGAGCGACGGATGTTCGAGACCATGTTCCGGACCGTCATGCGGGCCTGGGCCGAGGGCGACCCGCGGCTCGCTGCGGCGCTCGCCGAGCTCGAGAGCTTCGCCGACTTCCGCCGCCGCGTGCTCTCCGGGCTCCACGACGTCATGCGGGCGCACGGCCGCGGGCAGACGGTGGTCATCGTCACGTCCGCCGGGACCGTCGGCGCCTCGCTCGCGGCCGCGCTCTCGCTCTCCCCATGGGAATCGATCAAGGCCAGCCTCGTGGTCGCCAACACCGCGATGACCCGCTTCAAGTACCGCGACGTCGAGGACATCACCCTCGACGCCTTCAACACCGTGCCCCACCTCCAGCGCCGCGCCCTCCTCACCCTGCGCTGACCCGCGCGCCCGAAAGGCTGAGCTGATCGTCATGGACTTCTCGATCCCCGAAGCGACCCAGGACCGACTCGACCACATCCGCGCGTTCCTCCAAGAGCACGTGCTCCCGCTCGAGCCGGTGGTGCTCGCCAACGGCTTCCCGAAGAGCCAGGCCGAGCTCCAGGGCGCGCGCCAAAAAGCCAAGGACGCCGGCCTCTGGGGTCCGCAGCTGCCCGAGGACATCGGCGGCCTCGGCCTCTCGCTGCTCGAGCACGGCCTCGTCAGCGAGGTGCTCGGCTACAGCCCGCTGGGTCACTACGTGCTCGGGGCGCAGGCGCCCGACGCCGGCAACATCGAGGTCCTGCACAAGTACGGCACCGCCGAGCAGAAGGCCCGCTACCTCGCGCCGCTGGCCGACGGCGAGATCCGCAGCTGCTTCTCGATGACCGAGCCCGACAGCCCCGGCTCCAACCCCACGCAGCTCGAGTGCCGGGCCGAGCGCGACGGCGACCACTGGGTGCTCAACGGTCGCAAGTGGTTCACGAGCTCCGCCGACGGCGCCGCCTTCGCGATCGTCATGGCGGTCACCAACCCAGACGCGCCGCCGCACATGCGCGCGAGCATGATCATCGTCCCGACCGACGCGCCCGGCTTCAACCTCGTGCGCAACATCCCGGTCTTCGGGCACGCCGGCGGCGGCTACGACAGCCACGCCGAGATCGCCTACGAGAACTGCCGCGTGCCGATCGAGAACCTGCTCGGGCCGGAGAACGCCGGCTTCGTGATCGCGCAGGAGCGCCTCGGCCCCGGCCGCATCCACCACTGCATGCGCTGGATCGGCATCTGCGAGCGCGCCTTCGAGACCATGTGCGCCCGCGCGGTCGCCCGCAAGCTCGGGCCCGGCGAGACCCTCGCCGACAAGCAGATCATCCAGGCCTGGGTCGCCGAGAGCCGCGCGCAGATCAACGCGGCGCGGCTTATGGTCCTTCAGGCAGCCTGGAAGATCGACCACGAGGGCTTCCGCCGCGCCCGCCAGGAGGTCTCGATCATCAAGTTCTACGTCGCCAACGTGATGATGCAGGTCATCGACCGCGCGATTCAGGTCCACGGCGCGCTCGGCATCACCAACGACACGATCCTCGCCCACTACTACACCCAGGAGCGCGGCGCGCGGATCTACGACGGCCCCGACGAGGTGCACAAGATGGTCGTCGCGCGCCGGATCTTCCGCGACTACCGGGCCCGGGCGCCGCAGCGCGAGCAGCCACGCCCGTCCGCCGAGCGCCCGCCCGCCGACGCGACCGCGCGCTTCGTCGACAAGACCGCGCCCGTGCGCGACGGCGAGGGCCTGCCGCTCGAGGCGCTCGGCCCCTACCTGCGCGAGCGCCTCGACCAGCCGGCGAGCGCCCAGGTCGTGGTCGAGCAGTTCCCCGGCGGCCACTCCAACCTCACCTACCTGCTGCGCGTCGGCGACCGCGAGGTCGTGCTGCGGCGCCCGCCGTTCGGGACCAAGGTCAAGCGCGCCCACGACATGGGCCGCGAGCACCGGGTGCTCTCGGCGCTCTCGAAGCACTGGCCGCTCGCGCCCGCGCCGCTGTTTTACTGCACCGACGAGTCGGTCATCGGCGCCGAGTTCTACGGCATGGAGCGGCGCCGCGGCGTCATCCTGCGCAGACGACCGCCGCGCGAGCTGATGGACAGCAACGTCCTCGGCCCCGCGCTCTCGCGCTGCTGCGTCGATACGCTCGCCGACCTGCACAACCTCGACTACGCGGCCGCGGGGCTCGGCGACCTCGGCAAGCCCGAGGGCTACGTCGAGCGCCAGGTGTCCGGCTGGACCAAGCGCTACTTCGGCTCGAAGACCGACGAGATCCCGGCGGTCGAGACCGTAGCGACCTGGCTTAAGGAGAACATGCCGAAGTCGGGCCCGCCCGCGCTGATCCACAACGACTTCAAGTTCGACAACATGGTCCTCGACCCCGGCGACCTCACGCGCGTGACCGCCGTGCTCGACTGGGAGATGGCGACCGTCGGCGACCCGCTCATGGATCTCGGGACCGCGCTCTGCTACTGGATCGAGCGCGACGATCCGGACCCGATGAAGATGATCAGCTTCGGCCCGACCACGCTGCCGGGCTTCTGGACGCGCAAGCAGGTCGCCGCGCGCTACGCCGAGAAGACCGGGCGCGCGCTGGACGACATCGTGTTCTACTACTGCTTCGGCCTGTTTAAGACCGCCGTCGTCACCCAGCAGATCTACTACCGCTTCGCCAAGGGCCTCACCCAAGACCCGCGCTTCGCCATGATGATCGAGGCGACCAAGATCCTCTCTGGTCAGGCCGAGCGCTACCTCGGCGCGAAGTCGCTCTAGCCCGTGTCAGACGCGCTCCTAAGCTAGCCCGGTAACGCCGGCGGAGCGCGCGGCGTTCGACTCTCTCGAGATGACACACGCCGCCGACCGCTCGCTCCTCCGCGCCCCCCTCCACGCCCTCTGCCTCGGCGGCGCGCTGCTCTTGCTGCCCGCCTGCGGCGACTCGGGTGGCGGCACCGACAGCGAGGGCGACAGCGACCCCTCGGCGGGCGGCGAGACCGGCGCGGCCGACTCCGTGCCGCCGACCGACGGCGACGCGCTGCTCGCGTGGCTCGAGGCGGGGGAGTACCTGGGCTGGCACGCCGAGACCGCGCCCCACGACTCCGCCGGTCCGCACTTCGGGACCGTGCGCACCTACGTCAACCAGCAGCTGTTCGACTCGCTCGAGGCCGGCGACGCGACGCACCCCGTGGACGCGGCCGCCGTGAAGGAGCTCTACGGCAGCGGCGACGCCGTGCTCGGCTGGGCGGTGGAGGTCAAGACCCAGGCCGACAGCGCCGACGGCGACGGCTGGTACTGGTACGAGAAATTTAACGACCAGATGTTCGCGGACGGCGAAGGCGCCTCGCTCTGCACCGACTGCCACGTCGGCGGCGCCGACTACGTGCTGACCCCGTTCCCGCTGCAGTGATCGGGCAGCCTGTCAAGCGAGTCCTCGGCGCGCGTGCGGCATAATACCGCGATGTGCGCCCTGCCGGCGCGGCGCGACCGAGGTTTTGTCGCGCGCGGACCGTCGGCCGTGTATCGCGGCGCTGATGGTTACCGGTCAGACGCGGAGAGAAGCGAGTAGAATGGAGGGGAGCTGGTCGCTCGTCATCGCAGGCCTCAAGTTCTACCTACATTCTGTTCAACCAGGGAGCCGCCTCTGATCACAGGTGTGCAGGCTCGTTCGACGAGAAGCCCGACGGGGTTAACGTGGCGCCCACCTACTTGTGTAGGGGTTGAACTTCAAGCCAGCAGCGAGCGACCGGCTCTGTTTTTATTGTTGCGCGACGCTACGCGCCCTCGGCCCCGCTGTCCTTCGGGACATCCTTCGCCGGCGCGGGCGTGCTGTCCTTTGAGTCGGCTGACGCCTGCGCGCCGGGGTGCCGCGTGCCCTTGTCGCGCTTCTTCTTGTCCTTCTTCTTCTTGTCCTTCTTGGGCTTCGGCTGCGCGTGCGGCTGCGCCGGCTTCGCCTCCTCCTCGGGCATCGCCTTGATCACCTTGATCGCGTCGCGGATCCGCATGCGCACGCGATCCTTGCCGACCGCCGCCATGGTCTCGAACAGCCCGGGCGCCGCCGTCCGCCCGGTCACCGTGACGCGCAGCAGCCCGAAGATCTCGCGCGTCTTCCAGGCGTGGCGCTCACAGAAGCCGCGCGAGAACGCCTCGAGGCCCTCGGCCTTGAAGCCGCGCGCGCCGGGGTCCTTCTCGATCTCCTCGAGGTAGACGCCGAGGATCTTGGCGACGTCGGCGAGCGCGCGCTTCTTGACCCGGAACTTGTGCTGCACCGGGCCGTAGTCGAGCGTGCCGCCGAAGAAGAACGAGACGTAGGGGATGAAGTCGTCGAGGTGGTTGATGCGCTCGTGGACGAGCGCCGCGAGCTCGCGGATGCGCTCGGGCGCGAGCACGCGGGTCTGCAGCCGCGTGACGAAGTCGTCGAGCGAGAGGCTGCGGATGTCGTCGCCGTTAAAGGCCTCGAGCTTGCGCGGGTCGAAGACCGGCCCGCCGACGCTGACGCGCGACCACTCGAACTTCTCGATCATCTCGTCGAGCGTGAAGCGGTCGCGGTCGTCCGCGATGCTGAAGCCGAGGGTCGCCAGGAAGTTCAAGAAGGTCTCGGGCAGGATCCCGAGCTCGCGGTAGTGGTCGATCGAGACCGGGTTGCGACGCTTCGAGAGCTTCGACTTGTCGGCGTTGCGCAGCAGCCCCAGGTGGTAGAAGCTCGGCGGCTCCCAGCCGAAGGCCGCGTACAGCAGCACGTGCTTGGGCGTCGACGTGATCCACTCCTCGCCGCGGATGACGTGGGTGATGCCCATCAGATGGTCATCGACGACGTTGGCGAGGTGATAGGTCGGGTAGCCGTCGGACTTGAGGATCACGGCGTCGTCGATCAGCCGGTTCTCGAACCGGACCTCGCCGCGCAGGCCGTCGACGACGACGGTCTCGCCCTCGCGCGGGACCTTGAGGCGGACGACGTGGGCCTCGCCCGCGCGCGCGCGCGCCTCGGCCTGCTCGCGGGGGAGGTCGCGGTATCGCCCGTCGTAGGCGGTCGCGCGCTGCTCGGCCTTCTGCGTCTGCCGCATCTCCTCGAGCTCTTCTTTGGTCGCGAAGCAGCGGTAGGCCTCGCCGGTTTCGAGCAGACGGTCGATGTGCTCGCGGTAGATCTCGAGGCGCTCGGATTGCCGGTAAGGACCACAAGGACCGCCGATATCGGGCCCCTCGTCCCATTTAAGGCCGAGCCAGCGCAGCGCGGCGAAGATCGCCTCCTCGCTGCCACGGGTCGAGCGCGCTTGGTCCGTGTCCTCGATCCGGATGATGAACTGCCCGCCGTGCTTGCGCGCGAACACGTAATTAAACAGCCCGATATAGGCTGTCCCAACGTGCGGATCGCCCGTCGGGCTGGGCGCAATTCGAACCCTCGGCGGCTTTATCCCGTCCATGCGCCTGTCCCTACCACGAGCCGCGAGCCGCCGTTACACTGGCCACACGTGAGCGAAGTGACGAGCGAAAATAGAGTCATCGACGCGATTTGGTCGGTGATGAAGCGCCGGATCGTGGACCGCGGCGTCGCGGCGACCGAGCTCGCCGAGCAGCTGCTCTACAGTCACGGCAACCTGCATCGGACCGAGACCGAGCTTCGGGCCGGCGACCGCGTGCTCAACAACGACACCGAGCTGCTGGGCCGCATCGGCAAGGCCGCGAGCATGGGCATCTCGCTCTACCTCGGGAACCGCCGAATCGCCTCGCTCGCGGTCCTCGACGCCGGCAAGGCCGCTGAGATCGGCGGCTTCGCCGACGCCATCTTGGTCGACACCGTGCTGCGCAAGCGCGAGGTCTTCAAGGGCACGCTGACCCAGGCCAACCGCAAGCTGCTCGTCGTCGCCCGCCCGCTCTACGTCACGAGCGCGCCCGACGACAACGGGCCCATCGGCATGATCGAGGCCTTCCAGGACGAAGACACCCTCCTGGAGATGATGGCGGTCAGCACGCGGATCGGCCGCGACAAGCAGACCAGCGCGCGGCAAAAACACGCCGACGAGATGGAGTCGATCATCGACTTCCTCGACGATGTCGCGCGTCGCCTCCAGCTCCTCGCGCTCAACGGCAACATCATCGCCGCCCAGGCTGGCGAGCAGGGACGCGCGTTTCGCGTGGTTTGCCGCGAGCTGGGAACCCTGGCCGACCGCGCGAAGGGCAACGTCACGAAGGTCCGAAAGCTCATGCACACGATGGGCCTGGAAATCTCCGACGAGGCCGATCTCGTGCACGCGCTCTCGAGCACGGACGCCGCGTCGTAGCCCCCGCTTCAAGAACCGCGCGCCGTAGAGCGACCCCGCGGGATCGCGGCGAGCGTCGAGCGGCAAGAACTGCGTCTGGGCGACACACCGCGACGTCCGACGACGGTAGATCGACGTTGGAGATCACCGCCGCGATCACTTTGCGGACACCAGCAACATTTGCGCCATCTCCGCGCTGTTGTGCGTTCTGGAACCCGCGTACCAGGCCGCAATTGCGGCCGAAGCACAAAACCGCGTCGTTCGCGCAACCACTTTTTGACTCGGGAGCAACACCGCGACCGCTTGACTTCGGTCCCGACGTCTGGCGTTCCCCAGCGTCTGGCGGTCACGAATCCAACTGCGCCGACGGCGAACACGAAGACTCGACGCCGCTGCTGAGGTCCCGCACAGCGCCAGCGCGCGGTCGTTCGAGCTCCGGAAGGTCGGGCGCGCGTGCCCATCCACCGTGGCCCGAATCCTCACGAAACTCGTCTCGAGGCGAGGGTCGACGCGGGCGAAACGATCACGCGATCCCCGGGCGATCGCCCCGCGAGACCCCGGGATCAGGGTCGTTTCTCTCTGTATTTTCAGCGTCGTCAGTGCTATGCGAGATTCACCAGTGCTTACGGACCTCGCAAAAATCAGCGCGCGTACGCGGGCGAACACCTGCGATGGTCAATATCGTGAAACTGGCAATTGCGTCGGAGTTTGACGATGGACCAGATCTTCGAGAGCCACTTCGGTGGCAATCAGAGCTCCAACGGCGGCGAAAAAGACGGCTATTGCCCAAAGTGCCGCGCTGATACCCCTCACATCATCCTCGAGAGCTACGGGGAAGAGATACGACGCGTGCAATGCGCGGTCTGCGGAGATATCCACTCCTACAAGCCCCCGCGCGGTCGCGAAGACGACGGCCCTGAGACGGTCACGCCGTCCCGACGCAAGCAGAACAAGAAACTGAAGTGGATGGACGTTGTGACCGCCTTCGAGGCCTACACAACGATCCGCTACAGCCCGCGCACCGAGCTTGAAACCGGCCAGATCGTCGTTCATCCGACCTTCGGCATCGGTTTTGTGCTCGAGAGCATGAACCGGAGCAAAGCCGAGGTCGTGTTCCGCGGCGATCTCAAGCGCACCCTGGTCCACGGTCGCGGCGCGACCGACGAGGAGCGAAAAGGCGAAGAGGTCCCGGCGGACGAGGTGCGTCAGCTCCTCGGCCTCGAGATGGGCCCCTCCCCTGAAGAGATCGCGGCCGAACGCGAGCGCAAGTTGGCCGAAGAAGAGGCCGAGCGCAAACGCCAGGCGGAGGCCAAGCGTCTGGCCGCCGAAAAAGCCCGCGCCGAGGCCCAAGCACGCCGCGAGGCCGAGCGCAAACGCCGCGAAGAAGAGCGTGAGCGCAAACGCAAAGAGCGCGAAGCGGAGCGCAAGCGCAAGGAAGAGGAGCGCGCACGGATCCGCGCCGAGAAGGAGCGCGCCCGAATCGAGGCCAAGCGCAAGCGTGAAGAAGAACGCAAGCGCCGCGAGGAGGAGCGCAAACGCCTGGCCGCCGAGCGGAAAGCCGCGGCGGAGGCCCGCCGGCACGAGCAGCAGCGAAAGCGCGAGGAAGAGAAGAAGCGCCGAGCCGAGGAGCGCGAGCGCAAACGCAAGGAGCGAGACGCCGAGCGCAAGCGCAAGCAGGAGGCCCGTCGCGCCGATGCGGAGGCCCGCAAGAAGAAGAAGGAAGCCGAGCGCAAGCGCGAAAAAGAGCGTAAGGCCAAGGAGCGCGAGGTCCTGAAGAAGAAGAAGGAAGCGGACCGCCTCAAGAAGAAGAAGGAAGCGGACCGCCTCAAGAAGAAGAAGGAAGCCGAGCGCCTCAAAAAGAAGAAGGAAGCCGACCGCCTCAAGAAGAAGAAGGCCGCCGAGCGCCTCAAGAAGAAGAAGGAAGCGGACCGCCTCAAGAAGAAGAAGGCCGCCGAGCGCCTCAAGAAGAAGAAGGAAGCGGACCGCCTCAAGAAGAAGAAAGACGCCGAGCGCCTTAAGAAGAAGAAGGCCGCCGAGCGCCTCAAGAAGAAGAAGGACGCCGAGCGCCTCAAGAAGAAGAAGGCCGCCGAGCGCCTCAAGAAGAAGAAGGCCGCCGAGCGCCTCAAGAAGAAGAAGGCCGCGGCCAAGAAGAAGGCGTCGAAGAAGAAGACCACCAAGAAGTCGACCAAGGCCAAGAAGTCGACCTCCAAGAAGGCCACCAAGAAGAAGTCGACCAAGGCCAAAAAGAAGGCCACCAAGAAGAAGTCGACCAAGGCCAAGAAGAAGGCCACCAAGAAGAAGTCGACCAAGGCCAAGAAGAAGGCCACCAAGTCCAAGAAAAAGACGGCCAAGAAGGCCACCAAGTCCAAG
>JAUIKS010000062.1 GCA_030430565.1 Polyangia bacterium
CCCGCCCGCGAGCCTGGCTGATCCGACACCTTATGGGTCCATCCCCGCGACCGCGGGGGAGCCTACCAGGCATAGCCTGCACCGGTGACGGGGATGGGTCCATCCCCGCGACCGCGGGGGAGCCGCCGGTAGCCCGTGTCAACGTGCACGAGCGGCGGGTCCATCCCCGCGACCGCGGGGGAGCCATACCACCGCTCAAGTGCGCACACTACGCCGCCGGTCCATCCCCGCGACCGCGGGGGAGCCCGCTGCGCGAGCTACATCGCAGGGTCGAGGTGGGGTCCATCCCCGCGACCGCGGGGGAGCCCGCCCCAGCGAGGCCGCGATTCGATCCAGCGCGGGTCCATCCCCGCGACCGCGGGGGAGCCCGCTCGTCATCCGCCGCCACACCTACGAGGCCGGGTCCATCCCCGCGACCGCGGGGGAGCCGCCGAGAGCAACCCGGCCTTCGCTAACCTGACGGGTCCATCCCCGCGACCGCGGGGGAGCCGAACGCGCGTCTACCGCTGTGGCTGTGCGGATGGGTCCATCCCCGCGACCGCGGGGGAGCCCGAGGCATCGCTGCCCGCTGTGCGCCAGGCCGGGGTCCATCCCCGCGACCGCGGGGGAGCCCCCATTGCTTTTCTCCGTTCTGTTTCTCCAGGGGGTCCATCCCCGCGACCGCGGGGGAGCCGCCCCGGGAAGCTGCACACGCCATGGTGCACGGGGTCCATCCCCGCGACCGCGGGGGAGCCTCTGCGGACCCAGCGCACTCTAGACCCCCAACCGCCAACCACGCAACATCCTCAAATGCCCGTGATCACCGGCCAGAAGCCTTCTGAATCATGTTCATCCCTCTAGTTGTCAACCACGCCCGGAGCACAACCTCCGCGCATGCACCTGCATCTGACAACGAGCGGTGATGCCGCAGGGGTATCCCTAATTCACGGCACACATCCGGCAATCGTGTCGGATAAATCCCCCAAACCTCTCGCGCCATCTCCATCGTACACAGAAACCGCGTCCGCTCCTCACGCCCTGACCGACGCCAACACGTCCGCAACACCCGGCGCTCAAACGCAGCGTTATGCGCAGCCAAGAACCACACTCGCTCCACCAGCGGCTGCAGCGAACGCCACACCTCCGCGAACGGACGCGCCCGCGCAACCTCCTCCGGACCGATCCCGTGTAGCGGCGCGAACTCAAACACCGTGCCCTCTGGCGGCCGGATCAGCGCCTCATGCTCCCCGACCACCATCCCGTACTCCACCCGAACCACCCCCACCGAAATCGCTGACCCCGGATCGCGGTTCGCCGTCTCAAAATCGATCGCCGCGAACGTCGGCGCCTTCACGAAGACTCCGGCTCCTTCGGCGCGCGACGAACCAGCGCCATCCCGTCGTACTCAACCACCTCCCGCGGCGGCACCCCCAGCGTTCGCAACCCCAGCCCGCCCGGCTCTCGCTTGCTCGGCCACGTCATCACCACCGAGCCCTCATCCACGTGCCCGAACCACTCATCGAGCACCGACCACACCTGCCCGCGCACGCGCGCGTTCATATGCGGCGACGTGAACACCCCCGGCGCCACCTCGCACATGCACGACGCCAAGAACCCGCGAAACCGATCAGGCAGCGCCCGCGTCACGATCACCGTCATCGCCATCGTGGTCGAACAACTCCTTGATCCGATCGATCATCCTCGTCACCAGCGTCTGCTCGCGGAACACCTTCCCCGCGATTCGCCGCACCGATCGCTCTAGCGGAACCCGCGGACCCTCTGGCTCTCGCTGTCGACGCACCGCCGCGAACGCGATCGGCAGCGTCACCGTGTCGCGATACAGGTCCGCCACATCCAGCGCGAACGCCTGCCCCGAATCCTCGTGGATAAACCCCAGCTGCGCGAGCGTCCCCGTCGCCACCACCGCCAGCTGGGCCGCGGCGAGCACCGCCACCGACGCATGGTTGATCGCCTGATTCGGAAGATCCGCCCCCATCGGATCCCGACGATCATAGCGACGCCCCCGCCACGTCACCCCGTAGCGCTGCGCCAGCAGCTTGTACGTCGCCTTCATCCGCGCGCCCTCGATCCCGCGCAGCACCGTGATGTCATCCTCCGGCAGCACCTCGCCCAGGCGCCACGCGTACATCCGCCGCGCCACCGCCAGCCGCCGCGACGGATCCGCCCAGACCTCAACCTGCCGACGAGCCCGACGCGACTGATCCGGCGGCGCAGGAAAGCTCGCGTACAGCCGCACTCCATCCGAGCCGACCATCGCCAAGCCAGTCCCGTGCCGCGCGAGGATCCGCGCCGCGTCGTGACTCACCGTCGTACCCGGGCCAAGAAAGATCAGCGACACCGCCTGATGCGGGATCGCGTATGTCCCCGGCGCCATGCTCTCATAGCCAGCCGTCGTGAACTGAACCGTACCGTCCTCGGTCGCCAGCCGACCACGCTCGAGCCACATCAGCCCATGCCGATCCCGATGCGGGATCCTGGCGCTGGCGAGCCCGAGCCGTCCCTTCAGCACGCGTGCCCCAGCTGTAGAGGGGGATCCCCGTACGCACGGGGGAGCTTCTTCGCAGTATCTACGAGACCGAAAAAAAGTCGGTACATCCCCGAGGCCGGGGAAGGGGCCCTGAATGAATCAGGGCCCCAGCCAGCTACAAGTCTCTCAAGGCCCTTGCTGTCCGGAACATGGAACCACTTCCACCCTTCTCCTGGCGGAGTCGTTTGGGTTGCCCGCAGGACGCCGTCCAGGTAGAAGGGTTGTGTCAGGGAACCCTTCCCGCCCCGCAGCGAGTCCAGTTGTTTGGAATCACTGCGGGGTTTATCGCAAGTCACTTTACTATACAACACTTTTTTTCATTTTCGCACGTAGTGCTAGCGGCGAAGCATCAGCATCCCGAACCCAAACGCCCGGTGACGGCCTACGCCGCGGCGAAGCAGCCTCACGAACGGCTCCGCCGCCGTAACCTCCAGCGTCCCCTGCAGCGTCACGTCCGGTTTCCGCTTTACTCGCGCCTTGCGCTCGCTCCCCTGCGTGCGACGCATCAGCTCCGTCAGCTGGAACCGCTCCATGCGCGCCTCGAGCAGCCTCGCGCCCTCACTGCGCACGAGCTGTCGCTCCAGCCACGCCCGGTAGACCGTCTCGCGGCTTACGTCCTCCTCACTCCCGACCCGCCAGCACTCCGCCAGGAACGCGTCGACCTCCGAGTTCTTCCGGTCAAGCGAGCCGTGGTTCGGGCCATGCTTCGGACCCCGGATCACCGGGCACACCCGGACCTCGAAGCCCACGCGCGTCCCGGTCGGCCACGTGCTCGGCATCGGCTTGCTCTGCACATCCTCCCACCGACACAGCGCGAACAACTCCGGCATGGCGAAGCGCTCCGCCAGCTCCCGCAGACGCTCCCGCGGGTGCTCTCCATAGGCGAGCAGCTGTGTAAATCGCCGGTCCTGCCCCGTCACCGCGAACGGTGCCGGCGCCTCCTCGCCAAACAGCTCCCCCAGCGCGCAGTGCACCAGGTACCCCAGGTCCGAGCTTCGCGCCGGCAGTCGTCGTCGCCGTCCCAGCACAAACAGTCGCCGCGTCTCGAGCTCGAGCCGCGTCATATACAGCGTCGACTCACTCATCGGCATGTCCCCCGGGCAACGTAAAATCCTTCGAGTAGACGAAGCGCCGACCAACATGCAGCTGGTTCCGCCAATCCCGGCGATCCGTGAGCGCGAAGCGGTGTGCCCCCTCCGTGTCCGCGTCATCCTCCGGCCACCACACGCGCGCCCGCGTCGCGCCCTCGCGCACAAGCTCAGCCGCGAGCACCGCGTCACGCAGCGACGCCGCCTGCACACGCGCCTGCTTCTCGACCAGCGGCGCCGACGGGATGCAGCTCTTTCGTCCGAGAAACAGCGGCCGCTCCGGCCATCGCAGCGCGCGCTCGAGATCCTCAAGCGCCGGCCCCTCATCCGCCGGCGCGACCGTCAACGCCACCGTAAACGCGCTGTCCACGAGGAAGTGCCGGTAGCGCTGGTGCGTCCCGTAGCGCGCCTCGCTGCCGCCGCTGCGCGTCTCGACGTAGCCGCGCGTCGTCCAGGCGTGCTTATCGTTCATGTGCGGCTGCCCGAGGTCCACGGTTTGATACTCAACCCGCGTCTCTCCGCCGAAGTCGCGCCGCGCCGCGAAGCGCAGGCGCCCCTGCAGCGCCGACGTCTTCTCCGCGTCACGGTGGTCATAGCCCAGCGCGTTCGCCAACAACCCCGTCAGCATCGACAGCGTAGGGCAGGGCTCCGTGCGGCCGATCGCGTCCACAGCCGTGCCGCCGAAGCTCATCATCGGCGCGTCCAGGCGCAAGATCAAAGCCTCGATCATCACGCGCCCTTCAGCGTGTCGGCGGCCCACTTGGCGACGCCCGGGAGCGGCGAGCGCTGCGTCTCCGGATCGAGCGCGGGCGCCAGATGTCCCACTGGACCCATCCCCGCGAACCGACGCTCCTCACCGGAGGCGTACATCTGGTCGAGCCCCGTCAGGTGCTCGCGGATCCTCGTGTAGGTGTCCTCGAGAACATCCTGTCCGTTGGGCACCGGCTTGAGGAACGCGTTCGCCAGCGTCCGCGGCTGCGCGTTGCCTCGCTCGACCATCATCCACTGCGCGTAGCTGTGCGGCGCCGTCGAGCCGAGCTTCGCGCCCGGCGAGACCGTGGCGATCAGATGCACCAAACGCCGCAGCACCTCCGCCGCCAGCTCCGAGCGATGCTCCACCCACTGCTCGCGCGGGCACCCGGTCAAGTTCGAGACCAGCAGCGGCAGATCCACGACCACGTAGCTGTAGTACAGCCCCGCCGTCAGCTCGACGTTGCCGATGTGGCCGCTCCCCAGCGTGTCCTCCTGCTCTCGCAGCAGATCATCGATGGCCGAGAAGTAGTCGCTCTCGGTCGACTCGGGGTGAACCGTGAACGCGTGCGCCACGTGCACAGCTGCGTCTGTCCGCGCGAGCAGGTCACTCGTGACCATGCGCCCGAACATCGCCGCCTCTAGCCCGGCCGCGCACTTCAGCGCCTTCAGGTTGTCCTTACGCGACCTGTCCTTAAGTCGCTCTTTGACCGCCTTCGCGGCCGACTTCGCCAGGTCCTTCCCTGGCTTCAGCTTCCCCGCGACTGCGACGGCCTCCGCGAGCAGGTACTCGATCTCCGGCCGTCCCAGCACCGTGATCTGCCCGGTCGCAAAGCGCTTGCTCTTGTCCTCCTCGCCCTTCTTCTTGCTCTCCTTGGCCTTCGCGCTCTTGCCGAGCACCTCGTCCATGAGCGCGGTCGTCACGGCGTCCGCGACCTCCTCCTTGACCCCGTGCGTGTCTACCAGCGGCGTTCGAATCCGCAGCTCAAAGGTCAAGCGCGAGCGCACCGATTCGCCGGGATAGCCGTCGATCTTGCCGAGCGCGTGCTCGCCGTCGTGTGTACGCCAGTGCCGCTTCAGGCACTGCGACGAGACGCGCGTGCGCGTGATCCCGCCGAAGGGCACGCGCTTGGCGAAGCCCACGTCGTCGCGGTTGAGCAGGCTCGCGGGGTACGAGGTGAGCGTATGAATCTGGATAAACTTGGGGACAGTCATGGTTCACGACTCCGTGTCGGTTGCGTCTCCGCCTCCGCGGCGGTTCTGGGTGTAGTAAAAATCGCGGGCGATCTGGCGACGGATGCCGTCGGCGCTTGAGTGCCCGTCGCTGAGCACGAGCCGCGCGACGTCGGCCCAGTCGACGTGCTGCCCCTTGCTCGAGAATTGATGCGCGAGCGGTCGCACTAACGCCCGCAGCGACTCGCCCTCCGCCCGCAGCAGCCGGAGCACGCGCGTCTCGTGGATGTCAGCGCTTGCGAGCGCGCGCCCAAGCGCGGACTTCTTGCGATGAAACGGCAGCAGGTGCGCGAGCCCCTCGAGAATCACGCCCCAGCGCTCTAGCTCGTCGTCACACAGCTTGCGATCGTACGCGCGCTCGAGCGTTCGAACGACGATGTTCCAGAACGCGGGTTGGTTTAGTGTACGCCCGAGGTGACGTAGCGCAGCTCGCTCTCCGATATTGCGCTTTTCGTCGAGTTCCTTCGCTAGCCCGTGGACGACGTACACCGGCCATCCTGTCCGCTCGGGCGCCGACGCGCTGTGCTCTTCTGTAGATGTCTCTTGCGTCATGGTCATGCGGCGGTCGTCGAAGGTTTCGAAGTCGTGGAGGGCAGCACGCGCTTGCGCGCGCCGAAGAACAGCAGCTCCGCGAGCGCGATGGTCCGCGGACGGCGAGCCTCGGGCACTGGGATCTCGCGCTTCGCCTGCGTGAACACCTCGGCGGAGATCGTCTCGAGTCGCTTCTCCCAGAGTTCACGCGCGTCCTTGTCCGTGAGCTGCGACTCAAACGTCTCGAACAGCGTGGTGAAGAAGATTTCGTTGACACGATGGTCAAAGCGATCGAGCCACGGCTTCGCGCGCGCGTCCGTATAGTTGATCTGGTCGCGTGACGGCCCCCCCTGGATCATGCAGAGCAGCGCCGGTTTGAGGACCTTCTTGGCGGCATCCCCGGCCAGCATGACGTTCTCCGCCGAGCGCTTGGCGAGGCGGAGCGTATCGCTGCCGCGCTCGAAGAACTGCCGCGAGTTCTTGCCGGGGAGCGGCACGATGCGTTCGTGAAAGCCTTCGGTTTTGCCTTGGCCGCGGACCAGCGCGCGCGCGATGAGTAACGGGCTGTCACCGTCTTCGGGCCGAGCCTCCAGCGCCGCGCTCCGAGACCACGTCTGCGAGAACAGGAGCCGGTCGAGATCCTTGTAGTGAAATCCCCGGCTCGACAGCGTCAGCGAGGCGCCGCGCTCCTTGTCGATCGGCGTCCAGATGTCACCGGTCGCGCCCTTATGTTCACTCAGATCGATACGTGACTTTTTCGAGCCCGCCGTACGAGCGACAAGCCGATCTCCATCTCGGACCAGTCGGATCCGACGACAAACCTCAATGAAGAACGGATCGAGTTGCTGGAGATACAGCTGCTCCGTGCCCTCCCACGGGAGTAGCCACAGAAGCGGACCCACCCCGCACTCGTAGCCAAAATCCTCGATGAGCTTCGCGCGGCGCTCGAGCCAGATCTGTGTGTCACGCACGAAGCGTTTTCCCCAGCTGAGGTCTGGCGCCAGCGCCACGCACGGCCGACTCGAGAACCCGCCGTTCATCCGCGCGACCCCGTAGTTGTCGCGCCCCGAGAACCCCTCAGTCGTCTGCTTGCTCACCAGCGCCAGCAGCCAGTACTCCGGCGTCGCTCCGGTCACGCGCGTCGCCTTGACGTCGAAGTTCTTCGCCGTGAGCAGCACGTCGAGCGCGTCGGGTGTCTCGACCGTCGTCTTGTAGCCCGTGAGCGAGCCTTTCTCAGCGGGCGGCTGCATGAACGCCGGCTTCTCAAGATCCTCGCGCACCAGCGCCCACGCGTCCGCGTCGCCCTGCACGAGCGAGAGCAGCAGCTCTGACCACGGCGCCGACTCGATCGACATCGAGCCCGCTGCGTGCAGCGCCGACGCGGCGAGCTGCACGAGGAACGCGTGCCAGGCGTGGGCCTGATGGGGCTGGAGCGCAGGGAACTCGAGCGCCTCCGCGTGGCCGAGAGCGTCGAGAACCTCGGGCAAGGTCATCAGGGACAGGCGGCTACCCGCCCTTACGCGGATAAGGCGCTCAGTGAGGATGTTGAGTTCAGCCGATGACGTCATGACGGAGCCGTACGAACACCCAAGCGATCGTAGATGAAGTATTGGCCGCCCACGGTAAATTGCACAAGCCCCGGGTTCCCGTCGTCCGGCTCGATCGGTTCGTCCGAGAGTTGCTGTGTATCAACAAGGAATGAACGCAGCGTAAGTGCCTTTACACGTTTCCCGAACGGGCTCGTCACGGGTCGAGTCCACTGCACGAGGAGATCATCCTCGCCGAGGCGCGTCGCCACCTTCGCGAGCGCATCTCCTTCTGGGAAGGCGGCGGTACCAAAATCTTCTGTACGATCGAGCAGGTTGCCATCCGCGATCCGTCGTTTGGCGAGTCGCTTCCCGCGTACGCTGTAGCCGTGTGCTCGCCATTTCTCGCCGCCCGCGCGGACAATTTCCGCGAGGCGTTCGGGGTGTGTCGCGGCCTCGACCAGTTCACGGTTGTCGGCTGGAATTCGAAAGCTCGATCGTCGCTCAAGCAGCTGCCAGGTCGCCTCGAGGATTACTAGATCGCTGTAGACCGGCCCAACGCCGTGTGGTCCACAGGTCTGATCTGGTCCGCGCATGTATTTCGTGAGGTCACGCGAGCACGGCACGAGGATGCACGCGTTGGGCTCGGCATATCCAGCGGGTCGTGGGCGCTCGTGACGATGCAGCCTCCCCAAGCGCTGCAGCAACACGTCGATGGGGCACAAGTCGGTCATCAAGAAGTCCGCGTCGATGTCGAGGCTCTGCTCAACGGTCTGGGTCGCCACCACGACGCACCCCCGATCACCCGCGCGCTGCTTCCCGAACGCGCGCTCGATAGCCCCATCGAGCGCGGCCCGATCCTCTTTTGCGAAGCGTGAGTGGTGCGGGGCGATGACGTCCTCACAGCGGAACAGCAAGCGGTTGACTTCACCGGTCGCGGCGAGCCCTTCGAGCGCCTCCTGTGTCTCGAGACATCCGCGCACAGTGTTGCGGATCACGAGAACTCGCGCGCCCGCGCGGGCGGCTACGAGGGCTCGACGCGCGACCGCCTCGACGTCGCTCATCATCGACTGCACCTCGAGCGAGATAACGCGCTCGCGCCCAGATGTCTCTACCTCGAGCAGCGCTGGAGTCTCGCCGCTGTCCGCGAACGAGAGCAGCGGGTACGGGCGACGAACCGCCAGCTCGAGCGGCGGGCACCCGACCTCGCGTCCACAGGCAGCCTTGAACAGATCGCTGTGCGCGCTCGTGCCGAGCGTCGCGGACATCAGCAGCGCGTGACCGCCGGCACGCAGATGATGTCGCAGCACTTCTTCGAGCAGCCTGTTCATGTACGCGTCTGACGCGTGCACCTCGTCGACCACGAGCAGGTGACGCAGCAGCGACGTAGCGCGCAGGTGCGCGTGACTGGTCGTCAGCGTCGAGAGCAGCGCCTGGTCGATCGTGCCGATCACGACGGCGCCGGCCAGGTAGCGCTTGGGGTGCTCCGCGGCCCACGTTCGGTGCGCGACGCGTTCGCGCTTGTGGTCGTTCCACAGGACCTCAAAGCCAGGTAGGTGACGCCCCTCTAGATCGTCGACCCGCAGGTAGCCCGGCACCGCCAGGTTCACCGGCGGTCGCGTCGCGGCGTCCGGGAACGCGCGACAGACGGCCTCATACACACGACGATGGATCTGCGTCGCGGCGCTCCGCGTCGGCAACGCGAAGTACAGTCCATCCACGTAGCCGCCGTGCAGGAGACGGAGGAACCACGCGAGCGCGGCCTCCGTCTTGCCCGAGCCAGTCTCCGCCTCGAGCGCGACGAGGCGACCCTTCGCGGTCGGCGTCGGCAGCTCCAAGATCGCCTGCTGCAGCGGACGCGGAGAGAAACCCGGAAGCAGCGCGTCGAAGATCCGCGCGGGCGCCACCATCGTCCGCCGCGCGCCGCGGGTGTCGAGCCCGATCCATGCCAGCGCTCGCTTCGCCTGTCGGCGCGCGAACTCGATCCGCTCCATCCCGTCATCGTCCGAGTACGGAAAGAACTCGGTGTCCGAGCCGAGCCAGTCGGCGAGCATCACCAGCCCCGCGAACGCGTGCTGGAACTCGACCCGCGACGGTAGCGGTGCCCCGGCCGCGTACGCCTGCGGAAACCACGATCGCGTTGCGTTAGCGAGCGACGCGACGCCGGCGAACGGATCGCCAAACGGGCCCTCCGACCAGTTTTGGTCGAATCGCGCCGGAGTCTTGATCTTGACGGGCTTCCCGTGGTGACAGATCGACGCGAACAACAGGTGGAACGCTTTGTAATCGGGCGCCCAGTCATGAAGCGCCGCGGGCAGCGCCTCGGCGAGCTGCGGCGTCTCGTACATCGCCGAGAACAGATCGAGCGCCTCGCTCGTGTGCCCGCACGGGCCACCTCCAAACGCGCGACGCTGAAATCCTGTATTGAACTTGCCGACATCGTGAAGCGCCGCGAGCACCGAGAGCCGCGCGACCTGTATCTCATCGAGTCGGTCGAGCCCTCCGATCCGCGCGAGTCGTTGGTTCAGGAGCGTCGTCGAGAGCAGCGCCTCGCAGCACGCGGCCACATCGGCGCAGTGATCGGCGAGCGGGTGCCACGTGTTCGCTTCGGACGAGAGCTTGCCCCAGAAATCAATTGGTGGTCCACGCATGGACCTAACAGTGGCGACTTCGCCGCGAATGTTCTGTGTTGATGGATACAAACATATTCAGGCGGACTGTTACAAGTCAGGAATTGCCCGAAGTATCGAAAACTCGATTCGCGTGAAAGGACAATCGGTTGACGAATCGACCAATCGGTTGACGATCCAGCCATTTGGTTGACGGATCGGACATTTGGGCGACAGCGATCCCGCGGGGCGTGGGAGTCGGCGAAGCCGACGCCGACTACGATCGCGATTCACCTGACAGATCGGACAAACGGGTGACAGATAGGACATTTGGTTGACAGGTGGCGTCTTCGCTTCTCGCTACAGCGGGACGAGCGGCCGGCGCGCGACGCTGAAATCGCATCGCTCGCCGAGGCAGACGGCACCCGAGGGCCGCCCGCCGCGCCGACCAACGCGGCTTGGTATCGTGTTGGGCGCTTGCCTGACAGTTGAGACATTTGGGCGACAGATCGGACATTGACACGACGTTATTCGTCAAGACCCTTTCCCGCTGGCATCCCGGTGTTACAGCCAAGGGGCGATGGGAAAAAAGGTCTTGGTCCACGTCGTGTCCGTCCGGGCGCGACCGGGGTGCATCGAGTACGAACTCCCGCCTTTCGAGCAGGCGCAGGAGTACGACGAGGATGAGCTGCCGACGTACGCGTCTCAGAAGCGCGGGAAGCTGCTGCGTCCCGGGCAGGCGCTGCTCGTGGATGGCGTACCGCGCCTGATCATCCCCACGATCGAGCAGGCGAGCGCGCTCGCGGTAGAGATTCACTCGGTCTCGGAGCCGGAGCCCAAGCAGCCTGACGCTGTGGCGTCTGCTCTTCAGCAGCCCGCTACCGCGAACTCCATTGCGCTCCGCGAGCTCGAGCAAGCGAGGCGAGACCTGCTCGCGCAGCAGCGCGCCTCCACCGAGCAGGCGTTCGAGGCGAACCAGCGCCTGGTCGCGATCTAGAGAACGCGGAGGACGAAACCGCGCAAGGTGCCGCAGGTGAGCTCGTACTTCACCGCGCGCGGCCTGGCTTTTGTGACAGCTCGTTCCGTGAGGCGCTTCGTCTTCATCGGCTCAGAATCGATCCAAAAAACGATCCAGTTCAAGCCACGATCCAGGTGTCAAAAACCAATGTAACTTCAAAAATTTATGCAGCTAGGGCGAATTTGAGCGGTGCAATGAAGGTATCGATGTCGTTGCCGTCGTCGCAGGCCTCGACGCCCTCGTAGACGAGGCCGTCGCCGCAGGCGGCCTCCTCGCAGGCGTTTGTGCACATGTCCGTATCGACATCATTACCGTCGTCGCAGACCTCGTCGCCCTCGACCACGCCGTCGCCGCAGAGCGTCGCGCTGTTGCGGCCGATCCCGTCGGCCATGAACGGGAGCTGGTAGGTGTTGATGACCGCGCCGCCCATCTCGAACTCGAGCACCGTGTTCGACTGGGTGCCCGTGCCGCCCTCGCCCGTGGTCGCGAGGCCGAAGAAGTGCCCGGTCTCGGGGTCGTAGATGAGGTCGAACAGGTTGTTGAGCCCGTTCATGCCGCTGGGGTTCTGGATCGTCTGCTGCGGCGTGAAGTTGCTGTCGTAGCGCACGAAGTACGAGCTCCCGTTCCAGAAGCTCGCGTAGAAGTCGACCCCGTCGGTCGCCAGGCCCTGGCCGGTGCCGTTCCCCGTGGCGAGGCTCCCGATCTGCGCGCCGTCGGTCGAGTAGCGCCAGATCGTCGCGTCGTTGCGGCTCATCACGACGATCTCGTCGTTGTAGACCATGATGTGCTTCGGGTAGTGGTAGTGCGTCAGCCCGTTCTGGCCGAGGTTGTGCTGCGCGTCGAGGCCGTTGCCGCCGATGACGAAGCGCCCGAAGTAGTCGGAGAAGTGCTCCGGCACCCAGCCGTGCGCGCTGCCCTCCGGGATGTTGAGGTCGGCGTCGTTGCACTGCGTCGCGTGGAACAGCGTGGTGTTGCCTGGGTCGGCGCTGTCCCAGGCGTGCACCTGGCTCTGGTTGCGCTCGCTCAGCAGCGCCTCGGCGGCGTCAGCCGGGCTCGGGAGACAGAGCAGGGTCAGCGCGAGTGTCGCGAGGGCGGCGGGGGCGAGCGATCGAGAGCGGTGCATACCGGCATCGTATCGGCGGCTCCGCGGCGGCACTTCGAATATGTTTAAAGAGACATGTATTTCTCACGCGGCGAGCCGGCCGGCCGCGTCAATCGGGGGGATTGGCGAGCAATTGATCCAGCGCGGTCTTGGAGAGCGCGTAGCGCCGCAGCACCAGCAGGCTGAGCAGGAACATGGTCGCGGGGAGGAGGGACGAGTTCACCGCGATCCCGGCGAGCGCGCTCGCCGGCTGCGCGACCAGCTCGCCCCTGCTCTCGACGAAGCCCGTGGACGCGAGCACCCCGCTCGCCAGCAGACCGCCGATCGCGATCCCGGCCTTGTCCGACGCCAGCCAGATCCCGCTGAAGATGCCGTCGCGCCGCTCGCCCGTGAGCGCGCGCTCTGACTGGATCGTGTCGGGCAGCATCGAGAACGAGCACAGCTGGCAGCCCGCGAAGCCGAGGCCCATGACGGCGACCGAGATGCATGAGCACCACAGCGGCATGCTCGCGGCGAACCACAGCGGCAGCGCGCCCGCGGCGAACAGCAGGATCGCGTAGAAGTACGCGTCGCGCTTGCCGACGCGCCGCGAGATGAGGACCCACGGCGGCATCATGATGATGGTCGGCAGCACCAGCGAGATGAACAGCAGCGTGACGATGTCCTCGGGCGTGAGCCCGCGGTCGCCGACGAGGTACTTCGCGATGTAGGCGACGTTGGCGAGGGTGCAGCCGATGCCGATCGCGACCACGTGGTGCGTGAGCACGAGCCGCCGGTAGTGCGGGTTGCGGAACGCGGCGACCACCTGCGCGGTCCAGCGCGCCGGCGGCTCGTCGCGCTCGGGCGGGTGATCGAAGGGCGCGCGGCGGGTCCCGAAGAACGCGCTCAGCATGGCGACGCCGATCACGGCCGCGATCCCGAGGGCCATCAGGCGGTAGCCGGGGAGCCCGCCGCCGCCGCGCTTGACCAGCATCGGCGCGACCGCGCCGGCGGCGAGGATGCCGACGGTCATCAACGCCATCCGCCACGACATCAGCTTGGTCGCCTCGTGGTAGTCGTCGGTCATCTCGGCCGGCATCGCCACGTAGGGGACGGTGAACACGGTGAAGGCCGTCGCCGAGAGCGTGAACATGACCAGCACGTAGACGAAGCTGAGCGTCGGGCTCGCGGTCTCCGGCGCGGAGAACAGCAGGACGAAGCACAGCGGGAGCGTCAGGCCGCCCGCGAGCATGAACGGGCGCCGACGACCCCAGCTCGATCGCGCGCGATCGGAGATGACGCCGATCAACGGGTCCGAGATGACGTCCCAGATCTTCGGCAGGAACACCGCGAGGCCGGCGAGCGCCGCCGAGATCCCGAGCGTGTCCGTCATGTAGAACATGAGCAGCAGGCCCGGGATCGTGGCGAACACGCCCGTGCCGACGGCCCCGACGCCGTAGCCGAGCCGGAGCCAGTTGGTGAGCGGCGGCTTCGGGCGCGGCTGCTTCATCGTGACTCCCGTGACTCCTGTGACCCCCGTGACCCCATTCGTGCGCATCCTAGCAGCCCGGGCGCGGGGGCGAGCTCCAGAGCACGCGCCGCCGCGCGCTCGTCTCGAGTATCCTCGCGGCGATGGATATCGCTATTGTGCGCGCGCCGGGGCGTCGAGATCGGATCTACGTGACCCGCGAGGACGGCAGCGAGAGCGCGTGGACCTTCCCCAGCTACGGCGACGGCCTCCCGCACGATCTCGTCCACTACGTCGTCGAGACGACCTTCTTGATCTCGGGGGGCCTGTGGGGGCGGGTCCGCGACGGCGTCGACATCGCGCTCGTCAACGCCGTAGCGAACCGCGTGGGCGGCGAGCGCAAGTACGCGTCGCTCGGGGACATCCGCGAGCTGCTGCAGGCCGAGGCGCTCGCGGTCGCGCCCTGGCTCTCGCTCGAGGCGACGGACGAGGACTGCGTCGCCGCCGTCCGGCGGCAGTGCGCCGCGTCGAGGCCCCCGGTCCAGCCGCCCGAGACGTTGACCCTCGAGCGCGTCGTGATCACGCGTCGACGTCTGCGCGAATTCTCGACGCGGTGGCGCGCGCTCGCGAGCAAGGGCGCGATCCAGCTGCGCTACCCTCCTGCGTAGTCAGGGCGGCGGCGCGCCTCAGCCGGTCCGCCTGCTCGACGGCGGCGCCTCGCCGAGCTTCGCGCGGACCTTCTCGGCCCAGCCGTCGAGGTCCGAGATCGTGCTCTCGAGCTCGGGCGGCGACTTAGCGAGCTCGCGCAGTCGCCCCTCGAGCTGAAGCCGCGCGCGGCGGAGGCGGCTTCGCGCGGTGTTCTCGGGGACGTTGAGGATCTGGCTGATCTCGGCGCCGGAGCAGCGCTCCCAGTAAAACAGCTCGAGCACCACCTGGCTGTTGAGCGGGATCCGCCGCAGCGCCTCGAGCAGCAGCCGCTGCTCGCTACGGGCCTCGCAGAGCGTCATCGGCCCCGCGCCTAGATCGACGACGGAGCGCGCGTCGAACTGCAGCACTCGCCGCGCGTCTCGTTGCCGCCGGCGGTAGTGGTGGCGCAGGATGTTGTTGGCGACGCCGAACAGGTAGGTGCGAAACGAGGACTCCTCGCGAAAGCGGTCGCGCCCCTCGACGCAGGCTACAAATGTCCGCTGGACCAGGTCCTCGGCCTGATCGTCGACCTTGTTACGGAAGAAGCACAGGACCGCGTTGAAGTGCCGGTTGAAGAGCGCGTTGCCGGCCATCCGGTCGCCGTGCCTCCAGGCGCGGAGCAGGTCAAGGTCATCTCGCACCGACCCGATGGTACCATCGCTCACATTCGGCTCGACGCAATTGGCGAGCGGGAAGGTGACCGTTTCGTCAGGTAGTGACACTACCTAGGCGGGCGTCGGCGCGCGGCGGTGATGGACGAGCAGCGAGACACTGACGACGACACTCGCCGCGAGAGCTGGCCCTTGGGACCGATCGGCGAGGGCGCGATGGGGCTCGGCGACGAGGCGATCCGTCAGCGCATCGCCGGGCGTCTGTTCGGCGAGGCGACGGCCGTTGTGCGGATCGGCCGGTTTCGAATCCTCGACATCATCGGCGCCGGGGGCATGGGCGTCGTCTACGCCGCCCATGATGACGAGCTCGACCGGCGAGTCGCGGTCAAGCTGATCCACCGCCTCGCGCTGGGCGAGGACGACGCTGAGCGCCGGCGGCTGCGTCGCGAGGCCCGCGCGCTCGCGCGCCTCTCACACCCCAACGTCGTGCACGTCTACGACGCTGGCTTTCACGAGGACGCGCTCTACATCGTGATGGAGCTCGTCGACGGGGTGACGCTGCGTCGCTGGCTGCAGACCGAGGCGCGCCCGTGGGAGGACATCCTCGCGCGCTTCGTCGAGGCCGGCCGCGGCCTCGTGGCCGCCCACGAGGCGGGGATCGTGCACCGCGACTTCAAGCCCGCGAACGCGCTGCTCGGCGCCGACGGGCGCGTGCGCGTCGTCGATTTTGGCCTGGCGCGGGGGACAGATGCCGAGACGGAGCCTGACCAGCGCGGGCGCGCGGCGCGGGCGCGCGGCGCCTCGGCGAGCGCCTCGGAGCTGACGACGAGAATCACCGGGACCGGGCGGCTCACCGGCACGCCTGCGTACATGTCCCCAGAGCAACATCGTGGCGGGGAGGTCGATCCGCGCAGCGATCAATTCAGCTTCTGCGTCGCGCTCTACGAGGCGCTCTACGGCGAGCGACCGTTCTCGGTCGACCAGGTGCGCTCGTGTAGCCGCGAGCGCGCGCGGGTCGGGAGCGAGCGGCGTCGTCGCCCCAGCGGCGCGCCGCCCTGGGTGCACTCGATCCTGCTGCGCGGCTTGCAGCTCGAGCGGGCGAGCCGCTACCCGACGATGCACGAGCTGCTCGACGCGCTGACGCGGACCCCCGCGCTGCGACGGCGCCGCGTCTCGTTCGCGGCGGCCGGTCTCGCCGTGGCCGCGCTCGTCGCGATGACCGCGTCCCTGAGCAAGCGCGAGCGCGCGTGCGCGCCGCCCGAGTCGATCCTTGAGGGCGTGTGGGACGAGCCGACGCGCGCCGAGGTGCGCGCGGCCTTCGAACGCTCTGGCCTCCGCTACGCGGAGCGCTCGTGGGGGACGTTGCGCGCGGCGTTGGACGACTACGCCGATCGCTGGTCGAGCTCCTGGCGCGACGCGTGCGAAGATCGACGCTCGCGCGCGGACGCCGACGCGCGCCGCTATGAGCGCTCGGTCGCGTGTCTGCGACGGCGCGTGCGCTCGCTCGATATGCTCACGCAGACGCTGCGTGACGCGGACGCGGGGGTGGTCGAGCGGGCCGCGGCGCTACCGAGCTCGCTGCCGCCCTTGGCCGCCTGCAGCGACGTGTCGTACTTGGGGGGTCGCGCGCGCCCGCTGACGCCGGAGGGCGAGCGCAGGGTCGACGAGGCGCACTCGCTGATCGACCAGGCCGAGCAGCACCGCGTCTCGGCCCGTCCGCGCGACGCGAGCCCGCTCATCGAGCGCGCCGAGGAGATCGCGAGGGCGCTGGAGCACGACGCGTTGTCGGCCGAGGTCGGCCTCGTCGCGGGGAACGTCCGCGCGACGCTGGGGAGCTTGGCGGAGGCCGCGGTGACGCTCGAGCGGGCGTACAAGACGGCCGATCTCGCTGGCCTCGATCGCGAGCGGGGAGAGATAGCGAGCGCGCTCGCGCGGGTGATGGTCGATCGAAACAAGTTTGACGACGCGAGCTGGTGGGTGAACCAGGCGAGCAGCGCCGTCGAGCGCGCGGGCGCGACGCCGGTCGACCGCGGGCGCGTCGCGGGGATCTCGGGGCTGATCGCGACCCGCACGGGCGAGCTCGCGCGGGCCGAGGAGCTGCTGCACGAGCAGGTCGCGGTGTTCGAGCGCGAGTTCGGCGAAGACCATCTCGAGACCGTCACCGCCTACCTGCAACTCGCTAACCTGTTCGCGGATCAGGGGCGCAGCGATGACGCCATCGCGCTCTACGAGATCGTCCGGCGACGCCGCGCTCGGCTGCTCGGAGCGCAGCACCCGTCCGTCGCGTCGGCGCTGTTCAACCTCGCGCTCTTGCTGCAAGAGACCGGCGCGCTCGCGGAGGCGCGCGCCAAGCTCGAGCGAGTGCTCGAGATCCGACGCGAGAGCCTGGGGCCCGAGCACCTCACGGTCGGCTCCACGCTGTTCTTGGTGGCGCAGCTCGACGCGAGCGAGGCGCGGCTCGACGCGGCGGCGCGCACCGCCGAGCAGGCCCGCGTGATCTTTGACCTCCAGCCGGATCGTGCGCTCGACAACCGCGTCTACAACCTCGTGCTGCTCGGCGAGATCTACGGCGAGCTCGACCGCCCGCGTGATCAGATCGAGGTGTACGCGGCGCTCATCGAGCTTAGCGACGAGCTCGACGAGACGCTGCGCTTCGCCGTCGAGTTCAACCTCGGCGACGCGCTGTGCAGGGCGGGTCGATGCCACGAGGCCGAGGCCCACCTCGCGCGCGCGCGCGCCTACGCGGACGCGAAGCTCGACGCGGGGGGCCCCGAGCGCGGGCTGCTCTTGCTGCGGCTCGGCGAGTCCGCGCTCGCGCGGGACCGGCCCGCCGTCGCGGCGGCGCGCTACCGGGAGGCGCTCGCGGCGTTCTCCGAGCCGTCGAGCCGCGACGCGCGAATTGACGCGGAGGACTACGCGGAGGACGACGGCGCGGGGTCGGACGCGACGGAGCAGCAGCGCGCGCAGGCGCGGCTCGGGCTGGCGCAGGCGCTGCACGCGGCAGCCGGGGCGCGCGAGGAGATCATCGCGCTCGCGCGACGGGCTCGCGTCTACTTCGACGGGCGCGAGGGATACGAGGAGCAGTTGGAGCGGGTCGACGCGCTGCTGGCCGAGCGCGGCGCGAAGTAGTCGGAGCCTCGGCCGGCGCGCGAGGGGAGACGCGGGCGGCCGCGACCTGTACCATGGACCCGCGAGGATTCGATGGCCGAGATCACGATCAAGCTGCGGCACAACCCGAAGACCGGCGAGCGAGAGTTGATCATCGGGTACGAGTCCGAGGGAGACGCGCTCCCCTTCGAACACGAGCGCGAGCACCGAGAGATCGTCGAGGCGCTGCTCGGGCGGCCGCTCGCCGATCTCCCCGAGGGCGCGAGCGTCGTGCGCGAGGAGGTCGCGACGCCGCCCGACAGCGAGCCGGCGCGCGAGCAGCCGAACCAGGCCGGCGAGGCCGTGAGCGAGAAGGGCTGAGGAGCCGCTCGCGGCGCGGATCCGCGCGGGTCGTGTACACTGCGTACATGACTTCATATACGCTGAGCCTCTGTCTTCACCCTCGAGCGCGTCGGGTCGCGCTCGTCGCCTCGCTCTCGCTGGTCGGCGTCGCGGGGTGCGGCGACTCGGGCACGACGAGCGAGACCGAGGCCTCCGGCACCGACTCCGAGAGCTCGACGACCGCCGGGAGCTCCGACACCGACGGCTCGAGCACGGGCGCGTCGACGACGGGTGGGTCGCAGGGGACGACCGACGACGCGACCTCCGGCCCGGGGACGACGAGCGGCGCGACGACGACCGACGCGAGCGCCACGACCGACGACACGACCGCGACCGACGCGACGACGACGAGCGACACCGCGACCACCGGCCCGGCGAAGGTGACCTGCGAGGATGTCTGCGACGACGTCGTGGACGCGATGTGTCCCATGGGACCGCCGATGCCGAGCGACTGCTTGACGGGCTGCGCCGACAACCTCGCCGGCGAGTGCGGGACCGAGCAGCAGACCCTGCTCGACTGCGCGGGCGTCGAGCCCGACGTGATCTGCGACGACATCGGGCGCCCGCACGTCGACGTCTGCGCCACGGAGTTTAAGGCGCTCTACGACTGCATCGGGTTCCCCTGAGACCAGGTTCGCCGATGGCTCGTCAGGCGCTCGTGATCGTCGATCTGCAGGTCGGCGCGTTCGACGGGGCGCGCGACCCTCCGCTCGTCGACGGCGAGCGGCTGCTCGAGCGTGTCTGCGCGCTCCTCGAGGTCGCGCGCGCCGTCGGCGTGCCGATCGTGTTCGTGCAGGACTGCGGGCGAGTCGGCGGCGCGTATGAGGAAGGCACGCCGCACTGGCGGCTGCACCCAGCGCTCGCGCGACGCCCGGGGGAGCTGGTGATCCGCAAGCGTCACCCGAGCGCCTTCAAGGGCACGTCGCTCGCGTCGACCCTCGCCTCGCTCGCGGTCCGCGAGCTCGTCGTATGCGGACAGCGCAGCGACGGCTGTCTGCAGAGCACCTGCCTCGACGCGCTGGCGGCGGGCCTGCGCCTCACGCTCGTCGGCGACGCGCACGGGACCCCCGGCGAGCGGGCCGCCGCCGTGGCCGCGCGGGTCAATCGCGAATTCGAGGAGCGCGGCGCGAGCGTGCAGGAGGTCGCGCGCGTGACCGCGAGCTGGCGAGCGGGCGGCCGCGCGTAGTCGCGGGCGGGTTACGAGGGCTCGACAAAGCGGGCCTCGGTGGGCGAGGCTCGAGCGGATCGGTTCAGAGAGGCGAGACGCGCGATGACGAATCCCGAATGGCGACCCACGGCCTGCATCCTCTGCGAGTGCAACTGCGGAATCGAGGTCCAGCTCGGCGGCGAGGGGGGCCGCGAGCTCCTCCGCTTCCGCGGCGACAAGCGCCACCCGGCGTCCCGCGGCTACGCCTGCGAGAAGCCGCACCGCCTCAACTACTACCAAAACGGCGAGCGCCTGCTGAAGCCGCTGCGGCGGCGCGCCGACGGCGGCTTCGAGGAGGTCTCGTGGGACACGGCGATCCGCGAGGTCGCCGAGCGCCTCGCGCGGGCGCGCGACACCTGGGGCGGCGCGAGCATCTTCTACTACGGCGGCGGCGGGCAGGGGAATCACCTACCTGGCGCGTACGCCAGCTCGACGCGACGTCTGCTCGGCTCGCGCTTCAAGTCCAGCGCGATCGCGCAGGAGAAGACCGGCGAGTTCTGGATCGAGGATCGCGTGCTCGGCACCCAGACCCGCGGGGACTTCGAGCACTGCGAGGTCGGGATGTTCCTCGGCAAGAACCCCTGGCACTCGCACTCGATCCCGCGCGCGCGCGTGACCCTTAAGCAGCTGGCGAAGGATCCGGCGCGTACGTTGATCGTCGTCGACCCCCGGCGCACCGAGACGGCGGCGATGGCCGACATCCATCTGCAGGTCAAGCCGGGCGGCGACGCCTGGCTGCTCACCGCGATGCTCGCGACGCTCGTGGAGGAGGACCTGATCGATCACGAGTTCCTCGCCGCGCGCGCGCGCGGCCTCGACGAGGTGCTCGAGGCGCTGCGCGGCGTCTCCATCGCGGACTACGCCGCGCGCGCTGGCGTGCCGGAGCCGCAGCTGCGCGACGCGACCCGCCGGATCGCGCGCGCGCGCAGCTTCGCCAGCTTCGAAGACCTGGGCGTCCAGATGAACCATCACTCGACGCTGGTCAGCTACCTGCATCGGCTGCTGTGGCTGCTGACCGGGAACTTCGGCAAGCCGGGGACGCGCTTCTCCATGGAGCAGTTCGTGCCCTTCGCGACGGGCGCCAACGGCAAGCGCAGCCCGGTCGCGGGTGCGCCGATCATCAGCGGGCTCGTGCCCTGCAACCTCATCGCCGAGGAGATCCTGACGGACCACCCGAAGCGCTACCGCGCGATGATCGTCGAGGCCGCCAACCCGGCGCACTCGCTCGCCGACAGCGCGCGTTTTCGCGAGGCCATGCGCGCGCTCGACACCCTCGTCGTCATCGACGTCACGATGAGCGAGACGGCGCGGCTCGCCGACTACGTGCTGCCGGCGGCGACGCAGTTCGAAAAGGCCGAGGCGACCTTCTTCAACTTCGAGTTCCCCGACAATTATTTTCACCTCCGGCGCCGGCTGTTCGAACCACCCGCCGGACCGCTCCCCGAGGCCGAGATCCACGCGCGCCTGTGCGAGGCGCTCGGCGGCTTCGACGACGCCGCGTTGGCGCCGCTGCGCGCGGCGGCGGAGCGGGGTCTCGAGGCTTATGGCCTCGAGTTCATGCAGCGCGTGCTCAGCGACCCGGCGCTGCGCGGGCTCGCGGCCGTGATCCTCTACCGTACGCTGGGGCCGGCGCTGCCGCCCGACGCGGCCGAGGGCGCGGTGCTGCTGGGCCTCGCGTTCCGCTTCGCGATGAGGGCCGGCGAGGTGCTCGCGCGCGCCGGCTTCACCGGACCGCCCCCGGTCGCCGCGCTCGCGCTGTTTCGCGCGATCATCGACACGCCGACGGGCGTCGTGTTCGCGCGCGGCGAGTGGAGCGACGTGCGCCCAGGGACACCCGACGGCGCGATCCAGCTGGCGCTGCCGGACATGCTCGCCGAGCTGGCGAAGCTCGCCGAGCCCGCCGCCGAGTCCGAGGCGGACGACCTCCCGCTGATCCTCTCCGCCGGGGAGCGTCGCTCGTTCACCGCCAACACGATCATCCGTGATCCGGCGTGGCGTAAGAAAGACCCCGACGGAGCGCTGCGCGTGAGCCCGGCGGACGCCGAGCGTCTGGGTCTCGAGAGCGGCGGGCGGGCCCGGGTCACGACTCGGCGCGGCAGCCTCGAGGTCACGGTCGAGATCAGCGACACGATGCAGCCCGGTCACATCTCGCTGCCCAACGGCCTCGGGACGCGCCCAGCGGGCTCGGGCGGCGGCGAGCGAATTGGCGGGGTCGCGCCGAACGAGCTGACCTCGATCGAGGATCGAGACCCCTTCGTGGGCACGCCGTGGCATAAGCACGTCCCGGCGCGCCTCGAGGCGATCGCCTGAACATCCGTCGCCGCTCGCTCAGCACGCGTGACCCCATGGCCGAGACGACCTTCGAGTTTGAGCTGTTCGTGCGGGCACCCCGGGACCGGGTGTTCGCGTTCATGCGCTACCTCCCGAACCACGTGCTCGTCCACCCGATGATCGAGTGGATCGAGCCGCTCGATGACCTCGAGCTGCTCGAGCCGGTCGCCCAGCTCTCGCCCGGTGAGCGCTCGCGCCCGCGCCGGTTTCGCGTCTTCGATCGCCTCGACCTCGGCCCGCTGCGCTGGACCTTCCCCTACGACGTGGAGCTGACCGTCTGCCCGCCGGACGAGCTGCGCTTCCGCGCGACCCGCTTCCCCCGGGTCCGGCTCGACAACGTGATGCGCTGCCTCGAGGACGGCGCCGGCACGCGGATCGAGGAGCGCTCGCGGATCGCGGCGCCCGGGCCGATGATCGCGTACATCCGCCGAGTCGCGCTCGCGGCCCACACCGCGATGTTCGAGGGGATCCGCGCCCACCTCGAGCGCGAGCGCGGCTGAGCCTAGGCGTCGTCTGGGTCATCCCATCGACAGCCGGCGAACGCGGCGTCGACGGGCGTGTTGAACAGGTGGTTGGTGAAGTTGCTGATCGTCTTCGTCGCGATGGCGAGGACGATCAGCAAGACATCGCGCTCGCGGTAGCCCGCGTCGAGGAAGGCCTCGAGCTCCGCGGCGGTCGGGAGTCCGCGACGCTCGACCATCGCGCGCGTGAATTCGGCGAGCGTGTTGAGCTTTGGGTCCGGGAGCGCCTCGCCGGCCCGCAGCGCCTCGACGAGCTCTGGGGCGGCCTTGGCCATTTTGGCGGCCATGGTGTGCCCCGCGACGCAGTACTCGCAGCGGTGGAATCGGCTGATCGCGAGGAGCACGACCTGCTGCTCGATCGGCGACAGATCGCTCGCGCTGAAGCCGGCGTAGCCGGCCTTGTAGGTGGTGAGGAGCGCGGGGACGTTGACCAACCGGCTGTACAAATTCGGGACCATCCCGATCGTCGCCTTGGTCTCGCCGAGGAGCGTGGCGATCGCCGGGTCGCGCGAGTTCTCATCGTGGGCGGGGAGGGTGAGGAGTCGCTCTGCGTGGGTCATGTGCGCCTTACTTCGTGCGCCCATCCTCGCGTCTGGTTGCGACGTCTCGGTCGCGTAGAGCACCTGGGGCGCGGCGCCTCGAATGTAGCGGGCCGCGAGGACGATCACGAGCGTCTCTCTCGGCGTCGCGCACCGGTCGCGCGTGAGCGCCGAGGCTTAGGCCACGGCCGCGCGCGCGAGCTCGTCGGTGTCGAGCTGGCCGATGAAGTAGGTGTCGATCAGGTTGACCGCGAGGATGAAGACGATCCCCAGGCCCATCGGCAGCGCGAGGCGCAGGAGCGAGCGCGTGATGTCGCCCTCGGCCAGGGTCGTGCGCAGGGCGGCCGCCATGCGCGTCAGTGTGGCGGCGCGCGGCTCAACGCGCGACGGCGCGCCGTGAGCTCGGGGCAGCCACCAGCGCGGGCGCCGAACGGGGGCGCGCCGTCGTGCGCGCGGCCGACTCGCGGCGGCGCGTCGCGCGATCGAGCCGCCGTGACGACAGCTCGTCCCGCGCCTCCTCCTGCTCGCCACGCGCTCCGCCACGCGCCGTCGCGGCCAGCGTCCGCGAGACGACGTTGCTCAACAGCAGCGAAGCGCCCGTCGACGGCTCGATCGCGACGCCGCCGCCCGAGCTGGAGTCGACGTGACGCGTGCTTACCCCCGGGAGGAAGGCCGGGCGCGCGCGGGCGCGACGTAGTGATATGGCTGTAAAGACATGCAGCCGTGAGATCGGCGCTTGCGCCCGCCCTGCTGGATCCTAAGCTTCCACGAACGCTCGTCTGTGCATGTTGATCACCGGGCGCGCGCGGGCGGTCCCCGGAGCGGGTCTGAGCGACCCGCCTCGCCCGCGCGATCATGAGAGTGTCGTCATGAGCCGAATCAAGAGCACGGACGCGGAGACCCTAGGGAGCGTCGACAAGGGCGCCTCGGACAACGGCTGGGCGAGCGTGCTGGCGAGCGAGCTCGAGCGCGTCGACGAGCGCAGGGTCGGGCGATTTGTGCTGCTGCACAGGCTCGGCGAGGGCGGGATGGGGGTCGTGTTCTCCGCCTACGATGAGCTGCTCGACCGGCGCGTCGCGATCAAGATCGTCCGCGCCGATCGGGGCGGCGCGAGCTGGCAGGCGCGGATCGTCCGCGAGGCGCAGGCGCTCGCGCGCCTGTCACACCCCAACGTGGTGCAGATCTACGAGGCGGGCGTCTACGCCGCGCGGGTCTACTTGGTGATGGAGTACGTCGCCGGGGGGACGCTTCGAGACTGGCTCGCGGCACAGGACGTCACGCAGGCGAGCGCGGTCTCGAGAACGCTCGCGCGCTTCACCGAGGCGGCGCGCGGGCTCGCGGCCGCGCACGCGGCAGGGCTCGTGCATCGTGACTTCAAGCCGGAGAGCGCTCGACGGGCTATGTGGCTGAGCGCTCATGGATCTCGAGCGCGCGCGCGCGCGGTTCCGGCGAGGGTCCAGTGCTCCTCGGGAGTGACGGGGGCCGGACCCGCGCGAGACCAGGCGTCGAAAATTGCGCGTCGCTGGCGGTCCGTGCTCTCCTCTGAAGGTGGCGAAGCATCGGAAGGAGAAGAAGAGGAGGAAAGGGAAGAAGAGAGGGCGCTCGGGTGACGGCGCTCGGCTCAGCCCCGTGAGAGCGGCGATCGCAGCGGCGATCGTGCTGCTCGGTGTCGCGTTGATGCTGCTCCCCTCGCCCCTCGTCGGGGACGCGTGGGGGATGTCGGCGCTAGCCGAGTGGCACATGCATCGCAAGATCGTTCGCGCCGTCGGTGAAGGACGTCCCTGCGTCGCGGTCGCGGTCGGCTTCTCCGAGCGCGCCGCGAACAAGATCGTCGGCGACGAGCTGGAGTCGTGGAAGCGAGAGTGCGCGCGGCTCGGCGCCAAGAACGAGACGCCGATCGTGATTCGAGTGAGTCACAAGAGCGGCGGCGTGCAGATCGACGTCACGGGCGCGCGCGAGGCCGGCTTCGAACTCGATCCCGCGAAGGTGTCGGCGGTGGAAGACGAGGCGTGGACCGAGATCGGGATCGCCCACTATGAAGCGACCGCGTGGCTAGCCGTCACGGGGATCCTTGATGAGCCGTCGCCGCCCGCCTGGTACATGGCGGCTCGCGGGCGTCCGCTTCGATCGGCCGCGCGCGCGAGCGACCTCTTGCTGATGCTCGTGTTGTTCGTCGTGGCGCTCATCATCGGCGCCAGCAAGCCCGGTGAGTTTCGCCGGCGGCCGTGGTTCAACGGGACCGAGGCGCGCTCGGGCGGCGGGGCGCGCTTCGGCGGCACCTCGAGCCCTCCGCCCTCCTCGCGCGGCTTCTCTTGGGTCGATGACGACGAGTAGAGGCGGAGCGCCGGGCGCTTCGAACGATTGAACGATCGAGCGAGCGAACGATCGAGCAATCGAGCGACTGAGCGAGCGAACGAACGATCGAATTCGAGTTCGCGTCGTTGGGGAGTCGGCGCTCGTGCGCGGCAGCCATCGGGCGCTCACCCGGCGTCGCGGGCGAGGTGCTCGAGCATCGCCCGAACGGCCGCCTCGCCGCGCAGCGACCCCTGCACGAAGCCCTCGAGGGATCCCTTCGCGGCGCGCTCGAAGACCTCTTGATTGACCGTGTGGATCATCGATAGGTTCATCTTGCCGAGCCAGCGCAGCGTCCCGTCCTCAATGATGAAGTTGGGGAGCGAGTACCCGCCTGACTTGAGCGTGTAGAGCGGCTCGTCGACGCGCATTACGGCGAACAGCGCGCGTTGATGTCCGGTCGTGTCGATCGCCGGCGACGCTGGTCGGACGACGCTCGCGCGCCAGCCGTCGCGCCTCCTCAGATCGTTGACGACCTGCGAGAGCTGGGGACGAAAGGCCTCCCGATAGATCAGGGCCAGCGCTGTCGCGGCCCCTGTCAGAAACACCCGATCGAACCACGCCTGCGTCGGCGCGAGTCGATCGAGAAAACCCGACCACAGCGGGTGGTCCTCGCCATAGATCTCGCGCCCGATCCCGAGCACCTCGGCCAGCTCAACGATCAGCTCCACGTGCGCGTCGATCTCGAGACTCGCCAGCGTGGTCTCATCGCGCTCGAGAAAGGCGATCCACAGACGGACGCGTGCGACGGTGTCGTGTCGGATGCCCTCGAGGAGCTCGAGCAGCCGCGAAGGCGGACCGCCGTACGCACGCTCGAGCGCCGCGCGAGCGTCGTCGAGTCGCGTCGTGAACTCGCGCGGGTCATCGGCGTGCACCGCTTCGAACAGCGCCAGGTCAGCGCACGCGCTCCAAAGCCCCGCGGCCCGGAGGAGCGCGTGGCCCCGGCGCAGCGTCTCGCGCGTGGCCGCTCGGCGGTCTCGAAGCGCTGTCGTCAGCTGCGAGAGGCCGCGCTGCTTTTGCTCCTCCGCGGACCGGTACTCGCGGACGAGTCGTGACTCCTCCAGAGAGTTCGCGGCTGCGAGCAGCCCCTCGACGCGCAGCGCGTTGACAGCCAGCCACGCGATCGCGGAGATGGGACTCTCCGCATCCTCGAGAGATCGCTCGAGGGCCTCGAGCAACGCCGGCTCGGCTCCCGTATCGTCGCGGTCTACGAGGCGCGCGAGCAGCAGCTCGAGCGCCTGATCCTCCGGCTCGTGGACTTGACCCGTGCCCATGTCGAGAGCTTCTCGCCGCGCGCGACCGAGTACAAGGCGCGCCGACGCACCAGCGAGTTGGTCAACAGCGTTCAAGTCCGAGCGGACGACGCGAGCGCTCGCGGTCGTCTCAATCGAGCGCTCGATCGGGCGCGTGCGGATCGCTCGCCTCTCGAGACGCGCGACCTTCGAGCCTCGCGCGGGACCGAGCGCTAGATAAACGTTGAGACATGCCGGCTGCAGGCGAGGTATCGTTGCGTTGGTAGCGACAGCTCCGTCAGGGCTCCAGTTAGGGCGCGCGCGCTCGCGATCACGAGCGCGCTCGCGCGAGGTTCAAGGAGGATAGGCCGGGGTCAGGAGAACGGCGCAGCCACGCGTCACGCGGGCGCGCGCGCGGGCGGACCGTCCGCGTGCCCACTCCAAGCCGGAGAACGTGCTGATCGGCGCCGACGAGCGCGCGCGCGTTGGCGACTTCGGGCTCGTCGCCGCGAGTGGGCCTGTACTCGACGCGCTCCCTGTTTCTAGCGTTGACCCCTCGCTCGAGGCGGACGGCGCGGTCGACTGGTCGGGGATCACGCGCTCGGGCACCGTGATGGGGACTCCGAAGTACATGTCCCCAGAGCAGTTTTTGGGTGTCGAGCTCGACGCGCGCAGCGACCAGTTCAGCTTTTTCTAAGCACGAAAACTCAAACTACCGGTGATCGTTCAGCTTTTCCTGACTACGACTCCTCCGGCCCCAGATCGGCCCCAGTAGCAGGCTCGCGCCCCCGATTCGAGAACACCGCCATCGCGTCGTCCAGGTCCGACGGCGCGAGGTGCATGTACCGCATCGTGTCTTGCAGATTCGCGTGACCGGCGAGGCGCTGGATCTGCAACACGCTCACGCCGAGGATGGCGAGGTGCGAGCAGAAGGTAGACTCAACCCCGGGACCCGCTAATCACCCGATCGTGCCCAAATCAGCGGAATCCCGGGGTTTTTTCGCACGCATGCCAACATGCCAAGCTTGATGAGTACGCGCCTGCACTCTCGGTTCGAGTCCCGTATGAGTCCCGATTTCGCGGGAGTTCGCGTCACCACGTGCACGCGGAGACACGTTGAGGTACACGCACTGGGGTCACGCGAGGAGCCCTGATCCCGATCGCAGTCCTCGGACTTCGGGCAACGGAACCGTCGGGCCAGGCCGTCTCGTCGTCGGACCGCGGAACCGCCTCGTCGTCGGGCCGCGGAACCGCCTCGTCGTCGGCCGGGGAGCCGCCTCGTCGTCGGGCCGCGGAGTCGCCACGCAGTGCTCGGGTTTCTCAGGGGCACGGACAGGAGTGTGCTTTGAGCGGCCGGCCGGCCGCCTATTCGTCACCAGCCCTCGCCAGCTACCTCCTGATCGGCCACGACGGTGAGCTCAGGTTGGCGAGTGAGCGCGTGGCCGCAGTCGACTGCGGGGCGCTACCGTGCAACTGCCGAACCACGGCTGTCGGATCCGTTGGTCGACACGAATCCGCCACCCAACGGCGTGTCGACGAGGGGCACCAAGCTAGCGAACGCAGCATCACAATGGAGCCCCCTGCGCGTTCGCGTCGTGCACGCGAAACGCCTCGCCGACCGCGAAGCGGACTGGCAACCGACGCGCCAATGAACCACCAGGAGGACGCGCTATCGACCGGTAACCGCCAGCCGGATTTCACCCCGCAGCGGGGTCTATCGGCTCGTAGGCGCCAGGTGGTGGGCACAACCTTCTGGCTACACGGTGGGCGACAACGAGGGCGACAACGAGGGCGACAACGAGGGCGACGGCGCGGGCTACGAGTGTGTCGCTATGCGTCGCCCGGTGAGTCGCCATGTGCGTGCGCCCCGAGGAAACCACGATGATGCGGCCGGCGGTGTTGACGGACTCAACCCTGCTCGTGCACCTCGAGCTGGGGCGTGGTGTGGCGACGTGCCGTGACCGTCATCGGGCTGTTTCCGTGTGGCGAGTTCGCCCCGCATCGTGGGTTACGAGTGTGGCGGGCCTCGGACCACCAGCGCGCGTCGAACTCGTAGATGCCGCGGATCGAGTCCGGCAGGAGAACCCGCTGATCGTCGGGCCCGCGTCGACCGTCGGGTCGAGGCGCGTGGGTCGTCCGCGGGACGTACGCGCGCTGGGCCGGGCAGCGAGCCACCGGCCTCGTCGATCCGCGCGCCGAACCAACCCCCGAGCCGAGTCGTC
Source organism: Polyangia bacterium (assembly GCA_030430565.1). Lineage (GTDB taxonomy): Bacteria > Myxococcota_A > Polyangia > Nannocystales > Nannocystaceae > JACKDW01. The sequence continues at coordinate 29,023 of JAUIKS010000062.1, forward strand.
ACGCCTACTTGCCGCGGGAGTCCTCCCCACCCGCGGCCCCACGGTGAGACGCCAGGTCGCGCGCCAGACCCTCGACCGATTTGTCGCGAACGCTAGAGTTCGCGATAAGTGTCAAGGCTCGGGTCCACTGACCGCGTCGAGTTCGCCTAAAGAGCTCGCCTGATCGACGGCTCGTTCGGGCCGCGACAAATGAGCTCGCCGGTGCGCGCTCGAGTCCGCCTAAGCTGATCCCCGGCTCCATCAGTGGTTATTTGCCCCGCGGCTTCCTTCCGCGACCGCGCGGTGGGTTGCGAAACGAATCGCCCTCGATCTCGATGACGTGCGAGTGATGGAGAAGGCGGTCCATCGCGGCGCCGGCCAGCAGCGCGTCGCCGAAGAGCGGGGCCCACTCCTCGAGCGATCGATTGGACGTCACGATGATCGACCCGCGCTCGTAGCGACCGCGGAAGACCTCGTAGAGGTCGAGGGGCTCGTCATCCTTGAGCGGGCGGAGCCCGAGGTCATCGATGATCAGCAGCGACGGCTTCGTGAAGCGCAGCAGCGTGCGATCGTAGGTCGCGTCAGCCCGGGACGCGCGCAGCTTCTTGAGCATCGCGTTCGCCGAGGTGTAGAGCACCGTATGTCCCGCCATACAGGCGCGGTGCCCGATGGCCTGGGCGATGTGACTCTTGCCGACACCGCTCTGACCGACGATGCAGAGGTTCTCCCTCTTGTCGACGAAGCCGCAGGTCGCCAGCTCCAGGAGCTTGGCCTTGGGGACCTTCGGGTTGAAGCTGAAATCGAAGTCTTCGATGCTCTTGCGGTGCTCGAAGCTCGCGCGTCGAAGGCGAGTGTCGAGCTGCTTGGCGTCGCGTCGCTCGACCTCGTCGTTGAGCAATCGGTACAAGAATTCGCTGTGCGCGAGGCTCTCGTCCACGGCCTGCTTCGTGCGCAGGTCGAGGGTCTGCAAGATGCCGGAGAGTCGGAGCTTCTTGAGAATCCGGCTCAGCTCGTCAATTGGGTGCATGCGTGTTCTCCAGCGGGAGCTGCAGCAGCTCCCGTACATCGCGGGCGAAGCGTGGTTTCTCCAGCCCCCCGCGTGCGGGCAGGACCACGTTGGGGAGCGGCTCTCGATCGAGCGCCTTCTTGAGGATCTCCTTGATCCCGCCGTAGCGGTAGTTGCCGTAGTAGCTAGCGCGTACGCACGCCGCCCTCGCGCGCTCGACCGGGAAGGTCTCGAGGTGCGTCACGATGCTCTGGACCGTCCGCAGCTGGGAGAGCACGTCGTCGCTGGCGAAGACCTCGGCGATGTAGTGCTCGACCTCAGCGCCGAGCGTCGCGGCCCGCTCCAGCCAGTGTTCGCGAGTCCGATGACGATACTCGCGCCGGTGCTCGGGCAGATGCTGATCTTGCGTACTGCGCTTGCCCGGGGGGACGCGCGGATGCGTGGCGACGCGCGTGTCGTCGAAGTACAGCTCGACGCTGTGCTCGGTCACGCGCGCGAGCAGCTTCTTGCCCACGAGCCTCCACGGCGCCGAGTACATCGAGTGCTCGATCGTCGCGTGGCAGTCCCGGTGCAGCTTCGGCTCGCGCCACCACACGGCCTCCCAGGGCGTCTCAGGCAGTCCCAGGAGCGCG
>JAUIKS010000023.1 GCA_030430565.1 Polyangia bacterium
GAGAAGCTCCACTGTGACGCCCAGCGCCGCTGCCAGGATCAGCAGCGTCCGTAGCCGCGGGATCGTCATGCCCGCGAGCGCCCGCCAGGCCGTCGTGCTAGCGATGGCGCCGACGCGCCGAGCGACGTCGCGGCTCGTCAGCCCGAGCTGCGCGCGCCGTCGCTCGAGCAACGTGCAGAACTCGACGTGACTCTGGAACCCCGACAGCGACAGGCCCGCCTGCTTAAGCGCCGCGAAGAAGATCTCCGCGCTCGGATTCGGACACGCGCGACTGCGGTGCCGCAGCAGCGCCTTGCCCGAACGCCCGACACGTCGACGCAGCTCCGTCCACGAGATCCGCCGACGACCTAGCTCTCCGTCCAGGAGGACGAAGAGATCCTTGGGAGTGATCACCACCGCGATTGCAACATGGCCCGAAAGACCAACGCGATCGTAGCTCGCGAAGGCGACGGCTGTCGACACGAGGAGGCTGCCTTCCCAGGACCGTAGAGAAACATGCTCTCTGGGACATAAACCTTCGTTCTTATTGGGAAAAATGCGCTACTCGCCGCGAACGTTAGAAGCCGAATTTGGAAATTTCCAAAACTCGGCCTCGAAGTCTCGAAGATTTTGCGAAAACGCCGGTGTCAGATTTGAAATTTTAGGAAATGAGATACAAAAAAATCCGAAGCTCGTGTCAATCGCGTATTTGGGGTTTCGTTTTTTGCTTATCAACAACATCGCGCTGACCTAAGCCAGGCGCGACTTGACCGCGCGGTGTCTGGTCGCAGGTCGCGCCATCGAGTTGCCCACGGGCCGACGCTCGTGCCGGCGTCGTAACGGCCGCGGGGCTGCTGCATTGCCTGCCACGCCGCTGCATTTCGATCCCCACGCTGCTGCATTCCTGACCCGCCTGCTGCATTCCTGCGCCGGCCAGCGCGCTACTCCCAGGTGTATGTCCGGCTCGTGATGACCGCCGGGACAGGCGCCTCCGAGCGACGCGTCGACGTGTTCCGCTCGCGCCGAAAACACCGATGACGTGGGCGCAGGTCCGCGCGGAGGAGAACGCTGAAGATGCCAAACGTAGAATCAGGGACGGTGGGCGTGCTCGTCAGCGCTGGCGCGCTCGCGGGGGGCGCGTATCTCCTCTATCGCCTGTGGAAGGGCGCCTCCGTTGGCCCCGGCTTCGGAAAGGATGGACGCTCCATCTTCGACCTCGGCCGGACGCAACGCGCGGATCGAGCAACGGGTGGCGACGCGTCGGATGATTCATCATCGAAGCCCAACAAGCCCGGCGACGGCTCGAGCCAGCCCAGCTCTGGCGGCACCAAGGCGAACGCCGGCAGGGACCCCGGGACCGGAAGCGGGGGCGATGGCAACGTAGCCATGGATCAGCGCCGACAGCATGGTGACCGAGAGTCCGGCGACGCTCGAGCCGATAGCGACGACCACCGCGCAATACACGACCTCGAGACAACCGTCCCGTCGCCTCGCCACCTCGAGGAGGCGCGGCTGCGTCAAGCCGCGTGGTTGCAGGCGCGTGGCCGGTCGATTTCGTCGGCCCGCGTCGCGCGTCGAGTTCCACCGGGTGTACATGCGCTGGCACTCTCGCTGGCGGGCGCGCCGAGCGGCAAGCGCGGGTTAATACACGGCCGCCGACGGTCGCCGCTTCACTCGGCAGCGCGTCCCGATTCTCGAGCTGACCCGAAAGCGCTTTACAACCGTTGCTACGGCAGTCTTCGGCTCGCGGTTGCTCGCGTGGGGCGGCGAGACATCGACGGTGAGGACCAACGCGCCGCTCGAGGGCCGCCAGGAGAAGTACGGGTCATCAGATCCAGTGAGTCTACACAAACGCGAGCGGTTAACGACCGCGTCGGCTGTTGCAAGTCCTTGAATTCACGTTGGTCCTTCGAAACCGCGCGGATGGTTAAATCCAGCGTACGCACTAAACATGTCCGTCCAGACTTGTCGTGGGGCGGCCTACGGATAGCGCGATATTGATCCAGAGAGCCCGGTTCCACCCCTTCCCCCGGGTGATGTCACTCGACGGTTACGGGTGCTCGATTCCTCGGATGCTCGACTCGCTCGTTCGAGACGTTCGTCGTACACCAGCCCCATGCGCAAGCTCGTGTACTTCGTGGCGGCGACCGTGGACGGCCACATCGCCTCGCCGCGGGGGGAATTCGACTTCTTCCCGCTCGGTGAGCATTTCGAGGCCCAGGTCGCGGAGCTCCCGGAGACCATTCCCGCACACCTGCGCGCGACCGTGGGGGCCGCCTCCGAGCCGAGGCGCTTTGGCGCCGTGGTGATGGGGCGAAAGACCTACGAGGTCGGCGCCCGCGCGGGCCTCACCGACCCGTACGCGCCGCTCCCGACGGTCGTCTTCTCGCGGACCTTGGCGACCGCTGAATCGCCCGTGCGGGTGACCGCGGAGAACCCGGTCGACGTCGTCCGCGCGCTCAAGCGGCAGCCGGGTCGCGACATCTGGCTGTGCGGCGGCGGCAACTTGGCCGCGTCCCTCGCCGACGAGATCGATGAACTGGTGGTCAAGCTCAACCCGCTCTTGCTCGGCGCAGGGATCGCGCTCTGGAGCGCCCCGTTCTCGCCGCGGAGCCTGCGCCTGATCAACACGCGAACCTTCGCTAGCGGCGTTGTTTGGCTCACCTACGCGCTCTCCTCGAGGGCGTCGGTGCCCAGCCCGACGAGCTGATCGTCGTCGACATCAAGGGTGATCGCCGAATCTCGATCCGCGTGCTCAGGTCGCACGAGCCCTAGCGAGCCCGAATTCGCGTACCCCAAGGGGGGCCGCGAGGCGCTAGTGCTCGCGCGTGCTCGCGTGAACACCGGCCTGATTAAAAGTACATATATCTCCCCTAGCGACTCCCATACCGGAGTTCGCGGAGAGCGGCGATATGCACACCGTGGACCCCCCGCCCCCGAGAGTCAGTCCGTGTTCAATCGCACTCTCGTCGATCGCAGCAGCGAATCGCGCGTAGGTTCAAGAGGTGCCCGCTTAACAGGAGCAGGCCGGCGAGCACCCCGACCGTCGCGCCGGCGAGACCGCGCGCGGACTCCTCGTGGCGTGTAGCCGGAGCCGTCTCGTCGACGTGATGGTGCGCGGCGTGATCGTGCTCTGCTCCCGCCTCGAGCCCCCGAGAGGCGAGTAAGCCCAAGATCCCGATCAAGAGCATGGCCGCGACGCCAGGAGAGCGATGACGACTCCAGCTCAACACGAGCGCGCCGGCGGCGAAGCCGATGGCGATGATCGTGAAGATCCACTCCGCCTGGTGGCCGAGCAAGGCGCCTAGCCCCATGGCTCCGAACGCGGCGGGCAGCAACGCACAGATGGCGCAGTGGACAGCGCAGAGGCTGCTCGCCACAGCGCCGAAGCGATCGACGCCGGGGTCTCGTCGTGGAGCCGAGCTCATCATGGTCTCCGCCTATCACCCGCGGAAATCCGAGGCAACTGAGCTGCGCCTGTCAGTTGTGCATATGTTCAAATGGTCATGCGGACAACTTCAGGCGTTCACCCGAGAGCCGAGCCGCGCGAGGTTGCGAACAGCCAGCGCGGCGAAGACCGCGGCCAACAGCGCCAAGAATCCGAGCGGTCCGGCGACTCGCCTGATCACCCGCGAGAGCGGCGCCTCCTCGAACGTGAAGCGCGGCAGCGCGTCGTGCTCACGCACCGTCATACGTCGCCCCGTCAGCACGTGCTGCTCGACATGCTCGGCGAGCGCCCGCTTGAACGAGCGCGTCTGCGCTTCGAATCGACGCTGTCGGGCGAGGCTCGTGCCCGCTACCTCGTTGAACGCTTGCTGCGTGACGACGGCGGGCGAGAGGTACTGCGCGACGCTGAGGAGTCGTTGCCGTTCGGCGTGGACCTGATCGAACTCCTCGAGCAGCGGGAGAACGCCCTCGTCCACGGTCTGCGTCACGATGAAGGCCGTGCGGATGAACTCGGGGAGCGAGTACTGGTCGGCGTCGAGTTCAGGGTGATCGAGCGTCATCCCCTGGACGATGTCGGCGCGCGACTGATAGGCCTCGCTGGAGGCCTGTCGAATCCGTGACAGGAGCTCGAGTCGTGAGGGCGTTGGGTAGCACGCCTCGGTCGCCGCGCTGAGACACGCCGGGCCGGCGAGACAGGTCAACGCCCACACCGCGACCAGCGCGAGCAGCGTCACCTCACCGCTACGGCGCAGGCTCACGACCCAGGCGATCACCGCCGCCCACAGCCCGAAGTGGGCGAGCGCGAGCGCCGTCCAGAGTACGAAGCGGCCGAGCCGAGTCCCGACGCTGGGCTCCCCAGCGCCTGAGAACAGCCCGCACGCGAGCGCGAGCGCGAGGACGACGATCAGCGCGCCGAAGCGAACCCTGAGACGACTGAAGACGACCGCGCGCACGGACACGGGATGCGACAAGATCAGGCTCAAGCGGCCGCGCTCCCGATCCTCGGCGAGCACGTCGAAGGACAGCGCGATCATCACCAGCGGCAGCACGAAGACCACCACGAACGCGAGATCAAACGGTCCCTCGGCGAGGAGGGCGGGGCTCTGAAATTCGTAGCTGCCGAACAGTCGCTCCACCGTCCTCCACTGCGAGACCTCGGCGGTCGTCGGCTGGTGGTCTGAGACGCCGACCGAGAGATCCGCGAGCGGTCCCGGCGACGCGCTCGCCGAGAATTTCACGTCCATCGCCAGCCCCGCCCACGGGTCCTTCTCGGGCGCGACAGCGCCAGACTCGATCGCCGCGGTCCGTGCTCGCCACTCGTCCGTCGCCCGCTCGTTCTCCGCGACGAAGGCCGCGGTCGAGCGCGACAGCGCGTGCTTGTGGACAGCGCCGCTCGCGAGGGCGAACAGGCACAACAGCAAGAAGCCGATGAGCAGACCGAGCCGAGCTCGATCCCCGAGCAGCGCTCGGCGCTCACGCGTGATGATGGCGGGATGAATCATGACCGCGCCTCCTGAACGAAGCTGGCGCGCACGCCGGTGATCGCCAACGAGAGCGCCGCCAGGCACCACAGCGCGAGAATCAGCGCGTCTTGCCAGATACGCGGCCAGATCGCGGAGACGCGCGGAGGGGCGTACTCGAAGTCTGGAGCCTGGCGCCAGAACGCGTTGTCGGACTGATAGCCGTAGCCGTCGGCTCCCCCGCGCTGGGTCATCTCTTCGTTGAGCAGCCGAATGAACTCTCGTCGGAACTGCTCCGCCGCGTTCGTGAAGTGATGGTGGGCGTCGATGTCCGACCCCGCGAGCGCGCTCGAGATGTTCTTGATCGCGATCGTCGGCGAGATCACGCTGAATTGACGCGCGGTCGCTCGCTGTCGTGTGAGCGTGTCGTGTAGCTCGCCGTAGCGGCGGTCAAACACGTCGTTCGCGAACTCCTCGCTCGCCTGCAGGAGATACCCGTCGTAGTTGATAGGCAGCTCGTCGACGCTGGTCACCCCGTACTCGGCCAGCACGCGGTCGCGCAGGGCGTCGCGTCGCTTCGTGGCCTCCTCGCTCTTCCCCCAGAACGCTTTCGAAGACGCCTCATCGAGCGCCGACCAGAACTCCGCGCTTGGCGGCGTCGGGTGCAGGAGCGCGCCCGCGTTGTTGGCGAGGCGCGGCGCGACGATTGTGGAGAGGGTCCAGAGCGCCAACACGATCACGAGCGCGGACCTCGATCGCCTCGCGCGTGAGGAGACCGCCAGGGCCACGAAGACGAAGGAGAGCAGGTAGATCGTGTAGGCGGCGATGAGCAACGCGAGGCGCGACGCGGTGTCGGCGAGCTGCGTGGCGCCGCCGGCGGTCGTCACCAGCGCGCCCGTCAGCGCGAGCACCGGCGCGAGCGTACCGAGCACGAGCAACGCGGCCAGCGCTTTGCCGAGCAGCAGCTTGTTTGGGTGAGCGCCGGCGCTCATCATGTGGCGGAGCGTGCCTCGCTCGCGCTCTCCCGCCACGCTCGGGAAGAGGAGCAAGGCGAGCAGCAGCGGCGCGAAGCACTGAAGGATCCAGGCCGGGCTCAGCGGCGCGAAACGATGGATCTCGACCGCGTCCTCGATCGGGCGCAGCGCCGCGGGGTCACGGTGGTGCGCCTCGAGCCACACCGCACCGCCCACGTATCCGTTCACGCCGGGGTCGAAGACCGACAGATTGGTGACGGGGCGAAACGCGTAGCGGGAGAAATGAGCGGCGGTGTGCGGGTTCTTCTTCCCCTGATGGTCCCACACCTGGCGATCGACGACGGTCGCGGCGACCCGCTCGCGTTCGCTCGCCCGCACCGTGGTCCAGCCGCTCAGCGCAGCCGCGACGCCGAGTCCGAGCAGCGCGATGACCAGGACGATGACGCGACCATCGCGAGCGTACTGACGGAGCTCGTTCTTGAGGACAGCCGCGATCATGACGCCCTCGCGGGGGCGTCGTCGCGCATATGCACGAGGTAGACCGACTCGAGCTCGTCGTGACGCAGCGACGCGGGCTCGAGCTCATCGACGAGCCGTCCCGCCTTCATGATCCCGATCCGCGAGGCAACCTCCTTCGCCCGGAAGATGTCGTGCGTCGCCATCAAGATCGCCGCGCCTTCACGCTTTAGAGTTCGAAGCGTCGCGCTGAACTCGTTCGCCGCCTTGGGATCGAGACCTGACATGGGCTCATCCAGGAGGAACGTCGTGGCGCGCTTCGCCATCGCGGCGGCGATCCCGACCTTCTGGCGCATGCCCTTGGAGTACGTCCCGGCGCGTCGATCGATCGCGGCCGTGACGAGCCCCGCGCGCTCGAGGAGCTCGCGCAGCTCGGACCGCGTGTGGTCTGAGCGGCCGGTGAGCGAGGTGAAGAACTCGAGGTTCTCGAGGCCCGTGAGCGTCGGATAGAGCGCGACCTGCTCGGGGATGTAGGCCAGCTCGCGCTTCGTCGCCAGCGGCGACTCGCTCACGTTGACGCCGTTGACCAGCGCCGCGCCAGCGCTCGGCGCGAGGAAGCCGAGGAACAGGTTGATGGTCGTCGTCTTCCCGGCACCGTTCGCGCCCAGCAGCGCGACCAGCTCCCCCTGCCTGACGACCAAGTCGAGCTCGCGCAGCGCCCACGCGGTGCCGAACATCTTCGATAGACCTCTCGCCTCGAGCATCGTGCTTCCTCCTTGAAGGTATGACGCGGTGAGACTGACTCAAGTTGCAACTAAATTGCAAAAGCTATTACTGAAGCTTGAAGACCTGTTCAAGTGAGAACATGATCCCGCGCGTCTCTCGCCGGCTGGGAGGTCGAGGCGATGTTGGTAGCAACATGTCTTTAGAGGCATGGTAGACGTACGTTGATCCGAGCGGCTCCCGCTCGCGAATCGGTCGACCACTCCGCGCTTGAGCCCGGCAGCGAGCGGGCGTTGGGCTCGGTCGTGTCCGTTTCCGCTTCTCCTGACGCTTCCGCTTCGAGCGCCGGAGCGTGCACCGAGTCGGGAGCTACGAACTCACGACTCCCCGCGCCTGACTCCGCATCCAGATCGATCCGCCCATGCTGTCGCTCAAGACCTTGTTGTTCGTTGTCGCGTTCGCGCGACCCCCCGGGCACCCGTGCTCAGGGCCGCTGACGCGCGACGCCATCGTCGCCTGCGCGGCGAGACAGAGTCCGCGCGTGCGCGCGGATCTCGAGCGCGTGATCGCGGCGCGCGGCGAGGCGGAGGCCGCCCGCGTGCTCCTGCCCGAGAACCCGCGGCTGGCGATGACGATCGGCCAGCGCTGGAACCCCGGCGAAGCGCGAGCGGTCAACGTCTCGGGATCGCTCACGCAGCGGATCGAGATCGCCGGGGAGCGGCGCCCGCGGATGAAGGCGGCGCGTGCCGAGTTCGCCGCGCGCCGCCGTGAGGTCGTCGTCACGAGGCGCCACGTGATCGCCGGCGCGCTGCTGGCCTACTACGACGTGCTCGCGGCCCGCGAGGAGCAGCGGATCATCGCGCGCGGATACGCGGCCGCCGAGCGACTGGGCGTGGTCGCCAAGGCCCGCGCGGACGCGGGCGTCGGCGCGGCGGTGATGGGCGATCTCGCGGCCGCTGAAGTCAGCCGGTTTAAAGAACAGGTCGCCCTCGCCGCTGGGCGGGCTCGCGTCGCCGAGGCGCGCCTGGCGAGCGCGCTCGGGCTCGAGCCGACCGCGGCGCTGCCCGAGCTGGTCGGGGCGCTTGTACCCCTGGAGGCCCGAGTCGACCTCGAGCGCGCCGTACGTGACTCGAGCGGCAGGCCGGAGATCGAGCGCGCGCGCGCGAGGAAGCGCGCCCGCGAGGCGGAGCTCGCGTGGCTCAAGCGCGCGCGCGTCCCCAACCTCTCGCTCTCGGTGTTCGCGCGGACGGACGGCTTTGACGAGCGGGTGATCGGCGGAGGGCTAGGGATCCCGATCCCGCTGCCGTTCCCGGTGGGTCGAACGAACAAGGGGGAGCTCGAGGCGGCCCGCGCCAGCGTGCGCGAAGCGGACGAACGGATCGCGGCCGAAGGGCGCGCGCTCGGCCTCGAGGCGACCGTGGCCTATCACGAGTTCGTCGCGCGACGGCAGGCGACCGAGGCCTACAGCGCGCAGCTTGACGAGACCGCGCGCAGGCACCTCGACACGCTCGCCGAGGAGCTCGAGCGAAGCCGCCTCCCAGTACGCGACGCCTTGCTGACGCAGCAGTCGCTCATCGAGGTGCTGCTTCGCTCGCTCGAGTCACGCCATCAGCTGTGCCGGGCCTCCGTAGGGCTCATCCTCGCGACCGGCGCTTCGTTCGAGGGAGGTCCTTCGTGACGCGCGCGCGTCTCGTGCTGATGTCGATCGCTGCCGTGATCGCGACGCGGCTCGTCGCGTGTGACTCGGCTCCGACGCTTGATGGGGCCCACCATGACGAGGCCCGCAGACATGGGGCCGCGCATGACGGGCACAGAGGACGCCACGACGATCCGCCGTGCAGCGTCGTGCTCGCGCCGGACGTGATCGAGCAAGCCGGGATTAAGACCGCTCCGGCCACGCGCGAGCGGCTCTCGCCGACGGTGCGCCTGTTCGGAGAGATCGCGCCGACCCCCAACCGGGAGGCCTCGGTCGCGGCGCGCGTGGACGGCGTCATCGAGACGATTCGCGTGCGCGTCGGTGACGTCGTCGCCCGCGACGAGGTGCTAGCGACGGTCCGCGCCCCAAATCTTCAGAGCCTTCGCGCGGCCGAGACCGCGATGCGCTCCAAGGCGACATCGGCCCGCGCCAACGCGGACCGGCTCTCGGCGCTGCTCGACCGAGGGATGACGAGCCAGCAAGAAGCGCTGGCCGCCGACGCGGAGGCGGACGCGCTCGAGGCCGAGGCACGAGCCGCGCGGGAGCGACTGCGGGCGCTCGGCGTGAACCGATCCCGCGGCGCCGTGAGCTTCGACGTGCGGGCGCCGGTCGCGGGCGTCGTCATCAAGCGCGGCGTGATGGCGGGCGCGCCGGTGACGAGCGACTCCGTGGTGGCGACGCTCGTGTCGACCGACGACGTGTGGTTTTTGGCCCGCGTGTTCGACCGAGATGTCGCAAGGGTCAGCCCAGGCAGCCCCGCGCGCGTCTACCTGAACGCGTTCCCCGACGAGGCGCTGACGGGCGTCGTCGAGTATGTCTCGCATCAGGTCGACCCCGGCGCGCACACGCTCTCCGCGCGCATCCCCCTCGCCAACCCCGACGGACGGCTCCGGCTCGGGCTCTACGGAACCGCGCAGGTCATCGCCGACGGCGTCGGTGAGCGGCCGGTGCTCGCGGTGCCGAACGCCGCGATCACGCGCCTTCGCGGGCGAACCGTCGCGTTCGTTCGCAGCCCAGACGGCCCGTTCGAGCTCCGCGAGCTGGTGCTCGGCGAGTCGGACGCCCGCCTCACCGAGGTCGTGCGAGGCCTACACGAAGGCGAGCAGGTGGTGACGGAGGGCGCGTTCACGATCAAGAGCGCGCTGCTGCGGGGCACCTTCGGAGAGGACCATCACTGATGGGCTTGCTCGAGCGCATCATCGACGCCTCGCTGCGCAACCGCGTCGCGGTGCTGCTCGTGACCGCGCTGCTCGTCGTGCTCGGGCTGCGCGCGGCGGCCCGGCTGCCCATCGACGCGGTGCCCGATATCACGAACACCCAGGTCCAGGTGATCACGTCGGCGCCCGCCCTCTCGCCGCTCGAGGTCGAGCAGTACGTCAGCATCCCGATCGAGCGGACGATGCAGGGGCTCCCCGACGTGACGGAGCTGCGATCGCTCTCGAAGTACGGGCTCAGCGTCGTCACGATCGTGTTCGAAGACGCGACCGACATCTACTTCGCGCGGCAGCTCATCAGCGAGCGGATGCTCGAGGTCCGCGACGCGGTCCCGCCCGGCTTCGGAGAGCCGCGCCTCGGACCGATCAGCACCGGTCTCGGCGAGATTTACCAGTTCGCCGTCCGCAACGACTCGATGACCCTCATGGAGCTCGAGGAGCTCCTCACCTGGTATATCGCGCCGCAGCTGCGAGCGGTCCCCGGAGTCGTTGAGGTCAACACCTTCGGAGGGGAGCGACGCGAGTATCAGGTCGTGCTCGACCCAGCGCTGCTGCGCGCCGCCGGCCTCTCGACCCGCGACGTCGTGGACGCGCTGCGGACCGCGAACGCCAACGCGGGCGGAGGGTATATCGAGCGAGATCGTGAGCACATCGTCATCGGATCGGACGGGCTCGTCTCCGACCGACGCGCGCTGCTCGACGTGGTCCTCGGCGTGACGCCGCAGGGCGTCCCCATCACCTTGGAGAGCGTGGCGGAGGTCCGCTTCGGCCCGCGCCTGCGTCGCGGCGCGGCGTCCATGGATGGCGAGGGCGAGATCGTCGTCGGCTCCGCCCTGATGCTGATGGGAGAGAATCCGAGAGTCGTCGCGCGGGCCGTCCGTGACGAGCTCGCTGCGCTTCAGCCGACGCTCCCCGAGGGGACGACGGTCGACGTGTTCTACGATCGAACTCGACTGGTCGATCGCACGATCCGGACGGCCGTCACGAACCTCGCTGAGGGCGCGCTGCTGGTCATCCTCGTGCTGCTGCTGCTGCTCGGCAGCGTCCGCGCCGGCCTCATCGTCGCGGTCGTCATCCCGCTCTCGATGCTGTTCGCGCTCACCGTGATGGAGGCCGCCGGTTTGTCGGGAAACCTGATGAGCTTGGGCGCCCTCGACTTCGGGATCATCGTCGACGGCTCGGTCATCGTGGTCGAGAATGCGGCGCGCAGGCTCGGGGTCGCGGCGGGGCGCGGGGCGCCGCTCACGGCGGCGCAGCGCGGCGCGATCGTGCGCGCGTCGACGATGGAGGTACGGCGCGCGACCGTCTACGGCGAGCTGATTATCGCGGTCGTCTACGTGCCGATCCTGACGTTGACGGGCGTCGAGGGGAAGCTCTTCACGCCGATGGCGATCACCGTGCTGCTCGCGCTCGCCGGCGCGATGATCCTCTCGGTCACGCTCGTCCCCGTGCTCTCGGCGCTGCTGCTGCGAGCCGACGCCGCGCACCAGCCGACGCTGCTCATGCGGGCCGTGAGCGCGGTCTATCGACCGGTGCTCGCGTGGACGCTGCGCCGGCGGCTGTTGACCTTGCTCCTGGGCGCGGGCGTCGTCGCGGGCGCGCTCGGCCTGGGCGCTCGGCTCGGCGCGGAGTTCGTCCCGCAGCTCGACGAGGGGGACATCCTGGTCGAGGCGCGACGCCTCCCCGGCGTCGCGCTCAGCGAGTCTGTTCGGCACGACGAACGCCTGCAGCGCGCGCTCATGAAGATCCCCGAGGTCGAGCACGTGGTGTCCAGGACGGGCGCGCCTGACATCGCCATGGATCCGATGGGCGTCGAGCAGAGCGACGTGTACATCTCGCTCGCGGATCCAGAGCGCTGGCGCGCAGGGCTGACGAAGTCCGCGCTGGCGGCGGAGCTCCGCGAGGCGGTCGAGCGCGCCGTGCCGGAGGTCGCCGCGTCGCTCTCGCAGCCGATCGAGATGCGCACCAATGAGCTCGTCGCCGGGGTTCGCTCTGACGTCGGCGTCCTCATCTACGGCCCTGAGCTCGCGCGTCTCGTCGAGCTCGGAGACGAGGTGCTCGGCGCGATCCAGGCGATACCCGGCGTCGCCGACGCTCGGGCGGAGCAGGTCGCGGGGCTCCAGTACCTGCGCGTGATCCCGAAGCGCGAGAGGCTGGCGCGCTACGGCCTCACGATCGCCGACGTGAACCTCGCCACCGAGACGATGGCGGTCGGGCACAAGGTCGGCGTGGCGCTCGAGGGCGACCGGCAATTCGCGATCCGGGTCGTGATGACGCACGAGCCCACCGGCGATCTCGAGGTCTTGGCGAACACGCCGCTGCGAAGCGCGAGCGGCCGCGTCGTCCCCCTCGGCGACGTGGCCGAGCTTCGCCTCACGGAGGGGCCGGCGGTGGTCAACCGCGAGGCGATGGCGCGTCGACTCGTGGTCGAGTTCAACGTCGAGGGACGCGATATGAGCTCCGTCGTCGCGGACGCCCAGCGCGCGCTCGCGGACGAGGTCGCGCTCGACGTCGGCTATCGCGTGGAGTGGGGCGGGACGTACCGCCACTACGAGCAGGCCAAGACGAGGCTGATGTGGGTCGTGCCCGCGTCGCTGGGCGTCATCGTGTTCCTGCTGTGGTCCGCGTTTAACGCGACCCGACCCGTCGCCATCATCCTCGCCACGGTGCCCATGGCGCTCGTCGGCGGCGTCGTCGCCCTGTGGATCCGAGGCATCCCCCTCTCGATCTCCGCCGGCGTGGGGTTCATCGCGCTCTTGGGCGTCGCGGTGCTGAACGGGCTGGTCCTGGTCTCGATCGCGGTAGAGCAGCAGGCCGAGGGCTCCATGCCGCACTACGCGATCGCGTCGGCAGCCACCATGCGCCTGCGTCCCGTGCTGATGACCGCGCTCACCGATATCCTCGGCTTCGTGCCCATGGCCCTGTCGACGGCGCCTGGAGCCGAGGTCCAGCGCCCGCTCGCCACCGTCGTGATCGGCGGGGTCGTGAGCGCCACGGTCTTGACGCTGCTCGTGCTCCCAGCGGTGTATGCCTGGGTCGGCGACGGTCGCGGAGGAGCGCGCGGATCCACGGCCGAGGAGCTCGCCGGGGAGTGAGAGCTGCGAGTGTCCTCGAGGTCAGGATCCGGAGGAGTCCGGCTTGACGCCGCGTCCGAGGAGGCCCGGCATATCCAGCTTCGCTCCGCCCTGCAGGCGGGTTCGCAGATGCGCGAGGATCGTGGCCTCGATGTCGGGCCAGGCCTCGCCCTTCTGCGCGCGCAGGCGGTCGACGAAGATGTTGGCCGCCGCGTCCGCCCAGAAGTGGTCGCCGTTGCGAACCTCCTGCTCGTTGGGGAGTCTTCGAACCTCGACATCGGAGAAGCCCGCCTCGCGCAGACCGCCCGCGAGCAACTCAACGGAGTCCCAGGCCAGCGGGGGTGGAGGCGGGGCGTCGGGATCGGGCGGGTTGGCGATGCGCATGGCCTCGCCGAGCAGCTGCATCATGGGGGACTCCGTGAAGGGCACCCAGCACGAGATGAAGACCTGTCCTCCGGGTCGCAGCACGCGGTATAGCTCGCGCAGGGCGGCGACCGGGTCGGGGAAGAAGACGAGGCCGAACATCGAGAAGGCCGCCGCAAAGCGTCCGGCGGGGAACTCCAGCGCCTGGCCGTCGCCGACGGCGGCCGTGACGTTGGAGACCTCCCTCGCGCGGGTCCGCAGCACCTCGATCATGCCGGGCGAGAAGTCGAGCGCGTCGACCGAGCGCACACGCGGCGCGACGAGGAAGGTCGTCGTGCCCGGGCCGCACGCGACATCGAGCACTTCGTCGTCGGGGCCGAGCCCCGCCCACTCGATCGCTGCGGCGGAGAAAGGCTCGAGTCGCGCGCGGGCGCTATCGTCGTAGGCGACCGCGACGGCGTCCCACGCGGCGGGGTTGTGGATGACCTCTTTCATCGCGGCGAAGACTAGCCCAGCAAACTAGAAATTCATCGGGAGTTTCTGAGGTCCATCGCTTGAGCCGGGTTGCATGCCTGGGCTCGTCGACCGTGCTCATGCGACAAGCGACACGAGGCAGACGCCGGCCAGCACCAGCAGCACCACGCCCGCGCCCTGAAACCCGCGGTCGCCCTTGGACTCCGCCATCGACAGGGAGCGCAGGCCGATCGTGGGGCACAGCAGCGACATCGTGATCTTGAGGCTCAGGAGGTGACCGTAGATCGTGAGCGCCGCGGCCGGCCCTGACCACACCTGATGAAACGTGATGATCGTGATGGCCGGCCACAGCTCGAGCGCGAAGCTCCGAGTGATGACACCAGGAGGCCCCTCGCCGTGGAGGCGCGTGAAGAAGACGCGCCACATGGCGGGCTGGATGATGTGGGATAGCCCCATCAGGACAAAGACCAAGGCGAACATCGCCTCGACGGCGGCGGCGCTGTCAGGTGTGGTCAACATCGGCGAACTCCGTGGTTTGAGCGTGGTAGCGACGAAGGATCCGCGCCGTGAGGGCGACGCCGACGACGACGCCGACAACAGCCGGGAACACCCACAAGAGACCGCGCTCGCGCAGCCAGGCGCCGATCGTGAGCACCAGCGACCACTTGATCACCAGGTACCCGATCACCAGGAGCCAACGGCGGCGGCCGGCGGTCACGCGCCCTCCGAGTCCAGGACAGCCTGCAGCAAGCGCTCGACGAGCGGACCCGCCGGCGTGGGATGGGGGGAGAGCGCGCGCTGGGTGAGGATGCCCAGCAGGCTCACCTGGAAGAAGCGGGCCTCGAGCGCCGGCTCGGCCCGCCCCGCGAACAGCGAGCGCCAGTCCTTAGAGGCAGGTGGTACGAATCCGCCCGCGATCTCCCGGAGGTCGTCGTCTGTCAGCGCGCGAAGGTAGAGGCGAAACCGCGACGGGTTCGCGTCGGCGTCAGCCGCGATCGCGCGCGCCCACCAGCGCAGCTTGTCCGCCGCCCCGAGCCCCGAAGGCTGCTGCTTCGCCAGCGCGGTCATGTGCTCGATTCGCGTGGCGAGGACCGCGGCGATGAGATCGCGCTTGGTGGGAAAATAGTGATGGACGAGGCCCTTGGAGCTCCCGGCCCGACGCGCGATCGAGGCGATCGAGGCGTTCTTGAAGCCGACCTCGGCGAACAACTCGAGGGCGGCCTCCAGCACGCGCCGTCGCCCTTCATCGCGTTGGCGTTGCCGCTGACTGGTGTTGTCGGAGGCGCTCACCAGTCGAGCATACTCACTGACCGTACGACCGGTCAATAAGATGTCGAGCGCGAAACCGACCTCCCTAGTCCGAGACGCTGGCGCCAATCCAGTGGGTTAGGTCGCCTCGGACGACATCTCACGGTTTGACCGACCAGGACAACGGGGTGCGCTCCGGCGAGCCCACCTGTCCAATGTCACATGTTTAGATTCGCTACGCGCAGCAACGGCGGCAGCGCCTACCGCGAGCTCGTTCGGAGTTGCGCGAGCGCAAGCTCGGCCGCCGCCGGCGTCAGCAGCCCCCGCAGCAGCGTGACGATGGACTGCTCAGCGACCCGCGCGTCGAGCTCGGCGCTGTCGAGCGGGTACTGCTCGAACTGGGCGCGTCGATCCCAGTAGCCTTTGAACAGCGCCTCGATCAACAGCATAGCGATGTCGACGTCCACGCCGTCGCGGAGCAGACCTCGCTCGTTCGCGGCCCGCAACCGCGCGCGAACCCGCTCGTAGATCGTGACCGTGCCCTCGTTGAGCTGGGTTCTCCCCTCCAGTCGGGCCCACGCGGCCAGACGCATCAGCTCGTGGTTGTCCCCCAGCCACCGGAACAAGACCGCGAGCCCCACCGCGAAGAAGCCGATGTCGTCCATGGGGCGCGCCCACTGCTCGGATTGAGTCTGCTCGTAGGTCTCAACAGCGTCCTCGAGCACCGCGTCGAAGAGCTCTTCTTTTGAGCCGAAGTAGTGGTGAATCAGCGGCTGCGTGATCCCAGCGCGACGCGCGATTTCTCGTGTGGCGGCCGCCGCCAACCCCCGCTCCGCGAAGCAGCTTCGCGCCGCGTCGAGGATGGCGCGACGTGTCGCGGCTGCTCGCGGTGTCATTCTCACGCGCTCCACTGTACGAAAGGACTTGATTAAAATTTATCGAACGATAAAAAATATTGAAAGTCATTTTCAACAAGGAAATAGATGAGCCCATCCAACCTCAGTCTCGTTTGCTCGGTATTGCGCTCGCCGGCCCGCGAGCTCGTTCCGCAGCTCCTGACCGCGCTTGAGGTGACGACGTGTGTACGCACAGCGAGGGGGGTCGCGTCGTGAAGCCTGAGCTCACCGAGGTCCCCGAGACGATGCTCTGGACCCTGCACAACCGCGCCAGCGAGGCCATGCGCGCAGACGGCATGCTGCGCGACGACGAGGCGCTCCGCATCTACCGCGCGCTCGAGTACGACTACGCGCGCTCCTTCGGCCAGCCGAACGCTTCACACGCGGTCCGCAGCTTCACGGTTGATCAGGAGCTGCGCCGCTTCCTCGCGGAGCAGCCAGCCGGCGTCATCGTCAACCTCGGCGAGGGGCTCGAGACGCAGCGCTTTCGCGTCGACAATGATCGCGCGCTCTGGATCAGCGTCGACGTGCCCGACGCCATCGCCATCCGCGAGCGCTTCATCTCGCCGGACGAGCGCCACCTGCACGTCGGCTGCTCCGCGCTTGACCATCGCTGGATGGACGCGGTCCCGGCGGGGCGCGAGCTGTTCGTCACCGCCCAGGGGCTGCTGATGTACTTCGAGGAGGATGACGTCGGCCGCCTCATCGGCGCCATCGCGCGGCGCTTCCCCGGCGCGCGGCTGATGTTCGACAGCATCCCGATCTGGTTCTCGAACAAGACCCTGGCGCCCGCGGGCTTGCGGCTCACGCCGCACTACACGGCGCCGAGGATGCCGTGGGGCGTCCGCGAGCGAGACATCGAGCCGGCGCTGCGTCGCTGGGCGCCCGAGATCGTCGAGGTGTGGTCGGTGCCGTACCGTATGCCGCGGGGCCTCGGCCGCTGGCTCTACCCCGCGCTCGGGAGCGTCCCGCTCGTCCGTGACTTGCTCCCGCGCATCACCTTCGCGCGCGTCGGCGGGAGCCGATCATGAGCGCGGTCGTCAACGCCCCCGCTCGCGGCGACGGCCTCGTTGTCCGCGGCTTGACCAAGACCTACCCCAACGGCGTCCGCGCGCTGGTCGACGTGAACCTGGAGCTCACCAGCGGGCTCTACGGCCTGCTGGGCCCCAACGCCGCCGGCAAGAGCACCCTGATGCGCACGCTCGCCACGCTCCAGGAGCCCGACGCGGGCAGCATCCACCTCGACGGGGTCGACATCCTCCGTCAGCCCGACGCCATGCGCCGACGACTCGGGTACCTGCCGCAGCAGATCGGCGCGTATCCTGGGGTGTCCGGGCGCGAGCTGCTCCGGCGCTTCGCCTGGCTCAAGGGACGTACGAGACGTGATGAGCGCGAGCGCGAGGTCTCGGCGCTGCTCGAGCGAGTGAACCTCACTGCCGCGGCGGGCCGCGCCGTCTCGACCTACTCGGGCGGGATGCTGCGGCGCTTCGGGATCGCGTTGGCGCTGATCGGGGCGCCGCGCCTGCTGATCGTCGACGAGCCGACCGCGGGGCTCGACCCCGCCGAGCGTCGACGGTTCCACCGCGTGCTCGCCGAGGTCGCCACGGACGCCGCGGTGCTGCTGTCGACGCACATCGTCGAGGACATCGAGAACCTGTGCGAGCGGCTGACGATCCTCGCGGAGGGTCGAGTGGTCGCGGAGGGTCGCGTCGCGTCGTTGATCGCGGCGCTGAGCGGTCGGCTGTGGACCCGCGTGATCCCGCGCGGCGCTCCGCTCGGCGAGCATCTCCACGCGACCGCCACGCCCCGCGGCACGCGCGTGGTCGTCGTCGCCGACGAGTCCCCCGGGCCAGATTGCGCGGCCCACAGCCCGCGCCTCGAGGATGTCTATCACTACACTCTTCGTCGGGAGGTCACGGCGTGAGCGCGGTGCGCTTGATGATCGGGGAGTCGGCGGCGGCGTTTCGCGCCGCCACGCGCAGCGGCGTGTTCGTGCTCGCGTTCATTGGCCTGACCGCCTACATGCTGCTGGTGCTGGCCAACGCCGACTACCTGCAGCAGATGGGCGCGGTCGGGATCCCGCGCAACGCCCCAAGCCTGATCCACCTGATGACCCCCGGGGAGATGTTCTGGCTCATCTTCGTGTGGGCGTGGATGTTCGCCCAGCCGATCACGCGCGACCGGGTCGCCAATCTCCACGAGCTCGTGCTCTCGGCGCCCTTGTCCCTGCGCGCGCTGCTCGTGGGGCGGTGGGTGGGGGTCGTCGCCGCGGCCTGCGTGCTCTCGACCTCGACCACGCTCGCGTTCCTGCTCGCGCCGTCGCTCGAGATGATCGGCGCCACCCCGCCGGGATCGTTCGCGAGCCCGCCGTGGATGGCGATCCTGCAGTCACACCTGCTGTTCACGCTGCCGCCCGCGCTGGGGCTCGGCGCCCTGTACATGACCGTGACGATGCGGACACGCTCGGTCGGCGGCTCGTTCGCGGCGGCGGCGCTGCTCTCGAGCGTCTGGATGTTCAGCATGGTGATCCTCCGCGGCGGCGATGTCGACCCGTTCGTGGCGACCCTGCTCGACCCCACGGGGTACGGCGAGGCCGAGCACCAGGTCCTGTCGTGGACGCCCGAGCAGAAGTCGTCATCGCTGCTCGCGCTCACGCCCGCGCTGCTGATCAACCGGATCATCTGGGGAGCGCTGCCCGTGTGCGCGTTCGCGATCGCGTTGGTCCGCGTCCGTCGCGAGCGGCTGACGCTGGCGCGCGCGCCCGCTCGGCCGATCCGCGACGAGTTCTCCAGACATGACGATATAGACATCTCCCCGTGGCGCGACGCGTCACGCTCGATCCAGTCGCCCCGCTGGGGGCGCGCGCTCTGGGTTGAGCTGTCATGGCAGACGCGGCGCGCGTTGGGGTTTCGCGGGACTCAGCTCGCCGCGATCTGCCTGGGCTTGCTGGCGGTCGCGGGCTCATTCGTGCACGTCGTGGGGCACGCTGAGGGCCCGCTGGTGCCGCGTCCCCACCTCGTCACGCCCATGCTGCTCGAGTTCTCCTACATCATCGTCGTGTTCGCGATCGCCGGGATCGCCGGCGCGATCGCGCGCGGTGATGACCACCTCGGGTTTGACGAGCTGCTCGACGTCACGCCCGCGCCCGAGTGGGTTCGGCAGCTCGCGCGCATCGGGGCGGCGCTCGTGGTGACCGCGATGTTTAGCTTCATCCCGGCGCTCGCCAGCGTCATCGTCACGGCCCTCGCGGCGCCCGGAGCTGTTGATGTCATGTTCCCGTTCCGCGACGCGCTCCTCGGCGTGCTCCCGGCCATGTTCGAGCTGTGCGCCTTGATGCTCTTGGCCCACGCGGTGGTTCGCCGAACGGGGCCGGCCTACGCCCTCGCTATCCTGCTGGCCTTCGTCTGCATCATCAATCACGAGCTGGGGCTAGTGTCCTACTCCCCGTTCGAGCTGGCGATCCCGGCGCACGTCGAGCTCTCGGAGCTGACCGGCTTCGCGCCGTGGCGCGGCTTCCGGCTCACGCTCGCGCTTCACAAGCTGGCGATCACCGGGGTGCTGCTCGGCGTCACAGCCCTGTTCGTCGCCCGCGGTGTCGAGCGCGGCTGGACAGCGACGCTCCGTCGCGCGCGGCGACGCGTGCTCGCGGGTCCGGGCGCCGTGATCATCGGGAGCGCGCTGGTGCTGTCCGTAACGACGATCTATTTGCAGCACAAGCTGATCGACCTCGGCGGCTATCGCAGCGCTTCCGCGCAGCGAGCCGAGGACGCCGCGTGGGAGCGGCACTGGCTGACCCGCGGCGGTGGGGTGACCGTCGATGGCGGCCGTGTCGAGGTCGAGGTCGAGGCCGGCCGCCTCGCCCGTGGTCACTGGACGATGGTGGGGGTCCGTGGACCGTACCTGCACGCCGAGCTGCCCGACGGCTTCGCGCTCACCTCGCTGCGCGTCGACGGAGTCGAGCGCGCGCCGGAGCTCGCCCATGATCACCTCGGCGTCGCGCTCGACGGCTGCATGGCGAGCCCCTGCGCGATCGAGCTGACGTGGACCGTGCACACGCTCGGGTGGTCGGCGGAGGGCGAGCCGAGCTGGAACAACTCCAACGGCGTCTGGCTGCGCGCCGCCGACGTGGTGCCGAGGATCGGCCTCGACTTGACCCGAGTGCTCCGAGGGCCGTCGGATCGCGCCGCCCATGATCTTCCCGAGGCGCTCCCGCAGCTGACAAACGAGCGAGTCGTCCCTGTACGCGGCGTGACCGCGAGTGGACGCTGGACCTGGTCGACGCGCTTGAGCACCGGCGAGCTGCTAGACGAGGGGATATCGGAGGCGCCGCTGGATTTCGCCGCGGTCTGGGCTCCCCACGCGGAGACCGTGACCGCCGGGTCGCACACCGCCGTGGTCGGGCCCGATCTCGTCGCGGCGGTTCCCGAGGTCATGGAGGATCTCGCCGCGGCTTCGGGGGCCCTGGCGCGTCGGCTGCGTCCGCTGCCGCCGGTTCGTCACGTGATCGCTACGCCGCGCGGCCTCGGGGAGCCCGCGTTGATCGGTGACAGCCTGTGGCTGCCCGAGGACGCCGGCTGGGACGCCGCGGCGACCGGGGTCGGCCGGGATCTGCGTCGCGTCGCCATCGCCGAGGCGCTCGCCAGCGCCCACATCGCGCGGACCGCCAATCTGCGCGCGACGCCGGCGGGCCTCTGGTTCGAACGCGGCGTCGCGCGAGCGCTCGGGCTGTTGGCGCTGGGGGACACGGCGGGCGACGAGGCGCTCCAGCGTGTCCTGTCTCGAGAGACAGAACACGTGATCCTCGAGATGGCGGCCAGCGAGGCGCCGGTCGTCGACCTCGCCAGCGCGTCCGTGGACGGCTGGGCCCACGCCTACACACCCCTCGCCGCCTTGAGCTGGACCGCGTCGCGCTCGCCGGAGACCCTCGATCAGCTGCTCACACGCGCGCGCGAGCGGGGTCCCGAGCGCAGCATCTCCAAATCCGTGCTCGGCCCTCCACGCGCTTCGGATCTCACGGTCGACGCCGACGGGCAGGTCCACGGGACCCGCGAGATCTGGCATGACGGCGGATGGACCCCCGCCAGCGACGACGTCTCACCGTGGTCTCCGACCGAGGGTCGTCTCATGCTCGATCGCTGGCCGTCGTTCGAGCGGTCTCCCGAAGACAACCTCCTTCGATCAGCCGCGCGGCCGCGGTGATGATGCGAGCACAAGAACTCGAAGCGTCAAGCGCTGCAGGCTGCGAAGGGCACCCCATGAGCGAAGGCCCGTGGATGTCTCGCGCGGCTGGAGCGGCTTGCTGGGGCGGGGTGGTGAACCTCGCCTGTGATGTCCTGCTCACTCCAGGGGCGGGTCCCGGCTCGACCCTCTCCACGCCGGTGTCAGCAGCCGCTGCGCTCGCCAAGACCCCGCTCGATCGATTGGCGGTGGCGACCGTACTCGGCGCGCTGGCGATCAGCACCTGGACCCTCGCGGTCCCGGCGCTGATGCGCCTCGTGCGTCCGGCAGGCCGCGCTGTCGCCTCACTCGTCGGCTTGTTGTATGTGCTCGTCGTCGGGGGCTGCGTGGCGTTTCACGTAGCGACGGGCTGTCTTGGGTGGGTGGGACGACTCGTCGAGCCCGTCGATCCGGCGCTGCTGGATCCGTTCTGGCAGCTCCTCCAGGGCGCGCTGGGGACCACCTTCATCGCGCTCGCGGCGGTGCTCGCGTTCGCCGCGTGGAGGGCTCCACGAGTTCCTTGGTGGCTGGTTTTTGCCTCTCCGCTCGTGTCGATGAGCGTGTTCGCGATCCCGGCGACGGCCGCTCCGTCGCCGTACGGTCTCGCGCTCGCCCTCCCCGCGTCTACTGCGGGGGCGCTCCTCTGGCTTCTGCTCCTGTGGTTTGCGTCGCGCGCGATTGATCGCGCGCGAGCTGGCTGACGCGCCTGAGCGCGTCGCCATGTGACCAAAAAAGCAGGTACAACTTAAACGCCCGCTGACGGGCGTCACGCTCCTGATCGCGGCCCAACGTCATCGACGACTAAGCGTCCGTGGGAGCGACTGCACAAATTATTCGTGGTCGTGGTCGTGCTCGCCTTCTGGCTCACAGACCCCCGCCTCATCGTCGTGCCCTTCCTCGTCGGCATCCGCGCCCTCGGCTTCGCCCTCATGCTCGTGTTCGTGTTTATGGCACTCAAGGCCTTCGGCGCAGTCGCTATCCGCGAGGCACTCTTCCCCCTCTTCGCCCGCATCGCAAGCGCCGAGTGGGAGCAGAAGTAGAACGGCCATCATGAATCGAACTCTCATCTTGGTTTCCTTGAAGAGGTAGCGCCTGATCCCACGAGAAGGTCGAGGCAGACGTACACCCGGCCAAAGCCTATCCAGCACGGATCGATATTTCAATCGAGTCGCGGCAGCAATGAGCCGCGGCGACGAGCGACTCGACTTTGCAAAATATGAACAATCGAACAACTGTCAATATGCTGAAGTGTTGCCGCAGTACGACTGCCATCTGTTGTCTTCATCGCCGCAGATTCAAACGCAACTGAATTGCAATTGTGTACTCGTCGACGTAGCGTCTGCTGTATGTCGGTGCTCGACTGGGTGGTCGTGGGGGGTGGGCCTCACGGTGTCTGCGCGGCGCGGGCGCTGCGGGCCGCAGGGGCGGATCTGCGTATTATCGACCCCAGCGGGGAGCTGCTGCATCGCTGGTCGACCCGGGCCCATGCGGTCGCCATGACCTGGATGCGCTCGCCCGTCAGCCACCACCTCGACCGTCACCCTTCCGCTCTTCACCACTTCTTGCATCGCCACGACAACGCGGACGTCGCGGACTTGGCCCGCCCCTTCTTGCGTCCAATGCACGCCGCGTTCATCCGTCACGCGCGGCACGTTATGTCGCGGGATGGACTCCATGACGCGGTGCTCCCGGGTCGCGTCGAGCGCATACGCGACGACGGGGGCCATCTCGTGGTTGAGGGGGCGAACCTGCTCCTACGAGCCCGTCGAGTTCTTGTGGCCACTGGCTCCAATCAGTTGAGAATCCCCGACTGGGCGCGACGACTGCGGGAGGAGGGGGCGGCGGTCGATCATGTCTTTGAGCCGGGCGCGGGGGTGGCCGTCGATATCGTGGGCGGGGGGATCTCCGCGGTTCAGCGCGCCCTCGAGGTGTGGCGCCGCACCAGGCACACGGTGCGGCTGTGGGTCCGCCGCTCCGTTCAGATCGCGGACTTCGACAACGATCAGTCGTTGACTCGGGCTCGGTTCGTCGGCTGGTGGTCACGGCTCAACGAGGCGCAGCGGTTCACCTTCCTCGAACGACATGCTTCTCGAGGCAGCGTGCCCCCCGGGCTGTGGGCGCGCCTGAGCAGGGCTATTCAACGAGGACGCGTTCGGCTCCGCCAGGGGGTGCTCAGGGTGGAGCGCGCGAGCGCGAGTCGTCGGCTCATCCTGACGGGAGCAGGAGGAACAGTGGAGTCCAGCGCATTGACGCTGGCTACCGGGATCGAGCCCGAGCGAGTCGGTGGGTGGCTGCGAACCGCCGCCGACCGGCTCGCGCTACCTGTACGAGCGAATCTCCCGCGCCTCCAGCCCGACATGCACTGGGGGCGAGGCGTGTACGTCTGCGGTCCTCTCGCGCGCTCGCGCCTGGGCCCCATGGCGAGCAACCTCATCGGGGCGCGCTGGGCCGCGTCGCTGCTGCCGGGCGTCGATATGCAGCCCTACTAAGCCGGCGGAGCACGCCACGGCCCGTGCTGGTCACGGTCGCACGCGCGAGCCAGGACGATGGCACCACGCCACACACGGCAATCGAGCACGCGGCGACTGCACCTGTGGCCGGTGCTCATGACGGCGTTGACGGATGCTCGGCTTCGTTCCAACGGCTCTCGGCCGCGGTACTCCCAACCGCAACGAGGCCGGCGAGCAACGCGAACCGTCAGGAGGCCGAAAATTCGATGGCGACCCGCAGGGTGAGGCTCCAGCCGGGCTCGTCGGCGAAGTAGCGCAGCAAGCTCGTGTACTCCCGGTAGCGGGAGTTGAGCAGGTTGGCACCGAGCAGGCTGGTCCTCACCAGGTAGTCGTCGCTGGGAAACTCGATCCCGACGCCAGCGCCGAGCAGGAAGTAGGCCGGCGGCGGCGCGGCGAAGTCGGTCTCAGGGTCGTAGCGACGCTGACGATCGACGAAGGTCCCGTTGAGCTCGAGGTAGCCGTCGGACGAGACCTGGGTATCAGGCCACAGCCAGCGCCCGGCGAGGGTGTAGCGATCCGAGGGCACAAAGGTCAGGTGCTCGCCGGTCCCGATCTCCTTGGCGCGGACCCAGGCGGCGTTGCCCTTGAGCTGGAGCGGCAGCCGGGGCGCGCGTAGATCGAAGTCGAGCTCGGCCCCGCCGAACAGCGCGTCGACAGGGGCGAACACGAAGACGGGCAGCGGTCCGCGGGCGGTGCACGACAGCGGCGCGCACTGACCCTCCTGCGGCCCCGGGGTGAAGTAGATGTAGTCGTCGATGTAGTTGGCGTAGCCCGAGACGTCGACGTAGAGCCAGTCGCCGGCGTAGATCAAGCTGGTCGCGCCGCTCCAGGTTCGCTCGATCCCGATGTTTGAGTCGCCGAGGCCGAGGATCGGGAACGAGGGCGCCGCGCCGTTCATGAACTGCTCGTCGATGGCGGGAATCCGCGCGGAGGAGTTGAAGTCCACGCGCCAGCTGAAGTCCAGCGCCTTGGCGAACGGCCTCGTCAGGAGACCGACGGTCGCCGAGGGAGTATGGAATTGCTCGCGGCAGTTGGCGCCGTCGTCGACGCGGGCGCAGCTGCCTTCGTCGAGGCGGCCGCCGGCGCGCTGACCGAGGAAGTCGAGCTCGGCCAAGCCGGCTCGCCGGTCGAGGCCTTCGTAGCGCCCGCCGAGCTCGAACTCGACGCGCGGGGCGACGAAGCGCTCGACCGCGAACACCCCGCCGCCGATCTGCGTGTAGTCGGGGATCAAGGTGGTCGCCGCGGTGAAGTTGTTGTCTTGGTGGCGGGCGCTGACCCCGATGGTCCCGACCAACTCCCAGCCGCGACCGAGCGTCGCGACGGGCTGCTCGTAGCGAAGGTCAGCCGTGTGAGTCGCGAGCGCGAAGGTCAACTGCGGAGCGGGGGTCTCCACGCGAACGATGTCGAACTCCTCGCGGTCGTTGAATTGGAAGGCGTAGGCCAGGTGCAGCTCGCCGGCGACGCCGAGATCAACACGCGAGCGGGCCATCGCCAGGTGGTGCCAGACGGCCTGGTAGGGGCGCTCGATCGTGGACTCGGCCGAGTAGAGATCAGCGTTGACGGGTCTGTTGAGGTCCAGGCTGAGGGCGAACTCGTCTGGCGTGGAGATCCGTAGGCAGGTGCAGATGCCGGCCTGGGTCCGCAGCAGGCGATAACCGACCTCGAGGTCGACGCGCTCGCTGAGGTAGCCGAGGCGGGCGCCGACGTTCCAGGTCGAGAACCCGGTGTTGTCGAGCGCGTAGGTGGGGGTCAGCGTCGCGCGGTGACGTCCGACGTTGCCCTCGACGCGCCACGCGAGGCCCTTGGCTCGACGAGGAGCGTGGTCGAAGCGCGCCGCGAGCCCGCCGCCGAGCGGGTTGGAGCCGCCCATGGTGCTGACCTCCCCCGCGATCCCGGGTGTTCGCAGCAGCGGGCGCGGCTCGACGAGGACCACACCACCGATCGCGTCGGGTCCGAAGCGGGTCGTGGCCGCGCCCTTGATCACCGTGATGCGACCGGCGGCGTAGGGATCGATCTCGGGGGCGTGGTCGAGACCCCACTTCTGCCCCTCGTGACGGATCCCGTCGAAGATGATCAGGTTGCGACGCCCGAGCTGGCCGCGGATCACCGGCTTGCCCATGCCGCCGGCGGTGCCGCGAAGGGTGCTGACCCCCGAGACCCCGGAGATGGCGTCGGACAGCCCAACACCGCGGGTCTTGGCCAGCTCGGCCCCTGCGATCTGTACGCTGGAACCCATGTGCGGGTTGTCGTCTCGGACGACGACGACCCGCGTGCTCTCGTCGTACTCGACGGGCGCGAGGTTGATCGTGCTCTCGACCGCCGGAGCCGCGAGCTCGATGGTCGCTTCCCGCAGCTCGTGTTCGCGCGCGCGGACCGTGACCCCTACGGTCCCCGTGCACAGGCCCTCGACCCGAACCTGCCCCTCGTCGTCAGTGCGCGCGTAAACGGTCTCGCCCCCGCGCGGGCGCAGCTCGATCTGAGCTCCGCGCACGGCCTCGCCGGTGTCGCGGTCGACCACGCTCCCAGACCAGCTGAATCGCTCGCTGCACCCCGAGCTAGACGGCTCCGGAGATGGAGGCGGCGCCAGCGTCAACAACACGCCGAGCAACGCACAGTTCAGCATCGGCGCTCAGCCGTCGGCGCAGCTGTCACAGACGCCGCGGATCTGGATCTCGAACCCGCCGGCCGAGGTCGAGCGCGGCAACCCGCGGCCGCGTTTTACCTTGATCTCGACCTCCGGCAGGCAGCTGACGGTGCCGCAGTCGGTGCACATGAAGTGCGGGTGATCGTGCCCGGCAGTCACGCTCTCGAATCGCCAGCGCCGATCGCCGTGATCCTTGCGCTGGACCAGCCCAGCCTCGGCGATGGTGATGAGGTTGCGGTAGATCGTGGTCGCGTCCCACCCGTGACCGGCGAGCTGACGGGCGAGCTCAGCGTGGGTGATCGGCGCCTCGGCCTGGCGCACGGCGTCGAGCACGGCCACGCGCGCGGGCGTGATCCTCAGCTTCGCCGCGTGCAGCTCGTCAACGAGCGCCTGACGCCTGGCCATACTGAGGATCCGCCCGGCCACCGCGCGCTCCGAACTCAGGGGACGACGTTAAGCTCGAAGCTCACGTCGACGTCAACGTCGCCGGGCAGCGCGCTGCCGTCGGCGAACAGACCGGGCAGATCCCCGCGTTTCTGCGGCGCGTCGTTGAGCGGCGGCAGGTGGCGCAGCATCACGCTCAGCTCGGACATCCCCTCGGCGTTGGCGGTGATCGTGTTCCGGAGGCCAACCGGGAGGTTTTCGCCCACATCGTTAGGGGCGTAGTCCGACTCGACGTCGGCGTAGGCGTGGGTCACCAGCGGCGCGGTTGAACTCGTGGCCGGGCCGCCGACGCCGTCGCCGTAGATCAACATCAGGTGCTCCTCGGCGAGCTCTTCGATCTCCTCCGTCACGTCTTCAGTCGGAGACTCGAGCTCGTTGAGCACCTCGATCGTGAGGGTGTAGGTTGTCCCGAGGGTCAGCTCGATGGGATCCGAGGTCCCGGACATCCCGCCGTCGCCGTCGGGATCGCTGAACACCGCCGTCACGGGGTCGCCCCCAGCGTCGGGCGTGAAGGTCAGCTCGACCCTCGAGATAATGTGGATGTGGTCGTGGTCGTGGTCGTGATCATCGTCGTGATCGTGATCATCGTCGTCACAGCCGAACGCCACCAAACTCAGGACCAGGACGGCCCCCCATATGAACCTCTTACACATGACCGTTTGTTAATTATGCAACTGAGTTGCATTTGTCAACAGCCGATTGGTGGCGAGAGCAGACCGCGGATCCACCGGACCGCCGCGCGAGCGCGCAAGCCGCCAAGCGGGTGGCCAATTGAACATGTGTAAAATTGATGAAATGCAACTCTGTTGCAAGTGGAGAGCGCGGGTGATAGTCAGACAGCGCGACGCTCCAGCGTTCGCGCTGCGATCGCTTGGTGAGCGCGCCGGGCTTTGACAGCGGCTATCTGCCACGGGGCCGTCGACACCATTCGATAGACGAGTACAGCTCATGAACCCAACACACCTTCACTCGGACAAGCGCCTCCCTGTAACCGTGCTGTCGGGCTTCCTCGGCGCCGGCAAGACCACGCTGCTCAATCAGATCCTCAACAACCGCGAGGGCCGACGAGTCGCCGTGATCGTCAACGACATGAGCGAGGTCAACATCGACGCGGCGCTCGTCGAGCGCGGGGGCGCCGAGCTCTCGCGGACCGACGAGAAGCTGGTCGAGATGTCGAACGGCTGCATCTGCTGCACGCTCCGCGACGACCTGCTCGCGGAGGTCTCGCGCCTGGCCCGGGAGGGTCGCTTCGACTACCTGCTCATCGAGTCAACCGGGATCTCGGAGCCTGTACCGGTAGCGCAGACCTTCACGTTTCAAGACGAAGACGGGCAGAGCTTGAGCCAGGTCGCGCGTCTCGACACGATGGTCACCGTCGTCGACACCGCGAGCTTCTTGAGGGACTACAACGCGGCCGAGGCGCTCAAGGATCGCGGCGAGTCTCTGGGGGAGGATGACCACCGCACGGTCACGAACTTGCTCATCGACCAGGTCGAGTTCGCGGACGTGATCGTGCTCAACAAGATCGATCTGGTGAGCCAAGAGCAACTTCTCGAGATGCGCGGGGTTATTCACGCGCTCAACCCCGGCGCGAAGGTCATCACCGCGACCCGCGGCGACGTGCCGCTCGAGCGCGTTCTCGACACGGGGCTGTTCGACTACGAGAAGGCGGCGAACTCGGCGGGGTGGATTCGCGAGCTGCAAGGCGAGCACACGCCCGAGACCGAGACGTACGGGATCTCGAGCTTCACCTACCGCACGTCCCACCCCTTCGACGCCGAGAAGCTCTGGGCGTTCTTTCACGATCCGAACAACTGGCGCGGAGTGCTTCGGTCGAAGGGCTTCTTCTGGATCGCGGCGGACCACCGCGTGGCCTATGAATGGGCGCAGGCGGGGCGCGTCAGCAGCTTGAACGCGCTCGGGACGTGGTGGGCGGCCGTGCCTCGAGAGCATTGGCCCCATCCCGAGGGGCATCGCCCGGACGAGCAGCCCGACTGGCACCCCCGCTTCGGTGACCGTGCCCAGCAGATCGTGTTTATCGGGCAAGAGCTGAACGAGGCCGAGCTACGCGCTCGCCTGGACGCGTGCTTGCTCGACAAGCGCCTCGCCGCCGCCGCGAGCCGCGCTTGGTCGAAGCTCCCGAATCCATTTCCTTCGATGCCGACCGATGAGGACGCTGCGTAGTCCGGCGACGCGGTCGTGAACAACGCCGGCGCGTATGGACAAAGACTGGCTGATCGTCGGCGGCGGCATCCACGGCGTGCACATCGCCGCTCGCCTCATCGCGGAGGCCGGCGTGGCGCCGGACCGGCTGCTTATCGTGGACCCCGCCGAGCGGCTGCTCGAGCGCTGGAGGGTGTGCGCCGCGGTGACGGGGATGAGCTTTCTTCGCTCCCCGACCGTTCACCACCTCGATCTGAGCCCGTGGTCGCTGCGGCGCTTCGCCGACAACGTTGATCAACCGAAGTCAGAGTTATACGCGCCCCCGTATGATCGGCCGTCGCTCGCGCTGTTCAACGCGCACTGCGAGTGGGTCATCGAGCGCTTAGGGCTCGGCGAGCGGCACGACCGCGGGCGCGTGACGGCGTGCGACGTCAGCCACGCCGGCGTTCATGTCCGCGTCGCTGACGGCCGCGAGCTGTTCGCGCGACACGTCGTGTTGGCCATCGGCGCGAGCGAGCAGCCGTCGTGGCCACGATGGGCGCCGAGGGACGAGCCCCGCGTTCAGCATGTGTTCGCGCCGGGCTTTGACGGCTGGCCGTCGACGCGCGAGCAGGTGGCGGTCGTCGGCGGCGGTATCTCGGCGGGCCTCGTCGCGCTCCGGCTCGCGCGGGAGGGTCACCGGGTGCACCTCGTCTCTCGTCACGCGCTTCGCGAGCACCAGTTCGATAGCGATCCGGGGTGGCTAGGACCGCTACACATGACAGGGTTCAGCCAGGAGCGGGACTACGATCTTCGCCGCGCGATGATCGTCCGCGCGCGGCATCGAGGATCCGTTCCGCCAGATGTTCGAGCCCCCCTCCGCCGGGCCTTCGACCACGGACACATCCGCTGGCATCGGGCCCAGGTTCACGAGGTCGTCGAGCGACGAGGGTCCGCGCGCCTGCGCCTGGACAACGACGTCCTCGAAGTCGAGCGCGTACTCCTTGCGACCGGCTTTATCACCGCGCGCCCGGGGGGCGCGATGATCGACGAGCTCGTCGCCTCAGCCTCGCTGCCGTGCGCTCGCTGCGGGTTTCCGATCGTCGACTCGGCGCTGCGGTGGCACCCCAGGATTCACGTGACCGGTCCTCTCGCCGAGCTCGAGCTAGGTCCGTCATCGCGCAACATCGCAGGGGCTCGCAGCGCCGGCGATCGCCTCATCAACTCACTTCGCACGCAGTCGATCTGGAGCAGCCTGCGACCGTCACGCTGGTCTCGTTCGGTGAGCACGTAGATCAACATCAACGTGGTTTTTGAAAGCTGAACATGTTCCGGTCCAGGTCCTGCGCAGACGCCTCTAGCCCAGCAGCGGCCGCGGCTCTCGAGACCAGCGCTGGTCCTACGACGGCCCACTGGGTGCTGGCCTCCCGGCGCTCTAGCTCGACTCCGTCCGCGTCATGAATCGTCCAGCGCAGCGTCCATTTCGCCAGATCTTCGGAGGTGATCGAGGCAGCTCCAGCGGTGCGGTAGATCCGGTCGCCAACGCGTGACTCGCCGAAGTCGGTCCACGGGATCTCGACGGGCTCGAACGGGGGCTGCAGCCCGAGAACGAGCTGCCCGCCAGGCGCCAGGCGCTGGCCCGCGAATCGCCAGAACCCTTCGAACTCAGCTGGATCGAAGTGTCCGAGCGCGTTGAGCACCACGATCCCGCCTAGCCGCTCGGGCAGCTGATCGCCGACCTGGTGCAGCGTCCCCGGCAAGATCGTGACCCGCTTCCGCAGCGCCTCGTTGCCCGCGACCGTCGTCATCAACCCGACCCGCATGTAGATTGAGGGCTCGACCGCGTACAGAGCGCCGCTGGTCATGTCTGCCAGTGTTGTCAGCGCAGTGCCGATCCCAGCGGCCACCTCGACGACGGCGCCGTCGAAGGGCGCGTTGACGACCGAGCGGAGGGCGGCGAGCTGTCCTGGCAGGCTGGGCAGACTGATCGCCGCGTAGATGTCGGCGTTGGTGGCGTAGTAGTCGGTCATGATGTGCGTGCGGGGGCTCGGTCATCCACGGCCTGACCATCCTCGTCGGTCACTGACTAGCAGCGGGCGTGGACTTTCGCCACAGGAGGCGGAGTATCTGACTGTCCTCAGCGCCAGCTCGTGTCAGCGGTCGTTCATTTCGACAGCTGTTCGATCGTTCAACTGGCGCCGCGACGACGGTCTCGTGTTGGCGGACGAGGACGGACATGATGAGCGTCGAGCGTCGCTACGGGAGCGCGTCGATGATCGTGACGCAGCGCTGATCCTCGTCTTCCCAGGCCGCGCCGCTGATCTCGACGATCAGGCAGACATCGCGCCCGACGACATCTTCGGGTCCGTCGATGTCGAAGACCACGCGATCGCCGAGGCGAAACCACCCCTCGTCAGCGGGCAGAACGCCGCCCTCAGTGAGCTGTGAGCTGGTGACGAAGCTCAACTCATCGCCGCTCTCCGCATCAATCGCGTAGTAGTCGAGCCGCAGACCCTCCGACTCGACGCCCGCGCCACGAACGCTTACGTCGACGTGCCAACCGCCTTGGGGGCCCGCGACGAGCTCGATTGGGTCGCCCTCGGCGAGGGCCCGCCAGCGAGTCAGCCCCGTCCCTAGGCCGAGGGACGCCTCCATCAACTGAGCGTCCGTCGCGGCAGGCGAGTGAGTCGTGGAGGTCGAGGTCGACATCACGTCGTCACCGGGTTCGCAGGCGGCTAGCGCGAGCAGCAGCGGGATGGTTCTATGGGCGCGAACGCAGATAGAGGGTCCGCTTGACATGACGCTGAGAGTAGTAGAAGAACCGCACCGTTCATGCAACACAATTGCACAAACGCGACCGGTCTTGGACTCGCAACTCTTCTCGCGTGCAGCGCCATCCTCGGCTGCGGCGACGAAGCGAACAGCGGCGACGTGACCGGTACGTCCGACGCGACCACGACGGAGGATGAACACGGGAGCACCGACAGTGAGGAGAGCGTGGGCGAGAGCGAGGCGCCGGACGCTCCAGCCCCAGTCTCGCCCCACGGGCGCCTCGTCGTCGACGAGGTCTATTTCACCGGGAGCCCGCCGTTCGGAGGGGCTGAGCACTACTTCTCGGATCAGTTCATCGCCATCTACAACGCCAGCGACGAGCGGGTCGCCGCCGGAGGGCTGCTCGTGGGCGATGTCTTCGGTGTCGCCGGCGAGATCAACCCCGGGGACGCGCCGCACGGGCTCGCCGACGATCTCGACCACGTTTATATGCAGAACCTGTGGCGAATCCCGGGCGCGCCCGACGACGTGATCATCGAGCCAGGTGAGCGTCTCGTGATCGCGCAGGACGGGACCAACCACAACCCGTTCTCGACCGTCGACCTCAGCGGCGCGGACTTCGAAACCTTCGTCGCGGAGAGTGACAAGGACGACGACTACCCCACGGTCGAGAACCTCGAGCTGCTGCACTACAACGCGGGCTTCGATTGGTTGATCTCGGTCTTCGGAGCCAGCGTCGTGATCGCCTCGCTCGAGGACTCGAGCGGTGTGGAAGAGTACGAGCACGAGGGATGGACGCTCGTCCGACTCCCCGTGGCGAGCGTGGTCGACGGCGTCGACATCGTGATGGACGCCGAGAGCGACACGTTCAAGCGGCTCCCGTCGACCGTCGATCGCGGCTTCACCTTCGCGTCAGGGACCTACACGGGCGAGGCCGCGCTCCGTCGTCGGAGTGAAGGACGACCCGTCGACACGGACGACTCGAGCGCCGACTTTGAATTAACGAGCGAACCCAACCCGTGGCGCTTGTGACCGCGACGAACGAGCGCCTCCGCTGACCGCGCGTGGCGCCTCCCCGTAAACTCAGGCAGATATGTCGGAGCTTCGTTTCAAGGTTGGCGCTGCCGTCATGTGCAATATGGGGTCAAGCGGCTGGAAGCTCGGGAGGGTCATCGCGCTGCGCTACCGCGAGGATCACTGGCCAGCCGAGCTGGAGGCGCCCTATCAGGTGGCGCTCGAGTCTGACCACACGCTCATCTATGTCCCGGAGGACGACGCTCGCTACTGCCGGGAGCCTACCCGCGAGGAGCTGAGAATCGCCCGCCGTTTGGACGCCCTCGCCCCGCTCCCGCCGGGTCCGGAGCGGGCGGAGCCCCACCCCGAGCTGCTCGGCACGGGTGCGCAGCTCGGCTGCGCCGACGGCACGGCGCGACTCGGCAGTCCAGACTACCGCGACGGTCGCTGCCACGGCTGCGACTGCTGCCCTCGCAGCTGGTCGAGCGCCGAACTCTACAGCGAGCACTACCGCTGCGCGACGCGCAACGGGCTCACGGTGACGCGGCGCGCGTTCGACCTCGGCACATTCCGCGTCGGGGACTCGGTCCACCACCCCGCGGGCGAAGACCTGCCGGACGGGGGCTTCATGCAGTGCCCCACGCTGGTGAGGCTCCCGCCGGGGGTCCGCTTCTCCGACGACGGCGCGCTCTCCGGCGAGGTGCGCTTCGACCCGCACCGCGACGCGACATACAGGGTCGAGTTTGTCGCCGTGAGCACGGTTGCGTGGGACGACGCCGCGATGGGGATTGTCCGTCTGGCGATCACGTTCGTCGTGGAGGGCAACGAGCCGCCAAGTCGATTCGACAAGGGCGCCTTCAGGCGCGCTCAGCAGCGGGCCCGCGCCGCGGCCAACCGCGTGCTTGGTGACCTCAGCAGCACGTGGGAACGGTGGGAGCGGCAGGAGCTAGGCAACCGCGCCACGTGCGATCGGATGTGCGCTGATCTTCGCCGGCTGCGGGAGCTGCTCGAGCTGCACCCCCGGCTCGACGGCGGCAGGTGGTGGGCCTGGCTCGGCGGCTTTCATATGAACGTGCACAAGCTCCTCGAGAACACGCTCTTCGAATGCGAGCTCTACCTCGGCCACGCGCTCACGTTCGGGGACGCCGAGGTTCGGGGTCTGGCGGAGCAGAACCTCAAGGGCTGCTATCAGAAGCGCCTGCTCGAGGCGGCGCGGTTCATGTGGATCGATGGTGTCGAGCGGATGATGCGGGGCGAGTGGGCCGCGGCGGCGGAGACGCTGCGCCTCGCCGGCGCCAATATGGATGGGTGGGGATGGGCGGTGAACTATGGCGACATCTGGATCAGCGAGTCAGCCGCGCGACTTGTGCACGGTGCAGAGCTCGCGGCGCGTGGCGGGGCGGAGAACAACGACGGGGCGCGGTGGGTGACCGAGGCGGCGCGGCTTCTCGGCCGGGGCGTAGCGAGAG
This sequence comes from Polyangia bacterium, assembly GCA_030430565.1. Taxonomy (GTDB): domain Bacteria; phylum Myxococcota_A; class Polyangia; order Nannocystales; family Nannocystaceae; genus JACKDW01. Next base: position 34,217 of record JAUIKS010000023.1, read on the forward strand.
CCGACGAGGCGCGCGCTTTTGGCCCCCAGGGACACCCGTGGGCTTTCGAAATTGACGCAGCCCTCGCCGCGTACCGCAGCCTCCAGGACAACGGCGCCGACGCGTCTGACTGGCTCGAGGCCTTCAAACTACGGACCGTTTATTGGTGTGCGCAGGTGCTCGGCGGAGCGGCCCCCTTCCCGCCCAAGCCGAGACCTCGGCTGGAGGATGCTGCCGCTCTGGCGCGGCGCCTACCAGAGCACAACGACTGAAGAGGCGCGGGCAGCCCCCCGCCGCCGCTCACCGAAGCCCAGTCCTGGATCCGCGCCGGGTCGCAGGCTCCAGGACCAAGCTGGCGACATCACCTCTGCGCCACGCGGCGGCTCGTCCTCCGTCAAGTCGTTATGCCGAGCCACCGGGCCGCTGCTGGCACGAGAGCGACCGACCTCGATTGCCCGATTCGAGCTCGCGCTTGAGGCTTGACGATGTCTCCAGCGCTTGCGGCGGGCGCCGCTCAGCGTGTGTCATCTGCTTGCGGCAAAAGTATGGTGTTTTTGTGTCATATGTTTGCGGGGCCTGGCGAATTATTCGTCCCGTGCTCATCAAATACATTGTTTAATGTTTTCGCCCTTCGTGTTTTGTGTCATACGCTTGCAGGCGCGAAAATGAAAACGGTGTATTCGTCGTCCGTTGCCGGCGTAGCTCAAATGCGCGGTTTTTCTGTTTGCGGCAAACAGAAGAAACTTGCGCTCGAACTTCGCCTCCCTCACGCTGGCCTGAGTAGGACCGCGAACGAGCGCTGCTTCGCCGATACATGTGCGGAGTTAGCGAACTCGGTCGCGCGGCCGGATCGAGGTTCGAATGGATGTTGAAGTCGCGCAATGTCTCTTGCGTAGGGTCTCGTCTGCGTTGATCCGCTTCGGGACCCCACCCACCGAGCCTGCTCCGAAGCTCACGTCCTGGGAGGAATTCCTGCGACAGCCAACCGCGGCCGAGCGCGCCGCCGCGGACGCTCGCGAGCGTCAGACTCCCGCGCCCGACGTTCGAACAACCCCCAGACCGAGACGAGCTGGTGGCAGCCGGCGCCGGCGACGAGCCCAAGGCCCAACGCCACCGCCACGCGCTAAGCCCCGCGCGCCCCAATCACCTCGAGCGGCCAAGCCGGACGATCCCTCAAACGCGACGAGCCTCGCGCGAACCTACGACATCACGGTAGCGGGCAACTCGTCCGAACGCATCAAGCACGCATCAGCGCCCCGGCACGTCACCGACTCGGCTATCGAGCGCCCGGAGAGACCCACGCCTCGGCATCCATCAGTGACACCGAGCGGGCCTGAAGAAACCGTGAATGACGAGTTGACGACGATTCGCCAGCTCCTCGAGCAGCTCGTTCAGTCGCAGCTGCGCGTCGAGTCCCGGCTCGAGGCGCTCGAGCGTGACGCGAGCGCCCCTGCCGCCCAAGAAGATCAGAGTGAGGCTATCGAGGATGGAGAAGCGGAGCCGCTTGCCTATCCGCCTTCCGAGCGAGAGCGAGCTGTGGGTACGGACGGGGACTCGACCGAGGCGAAGGGCGAGCGCCTCCGCGAGCAGGTCCACCAACTCCAGGCATCGCTGCTCGCCGCGTCGCGGCTGCTCAGCATCCTGAGCGCTCGCGTCGATGGGCTCGAACGACGAGGGCAGCGGACCGCGCGACGGCCTCGTCGATGTCGCTCGAGACCTCTATCGGGGACGAGCGTCACGCACCCGAGCGAGGAGCGTGATCCAACGAGAGCGCAGGCGCGGGGACCCGCCCCGTGAGAGCGGGGCGGCCTTCGTGCTCAGCTACTTCTGCTTCTTCTTCTTCGCTCTGCGAGTGCGCGGCTTCTTCCGCGAGTTCGCCGAGATCGCCGACCCCATCAGCTCGACGCCAGCGGCGAGCGCCTTGTCGCTGATATGCGCGTAGCGAGCGGTCGTGCTCGGCTTACGGTGCCCCAGGATCTTGCCGACGACCGCGAGCGGTACGCCAGCGTTGATCGCGTCGCTCGCGGCTGAGTGGCGAAGATCGTGTAGCCGGACGCGTTCAAAGCCAGGGAGTCGGTCACGGATACGGATCCACGTCGCGGTCAATGTCGACGGCCTGATCGCCGCCCCATGTTTGTTGGGGACTATGTACGCGCTGCGAGCCCCCCGAGCCTTGGCGCGCTTCTGACACGCGCGGAGAATGTCGAGCGCGGCGGCCGAGAGCGGGACCGTCTTCTTCCCGGTCTTGCTGTCGGGGAGACGAAGACAACGGTGGCGCCAGTCAACCATCGGCCAGGTCAAGTCGCAGACCTCACCACGACGCATGCCGGTGTGCGCGAGGATCCGAATCGCGGCGACGGACTCCCACCGCAGCGCCCCGTGCTCGTTCCGGTTCAGCGTGAGCCCGCGCTCGAGAGCCTCCTCGAGGCGGACGCGCTCCTCGGGCGAAAGAAAGCGCTCGCGTGACTTCCCGGGGAACTTCTTCACATGGCGCGTCGGCGGCGTGAACGTGGCGTCCACGACATCCCACTCCTTCGCGCGGCCGTAGATGCTGCTCAGGAGGAGCAGCGCGGCGTTCGCCTCGTACGGCGTCTCGCGCATCTGACCGTGCCAGCGGGTGACGTCGGCCCTGGTGACCTCGTCGAGGCGGTGCTCGCCGAAGCGCGGGAGGATCGCGGTGCGCAGCAGTTGACGATATTTCTCGCGTGAGTATCGCTTGAGCCGCACGTCCACGTGCTCCTGGAGGAAGCGGTTCGCGAAGTCTTCGAGTCTGGGCAGGTTGGACGCGCGACGCGGCGACGTGACGCGGCGACGGGACTCCGTCGGCGCGCCGACTGCCAGGAGCCGAGACTGGGCAAAGGCTCTCGCGTCCGCGAACTCGACGTCGGTGACCAGGCCGATGCGCTCCCGGACGTCTTTGCCTTCACCTGTCCGGTAGCGCACGTAGTACGCCTTCTTCCCGCTCGGCAGCACGCGGAGGATGAAGCCCTTGAGGGTGCCGCAGGTGAGTTCGTACCTCGCCTTGCGCGGCTTCGCTCGCTCGACTGCTCTCTTGGTCAGGGTCGGCATCGTCATGCGCTCAGAATCGAACCATCACCCGAACCAAAACAAGCCCTAGAACCATGTCGAGTTTCGATTGCAACTTCAAGAATTTAGGTGGCTAGGGCGGTTCTGCGCACAACTCTATAATCGCCCAGCATGACGTTCTCTGGCTTGAAGTCACGGTGCACCAAGCCGGCGGCGTGCGCGGCCGCGAGCCCTCGGGCTGCCTCGAGGTACATGTCGATGATCTCGCGCCAGCCTCGCGCGCGGGCGCGCTGCCAGGTCCGCAGCGTCACGCCGTCGACGTACTCCATCGCCACGAACACGCGCCCCTCGTGGATGCCGACGTCGTGCACGCCGACGACGTTGGGGTGCGCGAGGCGGGCGAGCGCCTGGGCCTCCCGCAGCAGCCGCATCCGCCCCTCGTGCCGGCGCTCGCGCGAGACGTGACCGAGCGGCTCGTTGAGCACCTTGATCGCGACCTTGCGATCGAGCTCTGGGTCGTGGGCGGCGAACACGGTGCCCATCCCGCCGGCGCCGAGCTCCTCGAGCACGACGTAGCGCCCGAGCAGCGACCCCCGCGCGAGCGCGCTGGGCCGCTGCGGCCGACCGCCGGCGACCAGCGTGGGCTCCTCAGACCACGAGCGCGACGTCTCCCCCATCGTCGCTCGAGTGTACGGGGGCGCCCGCGCGCTCGGCGGGCGCTATCGAACAGACAGCGCGAAGTTTTGGCGCCGAGCTTCGAAACTTGCCTGTTCACCGAGTCCGCTCGCGGGGACATGTCCCAATGTGCGGCAGCGGCGTGGCGGGACGCTACGCGCTGGGCGCTCCTACGCGCGGGCCTTGAGCGCGGCGAGCAGCAGCGGGCGCACGACCTTGGGGTTCGCCTGCCCGCGCGTGGCCTTCATGACCTGCCCGACGAAGAAGCCGAGCAGCTTGGTCTTGCCGCCGAGGTACTGCGCGACCTGCTTCTCGCTGCGGTCGAGGATGCCCTCGATCAGCGCGCTCAGCTCGCCGGTGTCGCTGACCTGGCGGTAGCCGTCACGCTCGACGATCTCGCCCGGCGCGCGCCGCTCGGCGTAGCTCTTGCCGAGCACCTCCTTGCCGGCGCGGGCCGAGATCACGCCGCCCTCGACGAGCGCGACCAGCTCCGCGCTCCAGGCCGGCTCGACCGGCGCGCGCCCGGGCTCGAGGCGGACGTCGCCGCGCTCGTCCTCGTTGACGCGCCGCAGCAGCTCGCCGGTGATCCAGTTGCAGAGCTTCTTGGCGGTCACGAGGTCTTCGCCCTCGCGCTGACCATGTTCTTTGGCGCAGGTGAGCGCGGCGTCGAAGTAGCGCGCGAGCCCGGCGTCGGCGGTCAGCACGCCCGCGTCGTAGGCCGAGAGCCCGAGCCCGCGGTAGCGGGCGCGCCGCGCCGCCGGCAGCTCGGGCATGTCCTCTTGAACACGCTCGATGAGCTCGGGCTCGATCACGAGCGGCGGCATGTCGGGCTCGGGGAAGTAGCGGTAGTCGGCCGCCGCCTCCTTGAGCCGCATGATCCGGGTCTCGTCGCGGGCGGTGTCGTAGCTCAGGGTGCACTGCTGGACCGGGAGCCCGCGCGCGAGCAGGTCGCGCTGGCGCCGGATCTCGGCCCGGATCGCAAGCTCGAGGAACTTGAAGGAGTTGAGGTTCTTGATCTCGCAGCGCGTGCCGAGCGGGCCGCCGGCGGGGCCGATGGAGACGTTGGCGTCGCAGCGCAGGCTGCCCTGCTCCATGTTGGCGTCGGAGACGCCGAGGTAGCGGACGATCGCGCGCAGCTCCTTCATGTAGCGCGCGGCCTCGGCGGCCGAGCGGATGTCGGGCTCGCTGACGATCTCGACCAGCGGCGCGCCGGCGCGGTTGTAGTCGACGAGGCTGTCGCGCTCGCCGTGGAGGTGCGTGTTCTTGCCGGCGTCCTCCTCCATGTGGATCCGGATCAGGCGCACGTAGGTGGTGTCGCCCTCGGCGCCCTTGGGCCCCGGGACCTCGAGGCCGCCGCCGCGCGCGTAGGGGTGATCGTTCTGCGTGATCTGATAGCCCTTGGGCAGGTCGGGGTAGAAGTAGTGCTTGCGCGCCCAGCGGCTGACGCGCTGAATCTCGCAGCGCGCGGCGAGGGCGACGCGCACGGCGAATTCGACGGCCCTGGCGTTCGGGACAGGCAGCGTGCCGGGCAGCCCGAGCGTGTAGGCGTCGACCTGCGTGTTGGGCTCGGCGCCGAAGTGGAACGGGCAGCCCGTGAACATCTTGCTCGCGGTGTCGAGCTGACAGTGCACCTCGAGGCCGATGACCGGCTGGTAGTCGCGGACGCTCACGAGGCGCCACCTCCCGCGAGCCCGCGCCGCTCGAGCAGCGCCGGGCGCCGCGTGTGCCAGTCGGTCACTGCCTCGTGGGCGGCCGCGGCCGCGAGCAGCGTGGGCTCGCCGAGCCGCGGCCCGATCAGCTGAAAGCCGATCGGCAGCGGCGGGCTGCCGCCGGGCTCGGCCTGAGTGAAGCCGCCGGGGATCGAGATCGCGGGCAGCCCCGCCAGGTTGGCGCCGATGGTGAAGACGTCGCTGAGGTACATGGAGAGCGGGTCGCCGGCGTGCCGCCCGAGCGGGAACGCGGGCGTCGGCGAGGTCGGGGTGGCGATCACGTCGCAGGTCTTGAACGCGGCCTCGTAGTCCCGCGCGATCAGGGTGCGCACCCGCATCGCGCGGCCGTAGTAGCGCTCGTAGGAGTCCGCGCGCAGGACGAAGGTCCCGAGCAGGATCCGGCGCTTGACCTCGGGGCCGAAGCCGGCGTCGCGGGTGGCCTCGTAGGTCTCGCGCAGGGTGCTCTTCTCGACGCGCAGCCCGTAGCGCACGCCGTCGAAGCGCGCGAGGTTGGAGGAGGCCTCGGCCGGGCTGAGCACGTAGTAGCAGGCGACGGCGTAGCGCGCGTGCGGGAGCTCGATGTCGACGCGGCTGGCGCCCGCGCGCTCGAGCGCGGCGACAGAGCGCTCGAAGGCCTCGCGCACGCCGGGGTCCAGGCCGGGTAGATCGAGCATGGCTTTGGGGACACCTACACGCAGGCCGCCGGCGCCGCGCTCGCAGGCGACCTCGAGGTCGGGCACGGGCTCGCGCAGCGAGCTGGCGTCGCGCGGGTCGAAGCCGGCGAGGCACTGCAGCACGCGGGCCGCGTCGCGCACGTCCCGGGCGAACGGCCCGGCCTGGTCGAGGCTCGAGGCGAAGGCGACCATGCCGTAGCGGGACACGCGGCCGTAGGTCGGCTTGAGCCCGACGACGCCGCAGAAGCCCGCCGGCTGCCGGATCGAGCCGCCCGTGTCGGTGCCCAGCGAGACCGCGGCCATGCGCGCGGCGACGCAGGCCGCCGAGCCGCCCGAGGATCCGCCTGGCACACGGGTCAGGTCCCACGGGTTGCGCGGCGGCGTGAAGGGGGTGTTCTCGTTGGAGGAGCCCATCGCGAACTCGTCCATCGTGAGCTTGCCGAACAGCACCGCGCCGGCGCGCTCGAGCCGCTCGGCGTGGGCGCTGTCGTAGGGCGGCGCCCAGCCGGCGAGGATCTTGGAGCCGCAGCTCGTCTCGACGCCGCGCGTGACGAAGATGTCCTTAAGCGCCACCGGGACCCCGGCCAGCGGCCCGAGGGTCTCGCCGCGATCGCGGGCGTCGTCGAGCGCCTGCGCGCGGCTGCGCGCGAGCGCGGCGGGGCGACGCAGGAAGGCGCGCAGCTCGGGCTCGAGCGCCTCGATCTGCGCGAGGTGATCATTGAGCACGGAGCGGGCGCTCCGCGCTCCGCCGCGCACGGCCGCGGCGATCTCCCGCGCGCTCAGCTCGGTCGCCGGCCTGATGTCTACCAAGGGGGCCTCCATCCGTCAGTCTTCCTTGAACTTCGGGACGCGGACGTGGTGGTCGCGCGTCGCCGGGGCGCCCGCCAGCGCGAGCTCGCGATCGAGCGGCGCGCTGGCCTCGTCGGCGCGCAGCCCCGAGCCCGGTCGCGCGGCGCTCAGGTACTCGGGGACATCCGCGATGTCGACCTCCTGCAGCGTCTCGATGTAGCGCACGATGTCGGCGAGCTGCGCCCCGAGGCGCCCGGCCTCGTCGTCGGTGAGGGACAGCCGGGCGAGCCGCGCGAGCTCCAGCGCGAGCACCCTTGAGCTGTCGTCTACACGTTCGTCTGAACGGTCATCCGCGCGGTCTTCGTTGCCGTCACTCGGGGTCGACATGGGAGCCGAAGGCTAACAGCCCGCCGCGCGCCGGTGGGCGAGGGCTCGCAGAATCTCCCACACGCGCGCGGGCGGCACCTGCGCGGTCGGGCGCGAGGGGCCGTTCGCAAGCCGGCCGTGTAGCCCGGCACGGTTTCGAACTCGTTTCGAACCTAATTCGAACCGATCTCGAACCTAATTCGAACCGATCTCGAACCAAGCGCGCCCCCACTCACGCCCGCGCGCGCCGCCCATCGACGGGGATAAGATGACAGCCCCGCGGCGCGGCCGTACACTGATTTGGTGCCCCCCCGGACCCTCTGTCGCGCAGGCGTCGGCCTCGCGTTGTGCACGCTCATCTCGCTCGGGCTGCTCGCCTGCTCTGCGGATGAGGGCCTCGACGCCGGCGACGCGCAGCGCGAGGGAGCGCTCGCGGCGGACTCGATCGACTCGATGCATCTCGGGCGGGTCCATCTGATCATCGAGCCGACGGCCGAGACCGACGACGAAGATCGCGACTACCCGGCGCTCGAGATCACCGCGCGGTTTATCCAGTACCGGGGCTTCGCCGAGGGCTTCGTGCGCTCGAGCTTCGAGCTCAGCGCGCCGGTGCACGAGCGCCTCGCGATCGGCGAGTGCACGCCGACAGACGCGCTCGAGGCGAGCGAGCTGTGGGACGGCGAGCAGGGTCCAGGCGCCGCCGCCGGGCTCCGCGACGAGTCGCTGCGCGAGCTCCTGCTGCTCGACGCCGGGAACATCAGCGTGCACCTCGGCGAGCTGCGCTTCGACCTCGGGCTCGCGCTGATCCCCGACCTGCTGCCCTACGTGGCCGGCGTCGAGTACATCCACACGGTCGACGCGCTCGACGGCTTCCTCCCCGGCGAGGAGCGCGAGGCGATCACGATCGAGGTCGACGGCGCGGACGACGATGAGCTGCCCGGCTTCATCCACCGCGCGGACATGCCCGCGCCGCTCGCCCTGCGCGACGCGACGGGGACCTTCGAGCGCGACACGATCACGCTGCGCTGGCGCGAGAGCCAGCTTCGCGGCGCCGACGCGCTGCCGCTCACGCTGCGCCTGACGTCGCTCTCGAGCGCGGAGCAGACCGGCCGCGAGATCACCTGCGTGGTCCCGGACAGCGGCGAGGCGCGCCTCGACCTGCGCGAGCTCGGCGAGCTCGGCCTCGGCGGCTCGGGCGACGTGCTCTCGGTCGAGGCGAGCCGCGTCGCCATCACGCACTTCGAGACAGGTGACTTCGTCGACGGCGAGGTGCTCGTCGAGGTCCGCGACCGCTACCGCACGCGACTCCCCTAGCTAGGAGGTCCGCGCGCCGGCTGCTGAGGTACGATTTCGAGCGTGCGCGGGTGCGCGAGGATCTGCGCGAACGTGCTACCGTCACCTACGCGCCCGGCGCGAGCTCGCGGGCGGGTCGCGCTGTGCAGCGTAGCGATGAGGGGCATGACGTATGCCGCGGATGGGCGAGTACAGACTCGAGGATCTCCTTCACGACGGCCAGAATTCACGGGTCTACCGCGCGGTCCGTGACGGCGACGGCGCGCGCGTCGTGGTCAAGCTCCCGCGCCCCGGTCGTCACACGGCCGCCCGGCGCGTGAGGCTGCAGCGCGAGTACGAGCTCCTGCAACAATTCGACGACGTGGGCGTGCTCAAGGCGCTGGGCCTCGAGTCGCTGGGCGAGCAGCTGGCGCTGGTGCTCGAGGACTTCGGCGGCACCTCGCTGCGCGAGCGAGCCCACGGCGACGCGCCGATGGAGCTGGGCGAGTTCTTCCGGCTCGCGCTGCGGATCACCGCCGGGCTCGCGGCGATCCACGCGCGCGGCGTGGTCCACCGCGACATCAAGCCGAGCAACATCCTCGTCAACCCGGAGAGCGGGCGCGTCGCGATCGCCGACTTCAGCATCTCGTCTCAGCTCACGCGCGAGCGCCAGGGCTTGACCGGCGCGAGCGATCTCGAGGGCACGCTCGCGTACATGTCGCCGGAGCAGACCGGCCGCATGAACCGGAGCGTCGACTACCGCAGCGACTACTACTCGCTGGGCGTGAGCTTCTATCAGCTGCTGACCTGCACCCTGCCCTTCTCCGCCGTGGACGCGGGCGAGCTGGTGCACGCGCACATCGCCGTGGCGCCCGAGCCCCCCAGCGCGCGCCGGCCCGAGCTGCCGCAGGCGGTCTCGGACATCGTCCTCAAGCTCATGGCCAAGACCGCGGAGCAGCGCTATCAGAGCGCGCGCGGGATCTCGGCGGACCTCGAGCGCTGCCTCGCCGAGTGGGAGGAGCGCGGCGCGATCGAGGGCTTCACGCCGGGTGAGCACGACCTCTCCGAGCGCTTCCAGATCCCCGAGCGGCTCTACGGGCGCGAGCGCGAGCTCGTCCGCCTGGAGGCCTGCTTCGAGCGCTGCGCCGCGGGCGGCGTCGAGCTGACGCTGATCGCCGGCGCGCCCGGGATCGGCAAGTCGGCGCTGGTGAGCGAGCTGCTGCGCTCGATCAGCGCGCGCCGCGGGATGTTCGGCGCGGGCAAGTTCGATCAGCTGGCCGGAGGGACACCTCACGCGGGGCTCACGAACGCGATCCGCGACCTCAGCCGCCAGCTGCTGACCGAGTCGGAGTCGGTCATCGCGCGCTGGCGGGCGCGACTGCGGCCCGCGCTGGGGCGCGACCAGCCCGCCCTGACCGCGCTGGTCCCCGAGCTCTCGCGGCTGCTGGATGACGGCGAGCGCGGCGAGCACGACGAGAGCGAAGGCGCGTCCGCGCCGTCCGGCGCCGAGGCGAGCGACCGGCTGCGCCGCGCGCTCGCGCACGCGCTGCAGACCTTCGCCAGCGACGAGCACCCGCTGGTGCTGTTCCTCGATGATCTCCAGTGGGCGGAGCCCACGACCTTGACGCTGCTCGAGCGCCTGGTCTCTTCGCCAGGCCTGTCGAACCTGCTGATCCTCGGCGCCTACCGAGACAACGAGGTCGACGAGAAGCACCCGCTGCGCACCTCGCTTCAGCGCCTGCGCGCGCGCGGGGTCCCGATCGCGCGCTGCGAGCTCGGCCCGCTCACCCGCGAGGACGTGACGGCGCTGACGCGCGACACGGTCGATCCGGCCGCGGGGAGCGAGGCGGCCGTGCCCGCGCTCGCGGGCTTCCTGCACGACCTGACCGGCGGCAACCCGTTCTTCTTGCAGGTCGCGCTGCGCTCGCTGCACGAGCGCGGGCTGCTGCGCTTCGACCACGTCCTCCAGGGCTGGAGCTGGGAGCTCGACGCGCTGCGCCGCGCCGAGCTCTCGGACGACCTGGGCGTCGTGATGTCGACGCGCCTGCACGAGCTGCCGGACTCCGTGCGCGAGCTGCTCGAGCTGGCGGCCTGCATCGGCAACGACTTCAACCTCGACCTGCTCTCGCTCTCGCTCGACCGCGATCCGGCGGCGGTCGCCGACGGCCTGCTGGAGGCGGTCCGCAAGGGCCTCGTGCGCCCGGTCGGGAACGCGTACAAGTACGTCGACCGCGACGCGCAGGGCTCGACGCGCGCCGGCGAGGGCGGCGCCCGCGAGGTTCGCTACCGCTTCCAGCACGACCGGATCCAGCAGGCCGCGTACGCGCTGATCCCCGAGGCGAGCTTGCCCGCGGTGCACCTCAAGACGGGCCGGCTGCTGCTCGAGCGCGGCCTCGACAGCTCCGACGAGCTGCTGTTTACGCTCACGCAGCACCTCAACCACGCGATCCCGCTGATCGACGACCCCGACGAGCGCCTGCGGCTCGCGGAGTACAACCTCCGCGCCGGCCGACGCGCGCAGCGCTCGAGCGCGTGGGAGCTCGCGCGCGCGCACTACTGCCAGGGGATCGAGCTGCTGCCCGAGGACCGCTGGGGCGCGGCGCACGAGCTCACCTACTCGCTCCTGCTCGCGCTGGCCGAGGTCACGGTGCAGGAGGCCACGAGCGAGGGTCTGAACAGCGCGCGCGGGATCATCACGGTGCTCAAGCGCCACGCTCGCACGCTGCTCGAGCGCGTGCGCCTCAGCGACATCAGCTTCTCGATCGGCATGCAGTCCGCGCGCTACGACGAGAGCCTGCGCGCGGCGCAGGAGGGCCTCGTGGAGCTGGGCTACGCGGCGCCGCGCTCGGGCGCCGCGCCGATCGTGCTCCGCGAGCTCGCGCTCGCGCAGTGGCGCCTGCATCGCCTCGACCTCGCGCGCTACCTCTCGCGGCCGCGCCTCGACGACCCCGAGCACGAGCTCGCTATGCGAATGTACATCTACGTGTGGCAGATGGCGCAGCACGTCGACGACAGCCTGGGGCCGGTCGCGCTGCTGCGGATCGCCAACGAGACGCTGCGCCGCGGGCTCTCGGACTACACGACGCTCGGCCTCGCCGGCCTCGCGACGATCTTGATCTCGGGCTTCGGCGCGTTCAAGCAGGGCGTGCGGATCGGCGAGCTGGCGATCGAGCTGGCGCTGCAGGGCGGCAACGCCCACGCCGACGCGACCGCGCTGACGTACCTCGGGACCAGCGTGGCGCCCTGGGGCCGCCCGCTCGCCGAGGCCAACGAGCTGCTCACGCACGCGCACGAGCGGGCCGCCAGCGCGGCGCTGCCCATGGAGCAGCACGGCTACGCCGCGTGGGACGGCCTGGTCCGCTGGTTCCGCGGCGTGCCGCTCGAGGACCTGCGCGAATTCTCGGGCGCGCGCCTCGACGAGGCGCTGCACTACTTCATGGACGCGCCGGGCTCCGTGTCGCAGCTGGTGTTCGCCGACCGCTGCGCGCGCGCGCTGATGGGGGACACGCGCGCCCCGTTCGACATGTCCTCTGAAACATGGAGCGAGCACGAGTACCTCGCGACGCTGCGCGACGCCGGCACCGCGATCTTCCTGGCCCTCCACGCGCTGCTCAGGGCGCAGCTCGCGACGATCGCGGGGGACTTCGAGGCGGCGCGGCGGTGGATCGAGGCGCTGCGGCGTCACGACACCCCCGCGACGCGCAACTCGCTGATCGGGCAGCGCCGCGACTTCATCGCGGGCCTCAGCGCCGCCGCGCTGGCGACCGACGCGCCGAGCTCGCGGCGCCGCGCGCTGGTCCGCGAGCTGCGGCGGGCGACGCGGAGCACCGCGCGCGCGGCCGAGCTGCGCGCCGACAACTTCCTCGGGCACCACCTCTTGCTCGAGGCCGAGCGCGCCCGGCTCGCGGGTCATCACGGCCGCGCGCGCGGGCGCTACGACGAAGCGATCGAGCACGCGCGCGCCCAGCGTGACCTCCGGCTCGAGGCGCTCGCGCTCGAGCGAGCCGCGCGCTGCGCGTTCGCGGCTGGCCACGAGCTCATCGGCGAGATGTACATTCGGTCATGTCGCAGGACCTACGAGCGCTGGGGCGCGCTCGTCAAGGTCGAGCGGCTGACCGAGGAGTTCAGCGCGTACTTCACCCGCGCGCGCGCCGGGCAGCCGACGAGCGTGCTCGGGACGCCGAGCTCGTCGAGCTCGCTCAACGACACGATCGATCTCAAGGCGCTGCTCAAGGCCTCGCGCGCGATCTCGGGCGAGCTCGTGCTCGAGCGGCTGCTGCGCCAGCTGCTCGTCATCGTGCTCGAGAACGCCGGCGCGCAGCGAGGCGCGCTGCTGCTGATCAACGCGGCCGGCGAGCTGCGGGTCGAGGCCGAGTGCGACCTCGAGCGCGGGCCCGAGGGCGTGCGCACGCTCGAGTCGCGGGCGCCGGGCGAGCGCGAGTGCCAGGCGATCATCGACTACGTCGCGCGCACGCGCGACGAGGTGGTGCTCGACGACGCGACCCACGCCGGCGACTTCACCGGCGATCCCTACATCCTCGAGCACCGCCCGCGCTCGCTGCTGTGCACGCCGATCCTGCACCACGGCGCGCTCCAGGGCGCGCTCTACCTCGAGAACCGGCTGACCGCGGCGGTGTTCACCAAGCCGCGCCTCGTGCTGCTGACGCAGCTCGCCGCCCAGATCGCGATCTCGATCGAGAACGCCCGCCTCTACGAGACGCTCGACGCGGCGCGCGACCGGGCGGTCGCGGCCGACAGGGCCAAGTCGCGCTTTTTGTTGACCATGAGCCACGAGCTGCGGACGCCGCTCAACGCGGTGATCGGCTACACCGACCTGGTCGAGGAGGACCTCGAGGACGAGGACATGGAGGCGGTGCAGGAGGACCTCGACCGGATCCGCCAGGGCGCGCGCCGGCTCGTCCGCACCCTGACCAGCATCCTCGAGCTCTCGCGCCTCGAGTCCGAGGACGTCACGCCGTCGCGCGGGCAGGTCGAGCTCGATCCGCTGCTGCGGGAGATCATCGCCGAGTGCGCTCCGCTCGCGACGCAGCACGGCGACGAGCTCTCGTACTCGCTCGAGGCCGGGGCCCCCGCGACGATCTGGTCCGACGTGCAGATGACGCGCTACGTGCTGTTCAGCGTGATCGACAACGCGTGCAAGTACACCAAGCAGGGCCGCGTGACCTGCCGCGCGCGCGCGTGCACTCGAGACACGACGCCAGGCGTCGAATTCGGGGTCGCGGACACCGGCATCGGGATCGCCGCGGAGGCCCACGAGCGGATCTTCGCCGCCTTCGCCCAGGCCGACGAGGGGACCTCTCGGCAGTTCGAGGGCTCGGGGATCAGCCTCGCGGTCGCGCGGCGCTTCTGCCGACTCCAGGGCGGCGACGTCACCGTCGAGAGCGAGCCCGGCGCGGGCGCGACGTTCACGATCTGGCTCCCGCTCGGCCGCGAAGCGCTGCACTGAGCGAGGTCGCGTGGGAGAATCTCGGTCGCTGTAGACGCGATCGGGGCGCGTCTGTATGCTCCGGGCTTCCATGGGCACGACCCTGAGCCTGAGCCAATCCGCGGCGCGCTCGCGACTCGTGAGCGGTCTGGTGGCGTTGAGCCTGAGCGCCGTCTCGCTGCCGCGCGCGCGCGCCGAGGCGCCGCCCCCCGCGAGCGCGGACGCGGCGAACACCGAGCCCGCGAAGGCCGAGCCCGCGAAGGCCGAGCCCGTGAGCACCGAGCCCGCGAAGGCCGAGCCCGCGAGCACCGAGCCCGCGAAGGCCGAGCCCGTGAGCACCGAGCCCGCGAAGGCCGAGCCCGCGAGCACTGCGCCCGCAAGCACCGAGCCCGCGAACACTGAGCCCGCGAAGCCGGTGACCCCAGCGTCAGGCGAGTCGGGATCCGGGGCCCCGAGCGCCACGGGCGAAGCCGCCGACCCAGCCTCGAAGCCCGCGCCCGAGACCCCGCCCGTCGGGCCGACGGCTGCCGCGGACGACTCGCTCGATCTGCTCAACCCCTCCCGCGGCGGTCGCGTCGCGCTCTCGATCACGGGCGGGCTGCTGCTCGCGGCCGGCGCGGCCTCGCTCACGCTGATGGGTCTTCAGCTGCAACGCAGCGCGGCGCGGGAGCGCGAGGGCGCCGAGCTGGTCGGCGACACGCCGACGCTGGTCAGCGCCAGCGAGCTGCAGGCGACGCAGGACGCGGGCGCCCAGGCCAACACGCTCGCGCTCGTCACGGGCGTCGCCGGCGGCTTGCTCATAGGGACAGGCGCGACGATGCTCGTGCTCGGCCTCTCGGGTCTGCGCAAGCGCGACGCTCGCCACGCCTTCGCGCCCGCGGTCTCGCGGCGCGCGGCTGGGCTGACTTGGAGGATGCGGTTCTGATGCGCGCTGCGCTTCGCAACAGGTTGCTCGGCGTGGCCGTCGCCGGCCTCTACGCCGCGCTGGCGCCCCAGTGTCACGACGGCGAGTACCTGCTCGGGACGCGCTGCGCGGACGACTCCGAGTGCGGCCCGTACACCTGCGTCCTGGGGATCAACGCGCCCGCGGACGCGCTGGGGTACTGCGGCGAGGCCCAGCGCGACCCGGTCGCGGTCAGCGGCGCGGCGGGGCACACCTGCGCGCTGCTGATCGACGGCGAGCTCGCGTGCTGGGGCGACGACGACAACGCCAACGGGCGGCTCGGCGCCGGCTCCCCGCTCGCGGGCCCGGTGCAGCTCACCACGCGCATCGACGACGCCATCGACGTCGAGACCGGCCTTCATCACTCCTGCGCGCTGCGCCGCGCCGGCGGCGTGTTCTGCTGGGGCGACAACGAGCTCGGCCAGCGCGGCGTGGGCGTCGAGTCGGGCGAGGAGGCCAGGCCCGCGCCCGACGCGACGGTCACGGGCCTGTCGGACGCGCTCGCGCTGCGCGTCGGCGACAACCACAGCTGCGCGGTCACGGGCGACGGCACCGTCGTCTGCTGGGGCGACAACAAGTACGGTCAGCTCGGCGACGGCTCGTTCGAGGCGGACCTCGAGGAGGTCGGCGCGCGTGATCCCGCGACCGTGGAGCCGAGCATCTCGGCCGGGCCCGTGGGCGTCGTCTCGCTGCCGCTGATGACCCATCTGGCCGCCGGCGCGGCCCACAGCTGCTCGCTGCGCCGCGCGCGGTTCTCGCTCGACGAGGAAGAGCGAGACACCGGCGAGCCGGCGCCGAACGACAAAGAGATCTGGACGGTCGCGGAGCTCGACCTGTCCGCGCGCGTGTACTGCTGGGGCGCGAACGACCGCGCGCAGCTCGGCGGCCTCGAGGGGCTGCCCGAGCGCAGCTCGACGCCGGTCGTAGTCTACGAGCGCACGGACGCCGAGGAGACGAGCCCCGCGGAGGTCCTGCAGCACGCGGTCGCGCTGGCCTCCGGCGCGGCGCACACCTGCGCTTTAATTCAGGTCTCAACAGGGGTCGCCGTGCAGGGCGCCGCCGAGGAGTTCGCCGCGGACGACGATCGGCTGTTCGAGCGCTCCGTGGCCTGCTGGGGCGCGGGTGATCGCGGTCAGCTGGGCGACGGCGCGGCGACCGACAGCGCGCTGCCGGTCACCGTCGCGGGCCTCGGGGAGGTCGCGCAGATCAGCGCGGGCGCCGAGCACAGCTGCGCGCTGCAGACCACCGGCGAGGTCATGTGCTGGGGCGCGAACGATCGCGGGCAGCTCGGCGACGGCGCGACCGAGGATCGACCGACGGCCGTGCAGGTCGCGTCGCTGGCGGCCGCGACCCACGTCGGCGCCGGGGCGCGGCACACCTGCGCGGTCCAAGACAACCTCCGGGTGCTGTGCTGGGGCGACGGCGAGCACGGTCAGCTCGGCGACGCCGTGACCTCGAGCGCGACGCCGCTGCTGGTCAACGCGTTCGCGCCCGAGACATAATCATCCGCGAGGGCTCGCGCGAATCGAGCTCACGATCGGGATCAAGATCCTCCCGAAGATCTTGCGGGCCCGATGCACCCACAGGCGCGGACATCATCGCCGGTCCGCTCTACCTACATGCAACCAACTCCTCGCACGTCCTCACCGCGACGCGCTGCGCTCATGTGGTGCGCCGTCGCATACCTCAGCGCGCTCCTGGGGGCTGCCGCCATCAGCGTCGGGCTGCCCGACATGCACCCGCTCGTGACGGTCGCGCTCGCCGATCTCGTGGCCACGGCGGTGATCTTCGCGTTCGCCGTCATATGCAACAATTCGAGCCTCTACGACCCCTACTGGAGCGTCGCGCCGCCGGTGATCGCGCTGTACCTGCTGGCGCAGCCAGAGCGTGGGGCGAACCCGTGGCGCGCGGCGGCGGTGCTGCTGGTCGTGACGGTCTGGGCGGTCCGCTTGACCTACAACTGCCTGGAGCGCTGGCGCGGTCTCGACGATGAGGACTGGCGCTATCGCGACATACGCCGCGCGACCGGGCGATGTTACTGGGTCGCGAGCTTGTTCGGAATTCACCTGTTCCCGACGGCGCTCGTGTACCTGGGCTGCCTCCCGCTGTGGACCGCGTTCTCGCCGGAGGCCGGCGATCTGGGGCTACTCGACGCGCTCGGCGTCTGCGTCGCGCTGCTGGGCGTCGGGCTCGAGAGCGTCGCCGATCGCCAGCTGCGCGCGTTTCGAGCGGCGCGGCGCGGACCCGGCGTGTTGCTCTCGGAGGGCCTGTGGGGACGCTGCCGTCACCCCAACTACCTGGGCGAGCTGCTGTTTTGGTGGGGGGTCTTTCTGCTCGGCGCGAGCGCGCCGTGGCCGGCCGCGCGCTGGACCGTCGTCGGCGCCGCGAGCATGACGGCGCTGTTCGTGTTCATCAGCATCCCGCTGAAAGAGCGCCGCATGCTCGCGCGCAGACCCGGCTACGCGGCGTACCGCCGGCGCACGCCGATGTTGATCCCGCGCTGGCGCTGAGCTGCGCCGAGCGTGAGCGCTCGGCGGTGAAGATCGCGTGTACAACAATCAGCGCTGGGGGCGACGGACCTCGTGCGACAGGCGAGCACCTCGGTACACCTGTGGTTCGCGGCGCGTCGCGGTTTTCCGCCGCGCGTGCGCTCGCGCTGGTATGATCGATGGCAGGGACGAAGGAGCTCGTCTCTGCGGTCGCGAAGATCATGGTGATCACGATGACGATGCAGTCAGCGGTTGCGTGGGCGGCGGGGACCGACCCGACCGGCGGCGCGCCGCTCTGGCTGATCCCGCCGTCGCTGCTGGCCGACGATCAGCTCGCGCGACTGTACCTGGCGCTGCTCGCGATCGGCGCCGCGATCGCGGTGATCTCGCTCGCCACCCAGATGCGCGCGCCGACGCCCTACGGCCGCCACGCCAGCCGCGAGCCGGCCTGGGGACCGCCGGTCCGGCAGCGGTACTCGCAGGCGCTGGCGACGGCGCTGCCGGGCATCGGGCTGTTTACGTGGCTGTTCTTTGTGACATGTGATTCGCTGGGGACGCGGCCGAGCGCCGCGAGCTGGGCGCTGTTCGCGATGTGGCTCGCGCACTTCGCCCACCGCGGGCTGCTGCACCCGGCGCTGATGCGCTACAGCTCTCCGACGGTGCCGCTGGGGATCTGCCTGGGCGCGCTGGTGCCGAACGCGATCTTCGCGACCCTCAACGCGCTGGCGATCGCGGCGATGCCCTACCCGGACAGCTGGCTGCTGACGCCGTGGTTCACGCTGGGCGGGGTGCTGTTCGTGGCGGGCTGGATCATCAACCGCCGCGCCGACTGGACGCTGCGAGGGCTGCGAGCGTCGGGCGCGACGACATACGAGCTCCCGCGCGGGGGGCTGTTTGAGTGGGTCTCGAGCCCGAACTACCTGGGCGAGCTGGTGATGTGGATCGGCTGGTCGTTGGCGACGTGGACGGCGGCGGGCACGATGTGGGCTCTGTTCGCGGCGGCGACTTTCTTCCCGCGGGCGCGCGACCATCATCGCTGGTATCAGGAGCGGTTTCCGGAGTACCCCGAGGAGCGTCGGGCGTTGATCCCGTTTACGTGGTGATCCTGTTTGAGCGCCTGCGGTGCCGCTGGAGCGAGCGACCACGTGCACTTGGAGCAAGCGCTGCACCGGGCGGGGACGTCACACAGCTGTAACACGCGACGGGCTAATTCCGACGCGCGCGCGGTGTAGGTGCAAGTACAGTTGGCGGTAATGCGAGACGCTCTCCTCGGGGTCGCCCTGGTCGCGCTCGCGGCTGGCTCGCTCGTGACCTGCGCGGGCGGACAGCAGGGGAAGGAGCAGCCGGCGCCGCCGATCGACACGGCGCTGCCGCTGCCGCCCGCGAAGGTGCGGGCGGCGACCCAGCGCGCGCCGCCGAGCGAGACGCGGGACGTGATGCGCCTGCACTTCATCGACATCGGCCAGGGCGACGCGACGCTGCTCGAGTTCCCCTGCGGCGCGGTGCTGCTGGACACCGGCGCGGAGCAGAACGAGCAGTTTGACGGCGTGGCGGCGCTGGTCGAGTACCTCGAGGCGTTCTTCGAGCGCCGGGCCGACCTCGAGCGCACGCTCGACCTGCTGGTGCTGACGCACCCGCACATCGATCACCTGCGCGGCGCGGCCGAGGTGCTCGAGCGCTACAAGGTCCGCAACATCATCGACAACGGCGCCGAGAACGAGGGGCAGATCGGCGGCGATGAGCAGATCGCGGTGCACCGCTGGCTCGCGGGGCGCGAGGACGTGGGCTACCTGCACGTCAAGGCCTCCGCGGTCGATCCGGCGCGGGGGATGACGAGCGAGATCATCGACCCGGTGGGGGCCTGCGCGCGCTCACAGATCGACCCCGAGCTCACCGTGCTCTGGGGACAGGTCAATGAGGATCTCGAGACCTACGGCGACGACCCGAACAACCACAGCGTCGCTATGCGCGTCGACTTCGGCGAGGCCTCGGCGCTGTTCACCGGCGACCTCGAGTACATCGGGCTCTCGCGGCTGTTCGAGCACTTCCGCGGCCACGAGGAGCTCTTCGACGTCGACATTTATCAGGTCGGGCACCACGGCTCGAAGAACGCGACGACGCACTACCTGATGCAGGCGATGAGCCCGGAGCTCGCGGTCGTCTCGGCGGGGCCCTACGAGCGCGACCTCGACTGGACGGCGCGCCGCTACGGCCACCCGAACATCACGGCGCTGCGGGAGCTGGTGCATCACGAGTACGGGGTGCGGAGCTTCCGCGCGCAGCCGGTGGAGGTCTGGGTCGGCTTCAAGGGCGCGTGGGTGCCGAGGCCGGGGGAGGACCAGAGCCGCGCGCGCGAGGAGGTGTTCGAGCGCCGCACGATCTCGCGGGCGGTGTACGCGACGAGCTGGGACGGCACGGTGGTCGTCGACGCCTACGCGAGCGGCTCGCTCGCGGTCTCGACGACGCGCGCGCCCACGCCGGTCTCGCCGGGCTGAGCGCCGCGACGCCAGCGCGGGTTTTTGGGTCGGTCGATCGGCCGGTGCTAGGTTGCCGACGTGGCACATTCGAACGCCCGGATCCGCCCGTCTCGCCCCGGGGAGTTGTCCGACGTAGAGCTCGGCAGCGCCGACGAGCTCGCGCGCTGGGTCGAGGATCTCTACACGCCGGAGCTGCCCGCGCCGGCGCCCGAGCTGCCGGCAGACGCGGCGGCGAGCGACGCGACGGCCGTGGGCGAGGCCGCCGCGATCACCGAGACCGCGAGCGCCGCGAGTGACTCACCGCGCGCGAGCGCTTTACATAGGGATCTCGCGCCGCCGCGCGCTGAGCGCCCGCGGCCGACTTCGAAAGTCCACGAAAATTCGGGCGAGACCCGCCCAAACCAGACGTGCCGAAGCGTATTCCGCGCGCGAGCTGGCCGGGCGGATCCCCCGGATCCCGAGCCCAGTGAGACGCCTCCAGCGGCCTCGCTCGAGGAGCCGACGCCTGGATCGCAACTTCGCCGCATGGGCACCGGCTTGGCGTTGACGGGCGCGGCGGTGTTCGCGGCGCTCGGTTGGTGGAGCCTCGGCCGGGCCGATATCGCCGAGCGAAAGGCAAACCTCGCGCTTGAACAACGCTCGTCTGCGGAGTCTCGCGCGATGGACGCGATCGATCGGATCGACCGCGCGGAGCGCGAGGCGGCGCAGGCGCTCGCGGAGGCGGAGCACGACCGTGACATGCTGCGCGTGGTCGCCGCCCGCGCGAGCGAGGACTCGCTGGTCCGGCTCGCGCTGCTGCGCGAGGTCGAGGCCGTCAACCCGGGCGCGCTGCCCCAGTGGCTCGAGCTGACCGTGCCGCTGCTGCTCGAGTCGCGCGAGCCCGCGCGCTTCGGCGCGTCGAGCGAGCCGCTCGAGCGCGCGGCGCTCAGCCCCGACGGCGCGCGCGTCGTCTCGCTCGACCCGCGCGGCGTGGTCGAGCTGTGGAGCGCGACCTCGGGCGTGCGCGAGCGGGGGCCGCGACGCCTCGGGCGGGCTAAGCCGGCCGGGCGCGTGCTCGAGCTCAGCCCCGACGGGGGCGCGCTGCTGGTCGCCGGCGCCGACCATTCGTTAGAGCTTTGGGACATCCGCGACGACGGGCGCGCGAAGGCCCGCGTCACGCTGCGCGGCCACCGGGGCCCGCTGCTCGCCGCCGCGTTCAGCCCCGACGGGCGCTGGATCGCCTCGGCCTCCGCCGATCACACGGTGCGGCTGTGGGGTCCGCTCGCGCGCGCTGACGCTGAAGGAGCCGGCGCGGCGCCGCCCAGCTACGCGCTGCGCGGCCACGAGGGCAGCGTCCGCAGCGTCGCGTTCAGCCCCGACAACGCGCGCGTCCTGAGCGCCTCGGACGACGGGACCGCGCGGGTGTGGAGCGTGCAGGCCGGGCGCGCGGGTCAGAGCGCGGCGATCATCCTGCGCGGGCACGAGGGCCGCCTGCGCGGGGCGAGCTTCGGCGACGCCGGCCGCCGCGTGCTGACGATCGGGCGCGATGACGGCACCGCGCGCGTCTGGGCCGCCGACGGCAGCGGGCGAGCGCGGGTGATCGGCAACCCCCTCGCGCCCACGCTGGCCGCCGCGATCGATCCCGCGAGCGCGCGCGTCGTGACGGCGACGCGCGGCGGCGTGCTGACGCTGCTCGAGCTCGCCGACGACGACGCCGCGAGCCCGCTGACGCTCGCGCGCGGCGGCCCCGAGCTGCGCGCGCTCGCGTTCAGCCCCGACGGGGGTCACGTCGCCGCGGGCGCGGAGGACGGCGTGGCCTACGTGTGGAGCGGCGCGGCCCTCGACGCCGAGCCGCTCGCGCTGCGCGGCCACGGCGGACCCGTGGAGGAGCTGGCCTTCTCGACATCTTCTTCACCTTCACCCGCGCGCGACGAGGCGCGACGCGAGACGACCCTGCTCGCGCGGACCGACGCCGGCGTGGCCACGCGCTGGCGGCTCGCGCCCGCGCGCGCCGGTGAGCCGCCGCGACGCCGCGGCGCTGCGCTCCCGGGGGTCACCCGCGAGCTCACGGGGCACAGCGCCGAGCTCGTCGTCGCGACGCCGAGCCGCGACGGCGCGCGCGTCGTGACCGGCTCCGACGACATGAGCGCGCGCCTGTGGAGCACCTCGCCGACGCGCCTGATCGCCGTCCTCCGCGGTCACACGGGCTGGGTGCGCAGCGCCGCGTTCGCGCGCGGCGGCGCCCAGCTGATCACGGGCAGCGTCGACGGCAGCGCGCGGGTCTGGAGCGCGGAGGACGGGCGCGGGCTCGCGACGCTCTCGGGCCACGGCGCCCCGGTCACCGCCGTCGCGCTGTCACCCGACGGCGCGCGCGCGGTGACGGCGACGACCACGGGCACGCTGCGGAGCTGGCGGCTCGACGCCTCGGGTGAAGCGCAGCGCCTGCGCGCCACAGACTCGGCCGCGGCGCGGGCGCTCAGCGGGCACGAGACCGCCGTGTGGGCGCTCGCGTTCAGCCCTGACGGCCGCTGGCTGCTCTCCGGGAGCCGCGACGGCGCGGTCCAGCTGCAGCGGGTCGACGGAGCCCAGGGCGCGCCGACGCGGCTCGACGCCCACGACTGGCGCGTGCATGACCTCGAGTTCGCCGACGACGGCATACGCTTCGTGACCGCCTCGGGGGATCAGCGCGCGCGCCTGTGGCGACGCGTCGGCGACGGCGCGCCCCGGCTCGCGCGCGAGTTCGAACACGACGCCGAGGTCGCGTCGGCGCGCCTGCTCGAGGGCGGCGCGCGCCTGCTGACGACGACCTACGACGACGCGATGTGGATCTGGCCGCTCGACCAGGAGGACGCGCCCCCGCGGATCATCCGGGGCGACGCGCTCGCGTCGGCCCGCGTCAGCGCGGACGGCCGCGTCGCGGTCACGCGCCACGCGCGGAGCGGCGCGCGCGTGTGGACGCTCGAGCCGCTCGCGCTGCACGCCGCGCTGTGGCGCGTCCCCGCGCTCTGCCTGCCCCCGGCCCGCCGCGTCGAGCTGCTCGGAGAGACAGGCGATCGAGCGCGCCGCGCCTTCGCCGAGTGCGAGGCGCGAGCGCGGGGCTGAGGCCGACGCGCCCATTTTTAACGTGCATGTTCGAGCAGGTTTGTTCGAACATGTACATCAAGACCGGATCGAACGTCGTCCTCGACCGCGCGCGGCGCCGCGTCCCCGGCTGCTAGACTGCCGCGGGGCTGAGCCCCACGGAGCGTGGTCCGTTGAAGCGCGCGCGCGAATTCACGAGCGTTGACCCGGTGCGCGAGCCGGCGTCAGCCGAGCTCGCCGCGTCGAGCGTGGTCATGCCGTCGGCGCCGACGGCGATCGCGAGCGACCCGCCCTCGCGGGCGCCGCCGCCGAGCTTCTGGCTCGCGCTCGCGGCCGTCCTCGCCTTCGCCAGCTGGTGCGCCGTCCTCATGCTCGCGGTCCGGCGGGAGCGGGCCGAGGTCGAGTCACGCGTGGTCTGGATGATCGAGGCCCAGTCGCTGCGGGGCGAGCTCCGGCGCGACGCGAGCGAGCGCGCCGGCGACCCCGACCAGCCCGCGCCGCGCAACACGCTGATCCGCGGGCTCGCGTCGCTCGAGGCGCAGCTGTCGGCGCACGAGCCTCCGTCGACCGCGCTCCTCGAGATCACGCGCGCGGCCGAGGAGCAGCTCGCGCGCTCGAGCGCCCCGACGCTTACGCCGGAGGAACAGGCCGAGCTGCTCGCCGCCCTCGATCGCTTCGTGAGCGCGGCGCGTGTCGAGACGCGGGATTTCTCCCAACGCCTCGGCGAGCGCTGGAGCTCGCTCTACGTCGTCACGATCGCGGCCGTGCTGTTCGCCTTCCTCGCGCTCGCGCTGTTCCTGCTCGCGGACCGTCGGCGTCGCCGCGCCGAGCACTGGCACCGCGCCGCGCTGCAGACGCTCGCGCAGGTCGAGCGCGCGCGCGCCAGCGAGGCCCAGGCCAACGCCGCGAAGAGCCAGTTCCTCTCGAGCATGAGCCACGAGCTGCGGACGCCGCTCAACGGCGTGCTCGGCTCGGCGGAGCTGCTGCTCATCGGCGAGCTCGACGCGGAGCAGCGCGCGCACGCGGAGACGATCCAGGAGTGCGGCGAGCTGCTGCTCTCGCTGATCCAGACCATCCTCGAGTTCTCCGAGCTCTCGCGCGAGGGCGTGGAGCTCCTGCACCGCGACTTCGAGCTCGAGGCGCTCGCGCGCGAGTCGACGCGCCTGCACTTCGAGACGGCGGCGCGCAAGGGCCTCCAGACCGCGCTCACGCTCGACGCCGAGCTCCCCGCGCGCGTGCACGGCGACCCCGATCGCGTCCGCCAGCTGCTGAGCGCGCTGCTCGACAACGCGGTCAAGTTCACGCGGGCCGGCGCGGTCGAGCTCAGCGTCCGGCCGGCCGGCGCCGATCACATCCGCTTCGAAGTCCGCGACACCGGCATCGGCCTCAACACCGCCGCGCTCTCCGAGCTGCTCAAGCCGTTCTCCCGCGAGGACGCGTCCAACACCGGCACGTTCAGCGGCGCGGGCCTCGGCCTCGCTATCTGCCAGCGCATCGTCAACGCGCTCGACGGACAGCTCGGCGCCGAGAGCCAGGTCGGGCGCGGTTCGAAGTTTTGGTTCACGATCCCGCTCCCGGCCGACAGGCCACCGCGCGCGGACGAGACCGGCTGATCGCGTCCGCCCGAGCCGCCGCGAGCGCGGCGCGCTCGCGGCCCAACGCCCCGGGGGATCGACGGTGGAGTGACCTCGAGGCGTGACCCCGCGAGCAAACCAGGGTACGCATGGGCTGCGTGACGAGCGATGGTGGCAGCAAAGCGCCGAGACGTCGCGCGTCCTCGAGGTCCCGTGGCGGGTCCGGCGAGCGCTGGCCGCCGCCTCGAGTCCTCGGCCGCTACCGCAGCGCGCCCCAGCCCGGCGGCCCTGGGCTGCTCGTCGTCGGCGGCCTCCACGGCAACGAGCCGGCGGGCGTCCACGCGATCCGTCGCGTGCTCGCGCGGCTCGAGGATCGACGCCTGGCGCTGCGCGGCGAGCTCCTCGCGATCAGCGGGAACCGGCGCGCGCTCGCGGCGGGTCGCCGCTACATCGACCGCGACCTCAACCGCGCCTGGACCCCCGCGCAGCTCTCCGCGCTGCGTCGTCGCGGGCCCGCGCCGAACATCGCCGAGGAGGCTGAGCAGCTCGAGATCCTAGGGCTCGTCGACGACCTCGAGCAGCGCTGCGGTCGCCCGCTCACGATCCTCGACCTGCACACGACCTCGGCGCCGGGCGCCCCCTTCGTCGGCATGGGCGACTCGTACCGCAACCGTCGCCTCGCCAGCGCGCTGCCGATCCCGAGCATCATCGGCCTCGACGAGCTCGTCGCCGGAGCCATGCTCGCCTACCTCCACGACCTCGGTCACGTCGGCGTCTCGATCGAGGGCGGGCAGCACGAGCGCGACGACACGGTCGACCGCATCGAGTCCGCGCTGTGGCTCGCGCTCGTCGCCGCCGGCATGCTCGCGCCGGCCGACGTCGAGCGCGGCTGCGACCACCACCGCCGCGCGCTCGCGCGGGTCTGCGAGGGGCTGCCGCGGATCGTCGACGCGCGCTACCGACACCGGATCAACCCGACCCAGGGCTTCGTGATGGACCCCGGGTACAGCAGCTTTCAACGCGTCCGACGCGGGCAGCGGCTCGCCCACGACAAGCGCGGGCCGATCAAGGCGCCGTGGACCGGGCGCGTCCTGATGCCGCTGTACCAGCGCGAGGGCAACGACGGCTTCTTCATGGCGCGCGAGTACTCGCGCGCGCGGCTGTGGCTGGCGAACCTCCTGCGCCTCCCGCTGCGGCGCCCCCTGACCGGCCGCGAGCTGCCCTGACGACCACGTCGTGCCGCGAGCCGCTGAACACGTTCGAGTCAGGGCCTGCGGACGCAGCCCCTCCTCGCCGCGCCGCGCCGACGCGGGGGCGCGACTCCGCGCGCGCGGGATCGCGGGGCCGCCCGACGACGCCCGTAGTACTCTACGGACCCACGTGGACCGCCCTGCGTCACGAACATCACGCGGACTCGCCCTCGTCCTCGCGCCCGTCCTCGGCGCGGCGCTCGCCCTGGCTGGCTGCGCCGGTCACAACCTCTCGCGCACGGTCGGCAAGGGCAACGGCGAATTCCACAGCAGCCTCGGCGGGCCGTTCTTCGACAGCCTCGGCCCGGCGATCCCGGTCCCGCACATGAACCTCGGCGGGCGCTACGGCGTCACCGACTGGATGGACGTCGACGGCAGCGTCAACGCGACCGCGCTCGCCTACTCGCTGCTCGCCTTCGACGTCGCCGCCAACTTTCAGCTCTACCGCGAGCCACAGGCGCTCGCGGTCGCCTCCTCGATCCGCCTCTACAACATCGGCGACCTCAACGACGCGCCCGGCTACCGCGCCTACCCGGAGCTCGGCCTCCACCTCGGCGGCCCCGTGACCCCCTGGCTGCACCTCTACGGCGGCGTGACCAGCACGTTTCAGTTCTCGCCGCCGGAGACCAAGACGCCCGTGTTCCTCACCCCCTTCTTCGGGACCGAGTTCTTGATGCCGCCGCGCGGCGCCACCAACCGCCAGCACGGCCTCGCGCTCCACCTCGGCTGGACCAACCCGTGGCAGAGCTCCGAGTCGGTCATCGCCTACCAGCCCGGCTACGGCGGGCTCGCGCTCTACCTCAACTACCGCGTGCGCTTCGGAGGGCTCGAGCGATGAACGGCGAGAACAGCGAGAACAGCGAGAACGGCGAGACCCACGGCGGCCTCGCGCGCCGCCTTAATACCTGTCTCATCGGCCTTCTCGTCACGCTGCCGCTGAGCGCGTGCTTCTCCGCCGACCCGTTCTTCTTCAACGGGATCGAGGTCGACGGCTACGACTGGGACGCCGAGCCCGCCGACCCCGACCTCGAGGGCGACCTCGGCCCCGCCCACCCCTCGCTCGTCGGCCCGCAAAACCGCGTCGAGGGCTTCATCGAGCTCGACGACCGCGAGGTCCACTACGTCTACGCGCACCGCGACGACGCCGCCGCGACCATCTTCTACAGCCACGGCAACTACGGGCACCTCGGCTGGTACTGGCAGCGCGCGGAGCTGATGTGGGGCTGGGGCTACAACGTGCTGATCTACGACTACCCCGGCTACGGCCTCTCGACCGGCGACGCGAGCGAGCAGACGATGTACGAGAACGCCGCGGCCGCGCTCGAGCTGCTGCCGACGCTGCCCGGCGTCGACCCCGAGCGCGTGTTCTTCGTCGGCTTCTCGCTCGGCGGCGCGCCGGCCAGCGAGATGGCGGTCCGCGCCCAGCGGGGCGAGACCGCGATCACGCCGCGCGGCCTGCTGACCGAGTCGGCCTTCTGCAGCGGCGAGACGCTCGTGCAAGACGGCACCTGGCTGAACCTGCCCGGCGAATTCCTGGTCGACGGCGCGTTCGACAACTGCGAGCGCATGGCGATCCTCGACCCCGGGCTCAAGCGCGTGATCGTGCACGGCTCCGCCGACGGCTTCGTGGTCCCCGTGCACGCCGAGAAGCTCAAGCGCGCGGCCGGGGACGCGGCGACGCTCGAGGTGTTCGAAGGGGCCGAGCACGGCGACGTGCCGGTCAACGACCCCGCGCGCTACGAGGCGGTGTTCCGCGAGTTCTTGGCGCTCGAGTGAGCGCAGCGCGTCATCCCTTCGCCCGCCCGGTCGCGCGGTCGAGCAGCGCGACCGTCTCGGCGTACAGCAGCTTCGCGCCCGGGACCGTCGGCGCGATCACGGTGCAGCCCAGCTTGCCGAACTCGCTCAGGCAGCCGAGCAGGTGGAAGACGACGCCGGTCTCGTCCGAGCGGAAGTGGAAGCCGTTGACGACCAGCAGGTCCATGAGATCGAAGGGCAGCACGCCGCGGTACTCGGGCGCCTGCAGCGTGTCGGTCGCGAAGTAGCAGCGCTCGCGCCCCTGGGCCGTGAAGAACAGCCCCGAGCGCTCGTCGTAGCGCCCGTCGGTGATGAACTTCAGCGTGTTGAAGGGGTGCGTCGTGCCGCCCTGGCGCAGGTTGATCTCGACGGCGTAGAGGTCGAAGTCCGGGGCCTCCTCGGGCCGCGGGGGCGCGCCCTCCTCGGCGCGCTCGCTCGCCGGCTTGGGGACGGCGAGGAAGTCGATCGCGGCCCGGCCGATCGCGCCGCGCCGCGCCAGCGCGCGCCCGGCCTTCATCGCCTCGCGCTGGATCGCGAGCCGATAGCGGCGGTCGGCGGGGAAGCTGGCGCCCATGAAGACCTGGCCGCCGGGGCCGCCCAGCACCTGATCGTGGGTCGAGACGGCCTGGACCTCGCGCAGCGGGTTGATCCGCAGCTGCACGCTGGGCGAGCGCTTCTCGAGCCCGCCGGCGTCGTCGGGCGCGTCGATCCACTGCTCGCAGACGCCGCCCATGATCTCAAACTGCGCCTGGTACTCGGGCCAGGTTAAACCAGCCGCTTCGAAGCGCAGCCGCGGCAGCGCCTCGCGCAGCGCGGCTCGGCGAGCGCCGGCGCTGGAGCCCGCGACGCCCGGGGCCGCGGCCGCGAGCGCCGGGTCGCGTGCGATCTCGAGGATCGCGTTGCCCTCGCCCGAGAAGCTGTCGTCGAGCTTGACGACCGCGCGCCGCATGCCCGGGCGCTCGCGCCACAGCTCCTCGAGCGCGTCGACGAGGTCGCCGGTGTCGCGCAGGCCCTCGCGCCCCGGCGCCGGCTGCAGGCCGGCCTCCTTGAAGATCCGCCGCGAGCCGGTCTTGCTGCCGAGCGCCATGAGCTCGGGGTCGCAGGCGTTGATCGGGATCCCGAGCTGGACCGCGAGCGTGCGCTCGAGCGACGAGCAATTGAACACGACCATGTGGGCCATGTCGCCGGTCTGGATCGCCTCGCGGACGCGCTGCACCAGGCGCGGGCGCTCGAGGATCTTGGCGGTGAGCGGGCGCGCCGAGGCGTCGTCGCAGTCGAGCAGCTTGAGCCGCCGGCGCGCGTGCTCAGAGGGCACGCCGCGCATCTGGTGGAGGTAGTAGTCGATGATCAGCGGGTTGAGCCGCTTCGAGGTCACGTAGACGACGTTGAGCCGCGGGTGCCGCAGCAGCATCAGGTTAAACAGCGAGCGCTCCTCGTAGTGCGCGACCCCGGGGATCTTCGCCAGCTCGCGCGGGTCGAAGCTCTGCGACGGGATCACGACCGCGGTGTAGGGCTGCGCGGGATCCCGGCTGAAGCGCACGAAGCTCGCGCGCAGCTGCTCCTGCAAGCTGTGGAAGCGCTTGATCTCCTCGGCGGACCCCGGCGCCGGCGTGTACGGAGCGGTCGACATCGCGGGCATTGTACGGGAATCCGCGCGCCGGGCTCACGCGCGCGAGCGCGGTGCAGGCGTCCGCGCGCAGGGTCCAGCTCTGCGCGCGGGCGAAGACCTGATTCTTCGGGCAGCAGGGAGCGCGCGACCGCTTTACGGCGCGTCCAGCTTCCCACACACTGCCCTGCGATGCCCGCGCGAACGCAGCTCCTCCCGCGGCTCATCGCCGGGCTGACGCTCGCGCTGGGCGTGGGCGAGCTCGGCTGCGCCGCGAAGCGCCCGGGCGACGACGCGGCGGCGAGCGCCGCGGCGCTGGAGCGCGGCAGCCCGGGCAGCCGCTGCGAGGACGAGGGCAAGGCGAACTTCGCCCCCTTCATCGTCGACTGGGACGCGGGCGAGCGCGCGACCTTTATCGACAAGGCCGCGCGCGCGCTGGTCTTCGCCCGCTACCGCGACTGTCAGCTCGAGCTGCTGTACGACTGCGCCGACAGCCAAGCGCCCGACGTCTACGGCCGCTACGAGCCGCCGACCCCGTGGAGCGGCGCCGCGGACCACCTCGAGATCAAGAACGAGGACGAGCTCTACGCGAAGCTCCCGCTCGGCGCGGGCTCGCTGGCCCGCCGGGTGCAGCGCGGCGAGACGCTGGAGCTGCGCTACTCCGTCAGCGGCGTCGTCCACAGCGCGCTCCGCTCCGCCGAGCTCGCGCCCGTCGTCGCCCAGAACGACCGCTGCGAGGGCGCGACGCACTTCGTCTCGAGCTACAGCCTCGGCGCCTTCGAACTTCACGCCGGCACGCCCAGCGCGCGGGAGGAGCTCGCCACGGAGGGCGCGCTCGTCGACTGCCAGCGCGACGCGTACCCAGACGCCCAGCTCCCGCCCCGCTGCGACGCCCCGATCCGCCTCGTCCTCCAGCGCGTCGACGCGGCCGGGCGCGCGCAGCGGACCGCGGCCGCGACCACGGCGGCCGCGAACGCGGCGATCGTGAACAACGCGGTCCAGCGCTCGCTCGAGCTGCGGCTGCGCGCGCGCGACAAGCTGCGCGCGCGCGACAGCCAGGGCTGCCTCGCGGACCTCTCCCTGGCCGACCGCCTGCACCCGGCGTCGCGCGGCGACCGACTCGAGACGCGGGCCTACTGCACCATGCTCGCGGGCGACTGCAAGGGCGGCAAGCAGCTCCTGCGGGAGTTCCTCGTGACGCGCGAC
This sequence comes from Polyangia bacterium, assembly GCA_030430565.1. Lineage (GTDB taxonomy): Bacteria > Myxococcota_A > Polyangia > Nannocystales > Nannocystaceae > JACKDW01. The sequence continues at coordinate 64,553 of JAUIKS010000023.1, forward strand.
CCCCAGCGCAGCGAGGACGAGTCGCAGCTCACGCGCGAGGTCCAGGCCGCCGCCCGCGAGCGCTGCCCGCTCGACACCCTCGCGACCATCGACGGCAAGCTCGAGCGGCTGGCGGCGCAAGTTCGCGAGGGCAGGAACGGCGCGCTGCCGGAGCGCTGCGTCGACGCGGCCGAGCGCGCCTCCGCGCTCGCGGACGCCACGACGAGCGAGGCGAGCGAGCAGCGGCGGGCGGACGCCCGCGCCGTGCTCAAGCGCGCCGCGCTGTGCCTGGTCGCGCTGGGGCGCTGCGACGAGGCGCGAACGTGGTTTCTCCGCCACGAGCGGCTGCGCCACGCGTCGAGCCGACGAGCGCCCGAGGAGCTCGACGCCGACGCTGCGGCCGCGTTCACGCGCGTCAGCGGGAGCGCCTGCAGCGACTGAGCTGCTCGACCGGCCAGATCCGCGCGACGCGATCCTTGCGCGCGGCGGGCGTCTGGGCCGCGATATGGTTGCGGGGCCATGATCTCGCTCGCCCTGCTCGCGGTCATCTCCAGCCCGGCCTCATCAGCACCCGCGCCCACGAGCGCGACCGCGACGGAGCCAGCCGCCGCGCCCGCGGAGGACCCCCCGCGCGCACCCTTCGGCCCGCGCGCGACGCCGCTGGCCGACCCCTACAGCGACGGCACCTCGAGCGCGGGATCAGGCACCGCCGGCGCCCAGGGCACGAGCCCCGCGGCCTCGGGGAGTCAATCGCTCGAGAACCCCTTCGATCGCCCGGCCGCCGCCCCGCCCACGATCGTGCACGACCCGCCCGCGACGACGACGACCGCGGGCGCGCCCGCGCCCGCGCCCGCGCCCGCGCCCGATCGACCGATCGACGACGCCGTCAAGACCGTCGACGTGCCGCGATGGGGCGGCTTCGGTCACTTCTCGCCGGGCGTGCTGATCGGCGACTGGGGCGACTTCGCCAGCTCCTTCGAACACCCGGTGATGTCCTCCACGCGTGAGCTCAAGGCCTCGCCCGTGGCCGCGACCGTCGGCGGCGGCGGGCGGGCGCTGCTCGCCGGTCGCTACCTGCTCGGCGGCCGCGGCTTCGGCATGTGGGTCCCGACGATGTGGACAGACTGGGGCAGCGCGCGGGTCTCGGGCGGCGGCGGCGGCTTCGACCTCGGGCTCGTCGTCTACAACCAGCGCCGCTGGATGGTGTACCCCTTCGCCGGCGTCGGCGGGCTCGGCTACACCCTCGAGGTCCGCAACAACAGCGACGCGCCGGTGACCTTCGGCGGCTCTCCGCTGGCGACGACGCCGGCCGCCGGCGCGGTCATCGAGGGCGGCGGCGCGAGCAAGTTCTCCACGGGCTTTTGGACCTTCGAGCTCGGCGTCGGCTTTCAGCGCCTGCAGTATCGACGCAAGCAGGGCGGCGGGCTGATCAACGGCGGCGAGCTGGGGCTGCTGATCTCGCTGCACGACAACGCGTGGTCCGACGAGAATGATGTGCCGGTGATCGGCGCGCCGCCGGCTCGCATGCTCGGCGTGTACCTGCGCCTCAACATCGGCGGCGGCGGCTTCTTCTGGCGCAGCATGCCCGCCGACTGAGCGCGGCGACGATTCGCGCGCTCGTCGCCGCGAGGACCGCGCGTCACCGCGCGCGCCCCCGCCCGCGTGGAATACGAGTTTATGGCATGGTCGTTGGACCATACGACGTGAGCGTGCGCGCGTGAGCGCCCGCGCCCAGCCGCTGGAGGACCCGCCTTGTCACTCGCGAGACACCAGGCCGTCGCCCCGATCATCGTCGGCGCGATGCTGCTGGCCTGTAAGCCTACTACCACCACGACCCCGCCTGAGCCGGCCCCGGCCGCTCCTGACACACCTGCCCCCACGGACAGCGACGTCGTCGACGAGCCCGCCCCGGCGGATCCGGAGGCCGCGGACGCGCCGGCGCCCGAGGCCGAGCCCGTCGACGCGACGGCGCCCGGCGAGCACGAGGCGACGGCGCCGGCCTCGGAGGCCGACGCGAGCGCGCCGGCGATCGCCGAGGCCGAGCCCGGCCCGCGCGCGCACTGCCCCGACATGGGTGACTCGCGCTTCGTCTACGCCTTCGGCAGCTCCAACGTCGGCAGCCTGCTCGGCCCGATGCTGCAGCAGAAGTTTAAGCGCCGCTGGCCCGACGTGACCGTGCGCAAGTGGGGCAAGGCCTCCAGCGGCATGGCGCGCCCCGACTTCCACGACTGGATCAAGGAGGTCCCGACGCTCAACGAGGAGTACGACCCCGACGTCTACATCGTGAACCTGGGGACCAACGACGCGCAGCCGCTGTGGGATCCAAAGGACAAGTGGATCCACGCCAACACGCCCGAGTGGAAGCAGCGCTACGGCGAGCGCATCGACAAGATCCTGGCGCTCATGGCCGGCGAGGACCGCCACCGGCTGATCGTCTGGATCGGGCCGCAGGCCTTCCCCAAGAAGAACTCCCGCACGGTCGGGCCGAAGGTCAACGAGGTGCTCCGAGCGCGCATTGAGGCCTTCGACGGCCACGCCTTCTACGTCGACGCGTACACGACCACGAGCCCGAAGCGCGGCCAGTACATCGAGTACGTCAAGCTCGGCGGCAAGAAGTTTCACGCCTACCAGCAGGACGGCATCCACCTGAGCCCCAAGGGCGTGCAGGCGCTGATGATCAACCCGCTGCTCGAGATCGTCGAGCCCTGCTTCGACGCGACGCAGGCCGAGGACGCGCCGAAGCAGTCCTAAAAGACATATTGACTATCGATCACTCGGGGCTGGAGTCGCCGCCCTGACGCGGCTCGCGGCGCCCCTTGAGCGCGCCCAGCGTGCCGGCGCGCTTGGCCGCTCGCCACTCCGTGAAGCTCACGCCCCCGGGGCCGCGCCGCGCCGGCTCACGCGTCGCGCTCGCGGGTCGCGGGGTCGGCCGCGCGCCGCGATCGGCGACGCCCTCGCTCGCGTCACCGGCGCTCGCGTCGGGCTTCGACGCCGCCGGCGCGGCGCCGGCGCGCGGCCGCGTCGCGCGGCGCTCGACGCCGGGCTCGTCGAGCTCGGGGCGCGCCTCGCCGGGGCGGAAGATGTCGACCTTGCCCGTGCGCTCGAGGCTGCTGCGGACCGCGGTCTCGCCGGTGCCGACGCGGCGGATCTCGACCTTGCCCGTGCGCTCGAGCCTGTTGCTGGAGTCCGAGCTGCCCGGGGCGGGCGAGCGCGTGCGCCGGATCTCGACCTTGCCCGTGCGCTCCATCGCGGAGGATCCGACCTGCTGATACGCACCTGTCGATTTGCGCAGGTCGACCTTCCCGGTCCGCTCGATCGCGCGGGTGTCGGCCCGCTTGACCGTGCCGGTGCGCCGCCGCGTATCCTCGGGACGTCCGCCCGGCCACTCGAACGTCCCGGTGCGCTTGGGCCATTCGAAGCCGCCGGCGCGTCGAGCCCCTCCCTCTCCCTCTCCCTCTCCCTCGCGCTCTCTCTCTCCCCCGGCCGCCGCGCCCGCGAGCGCGAGCTCTGGCGCGCCCGCGCCGAGCTCGTCGACCTCCTCGCCCGCGCGCGCGGGCGCGGGCGCGGGCGCGCTGATCAAGATGGGCTCCTCGGCCGCGCGCAGGCGCTTGACGAAGGCGCGCCGAAACGAGTGCCGGATGACGCTGAGCACGATCAGCGGGCCGAACAGCGCGGTCGGGAACTTGAGGAAGTTCATCACCTCCATGAAGCGCTTGACGACGCGCTTGTCGTAGGCGACCAGCTCGTGCACGCGCGCGACGTACCACTGCAAGAGGCGCAGCCCCGGGTAGCGCCAGCCCTTGGCCTTGGGCGAGCGGAAGTCCTCGCAGCTCGCCAGCAGCCACGGGACGATCACGACGGGCAGCAGCCGGCGCTGCAGCCTGCGCGCCTGGCCATCGTCGCGCAGCGACCGGCCCTTGCGCGCGAGCTTGTGCAGCGTCCGCGCGAGCAGCTCGGCCTCGATCGAGCACACCGTCATGCCCTGCCCGTACATCGGGTTAAAGCTGACGACGCCGTCGCCCATGACCATGTAGCCGTCGGGCCAGCGCCGCATCCGCTCGTAGTGACGCCAGAGGTTCGAGGGGAACTGGTGGGTGTGGATCGTCGGGGACGGGCGCGCGTCCCCCAGCAGCTCGGCGAACTCCGGCTTCTCGAGGCTCTCGGCGAACTTCATGAAGCCGGCGTGGCGGCGCGAGGGGTAGTCCTTGCCGGAGCCGCTGAGCGTGACCATGAGCCCGCGGCTGCTGAGCGGGTACATGATGCCGAGCCGCGTGGTCTCGGGCACGCGCGGGAACACGGCGAGCGGGATCCGCTCTTTGCGGAAGCTCGGCGCGATCCGGTAGATGCAGGAGGCGTAGCCGACGTTGACCTTGATCTCCGACTCGCTGGGCTTGCCGAAGCCGTGCTTCTTGAGCCACTTCGGCGCCCGCGTGCCGCGACCGGCGGCGTCGATGACGACGTCGGCGGCGACCGGCTGCTCTTTCTTCTCGCGGCGGCTCCGGACGACTACGCCGATGACCCGCGCGCCTGACTCGTCGACCTGCAGATCGACGACGTCGTGCGCGTCGCGGAGCTCGACGTTGTGGATCGCGGCGACCTTCTTGCGCAGCTTGAACTCGAACTCGATCCGGTTGAGCACGTAGAGGTCGAAGCCGACGTCGACCTGCGCCTTCCAGACGCCGTAATGCCACCACCGCAGCCCGCTGGTGACGTTGACCGGAAACGCGCCCCAGCTCTCCATCTTCGCGGCGAGCCCCGGGAACAGCCCCTGGATGATGTCGGCGCCGCGCCGCAAGAGCAGGTGCGTGTGCTTGCCCTGCGGCACGCCCTTGCGCTTCATGGCCCTCGAGTGGAGGCGGTCTTTCTCCAGCACGATGACCTTCTCGAAGTGCTCGGAGAGGACGCGCGCGGCCAGTAATCCGCAGACGCTGCCGCCGATCACGACGGCGCGCTGGCCCATGCTCGTTCGCCGATTCGTCACGCGCTTATCCCCTGGGGCCCCGCCGACGCGGCGCCCAGGCCCAGGCCGTCCCCTGCCCGGTCTCCGTCCCGTTCATTAAGCCGCGCCTCCCCCTCAGGCGTCACGCTCGCGCTGCTCCATGTAGCGATCGCGCGCGCGTTAACGCGCATAATGCGTGATACTACCCATCGGACGCGCGAAATCGCAAGGCGCCGCCCACGTTCCTCCACAGCTCTCACCCGGCCGCCGGCCCGATCCTCCGCTGCAGATCTAGCACTGATCAAACGCGCCGCAGCGGCCGCTTACAGGCCCACGCGCCGGTTTCTCGAGCGCACGCGCTTCGCTTCGAATCCGGAGCTCGCTTGTCGCTACACGAGCCAGTCGGGGTACGACTCTTCGGCGATCAACGCGGCGACGCTGCGACGCGGTCGCGTGATCGCGAAGCGACCCTTGGAGACCATGACCTCCGGCGCGATCGGCCGGGTGTTGTAGGTCGACGCCATGGTCATCGCGTACGCGCCGCTGCCGAGGACCGCGAGCAGGTCCCCAGACGCGGGCCACGGGATCGGGCGGTCGCGGGCGAGGAAGTCACCGCACTCGCAGACGGGCCCCACGATGTCGGCGCGCACGAGCGGGACCTCGCCCGGCAACACCGCGGGCACGATCGTGTGGTGGGCGCTGTACAGCGCCGGGCGGACGAGGTCGTTCATCGCCGCGTCGACGATCACGAAGGCCCGCTCGGCGTTGCGCTTGTGCCCGAGGACGCGGGTGAGCAGCACGCCGCCGTTGCCGACCAAGAACCGCCCCGGCTCGAGCACGAGCTCGAGCTCGAGATCGGCGGTCGCGTCGACGATCTGTCGCCCGAAGCTGGCGACGTCCACGACCTCGTCGCCGGGCGCGTAGGGGATGCCGAGGCCGCCGCCGAGGTCGAGGTACTCGAGCGTGACGCCCTGGGCCGCGAGCGCGTCGATCACCGGCCGCAGCCGCGCGAGGCTGTCGAGGAAGGGCTTCGCGTTCATGATCTGCGAGCCGATGTGACAGGTCAGCCCGACGAGCTTGAGCCCGTCCGTGCGAGCGGCTCGCAGCGCCAGCTCGAGCGCGCCCTGCATCGGGATCCCGAACTTGGTCTCGCGCAGGCCCGTGGCGAGGTAGGGGTGCGTGTCCGGATCGATGTCGGGGTTGAGCCGCAGCGCGACCGGGGCCACGGTCCCCAGCGCCCGCGCGCGCCCGGCGAGCTGCTCGAGCTCCCCTGCGGACTCGACATGGATCCCGCGCACGCCCGCCGCCAGCGCGGCGTCGAGCTCGGAGGAGCGCTTGCCGACCCCGCTGTAGACGATGCGCTCGCCGGGGATCCCGGCCGCGAGCGCGCGCTCGAGCTCGCCGCCGGACACGATGTCGGCGCCGGCGCCTCGGTTGCCGAGCAGGCGCAGGATCGGCTGCGCGCTGTTGGCCTTGACCGCGTAGCAGATCAGGGTCGGGCGCCCGGCGCAGGCGGCCTTGAGCGCCTCGAGCTGACCGGCGATGTGCGAGGCGCTGTAGAGGTACGCCGGCGTGCCCACGGCGTCGGCGATCGCCTGCAGGGACACGCCGTCGAGCGTGAGCGCCCGGGTCTCGGGATCGACTCCCACGCCGAAGCGACCGGGGTTGTTCGCGATCGCCAAATGATCGGCGGCCGCGGATGAGGTCGAAGACGTGGACGCGCTCTCAAAGCCCTGCGTGGACACGAGCCCGGGTTACACGCGGCTCCCGGGCGCTGTCAATCGCCGCTCGCGGGCTGCTACAGGAGGTGCCCGGAGCGGTCGCGCTTGGTCGAGAGGTAGCGGGCGTTCTCCGCCCGCGGCGCCGTGATGATCGGCTCACGCTTGGCGACGACCACGCCGTTGGTCTGCAAGCCCTCGACCTTGAGCAGGTTATTGGTGTGCAGGACGACCGAGTTGACCTCCATCGCCCGCAGCATCGCGGCCGCGACGCCGTAGTCGCGCATATCGTCGTCGAAGCCGAGGTGGCGGTTGGCGTCCACCGTGTCGAGGCCGGCCTCCTGCAGGGCGTAGGCGCGGATCTTGTGGGCGATGCCGATGCCCCGCCCCTCCTGACGCATGTACAGGATGACGCCCGTCTCGCTGTTGGCGACGCGCTGGAGCGCCAGCTCGAGCTGCTCGCGGCAGTCGCAGCGGAACGAGCCGAACACGTCGCCGGTCAGGCACTCGGAGTGCACGCGCGTCGCGATCTCCTCGCCGCCGCGGACGTCGCCGCGGATCACCGCGACGTCGTCGAGCGGGCGCCCGAGGCTGTCTCTGAACGAGAGGATCTCGAACTCACCGTGACGGCTCGGGAGCCTCGCGCGCGCGAGGACCTCGACTTCGACCTGTGACAACGGGAGGCGGAGAGCGATTGCGTGAGGAACGGGCATAATGGCGCGATCTTCGGAGGTATCAAGCTGTCTCTTGGAACCTATCCGAAAACTACACCGAGGGCGCGGTTTTCAAAACCCTCGCGTCGAGTCGACGATGCTCTGGTACAAACGGTTGGAAGAGCGAATTCCCTCCTCCATGCCGTCGACGACGAGGTTGAGCAGCTGGTCCTGATCGAGGCGTAGCACGTCGTAGTAGCTGTGGCGATCAATCGCGTGCACGATGGACGGCCAGTAGCTCTCGGATACGAGCAGCCCGTTCATCGCCAGGCGCGCGACCCGCCCGCTGATGTCGGGCCACGGGAAGATGCGGATGACCTCGCGGTGGACCTCGACCGCCAGCTCGATCGGGTGCGCTTTCCTGCACTCGTCGGTGCGGAAAAAGTCGGTCAGCTTGCGCATCCGATAGCTGATCTTGTCGGCCTGCGAGAGGTCGTGGAAGTACATCCGGTGGATCGGGTTGTCCTTGCGGTACTGGACCTGGTCTTTTTTGCCCGTCGGCAGCAGCAGAAAGTGGATCTTCTTGAGCCACTCGAGCGTCAGCTGCTCGGGCCGGTCGCCGCGGCTATCGAGACACCACTGGATGCCGTCGCGCATGGCGATGATGTGGTCGTAGGCCGGGATCAGGTTCGACGAGGAGATGATCTCGTCGTCGACCGCCGCCTTGATCTCGGCGACCGTCAGCACCGAGCCCTCGAGCGCGAAGTCGTGATAGATCCACGACATCATAAAGCGCTCGTCGAAGACCTTGCGCTGGGTGGGGGAGAGCATCCCGAGCTTCTCCCATAGGAGCTCCGAGGCCTCGTGAATCTGTCGGTAGTTTCTGGTCCGCGCCGCCATGAAAAGCTTCTCTTGATTGACGTGGACGCGACTCACGCTGTCCAAGCCCGCGCCACGCTACTGAGTGCCCACCACGCGGTCAACCAAATTGCCCCTGGGCGCTGTTTTCCGCGGTCGATTCGCCAGTTTCGTGAATCCGCAAAATTTTGACCGCGCCCCCCAGGGCTGGCAATCCCGAAGGGATGATCCGGGGCTATCACACGCCCGTGCTGGTCGCGGAGGTCACAGCCGCCCTCCAGCCGGCGCTGGCCGCCGCTTCGCCGGATCCCGCGAACCCCGCGCTTCCGGTCTTCGTCGACGCGACCTGCGGCGGCGCGGGTCACACGCTCGCCGTGCTCGAGGCCGCCCGCCCGGGCACCGTCATCGCGTTGGATCGCGACAAGGACGCGATCTCGTGGGCGGATCAACAGCTACGACTCCGCGCCGAGGCCCGCGGCGTCCGCCTCGAGCTCGTGCACACCCCGTTCTCTCAGCTCGCCCAGGTCCTCGGTGCGCGCGGGCTCACGGCCGTCACCGCGATCCTCGCCGACCTCGGCGTCAGCTCCCACCAGCTCGACACCGGCGCGCGCGGCTTCTCGTTTCGCGCGGACGCCCCGCTTGACATGCGCATGGATCGCAGCCGTGGACCGAGCGCGGCCGAGGTGCTCGCGTCCATCGACGAACGAGAACTCTCACGAATCCTCCGCAGCTACGGCGAGGAGTCAGACGCCCCTCGCATCGCCCGCGCAGTCGTCGCCGCCCGGCCTACGACCACCTCCGCGCTCGCAAACGTCGTCAGCGAGGCGATGAGCGCCCGCCAGCGGCGTCGTCTGGGCGCGCGAATTCACCCGGCCACCCGCACCTTCCAGGCCCTGCGGATCCACGTCAACGGCGAGCTTCAAGAGCTCGAGCAGCTGCTCGCCGACGCCCCCGCGCTGCTCGCCCCCGGCGGTCGGCTGGCGGTGATCTCGTTCCACTCCCTCGAGGATCGCGTGGTCAAGCAGCGCTTCGCGGCGCTCTCCAGCCCGCCCGCGCTGCCCCGCGGGCTGCCGATCCCCGAGTCCGAGCGTGTCCAGGCTGAGTTCTCGGTCCCGCTCGGCCGCCGCGGCCAGACCCCCGGCGAGGCCGAGCTCGCCGCGAACCCGCGCAGCCGAAGCAGCCGGCTCCGCGTCCTCGAGCGCCGCCCCTGACCGCTGCCCGCCAACCGCCCCGCTCCCTGTACGCACCATGTCTCCCCGAGCCCGCCACACGCCCACGCCGTCGTCGTCGCGTCGTCACAAGCCGCAACGGCAGGACCGCCCGTCCGCCCGGGCCCAGCGAGCCCAGCGCGCGAGCGCCGAGTTCCAGCACGGGCTGCGGCGCGCGAGCGATCTTCAGGGCGCCGCCCGTGGCCAGCCAGAGCCGCAGCCGCAGCCGCAGCCGCGCGCCCCCGAGCTGCCGCTCCAACGACCGCCGGCCTCCGGCCTCCCGCTCCTGATCTTGGTCGCGCTCACGCTGCTCACCGCCGCCGCGGTCTCGCGCGTGCAGACACGCACGCAGGTCCTCGCCGCCGGCGCGCGGATCACCGAGCTGACCGCCGAGCACGCGCGCCTGCTCGACGAGAAGCGCCGCCTCGAGGCCGAGCGCGCGTTCCTCCGCCACCCCGACCACGTGCAGGAGGTCGCGCTCAACCTCCGCGGGATGATCCCGGCGACCGCTGACCGCGTGCAGACCATCAAGCTGCGGACGCCCAAGCCCAAGCCCGAGCCCAAGCCCGAGCCCGAGCCCAAGCCCGAGCCCAAGCCCGAGGAGGCCCGCCCGTGAAGAACCGCCTCCTCCGTAAGACCCTCGTCCCCAAGCCGATGGCGAGTGATCGCCGCGCCGTGCACCGGCGCGCGCGTCGGGTCTCGGCGCTGATGATCGCGTGCATGTTTGGGATCGCGGCCAAGGCCTACGCGATCTCGATCCGCGACCACGAGAGCTACGCCGAGCAGAGCCACCGCCAGCAGCTGCGCAGCTACACGCTCACGGCCTCGCGCGGCGAGGTCGTCGACCGCGGCCGCGTCGCGCTCGCGGTCAACGACCGCGTCTACAACATCATCCTCAACCCGCGAGAGATCCGCGGTCGACGGGCCGAGGAGTCCGTGGTCGACACGCTGCGTGAGCTGATCCCCGCCGAGGAATTCGACGAGGAGGCGCTGCGCTCCGAGCTCGCGCGCGACAAGGCCTACCGCCGGCTCAAGCGGGTCGCCATCGACGAGGAGCAGAGCAAAGAGCTCATGGGGCGCGGGCTCCCGGGCGTCTGGCTCGAGCCGGCGACCCGCCGCGTCTACCCCCGCGGGCTGCTGGCCGCGCACATCCTCGGGCGCGTCAACGGTCAGGGCGTCGGGCATCTCGGCGTCGAGCTCGGCATGGAGGAGCACCTGCGCGGGCGCGACACCCAGAGCCCCGCCTACTACGCCAACGGCCGCAAGCTGCTGCTCGACGGCTACCCTGACCCCGAGGTCTCGCGCGGCGACACGGTCGAGCTCACCATCGACTCCGCGATCCAGGCCATGGTCGAGCGAGAGGTCGACGCCGTGGTCGCGCGCTGGAACCCGGTCGGCGCGAGCATCATCGTGCTCGAGCCGCGCTCCGGCGAGATCCTGGCGATGGCGAACCGCCCGACCTTCGACCCCAACCACCCCATCGAGACGCTCGCGCAGACCACCGACCTGGCCACACAGGCAGCCTACGAGCCGGGCTCGACGATGAAGGCGATCACGGTCGCGGCCGCGCTCGAGGAGGGCGTCATCCGCGAGAACGAGACGCTCTACTGCGAGAAGGGGCGCTACCAGTTCACCAAGAAGAACGTCATCCGCGACACCCACCGCGCGGAGTGGCTCGACATCACGCAGATCCTCGCGCAGTCCTCCAACATCTGCACCACCAAGATCGCGATGCGCCTCGGCAAGCGCTCGCAGTACCGCTGGGCGCGGCGCTTTCACTTCGGCGAGCGCCCCGACATCCAGCTGCCCGGCGCGACCCGGGGCCTGCTCGCGGAGCCCGAGAAGTGGTCGGACATTCAGGCCGCCAACGTCTCCTTCGGTCAGGGCATGAGCGCCTCGCCGCTGCAGGTCGCGGCCGCCTTCGCGGTGCTCGCCAACGACGGCCTGTACAACGCGCCGACGATCGTGCGCCGCGTCGTCGACAACAGCGGCGGCACCGTCTACGAGCACACGCCCACGCGCGAGCGCGTCGTCCGGCGCTCCACCGCCCACACGGTCCTGCGCATGCTCGAGAGCGTCGTCACGGCCAAGCACGGCACCGGCAAGAACGCCGCGATCCCCGGCTACCGCGTCGCTGGCAAGACCTCGACCGCGCAGAAAGCCGACCTTGAAAAACGCGCCTACACCGAGGACCAGTACTACGCGAGCTTCGTCGGCGCGGTCCCGGCCCGCGACCCTGCGGTCGTGATCCTGATCTCGGTCGACAACCCCGAGGGCGGGCACTTCGGCAACGAGGTCGCGGCGCCCAGCTTCTCCCGGCTCGGGACGCAGATCATGGACCACCTCGCGGTCCCGCCCGACGACGGCAGCGCGCCGCGGCCCAAGGCCCGGGTCGTGCGCGCCGGCCCCGACGGCGAGCGCGTGATCCCGGTCGCGCTGGTCGAGCTCGAGGACGAGGGCGTCGAGCCGCCGCTCCCCGGCGCCAAGAAGCGCGTCAAGCCGACCACCGGGCTACCTGACTTTACAGGCATGTCGATCACGCAGGCGCTCGACGCCGCCGAGCAGGCCCGCGTCGTGATCCGCCCCGAGGGCAGCGGCGTCGCGGTCATGCAGGACACCGCGCCCGGCCCCGTCGACGACGGCGCGGTCGTGCGCGTGATCTTCGAGCCGCCGAGCTAGCGGGCCGCGGCGAGCGGCCGCGTGTCGACCTTCGCCAGCTCCTTCGCCGCTGGCGAGCTCACCAGCGCGCGCGCGAGGCCGCGAGCGCGGCGAGGAAGCGGTCGTGCGCGGGCTTCAGCGAGCCGGCGCGCGCGTCGATCTCGCCCCGCTCGGCCGCTCGCTCGACGGCCTTCGCCAGCGTCACGAGCTCGGCCGCGCCGACCGTCGCGCAGTTGGACTTGAGCGTGTGCGCCGCGACCTTGAGCGCGCGCGCGTCCCCCTCGCTCGCCGCCCGCGCGACCTTCCACACCAGCGTGTCGATGTCCGGGATGAAGTCGTCGAGGAACTCGCCGAGCGCCGCGGGCTCGTCGGTCCCGAGCAGCTCCGTCAGGCGCTCCAGCGCCGCCGTGTCAAACGCGAGCGCGTCGGGGGTCTCGCGCGGCGCGGCGAGTTCCTCGTCTTGCGGCTCGTCTTGCGGCTCGTCTTGCGGCTCGTCTTGCGGCTCGTCGCCGCCCGCGTCCATCCGATCACGCGCGTAGCGGGTGAACACGCGACGCAGATCGCGGAGGCGATAGGGCTTGCTGATGTACGCGTCCATGCCCGCCTCGAGGCAGCGCTCGCGGTCGCGGACCGTCGCGTTCGCCGTGATCGCGACGATGTAGGGCTGCTGGACGCGCGCGTCCCCCCGGATCCGACGGGTCGCCTCGAGGCCGTCGACCTCGGGCATCTGCACGTCCATCAGCACCACGTCGTAGACGCGGCGCTGGACCGCGCGCACCGCCTCGCCCCCGTCCGCGACCATGTCGGCGCGCAGCCCGAGACGCTCGAGCGAGAGCCGCGCGACCATTTGGTTGTTGCGGTTGTCCTCCGCCAGGAGGACCCTGATCTTCGACGCGAGCGCGCGGTCGAGCTCGAGCTCCAAGGACGCGGCGACGCGCGCCCCGACGGCGCCGCTGCGGATCGCCGACGCGGCCGGCGAGAGCACCGTGAGCAGCGTGTTGTACAGGCGCGAGGGCTTGAGCGGCTTGCTCAGGAACGCGTTGAAGGTCGAGAAGCGCGCGCTCTTGGGCTGCTTCCCGAGCGAGGTCAACATCACGAGCGGGAGCCCGGCCCCGCGCGGCCCCTCGCGGATCCGCTGCGCGAGCGTCAAGCCGTCCATCTCCGGCATCCGCAGATCGATCACCGCGCAGTCGTAGTGACATGACGAATCGGACAGGCTCTCGAGCGCCGCGCTCGCGGACTGGAAGGTCAGCGCGCGCGCCCCCCACGACTCCAGGTACTGGCGAACGATCGACAGACTCGTCGCGTTGTCGTCGACCACCATGACGCGCGCCCCGGCCAGCGCCGCGCTCTCGCCGTCGAGGTAGCGCGGGCGCACGTAGCTCGCCCGCGCGCCCCGAACCGTGAAGCGGAAGGTCGAGCCGGCGCCTAGCTCGCTCTCGACCCAGATGCGCCCGCCCATCGCGTCGACCAGGCGCTTGCAGATCGACAGCCCGAGGCCCGAGCCGCCGAAGCGGCGCGCCGTCGAGGCGTCCTCCTGCGAGAACGCGTCGAACAGGCGGGGGAGCGCCGCGGGCGTGATGCCGACGCCCGTGTCCCGGACCGCGAACTCGAGCGTCACCTCGTCGCCGTCCTCGGGCGCCGCGTCGACGATCCTCGCGGACACGTGGACCTCGCCCCGCGACGTGAACTTCACCGCGTTGCTCATCAGGTTCACCAGCACCTGCTGGAGCCGCGTCGAGTCGCCCTCGATCGCCACCGGCACGTCGGGCGCGACCCGGAACGCGAGCTCGATCCCCTTCTCGGCGGCGTTGATCGCCAGCACCTCGACCGAGTTCTCGACGCACTCGTTCACGCTCATCGGCGCCCGCTCGAGCCGCAGCTCGCCGGCCTCGATCTTCGAGAAGTCGATGATGTCGTTGATCAACGCCATCAGCGCCTCGCCGCTGTTGCGCACGATCTCGACGAAGCTGCGCTGCTGCACGTCGAGCTCCGTCGCGAGCAAGAGCCCCGTCATCCCGATCACCGCGTTCATCGGCGTGCGGATCTCGTGGCTCATGTTCGCCAAGAATTCGGTCTTGGCGCGCGTCGCCGACTCGGCGACGTCGCGCGCCTGGGCGAGCTCGTGGTTGAGGCGCTCGAGCGTCTCGAGCCGCTGGAGGCGCTCGAGCGCGAGGCCGACGGTGCCGCCGAGGGCCTGCAGCAGCGCGACGCGGTGCGGATCCCAGGCCGGCTCCGGATCCGTGTACAGAAACAGCACGCCGACGACGCGCTGACCCGCGAGCAGCGGGATGATGTAGTGGCCGTGCGCCGTCATCCCGGTGAAGCGGTGCTCGTGGCGCGGGTCCGTGTGGCAGTTGCCGCTCGTGATCATCTGGCCGGAGGCCGCCACTCGCCCGCAGAGGCAGGAGCCCAGACGCACGAAGCGCTCGCGCTCGAGGAACTCCTCGCTGAACGCGCCCACCGTCTTCGTGAGGCGCAGGCCGCCGGCCTCCTCGTCCATGAGGAACGCGCCGCCCTTACTCTGGATCTCGAGCTCGCTCATGCTCAGCAGCGTCGTGATCACGCGCTCGAGCAGCTCCTCGACCTCGTTCGCCGACTGCGCCGCGGCGTGCACCTCGTGCTGGAGCCGGTACTCCTCGAGGCGCAGCAGCAGCTCCTGCTGCGGGTCCAGGCTCGACGCGGCGGCCCGCGGAGCCGCCACGCGCTGTTCGTCGACCACCGGCAGGCGTGTACGGGCTCGCTCTTCTTCCGACATCGGCAGCGCATGGCCGAACGGCCATACGTGATGCTACACCGCTTTAACGGCTCGATGGTCGCGCACGCGCGCGCCGGGCCGCGCGTGAACGCGCGGCGTTCGAAGCCGCGCGGCGCCCCTCAGCTCGCGGGCGCCGTCGACTCCGGCTTGCGGCACACCATGAAGCCGACGACCTTCTCCGCGCCGACCTCGGGCTCCGTGAGCTCGATAAAGCCCGCGCGCTGTATCTCCTCCGTGAGCGTCCGCTTGGACAGGATGCTCACCATCGGCGCCTTACCCAGCGTGCGCATCACCCAGAGGATCAGCCCGTAGGGGATCCAGCTCTCGCCCAGGCAGACCGTCGAGGAGATGAAGAAGCCGCCCGGCTTGAGCAGCCGATAGATCTGGCGCAGCGCCGCCTCGCGATCGGGTACGAGGTGAAGGATGCTGTAGGCGCAGACGCCGTCGAGGCTCTCGGCGTCGAAGGCGGTGAAGCTGTCGTCGAACGGCCCGACGTGGAAGGTGACGTTGTCGACCTCCTGGGCGCGGGCCTTGTCGTTGGCGATCCGGATCATCTCGCTGGAGAAGTCGAGCCCGTGGACGTGCGCGCCGCTGGGCGCGAGGCGCAGCGCGAGCGACCCGGTGCCGCAGCCGATGTCCAGGACCACGCTCTCGGGGCTCATGCGCGACTTCGTGATCGCGATCTTCTGGTCGAAGGCGTCGGGGTTCTCGACGGGCTTGGCGGCGTACTGTTCGGCGAGGTTGTTCCAGAATGCGGCTTCGGTGGTCATCGCGGCTCCTGCCCCTACTGTACGGAGCGATCGGCCCGACCTCTCAATTCATGACCCACACGACGCGAGCGCGCGTTCGCGCGCCCCCTCCCCAGCGGCGACTCAGCCCGCGCGCGCCGCCACGACGTAGCCGATCGGGAACAGCCCGGGGAGCCGCGCGCGCCCCCGGATCGAGAATCCTGCCTCCTCGACCAGCTCGCACAGCCCGTCGAGGTCGAGCCGCGCGTGGGCGACGAACGGCGAGACCGCGCTCATCACCCGCGAGAGGGCGCGCCGCGCACCGTCCGCGCCGTGCAGGAAGGTCGGCGCGATCAGGACGCCGTCGTCCGCGAGGACCCGGCGAAATTCGCTGAGCGCTCGCTCCGGTCGCGCCATCACGTGCAGCGCGTTCGCGCAGAACACCGCGTCAAACGAGCCGTCGCGGGCCGCGAGCGCGTAGGCGCTCATCGTCGCGAACTCGACGTTCGTCACGCCCGCCGCGCGCACCACCGCGCCCAGTCGATCGACCATGGCGGGCGAGAGGTCGGTCGCCACGACGCGGTCGACGACCCGCGCGAGCTCGAGGGTGAACTGCCCCGTCCCGGCCGCGACCTCGAGCGCGCTCGCGCGGCCGCGCAGATCACTCGCGAGCCGCCGCGCGATCGCGGGGTAGCTGCGGTCAAACAGCCGCACGACGCGGTCGTAGCGGCCCGCCAGGGAATTCCAGGTCTGTACCTCGTTCACGTTCGCGCTCCCTTGACGCTCGACCGCGCCACCTCATAATACCCCTACTAGGGTATAGGTATATACCTCGCCGGAGCGTCCCGCGCCATGATGAATTCCGAGACCAAGAAGAAAGTTGAAGCCCGCCTCAAGCGAGTCGCCGGACAGGTGGCGGGGGTCCAGCGGATGGTCGACGGCGACCGCTACTGCGTCGACGTGCTGATGCAGATCTCGGCCGCCCGCGCGGCGCTCGCCAAGGTCAGCAAGATGCTCCTCGAGTCACACATCCGGACCTGCGTCTCCGCGGCGTTTGAGAGCGAGGACGAGGGCGAGCGCGCGGCGAAGGTCCAGGAGCTCGTCCGCGTGTTCGAGAAGCACTGCAGCTGCTGAGAGGTCCGCGATGAAGCACGAGCACCATCACTCCCCTGCGCAGCGCGCCTGCTGCCACCACGCCCACAACGCGGAGGACGCCGAGCCGCGCGATCCGGTCTGCGGCATGACGGTCCGCGAGGACAGCCCGCGTCGCCACGAGCACGAGGGGCGGGTGTACCGCTTCTGCTCCGATCGCTGCCGCGAGAGGTTCGCCGCCGAGCCTGCGCGATACCTCGACGCCGACGCCGACGCGCGCCAGCCCGACGTCCCCGCCGGTACGGTCTTCACCTGTCCGATGCACCCGGAGGTCGAGCAGCTTGGGCCCGGCGACTGCCCGTCGTGCGGCATGGCGCTCGAGCCCAAGGGCGTGCCTGCCCCCTCGACCCGGACCGAGTGGACCTGCCCGATGCACCCCGAGGTGGCGCGCGACGAGCCCGGCGACTGCCCGCAGTGCGGCATGGCGCTCGAGCCCACGATCGTGACCGTCGACGAGGAGGACAACCCGGAGCTGCGCGACATGACGCGACGGCTCTGGTTCGCCGCGGCGCTCTCGCTGCCCCTGGTGACGATCGTGATGCTCGACATGCTCCCCGGCGCGCCGATCTCGAGCGCGCTGCCCGGACGCGCGCGCGTGTTCCTCGAGCTCGCGCTGGCGACCCCGGTGTGCCTGTGGTCAGCGTGGCCGTTCTACCTGCGCGCGGTCCGGTCGGTGCAGAACATGAGCCTCAACATGTTCACGCTGATCGGCCTGGGCGTGACCGTCGCGTACCTCTACAGCCTCGTCGCCGCGCTCGCGCCCGGCGTGTTCCCCGAGTCCTTCCGCGACCACGGGGGCGAGGTCGCGGTGTACTTCGAAGCCGCGGGCACCATCGTCACGCTCATCCTCTTGGGGCAGGTGCTCGAGCTGCGCGCGCGCAGCCAGACGGGCGCCGCGATCAAGCAGCTGCTCGGGATGGCGGCCACGAGCGCGCGCGTCATCCGTGACGACGGGCGCGAGGAGGACGTGCCGCTCGAGCGGGTGACGGTCGGCGACCGGATCCGCGTCCGCCCCGGCGAGAAGATCCCGGTCGACGGCGAGGTGCTCGAGGGCTCGAGCCACGTCGACGAGTCGATGGTCACCGGCGAGCCGATCCCGACCGAGAAAGCCCCGGGCGACGCGGTGATCGGCGCCACGATCAACCAGGCCGGCGGCCTCGTGATCCGGGCCGACAAGGTGGGCTCGGAGACGCTGCTCTCGCGCATCGTCTCGATGGTCGCCGAGGCCCAGCGCAGCCGCGCGCCGATCCAGAAGCTCGCCGACGCGGTCGCGGGGTACTTCGTCCCCGCGGTGATCCTCAGCGCGATCGTGACCTTCGTCGCCTGGGCGATCTTCGGCCCCGAGCCGGCCATGACCTACGCGCTGATCAACGCGGTCGCCGTGCTGATCATCGCGTGCCCGTGCGCGCTGGGCCTGGCGACCCCGATGTCGATCATGGTCGCGACCGGCAAGGGCGCGTCGCTGGGCGTGCTGTTCAAGAACGCCGAGGCGATCGAGCGGCTGCGCGAGGTCGACACCCTCGTGGTCGACAAGACCGGCACGCTCACCGAGGGGCGCCCCGCGCTCGCGGCGGTCGAGCCCGCCGAGGGCGTGGACGAGCCCACCCTGCTGCGCCTCGCCGCCGCGCTCGAGCGCGGCAGCGAGCACCCGCTCGCCGAGGCGATCGTGCGCGGCGCCGAGGAGCGCGGGCACGAGCCGCCCCGCGCGCGCGAGTTCACCTCCGTCACCGGCAAGGGGGTGCGCGGCGCCGTCGACGGCCGCGACGTCGCCCTCGGGAACCGGGCGATGATGGCCTCGCTCGAGGTCGACGCGGGCCCGCTGCGCGCGCGCGCCGAGGCGCTGCGCGGTGAGGGGCAGACGGTGATGTTCGTCGCGATCGACGGCGCGCTCGCCGGGCTCATCGGCGTCGCCGACCCGATCAAGGCGACCACGCCCGAGGCGATCGCGGCGCTCCACGGCGAGGGCCTGCGCGTCGTCATGCTCACCGGGGACAGCCAGACGACGGCCCAGGCCGTCGCCGCGAAGCTCGGCATCGACGAGGTCATCGCGGGCGTGCTGCCCGACGAGAAGGCCGCGAAGATCACCGCGCTGCAGCAGGAGGGGCGCGTGGTCGCGATGGCGGGTGACGGCATCAACGACGCGCCCGCGCTCGCCCGCGCCGACGTCGGGATCGCCATGGGCACCGGCGCCGACGTGGCGATGGAGAGCGCCGGCGTGACCCTGGTGAAGGGCGACCTGCGCGGCATCGTGCGCGCGCGTCGGCTCTCGCGCGCGACCATGGCGAACATCCGCCAGAACCTGTTCTTCGCGTTCGCCTACAACTCCGCCGGCGTGCCGATCGCGGCCGGCGTCCTCTACCCCTTCCTCGGCGTGCTGCTCTCGCCGATGTTCGCGGCGGCCGCGATGAGCCTGAGCTCCGTGTCGGTGATCGGGAACGCGCTGCGCCTACGCGGCGCGGAGGTGTAGCCGATCACCGCGCGTCAACCCGCGCCTTCGTCCCCGCGGCCGAGCGCGCCCGCCACACCTCGAGCTCGCGCGCGAGGCTGAACAGCACCGGGACCGTCAGCAGCGTCACCAGCGTGAGGCCGACGCCGCCGACCGTCGGCAGCGCCATCGGGACCATCAGGTCGGAGCCGCGACCCGGGGAGGTCACGACCGGCAAGAGCGCGAGCAAGGTCGTCGCGGTCGTCATCACGCACGGGCGCACGCGCCGCTGCCCGGCCGCGATCACGCGCTCGCGGATCTCGTCGATCGTGAGGCCCTTGGCGTCACGAAACGACTGGCTCAGGTAGGTCGCCACGATCACGCCGTTGTCGGTGGCGACCCCGAACAGCGCGAGGAAGCCGACCCAGACCGCGACCGTCATGCGCGTCTCGCCGACCTGAAACAGCGCGCGCGCGTCGACACCGTAGGGCGCGATGTCCAGAAACCATGGCTGGCCGTAGAGCCAGATCAGCAAAAAGCCGCCCGCGGCCGCGAGCGCCATGCCCGAGAACACCATGAGCGCGGTCCCGGCGCGGCGAAACTGCAGGTACAGCAGCATGAAGATCACCGCGAGCGCGATCGGGACGAGGATGAGCAGGCGCGCCTGGCTGCGCCGCTGGTTCTCGTACGTGCCCGCGAACCGATAGCTCACGCCCGCCGGGACGACCAGCTCCCCCGCGGCGATCGCCTCGTCGAGCCGGCGCTGCACGGCCTCGACCGACTCGACCTCGCCGACGCCATCGGCCGGATCCCAGGTGACGTAGCCGTTGAGGAAGGTGTCCTCCGATCGGATCATCTGCGGGCCGCGGACGTAGCGGATGTCGACCAGCTGCTCGAGCGGGATCTGCTCGCCGCCTCGCCCCGGCACGAGCACGCGCTTCAGCGCCTCGAGCTCGTCGCGCTCCTCTCGCATGTAGCGGACGCGGACCGGGTAGCGCTCGCGGCCCTCGACCGTGCGCGTCAGCGTGCGCCCGCCGATCGCGATCTGGATCACGTCCTGGACGTCCGCGATCGTGAGCCCGTAGTGGCTGATCTCGGCGCGGTCGATGTCGAGCTCGAGGTACGGCTTGCCGACGATTCGATCGGCCAGGACCGTGCTCTGGTTGAGCGCGGGCATGGTCTTGAGCAGCGCCTCGACCTCGAGGCCGAAGCGCTCGATGGTGTCGAGGTCGGGGCCCTTGATCTTCATCCCGACCGCGGAGCGCATGCCGCTCTGCAGCATGACGATGCGCGTCTTGATCGGCATGAGCTTGGGCGCGCCCGTGAGCCCCGGGTACTCCGCCGCGCGGGTGATCTCGTCCCAGATGTCGCCGGTCGAGCGGATGTGATCACGCCACTGGCGAAACGGGCGCCCGTCCTCGTCCGGGATCAGCTCGCCGGCCTCGTCGCGGACGAAGTCCCCCTGCTCGTCGTCGAAGCGGAAGCGACCGATTCGTCCGTGCTCGTCGCGCCTGTACTCGGGGCGGTAGTTGACGACCGTCTCGAACATCATGACCGGCGCCGGGTCGAGCGGGGTCTCGGCGCGGCCGAGCTTGCCCACCACGTCGACGACCTCGGGGATCTCGGCGATCGCGGCGTCGACGGCCTGCAGGATGTCGAGCGACTGGCCGATGGACGCGTGCGGCGTCGTGGTCGGCATGAACAGGAACGAGCCCTCGTCGAAGGGCGGCATGAAGTCGCTCTCGAGGCCAGGCATCGCCCGCTCGAGCGCCGCGATCGCCGGGTGTCGCGCGCCCGGATCGGACATCCAGCCCAGCGTGCGAGCGGCGCCCAGCCAGGCGCTCAGCCCGAGCACCACGAACGCCACGTTCGCGCCGAGGAACAGGAGCTTGTGCGAGAGGCACCAGCGCAGCAGCGGGCGGTACAGCAGCTGGAAGATCGTGAAGCCGCCCATGAGCGCGGCGATCATGAAGACGACGAAGCCGAGGTTCATCCCCAGCGTCCGCCCGGGCCCCAGCGGCGTCCAGTAGTCCGTGAGCGCGAGCGTGAGCGCGGCGATCGTGACGAGGTTCGCCAGCAGCGGCGCGACGAAGCGAAGGCGCGCGGGCAGGGCCGGCGCGACGAGGCGCAGCGCCGCGATCGCGACGACGACCCAGCCGGCGGTGACGAGACCGCTGACGAGCAGCGCGACGCCCCCGGCGAGCAGCGCGAGGTCAAACGCGACATCCCGGCGGAGCAGGCGTCGCCACCACGCGCCCGCGTCCCTCGCCGCCCCACGACGCGCGCGCAGGATCAGATGGGCGAGCGGTGGGAGCACGATGACCGCGAGGAGGAACGCGGCGACGAGCGCGAAGGTCTTGGTGTACGCGAGCGGCGAGAACAGCTTGCCCTCGGCGCCGGTCAGCCCGAAGATCGGCAGGAAGCCGAGGATGGTCGTGAGGATCGAGGTCAGCACGGCGCCCGCGACCTCGCCCGCGCCGCGGCAGACCGCGGTCAAGCGGCTCGTGCCGGGCGGGGCCTCGTCGAGGTGGTGCACGATGTTCTCGGTGAACACGATGCCCATGTCGACCATCGTGCCGATCGCGATCGCGATGCCGCCGAGCGCCATCACGTTGGCGTCGACGCCCACGTACTTCATGAGCACGAAGGTGCCGAGCACGCCGAGCGGGAGGATCGACGAGACCAGCAGCGAGCTGCGGAGGTGTCGCATGATCAGCAGGACGACCACGACCGTGATCAGCACCTGCTGGATCAGCGCGAGCGAGAGCGTGTCGAGGGTCTCGAGGATCAGCGTGCTCCGGTCGTAGAACGGCACGAGCTCGACCTTGGCGACCGTGCCGTCGGGCATCACGCGCGACGGCAGGCCGGGCGCGATCTCGGCGACGCGCGCCTTCACGCGGTCGATCGCCGCGAGCGGGTTGTCGCCGAAGCGCACGGTCACCACCCCGCCGACGGCCTCGGCGCCCGCGACGTCGAGCGCGCCGCGGCGCAGCGCCGGCCCAAAGCCGACGTGGGCGACATCCTTGACGCGGATCGGCGTGTGCGCCCGCGTCGTGATCACGACCTCCTCGAGATCCTCCGGCGCCTCGATGAAGCCGAGCCCGCGGATGAGGTACTCGGCGCGGTTGATCTCGAGGGTGCGCGCGCCGACGTCGAGGTTGGCCTGGCGCACGGCGCCCGCGACCTGACCGATCGTCACGCCGTGCGCGAGCATGGCCTCGGGGTCGACGTCGACCTGGTACTCGCGCACGAAGCCGCCGATCGACGCGACCTCCGAGACGCCGGGGACCGCCTGCAGCGAGTAGCGCACGGACCAGTCCTGGATCGAGCGCAGCTCGTCCGGGCTGAACGCGCCCGGCACCACCTCCCCCGCGGCGTCGCGCGGCTCGAGCGTGTACCAAAACACCTGCCCGAGCGCGGTCGCGTCGGGCCCGAGCGCCGGCGCGACGCCCTCGGGCAGCGTGCCCGCGGGCAGCGACGCCAGCTTCTCGAGCACGCGCGCGCGCGACCAGTAGAACTCGACGTCGTCCTCGAAGATCACGTAGATGCTCGAGAAGCCGAGCACCGACGAGCTGCGGATCGACTTGACGCCCGGGAGCCCGAGCAGCGCGGTCGTCAGCGGGTAGGTGACCTGGTCCTCGACGTCCCGCGGCGAGCGCCCCGGCCACTTCGTGAACACGATCTGCTGGTTCTCGCTGATGTCCGGGAGCGCGTCGACGGGCACCGGATCCCGCGGGAGCGCGCCGAGCTCCCAGCGAAACGGCGCGTAGGAGAGACCGGCGAGGACCAGCAGCGTCGTCAGGATGAAGACGACGAGCTTGTTCTCGACGAAGAACCGGATGAGGCGCTCCCAGCGATCCTCCGGGGCCGCGCCGCGGGCGGTTAAATCGGGCTGCGTCATGGGTGATCCTTCAGACATGTCCGATCAGTGCTGGTGGCCACCGGCGGGCGGCGTCGGGGCGGCGGCGCCCGCGGTGAGGCGCTCACCCGGCAGCGCGCTCCCGCGGAACTCGCCGCAACGGAGCATCGCGGCGCCGTAGTAGGGGTTTTGCAGCGCCTGGTCGCGCTGGACCCAGCGCGCGCCGCGGGAGTCGAAGGCCATGGGGCAGTAGGCGACGCGCAGCGGCTCCTGCGTCGGGTTGCCGAACTCCTCCAGCAGCCCCTCGAGCCGCACGCTCACGCGCTCGAACGCGCTGCGGACGTCCGGGATAGTCTCGGCCTTCGCGGCGCGGCGGGCGTGACCGCTGAGCTCCGAGGCCGCCGTCTGCCACGCCTCCCGGACCGCGCGCGCGCCCGGCGGGTCGAGCTCGTTGACCGTGTCGGCGAGGCGCCCCAGGGACGCGCGCGCGCCCTCGAGGTCATCGGCCGCGAGGCGATCCTGCGCCTCGAGGTAGGCCGTCACGACCGGCGCGACGCTCTCGAGGAAGGCGGGCGAGACCTTCAGCGCGGGCGCCTCGCCCTGCTCGCGATCGTCGCCGAGCGTCATCATGCTGCGTCCGCCCGAGAGCTGAAGATCGGCGTCGAGCAGGAACGCGCCCCGGGTCACGACGCGCTCGCCCTCGTTCAGCCCGGCGAGCACCGGGTACACCGGGCCGGCCTTCGGCCCCAGGCGAACCTCGCGCAGCTCAAAGGTCGGGCGCTCGGCGTCCGGGCGCTCGACGTAGACCACCGAGCGGCGCCCGGTGAACAGGGGCGCGGTGCTGGCGACGACGAGCTGGCTCTTGGGCGTGTCCGCGCCCGCGTGGATCACCGCCGACGCGAACATCCCCGGCCGCAGCTGACCGTCGCGGTTTTTAACCTCGACGCGGACCCGCGCGGTGCGGCTCTGCGTGTCGATCACCGGGTCGATGAAGCCGATCGTCCCCGTGAACAGCTCGTCGGGGATAGCCTCGACGGTGAGCTCGACCTCCTGCCCGAGCTGCAGGTGCGGGAGGTCGGACTCGTAGGCGTCGATCTGCACCCAGACCTCGGAGAGGTCGGCGACGCTGAACATCGGCGTCCCCGGGGTCACGTACTGCCCCTCCTCGACGTGACGCTCGAGCACCGTGCCGCCGAAGGGCGAGCGGATCTCGACGTCCTTGGGCGCCTTGCCCGTGCGCTCGATCTTCTCGATCACCTTGTCCGAGACGCCCAGCAGGCGCAGCCGCGTGCGCGCGGCCTCGAGGGTCGACGCGCCCAGCGAGGACGCGCCGCGCGAGCTCTTGCCGAGCTTCTTGGCCTGCGCCGCCGCCAGCGCGAGCTCGCGCGTCGCGGTGTAGACCTCGGGGCTGTAGAGCTTGGCGACGACGCGGTTCTTGGCGATCCGCGTGCCGGTGACGCGCACCATCAGGCGATCGATTCGTCCGCCGGTCCACGGGGTCACGGTCCGCAGGCGCGACTCGTCGTGCTCGACTCGGCCGAGCAGCCTGAGCTCGGCGCGCGGCTCGGTGCGCGTGACGGGCTCGGTCTTGACGTGCGCGAGCGCCAGGGCGCGGGGCGAGAGCGAGACGCGCCCGGGGTGGTCAGCGCCGCCCGGGTCGCCCGCCGCCGCGGGGATCAGGTCCATCCCGCAGATCGGGCACGCGCCGGCCTCCGCCATGCGGATCTGCGGGTGCATCGAGCACGTCCAGATCTGCGCGGGCGCGGCCTCGGCCGCGTGCTCGTGCGCGCCATCGAATGATGATGTCGTCGCGGGGCCCGCTCCGAAGCGCGACCCCAGCAGCAGGCCGAGGACGAGCATCACGATCAGCCCGGCGGAGCTCCCGGCGAACCGCAGCGCGAGCGCGGCGGTCTCGCTCGTCGACCGCGGCGCTGCGTCGTCTTGTTCTTCTGTTTGTTCTTGTTCTTCTTCTGCGTCTGCGGGACCCGAGCGCGGCGCGTCCGGACGCTTCACGCCGCCCTCGGCGTCGGTGATGGTCCCAGGGACAGCTTCGTCTGTGGGCGGGCGAGCGCTCTTGTCGCGCGCCGCGGGCTCGCGCCCGCCGTCCTCGTTCTCGGTCGTCGTCTCGCTCATCGCACTTCCCTCGCTGCCGGGACCGGGCGGCCCACGACCTGCTCGAGCGCCGCCCAGGCGACGGCCGCGTCGACGCGGGCGCGCAGCGCCGTGAGCCGCAGCTCCAGCAGCTCGCGCTCCGCCAGGAGCACCTCGGCCACGCCCGCGCGGCCGCTCTGGTAGCTGGTCTGGACCGCCTGATAGGAGGTCTCCGCCAGCGGGATCATCGTCGCGTCGTAGAGCGCGACGCGGCGGTTGGCGTCGCGCAGCCTCGCCAGCACGCGCTCGAGCGTCTCGACCGCCTGGTTGCGAACGGCGAGCTCGCGGGCGCGGAACATCCGCGCGCGCGCGCGGGCTTCGTCCTCGCCGGCGCCGTAGGAGCCGAGCGACAGCGGCACCTTGATCGCGGCCATCCCCATCACCGCGTCTTTGCCCGAGTCGGGCGTCGACGGGTCGAGCGCGGCGCCGGTGATGATCCAGTCGACGCCGAGGCCGACGCTCGGGGCTCGATCGGCGCGCGACTGCCGGACCCGCTGCTCGCTGGACTCGGACATCAGCGCCATCGCCCGCACCCGCGGGTGCGAGGTCGCGGCGAGCCGCAGGGTCGCGTCATCCTCTTCGGGCAGGCCGACGCGCGGCGTCGCGGCGTCGATCGGCGTCGCGGTCCCGTCGGGCGCGCCGACGACCCGCACGAGCGCGGCGGCGGCGGCCCGCTCGTCCTCGTCGAGCGCGGCGATCGTGTCCTCGGCGCGGGTGACTCGGAGGTTGAGCTGCGTGAGCTCAGCGAGGTCGGCCGCGCTGGTCTCGACGCGCACGCGCACGAATTCAGCGATCGTCCGCAGCAGCTCGAGCTGCTCGCGCTCGACGTCGCGCGTGCGCGCGATCAGCCACAGGCGCCAGTAGGCGGCGGAGACCTCCGCCGCGATCGCCAGGGCGCGGGCTTCGAACTCGCGCTGGGCGGCGCGCGCCGCCAGGGCCTCGGCCTCGCTCGCGGCGGTGAGCGTGGTCGGCCACGGGAACCACTGCTGCAGCCCGAGCTTGTGCAGCTGCGGGCCCACGCGGGTCTCGACGCTGCGGATGAAGCCGGCGTACGAGACCACCGTCTCCGGGAGCCGCCGAACCTTGCGCGGCCGATAGGTCGCGGCGCGCCACGACTCGAAGCTCGCGCGCAGCTCGGGGCTGTGCTCGAAGGCGTAGCGCTGGTACTGCGGGAGCGAGCCGTCAAAGCGCGCGGGGTGGGCCGCTCGCGGCGCCGCCCCGTCCGCGGCGGCGGGGAGCGGCGCGAGCTGCTGCTCGACGCGCTCGGCGTCGCGCTGCGTCGCGCGCTCGAGCGATCCGACGCAGCCCGCGCTGACGAGCGCGACGACGATGAGCGGCCACCCACGACGCGTGGGCGTCCAGATGCTGGTTGTCATTGTGGGACCTGTTCCTGATGCCGAAATCCTCCGGGGAGTTCACGCCTCCGCGCGAGCGCGGACGCGATGACGTCTCAACCCCGAGGCGTCACAGCAAGAAGGAGCAGTGTTGCTTGTAAAGCGCCGCAGGGCCCGGTGGACCGCGGGCGCGGGGCCGCGCGAGCAGGGCGCGCAGCCGCGGCGGCACGATGGACGCCGCGCGCGGCTTCTCCGGCGCGATCGCGACTGCGGGCGGCGGCTCGAGCTGCTCCACGACGGCGACCGGCGTAGGCGCTTGGGACATGTCCGAAGCGCAACATGGGACGCGCTTGACCGCGGGCGCCTCGGGCGCCTGGGCGTCGTCGTGTTCGCAGCAGCAGCACGACTCCGCCTGCATCGTCGGGCACGCGCGCCCGGTCGCGGCGGGGAGCACAAACGCGATCGTCACGAGCACGCCGAGCAGGCGCGCCCACCACCGGCTCGCCCACGTCGACCTCGTGCCGCCCGCGCTCATCCCTCCCACCGTAGGCCGCGACGCGCCCGCGCGCGAGCGCGAACTGAGTTTTCGTCAGCGCGATTTCGAGTGAACTGAATCACGAAGCGACCAGCGCGGACGCGAATTGGCGGCGACTTCGCCGAGCGCTCGGCGCCCCGGCCCGGCCTGGTACGCTGGCTGTCGATGATGCGCGATCTCCAGATGCCTACGCTCCTCGCGGCCGTACTGCTCGCGTCCTCGGCCTGCTCGAGCGAAGCCACGAAGTCCGAGACCAAGACCGAGACCAAGGCCGCGGCCGAGGCCGAGACTAAGGCCGAGACCAAGGCCGGCGCGGACGCGATCTCGCCGGCGCTGACGCAGGCGCTCGAGCGCTACGAGGCGCTGCGCTCGAAGCTCGCGGCGGATGACGGCGCGCTGCAGGAGGACGCGCGCGCGCTCGTTAGCGCGGCGAAGGAGGCGAAGCGCGACGGTCTCGCCGCGGCCGCGGAGACCCTGGCGAAGCTGCCGGCCGAGGACCTCGAGGCGCTGCGAAAGCAGTTCGGTGAGGTCAGCAAAGAGGTCGTGACGCTCGCGGCCGAGACGCCCGCGCTGCAGCAGGGGCGCCACGTGTTCACCTGTCCGATGGCCAAGGGCTACCAGAAGTGGGTCCAGCTCGAGGAGACGATGGCGAACCCCTACATGGGCAAGAAGATGCTCCAGTGCGGGTCCGCGAGCGAGTGGAAGACCTAGGTCCGCGCCCACGCGCGACCGCTTGAGCTTCGGTGGGATGTGAGCGCGTGTCTCAGGTCGACGCGCCGCCCAGCCGACGCGCGAGGCCGGCGTGGAAGTCGCGAAGCGCGGCCTCGAACCGGGCGAAGCGCAGCGTCTGGTTGGCGCCGGTCGTCAGCCCGCGCTGGATCTGCTCGGCGATCGTGAAGTCCTCGTGCAGCGTCCGCGCCGTGAACGCGTGGTTGGTCTCGAGGAACTCCTGCGCCCGCGCGCTGTAGCCCTCCTCCCCGGGCGGCCTGGCGACGGTCGCGAGATCGACGCGCGTCGCGTCGACGGCGAGCGGCTCGAGCACCACCAGCACGTAGTGGCCGTTCTGCACCAGCACCGAGGCGTTGGGCGCCAGCGTGTAGAGCACGTTGGCGTGCGCGAGCAGGTCCCACTCGGGCTCGGGGACACCGCGCAGCGCGGCCATCGTCGTGCGCGGCAGCACGAGGCGGAAGTGCTCACCGACGCGCTCGTAGATCGAGCCGGTGTCCGTGAACAGCGGCCCGACCGTGCTCCGATGCGCGATCTTGAAGTGGTACGACTCGAGCCCGCCCTCGACGATGAGCTTCCAGTTGGCGCGCCAGATCCGGGACTCGCGGGCGTAGAGCTGCGGACGCGCGGGGCCGAGGCCGGCGACCTCGTCCAGCAGCCCGCGGAGCTCGGGGTCGAGGGTGAGCCGGCGCGCCGGGTCGGGGCAGACCCAGATGAGGCTGCCGCGCTCCTCACAGGAGAGCGCGACGAGCCCGGCGTCCTCGGCCTGCAGCGAGGGGAAGCCGTCGGCGTGGCGCGCGTGCACCAGGCTGCCCCTACGGTCATAGGACCACGCGTGGTAGGGGCACACGAAGCGCTTGCACCGGCCGCGCGCGCGCGGCTCGACGGTCGCGCCGCGGTGTCGGCACACGTTGAGGAAGGCGCGCGCGACGCCGTCGTCACCGCGGACGACGAGGACGGGCGCGCCCACGACGTCGCGGGTGACGAAGTCGCCGGGCGCGGGCAGCTCGGAGCTGTGCGCGACGAGGTTGAGGCGCGCGCGAAACTCGAGCGCGCGCTCGCGTTCGAAGCGTCGCTCGTCCAGGTACTCGGAGACGTCGACCGCGGCCTCGTCCCCCAGCGGCGGCGCGTCGCCAGCCATCGCGGCGCGCAGCAGTCGAAGCTGTGTCGCTCTATTCATCAAGATCCTCCTCGAGCTCGAGGACGCGGATCGACGCGCGCGCGTCCTCGGCCACGCCCCGGGCGCGCAGCATCGCCTCCAGCGCGCGCGCCCCCCAGCGCTCGAGCAGCCCGTCCACGTCGACCTCCTCGAGCGTGAGCTCACCGCGCCCCGTGAGCGCGGCCGCCAGGTCGTCGAGCTCTTGACGGTCGAGCGTCGAGGGCGGCGGGCCCAGGGCGCCCAGCGCCGCGGAGGCGCCGGACTGATGAAGCCGCTCGACCCAGACAGCCGGCGGCGGCGGCGTGACGGAGTCGTCCAGGTCCCACACGAGCTCGTAGACGCCGCGCGCCCGCGCGACCTCGAGCAGCTCGGGCGCGAACAAGCCGTCGGCGAGCTCGACCGGGCAGCCGCCCGTCAGCGCCTCGAGCGTCGCCAGCTGCGCGGCCAGGCTGACGCCCGAGTCGAGGGGATAGTAGGGGGTCGTCAGTCGTATGACCTTGAGGCCAGGCATAGCCTGGAGCGCCGCGAGGACGCCCGGGAAGCGCGCGGCGAACTCGGGCTCGTCGTACTCGCCGCTCCAGTCGAATCCACCCCCCTGCACGAAGGGCAGCTCCAGGACCTCGAGCGCGGCGAGGTCGGGCGAGGCGGCGATCCGCCGCGCGAGCGCGGGCTCCAGCGAGTCGACCGTCAAGACCAGCTGCTTGAGGCTGCGGAGCGCCGGGGCGGGCTTCGCCAGCGCGCGGTACTCCTCCGCGCCGAGCGAGCCGATGAAGCGCACGCGCTCGAGCGAGCGCAGGGACGAGCCGGTCAACGCGTCGACGCCCGACACGTTGGTGTAGTCCAGCGCGAGCTCGCGCAGGTTCTGTGCGGCGGGGCTCGCGACCAGGGCGGCGAGCGTCTCGCCGTCGGTCGCGCTCGAGTACGCCTCGGTTGAGCGGAACTGGACGGCCTCGAGACAGCCCGGCTCGAGCCAGCTCAGCAGCTGTGGGAGCGTATCCGAATCACCCGCGCCCTCGGCCATACGCAGGCGTCGTACGCGTCGCAGCGCCGGGTGGCGAAACAGCGGCGCGAGCTGGTCCGCGTCGGCGAAGCGCAGGTCCGGCGAGTCAGACGACGTGAGATCGAGCTCGTCGTAGCGCGCGAGCTCGTCCGGCGGCGACTCGCCGCGCAATAGGGCGCCCAGGTGTTCGGCGGGGATGGAGCGCGACGCGGTCGACATCAGAAGAACTCTCGCTCGCCGAGCGGATCGTGCCTGTCTCGACGACAGGCGATCAGCCGACCGACACAGGCTATCGCGTCTCGCGGCCGCGCGCGTAGACAGCCGCCCGGACTCTGCGTAGGGTGCCCCCGTGCCGCCCTTCTTCGCGCTCGTGGCCCTGTACGGGCTGATCTTCGTGCTTCACCTGATCGTGCCGGGTCGCTGGGTCACCGGCTACGCGCGGGACGAGCGAAGCGGCGCGCCGCTGCGCTACCGACTCAACGGGCTCCGCGTCGCGCTGCTCACCCTCGCGCTCTACCTCGGCGCCGGCGCGCTGGGCTGGATCCCGTGGGATTACCTCTACGTCCACCGGTGGGAGGCGCTCGCGGCCGCCTGCGCGTTGGGGCTGGTGTTCACCGGCGCGATCGTGCTGACCGCCCCGCCCCGCCGCGGGCTGCTCACGGACCTGTTCCTCGGGCGCCGCGAGAACCCGCAGCTCGCGGGCGGCCACGTCGACGCGAAGATGTTCCTGTACCTGGTCGGCGCGGTCACGCTCGAGCTCAACCTGCTCTCCTTCGCGGCCCACCACGTGCTGCTGTTCCCGGGCGAGGCCTCGCCGGGGGTGCTGCTGCACGTCGCGCTGTTCAGCTGGTTCGTGTTTGACTACCTGTGGTTCGAAGAGGTCCACCTCTACACCTACGACCTGTTCGCGGAGCGCGTGGGCTTCAAGCTCGGCTGGGGCTGCTTGACCTTCTACCCGTTCTTCTACGCGGTCGGGCTGTGGTCGGTCGCCGCGCGCCCGGACCCGGGCGCGCCCGGCTGGCGGCTGCTGCTGTGCGCGCTGCTGTTCTTCGCCGGCTGGGTGATGGCGCGCGGCGCCAACATGCAGAAGTACTGGTTCAAGACCCAGCCCGAGCGCCCGGCCTTCGGCGTGCTGCCGCCCGAGACGATCGAGGACGGCGAGCGCCGGCTGCTCGTCAACGGGTTCTGGGGCGCCGCGCGACACATCAACTACCTGGGCGAGATCACGATGGCGACCGCGCTCGCGCTCACGCTCGGCTACCCCTGGGCGCTGGGGCCGTGGCTGTACCCGCTGTACTACGTGGTCCTGCTGCTGCCGCGGCAGCGCGACGACGACCGCCGCTGCGCGGCGAAGTACGGCGCGCTGTGGGCCGAGTACGAGCGCCGCGTGCCCTACCGCGTCATCCCGTACCTGTACTGAGAGACATAACCTCGAGAGCGCTCAGCCCTCGCGCAGCTTCGCGGTCTGGGCGCCCATGATCGTGACGGCGCGCCGACGCGGGAGCAGGCGCGTCAGCGCGAACGCGGCGAGGCGGTTGGCGAGGCCGGGGACCACGCTCGGGCCGCGGCCGAGCGCGCCCAGGGCCTCCGCGACGACCGCCTCGGGCGACATGGCCGAAGGGCCCTGTTCGCGGATGGTCCGCAGGAAGCCCGGCGTCCGCGTCGCGCCGGCGCAGCAGACCAGGACGTCGACGCCGGCCGGCCCCAGCTCGTGCCACAGCGCCTCGCCGAGCGCGAGGTTAAACGCCTTGCTCGCGCCGTAGGCGGCGATGCGCGGCGCCGCCGTGAAGGCGGTCATCGAGGACATCAAGATCACCCCGCCGCGGCCGCGCGCGCGCATGGGCTGGCCCAGGGTGTGGGCGACCGTCAGCGGCCCGCGGCAGTTCACGTCGACGACCGCGTGATGCTCGGCG
The DNA here is from genome assembly GCA_030430565.1 of Polyangia bacterium. Lineage (GTDB taxonomy): Bacteria > Myxococcota_A > Polyangia > Nannocystales > Nannocystaceae > JACKDW01. Next base: position 96,306 of record JAUIKS010000023.1, read on the forward strand.
AGCGGGCGCTCGAGGAAGCCGCCGACGCGCGAGTAGGCCGCGTTGTAGACGCAGAGGCCGATCTCGAGCCCGCGGGTGCGCTCGCGCAGCGCGTCCGCGAGGCCCGGCGCGCCGAGGTCGAGCGCCTCGGTCCGGACCTCGACGCGCGCCCGCAGCGGCGCGGCGACCTGCGCGAGCGCGTCGGGCCGCCGCGCGAGCAGCACGAGGTTGAGGCCGCGCTCGGCGAGGGCGCGGGCGAAGGCGGCGCCGAGGCCCTCCGAGGCGCCGGCGACCAGCGCCCACGGTCCGTACCGCTCGAGGAACTGCTGCTGGGTCCGCGCCATCGGGCGGGATGGTACCCGAGCGCCGGCGCGTCCGCGCTTCGCGGTTCGCGGTTTAGTCAAGCTCGTTGAGGGCCGCGAGCGCGGCCTCGACATCGACGAGCAGACGCGTCGCCGCCGGGTAGTGGGGGGAAAGCGCGAGGGCCTCGCGGCAAGCCTGCGCAGCCTCCTCGTAGCGCGCCATCCCGCGGAGGATCAGACCGATGTTGAGCCAGGCCTCGTCGGGGTTCCCATCGCGGACCGTCGCCTCGCGATGGGCCGCGAGGGCTTCTTCGAGCCGCCCTTGACGCGCGAGGCAGCTCCCGAGAAATATCCACGCGACGGTGCCCTCGGGCGCAGCCGCGAGGAACTCACGACACCAATGCTCCTCGGCCGCCAGCCGGCCCCGGCAGCGCGCGAGACTTCGCCCCAACATGCACTGGCGGACGCGCTCTCGCGGTGTGTTGGGAACGGGCATCTCGCGCAGCAGCTCGTCGGCACGGGCGAAGCTCCGCATGCCGGTAAGGAGCTCAATCTCGATGTAGAGGGCGCGGCGGCTTCGTGGTCGGCGCGCGCGGAGCCGGCCCACGAGCACGCGGGCGAGCCCATGCTGCCCCGCGTCCATGGCCTCTTCGACACGTCGCAATAGCGCGCTACCGCGGTCGCTATCATCAGCCTCCGGGTCGTAGGCGAGCGACGCGAGCACCCCGGTGTGGCTCGCCTCGAGGGCCTCGAGCTCGTCCTTTGAGATGCCAACCGTGGCGCTAATCGTCCACACGCCACCCTGCCGGCGAAACTCCGCGTACCACCCGCGCTGGCCTGCTCCGCGGATCTCGTAGACCATCAGCGCGCCGCGGTCCTGCGCGAGCGTGTCACCCGAGAACCACACATAGAGGCCCGTGTCGGCGATCTGGTCGAGCTCGCGCACGCCGGGTCGGTGAAGCGTAAGGCGTGGTCGGCCGCGCCGGAGCTCGCCGCCGTCGCTATTGTAGGTGCGCTCCGACAAGATTCGCCCGCTGGCGAACGGCGGGAGGATAAGACGCTCACGCGCCCGAAGATCGCGACCCCGGCGGTCCGTCCCTGCGAAGTGAAGCCAGCGCGGGCCGAACCAGTGATTGACGTGGACGAGCTGGACGAGCTCGGGCTTGAGCCGACGGAACGCGCCGATGACGACGTGCTGAAGGCGGAAACGAAGCGAGAGCGAATCGTGCTCGATTCCCGGCAACGTGAGCCGCTGCATGAGGGCACCGTATCACGCGGCCGTCATGAACACGGCAGCCCTCGCCCTGCGCGCGGAGGCGATGGCCGGCGCGGGCTCGTCTTGGGATCACGTATGATCTGTTCAAAACACCATATTGGTATGTCAGAGGTGCCGACCGCCCGCGCGGTCTCTCGGCGGGCGCGCAACAGACCGACGTCGACCTTCACGAGTTCTTGTCGGCTAGCTGCGCGCGATGCACCCGCGCCCGAGCGCGCGCCCGGCTGCCTCAGCCGACAGGCGGCGGCGGCGGCGGCTCTTCGAAGCAGGTCGTGATCTCGAGGATCATGTACAGCAGCACCAGCTCCTGCGGGCTGAGCCCGTCGTGCGCGAGGCTCGAGGTCTCGAAGGTGCTGTACATCATGCGCCCGCAGCCGTACTGGCCGCTGACCGCCATCGGGCGGCTGAGCTGCGGATCGGCGCAGCTCGAGCAGGGGCCCTCGACCCAGGCGCGGTGCCCGACGTTGACGTCCTCGCCCATCATGTCCTCGACCCAGACCTCGCTGATCTCGTCGATGCCCGAGTAGTTCAGCTCGGTCGTGACGCTGGGCAGGTCGAAGAGCGTCGGGTAGCCGTTCCCGATGTCCTTCAGGGCAGGCGGCAGCGCCTCGAGCCAGGCCAGGAGCTCGGGGTCGAGGACCTGGCCGATCGAGGTGTAGGCCGGCTGGATGTCCGGCATCCCGGGGCTGTGGAATTCTTGGTAGCTGGGGAACGGCCCCTCGATGTACTCGTTCGAGTGATCGGTCGCGTACCACTTGCCGCCCGACTCGACGTAGGCGCGGATGTTGTCGATCCGCGCCTGCTCGATGAAGGGCGCGCCGAGCCAGTACTTGGTCGACGCGCAGGGCACGAAGATGATGTGGTACTGGCTCATGCCGACCAGGTCGTCCATGAACGCGCCCTGGTCGCTGTCGCTGATCATGTCGAACTGCTCGGTCCCGGGGATCAGCGTGCCGCTGCCGTTGATCTGCCCCAGGCCGAACTTGGCGAGCACGTTGTAGACGGCGTCCGGGTAGGTCTCGTAGACGGCGATCCGCGGGATCCACATGCCGGCGGCGGGATCCCACACGCCCGGCAGGTTGCTCTGGTCGGGCGCCAGGTTGGTCTCGCCGACGGGGATGTCGAGCTCGACGACCCGCAGGAACTGACCCTTCTGGATCACGAGCTTCTGCCCGGGCCCCGAGTGTGCCGGCAGGGTGAAGCGGCCGTCGGCCTGCGAGAAGGTGTAGGGCGTCTGGCAGTCGAGCACGACGCACTCGGCGCAGTAGGTCTCGTCGGGGATCGGCTCGACCGGATCGCTGGTGACGTAGACGAGCGCGCCGCTGATCGGCAGCTGCAGGTTGGGCGCGAACACGACGCCGTTGAGCGTGGCGTCGGGCTCCGGTCCGCAGTCGCCGTCGCCGTCGCCGTCTCCGGGCTCGCCGACATCGAACTTGAGGCCGTCGCCGTCGCCGTCTCCGTCTCCGTCGCCGTCGCCGTCGCCGCCGCTCGTGCTGCTCGATCCGCTCGCGTCGCCGCCGCTGCTGGTCTCGCCGTGCGAGCCGGTCGCGCCGGTCGAGCCCGCGGTCGAGCTCGAGCTCGTGCCGCCGCCGAGCGTGCTCATCGAGGCCGCGGACGCGCCGGCGCCGTCGCTGCCCTTCCCGTCGTCGCCGCCGCACGCGGCCAGCAGCGCCGCCGTCCCCAAGATCCACCATGTTTTCGAACGCGCCATCGAAGCCCCCTGTTCACTGTATCAGCAACAGCTCGAGACCCGAGGCGCGCGCAGTGCCGCCGGCGCGGCGCGGCCTAACGATTTGAAGTTGTTTCGGTTTTGTCGCGGCGAGGGACGCTGCGTCAGCGCCGTCGACGTCGACGCCCGCGCGCGAGGCCGAGGCCGAGCAGCAGCGTGAACATCGACGCGAGCGCCCCCTCGCGGTCGGTCTGCTGCCTGCATGTACAGGTTAACGTGAACTCGTCGCCGTCGATGTCAGGGCCCGAGCCGCCGTCGGTGCCGGACGCGGTGGACTCCTCGCCGCCGGTGTCGGGCTCCATGCCGGTCGAGCTCGAGTCGTCCCCGCCGCTCGAGCTGGTGCTGTCAGGGGGGCCCGCCGTCGTGGTCTCGGGGTCCTCGGTGTCGCCGCCGGTGGTGCCGGGATCGGTCTCGCCGCCGGTGCTCGAGTCGTCGCCGGTGGTGCCGCTGTCGTCGAAGGGCGGCCCGCAGTGATCGCCCGCGCCCTCGAGCTGGTCGTCGACGCAGCCCTCCTCCCAGACCCCGAGGCCGTCGCCGGGGCTGAGCGGGAAGCCGCCGCAGTCGGGCCCGGGGTTCCAGGTGCCGTCGGCGTCGTGACAGGGCGTGATGTCGAGCCCCGAGCTCTGCTCGATCCACTCGATCGCCTCGAGGTGCATGACGCCGTAGATCGTCTGCGTCGTCGCGCAGTCGAAGCCGAGGCCGCGCGAGGTGATGCCGAACACCCGCCAGGTGCCGTCCGCGAGCTGCAGGAACGCCGGCCCGCCGGAGTCGCCGTTGCACGCGCCCTCGCCGTCGCCGCCGACGATCACCTCCGAGGCGTTGACGAAGCTGTCGACGGTCGTGACGACCTCGCGCTTCACCCCGAGCTGCTGGGACTCGTCGAAGCCGTAGCCGACCAGGGTGACCTCCGCGTCCGGCACCAGCTCCTCGGCCTCGCAGCCCATCAGCACGGGCACGATCGGCACGTCGGTGACCGGCTCGGCGAGCGTGCAGTAGGCGAAGTCGCCGCCCGGGGGATCGGCGAAGAGGTCGAAGCCTGGGTTGACCTGACAGTCCGCGACGGGGACGACCCGCGCGGGGTCCGACGAGCTCTCGCCGAAGCGCACCTCGACGGGGTCCTCCATCATCAGGATGGGGCAGTGCGCGGCGTAGATCACGAGCTCGGGGTGCACGAGCGTGCCGGTGCACTCGCCAATCGCGACCGTCGCCGGCCAGCCGCAGACCGCGGAGGGCTCGCCGCCGAAGATCTCGCTCGCCGCCGGCGGCGTCGTCAGCCCGGGCGCGGCGCTCGCCGTCGCCGCGACGCCCGCGAGCGTGACGGTCGCCGCGAGCGCGACGAGACTAAAACGACATGACCCTAAAAACCTGTTCACTACTATCATGCTCTTCGCCACGCTCTCGCCGTTGTGGGCGAGGCTCCAGCTAATCACGGATCTGGCGAGCGCGATACGCGGTCCGCCGGCCGCTCGCTGTTTGGCGCCAGCGAGCCGCGCCGCGGCCTTCACGCGGGTGGCCCCTTCGACTACATCGCGCGCGGAGCTCACTCGCTCGGCGTCGAGATCAGCGGCGGCGGCGGGACCCCGATGTTGATCGCGGAGCTCGGCGGCGGCGGCGGGAGCGGTGACGAGCCGCGCGGCTCCTCGAGGTCGACCTCGATCTCGTCCACGTCCGCCTCGTCCTTGGGGAAGCTCGGCTTGCCGACGATCGTCACCCGCGAGGCCTGGAACGGGCGGATGTTCGCGGTCTCGTAGCGGCCGGTCTCGCCGCGCTCCTCGCCCGGGTCGACGTTGATCTCGACGTCATCATCGGCGTCGACGATCTGCAGGTCGTTCTCGCTGTCGGGCATGTCGGCGGGTGTGAGCTCGTTGCGCAGGTCGTCGAGCACGAGCTGCTGCAGCCACTCGCGGCTGACGAAGCCGTCGCTGGGGACGACATCGAGCGTGCCGCCGGTGATGCTCGCCAGCAGCTTGCCGCCGCCGCGCTTCGACACCTTCCAGGCGAGATCGTGCTCGCTCCAGGCGTCGGAGAGCGCGATGAGCATCAGCCCGATGACGCCGCGCGCGCGCACGAGGTCTTTTTCGAGCTGCATGACGACGGTCCGCGTGGGCGTCTCCGCGAGCTTCTCGGCCAGGCTGCGTACGGACGCGAGCTTCTGCTTGAGCCCGTTGCAGGTCTGCACCCAACGGTCGCGGTCGCCCACGAGGTCCTCGAGGTTGCTCTCGAGCTCTCGTACGCGGGTGCGCAGGGCCTGGGCCTCGATCACTTTCTGGTCGTATCGCTCCCAGAACCCGTCGTTCGCCATGGCGTTAGCATAGACACGAACTCACCATCTCGCCCAGGGATTACCGGCCCCCGGGCGTTGGGCTCGAGCGAGGCCTGCGCCCCCCGAACGCAGACCTGCACGAATGACGGGCGTGACGCGAGCGGCCTGGGGGCTGTGTGAACTATTTGACTACACACTGATCGTTCAGAACTGCGCCGCGCTCCGGGATCGTCGCGCGCCGCGGCGCCGCGTCCGTGCGGCCCGCCCCTCCGGGAATGTTGCCCGATGGGGCAGGTGACGTGGCGCCGCGTGATGCTGGTATGCTCCCGGCGCGCCCGCGATCGATCGTGAACGACGCCCAGATCACACGCCTGCTCGCCCACGTCGAGACCCTGACGAGCGCCGGCGGCGACTACAACCGGCTGACGATGACAGCCGGCGAGTACCACGCGATCATCACCGGCGCGCGCGATCGCAACTCGGTGACCGTCGAGGTCATCGGCAACCGCGACCTCTCGCGCCCGGCCAAGCTCACCGAGGGGCGCGCGGCGGTGATTGAGGAGCACGGCTACCGCTCGTCGAGCCGGCGGCCCGGCCCGAGCAAGACCGTGAAGCTCGGGAGCGATTCCGAGCGTCAGCAGCTGGCGCGCGAGATCTCCGACATCTTCGCGCGGGCCTTCGGCGTGGGCGCGGACGAGCCGATCGAGTTCGCGGTCGCGCTCGGAGACGCCGAGCCGACGCGCAACGTCGAGCTGGTGCGAGCGATGCGGCGCGTCGCGCAGCGGCGCGACAGCGAGTCGCGGATGCAGCTGTACCAGGCGCTCGCGCGCGCCACCTACCTGCTCCCGCTCGCCAGCGCGCGCGAGGAGGACGAGCCGCACGTGTTCGAGACCATGCGCGGGCGCCCGGTGCTCGGCGTATTCACCGACTGGAACTCGCTGCGGCTGTGGAAGCCCCGCGGCTGGCCCTACGTGCTGCGCTCCGCCGAGGAGGTGTTCAGGGCCGCAGTCGAGCACCGAGTCGGCGCGCTCATGATCAACCCGCGCGGGAACGTCGGCGGCGAGCTGTACCTCCACGAGGTGGAGATGATCGATCGCGCGATCGCGAAGCTGAACGCGCGCCGGGGAGGCGCTCGCTGAGCCACCCGCCGCGCACCCTCGAGGCGCTGCTGCGCGGCCTCGCGCCGGAGTACCAGCGCTGCGGCCCGTCGACCGAGGTCACGCGCGTCGAGGTCGACTCGCGACGCGTCGGCCCGGGCGCCGCCTTCCTCGCTACGCGCGGGGTCACCCACGACGCGCACCAGTTCGTCGGCAAGGCCGCCCGCGCGGACGCGCGGGTCCTGATCCTCGAGCGCGGCCGCGTCGCGCCCGACGAGCCGGCGCTCGCCGGCCGCGGCGTCGTCTGGCTGCGCGACAGCAACGCCGCCTACCCGGAGATCGCGGCCAACGCGTTCGCGCGCCCCGGCGAGCGCATGCGCCTGGCCGGCGTGACAGGTACCAACGGCAAGACCACGACGACCTTCCTGGTCGCCGCGATGCTCCGCGCCGCCGGGCGCCGGCACGCGCGGATCGGCACCACCGGCAACTGGGTCGTCGACCGTGACGAGACGGCCCGCTTCACCACGCCCTTCCCCCTCGAGCTGCAGGCGCTGCTCGCCCGCGCCGTCGCGCGCGGGGGCACGGACGCGGTCATGGAGGTCTCATCCCACGCGCTGGCCCAGGGTCGCGCGCGGCCGCTTGTCTACCGCGCCGCCGGCCTCACGAGCTTCTCCCAAGACCATCTCGACTTCCACGCCTCGATGGAGGACTACCTCGCCGCCAAGTGCCTGCTCGCCGAGCAGCTCGAGCCCGAGGGCGTCGCGGTCGCGGCCGACTGCGGCCCGGCGGCCGTCGAGTTCCTGGGCCGCGCGCGCGCGTCGGGTCGCGTCGCCTGGCTCGCCTCGCGCGCGCGCGAGGACGCCGCGCTGCGAGTGGTGCGGTGGCGCCGACCCGAGGCGCTCGCCCGAGACGACGACGGCCCGACGATCCAGACCGCCGCCGAGATCATGACGCCCCGCGGACCGGGGCTCTTGCGCACGCCGCTGATCGGCGGCTTCAACATCGACAACGCGCTCGTCGCCATCGGCCTCGCGCTCGGCCTCGGCCTGACGCTCGAGCAGGCGCTCGCGGGGCTGCGGCGCACCCGGGGCGCGCCGGGTCGCCTCGAGCCGGTCGAGCTGCCCAAAGTCACAGGTCCGAAAGTGCTCGTCGACTACGCGCACACGCCCGACGCGGTGGCCCGGGCGCTCGCCGCCGTGCGCCCCAGCTGCCGCGGTCAGCTGTGGGTCGTGCTCGGCTGCGGCGGCGATCGAGACCCCGTCAAGCGCCCGCTCATGGGCGAGCTCGCGGCCGCGAACGCCGACCGCTTCGTCGCTACCTCGGACAACCCGCGCACCGAGGACCCGGACGCGATCGTGCGCCAGATGATCGCCGGCGTCGCGCCCCGCGACCGCCCGAAGCTGATCCGCGAGGTCGACCGACGCGCCGCGATCGCGCTGGCGATCGCCGCGGCGGCGGACGAGGACATCGTGCTGATCGCCGGCAAGGGTCACGAGGACTACCAGATCGTCGGCACGACCAAGCAGCACCTCGACGACCGCGAGGAGGCCGCGGCCGCGCTCGCGCGTCGCCGGGGCTGAGTCCGCCCGCTCACGGCGACGCGCACGAGGCCCGCGCCTGCGCGCACTCGTCACGACTCGAATAGAGCGCGGCGCAGTCGGGACCCGCGACGCCGCAGCCGCTCGCGTAGGCCTCGACGCAGCGCTCGCCGTTCCAGATCCAGACGCTCTCGAGCACGACCGCGTCGCAGCCGCCGTCGTCGCTCCCGCAGCGCTGCGGCGCGCACTCCGGCGACCGCGACGCTGCGGACTCCGAGGGCGCCGCCGCGCCGGGCTGCTCGAGGGTCGCGCCGCCCGAGCAGGCGAGCGTGACCTGACTCGAGAGCAAGACGGCCAAGACCCCGATCAGCGCGCGCCGCACCGCCCCAGTCTCGCGCGCGCCCCCGCGACCCGCAAGCCGAGCCGATCGCTCACGACGCGTCGAGCAGGCGCCGCATCCACGGCTTCGCGCGGTAGCGGTCCCACGAGTCGCACAGGACGGTGATCACGGGGCCCTCGAGGCCGCCGCGGCGCGCGACTCGGAGCGCCGCCGCGACGTTGGTGCCGGCGGAGCCGCCGACCAAGAGCCCCTCCTCGCGGATCAGGCGCGCGACCATGTCGAAGCTCTCGGCGTCGCTCACTCGCTCGGCGCCGTCGATGACGGCGCGGTCGAGGTTCGTAGGCGGCTTGCTCGAGCCGATACCCTCGACCTCGTAGCTGCCGTCCGGCCCTATCTCTCCGGTCTCGACCCAGTCGGCGAGCCCCGAGCCGATCGGGTCGGCGAGGATGATCTTTACGTTGGGCCAGCTCGCCTTGAGCCGGCGACCGACGCCGGTGATCGTCCCGCCCGTGCCCGCGCCCGCTACGAACGCGCCGATCGGGCCGTCGACCTGCGCGAGCAGCTCGGCCGCGGTCGTCTCAGCGTGGACCCGGGGGTTGGCGGGGTTGTTGAACTGATCGGTCAAGAACCATCCGCGCTCGCGCGCGAGGCGGGCGGCGACGTTCTGGAAATTGTCGGGGCTCGCGGGCGGGGCGTTGGGCGTGATGAGCAGCTCGGCGCCCATGGCCGTGAGCGACGCGCGCTTGTCGACCGACATCTTCTCCGGCATCACGCAGACGAGCCGGTAGCCGCGGGCCGCAGCGACGAGCGCGAGGCCGACGCCCGTGTTGCCAGCGGTCGCCTCGATCAGGGTCGCGCCGGGCTCGAGCAGGCCGCGGCGCTCGGCGTCGTCGACGATCGCGAGCGCGATCCGATCCTTGACGGAGCCGCCGGGGTTCATGTGCTCACACTTCACGAGCAGCGCGGCCGGCAGCCCGCGGCCGATCCGCTCGAGCGTGACGAGCGGCGTGTTTCCGATATGTCTCAAGATACCCACGCAGGACCTCGCGGACGCCTACTCGGCGCCCTCCTCCCGCTCACGCTTGGCCAACGCCGCGAGCGCGAGGCCCTCGTAGAGCACGTGCGCGCCGAGGTGCAGCGTGATGTCGGCGTGGTCGAGCGCGGGCGCGACCTCGACCAGGTCCATGCCGACGAGGTTGATCCCCTGCAGCTCGCGGATCAGGCGCAGCGCCTCGCGGGCGCTGAGGCCCCCGGGGACCGGGGTGCCGGTGCCGGGCGCGAAGGCGGGGTCGACGCCGTCGACATCAAAGGAGATGTAGACGGGCCGGTCGCCGACCGCGGTGCAGATGTCGCTCGCGACCTTGGCGATGCCCTCGTCGGCGACGCGGTCGACGGTGTAGATGGTCCCGTCGTGCGACTTGACGAGCTCGGCCTCGTCGGCGCCGCCCCAGGTCGCCCGGATCCCGACTTGGTGCAGAGCGCCGCGGGCGACGAGATCCTGCTCGATGGCGTGACGAAACGGCGTGCCGTGGTGGTAGGGTTCGCCCCAGACGGCGGCGGTGCTGGTGTCGAGATGGGCGTCGACGTGGACCACGGCGAGCGGGCCGTGGACGCCGGCGAGCGCGCGCATGATCGGGAGCGCGATCGAGTGGTCGCCGCCGACGACGAAGGGGCGCGCGCCGGCCCCGAGGATGTGGGCGACCTCCTGCTGGATGAGCGCGCGGGTGGCCTCGGGGTCGAAGGGCGGGAAGACGACGTTGCCGCCGTCGCGGACGTCGAGCGCGGTGAAGACGTCGACGGCGTGGACAGGGTGAACGCTCTGGACCATCGCGGAGACGCGCCGCAGCTCGTAGGGGGCGAAGCGTGCACCTGGCCGGTAGGTCACGCTGCCGTCCCAGGGCACGCCGAGCACGATCGCGTCGGCGCCTTCGTAGGCGGCGGGCCCCTGGGCGGTGATGTCGACGACCGGGAGGCGGAAGAAGGGCGTCTGACCGTGGCGGAGGTACGCGCTCGCGGGCTGCTGCGGCATGGGGGTCTCTTCGCACATCTTAGGGTCTTCGCGCTAGCCCGGGCTTGCCTGCTTCGTGCTTTTGCCTTGTGCTTCTGCTTTGTGCTTTTGCTTTGTGCTTTGCTTCGATTTTGGGTGCTTCGAACCTTGGCCTCGATTGGCGCCTCCGCTTTGGTCGTGGCGCTTTTGATTTGTTCCGCGGGGCTCTTGGAGGGAGGGGCGGGGGGCGCTACTTGCGGGGCGCGCGTGACCGACACCCTTCGGGCGCCGGTCACACGGCTTAAGTCCTCATTCGACCCCCCGCCCCTCCCTCTCCGCCCCGCTCCGCCGCTGCGCTCACGGTCCTCTTGCCGACGCTTCGCAGCGGTCTTGGGCGGAGCCACGTGAACGCCCTCCTTCGGGGTCGTTCACATGCTCTGGTGGCTCGTCCTTGTTCTCGAACCTCCGCGCGCGAACGTGCGAACGTGCGAACGTTCGCACGTGCGGGTGAACGAACGTGCTTGCGAAAGTGCGGGTGAACGAACGTGCTTGCGAAAGTGCGGGTGAACGAACGTGCTTGCGAACGAACGGGCGAACGAACGAACGAACGGGCGAACGAACGAACGAACGAACCAACGAACCAACGAACTTGAAAAAGAAGGAATCAGTTCAGGCGGCTCTCGGGCACCATCGTCGAGATTCGCTCGTAGGCGGCGTCGGAGAGCGCAGAGGCGGTGGGGAAGGCGGCTGGATCGAGGGGCTCGCAGAACGAGACCTTCACGCGCACGCGACGGCGACGGGAGAAGTCGAGGTAGTGCGGCATGAATTCGTCATCGCCGATCCAGCACATCGTCGGGTCTTCGAAGGCGACGTGGATGGGGACGACCGGGACGTCGGCGAGGCGCGCGGCGCCGAAGATCCCGCGGCGGAACTCGAGCACGCCGGCGCCGTCGGTGGTGGTGCCCTCGGGGAAGTTGAGGATCGAGACGCCGTAGCGCAGCGCCCGGATCGCGCGCCGGAGCACGCGCGCGCCGCTGTGGGCGTTGCCTCGCTCGACGAACATGACGCCGGTCGCGTCGCCGGCGCTGCCGACCAGCGGCCAGCCGGAGACCTCGCGCTTGGCGACGGGGATGCAGCCATGGATCGCGCAGATGACGATCGGGTCGAGGTAGCCGAGATGGTTGGCGACGAGCACGGAGGGGCGCCGCGGGCTGCGACCGCGGACGACGAACTCGACGCTGTGACGATCGCAGACGCGCTGGCAGAATTCGTGGAGCAGCCGGACCTGCTCGTGCGCGCGGACGACCGCGTGGGGGACGATGGTGCGCCCGCGCGCCGCGAGGCCGCCGAGCGAGAGGCCGTCGGCGGTGAGGCGACGCGCGAGGGTCAAGAGCCCGCTGAGGCCGCTGACCCCGGGGGTCGGCACGACCGGGGAGGCGCTCACTGGAGCACCTCGACGGCGCTCGCCTGAACCTCGACGCGGCGCGGGACGATACCGAGCCGCTCGAGCCGCGGCCGGGCGCGCTCGAAGCCGGCGCGATCGATCTTTGAGACGATGCGCGCGTTGCCGATCCCGTAGAAGTCCGGACGGACATCTTGCTCCTCGGCGCCGAGCATCGCGTGCAGCGCCCGAACCGCCTGACTCTCCTCCTCGACGGTGAACCAGCAGACCTCGACCTCGTCGATGATGCGCGTGATGAAGGCGCGCAGCAGGTGGATGATCGCGCGGGTGCCCTGGCAGCTCGGCAGCAGCGCGAGCGTGGTGCAGTAGGCCTCGCGCTGGCGCACGAAGGAGAGCAGGTAGCCGACCGGGCGCCCGTCGTCCTCGAGCAAGAAGCAGCTGTCGGCGAAGAAGTCGCAGCACAGGCGCACGTAGTACGGCCCCAGCACGCCCTCGCGACAGACTTCGAAGAGCGCGTCCTCCATCGCCATCAGCGTGCTGAAGTCGTCGCTCGTCAGCGTACGTACCGAGTACCGGCTCATCACCACGCCTCCGTGATCACGTGTGCGCCCAGGGCGAGCGCGCGGCTGTCCCCTGGCTCAGGCTCAGGCTCAACGAGTGTGAGCGTCGCAGACGAACGTGACAGCCGTGTGATAGCGACGCGAACGTTTCGCGCTCGCGCGCCGCGGTCGATGATCGACACGTTCACGGCCCGGTTACAACGCTCGCGTGCTCCCACGCTCTGCCTCCATCGCGGCGTCACAATATCACCACGCGCGCGCGGGCGTCCCCGCAGACCGTGCCGACGCTAGCTCGACTCGAGCTCGCTCGCGAGCAGCTCTCGAACCCACGAGGCCGAGGGCGCCGGCAGCTCGCACAGCCGCAGGACCTCGGCGCGCAGCCGCTGACGGAGCTCCGGGCTCCCACCGAGCCGCACGCCCGCGCGCATGACGATGTCGTAGGCCTCGAGCACGTCGGCCGCGCTGATCTCGACGCCGTGCCCCTCGATCAGCCAGCGCAGCGCGGCCAGCCCGAGCTCTAGGGCGTACTGCGGATCGACCTCCATCCGCTCGCTCGCGGCCCTGCACAGCGTTCGCGGGTCACAGGGGGCGCGCGCGGCGATCTCGAGCGCGAGCTGGAAGAACCGCAGCGTGCGAGCGGTGGCGAACCACTTGCCCTCGTGCCCCGGGCTCGCGCCGATCAGGTCGGCGAGGATCGTGCTCGGCTCGTGCTCGGGGTACTTGGCGACCAGCGCCTTGAAGGTCTGCAGGCAGTTCTGCCGGCCGCTGGCCGCGAACGCGAACTCCCGGTACGCCCGCTCCCGCTCGCCCGCGGCCAGCAAGAGCGACTCGCACAGGCTCGCTATCGAGAGGTCGTGGTGATGTCCCAGCGGGTTGGAGGCGCCGGCGTAGCGGATCGCGGCGTCGACGTGGCCTGCGGCCGCGAGCGCGCGCACACCAAACTGCCTCTCGGGCCAGCACGCGATGGTCCGCAGCGAGAGCAGCGAGAGCAGCTCGTCGTTGCGCCCCGCGGTCAGCAGCGCGGAGAGACAGGCGATCGCGCCGACGGCGTGCAGCCCCTCGGCACCCCACGCGCGGCGCACCGCGGGCAGCAGGCGGTCAGCCCAGGCCGACGCGCGCGCGGGCGTCCCGCACAGCTCGCCCCAGCGCTCGCTCAGCAGATCGTGCACGAGCGCGCGCTCGCCCGTGCCCTGGGCCGGCGCGCCGCCGAGCTCGCGCTCGATCACCGCGAGCGAGTCGCCCTCGCGCGCGCCCGCGCCTACGCCAGGGTTCGTCGCGTCCTCGAGCAGCGGCGCCGCGAGTCGCTCGAGCCACGCGTCGCGGGTCGCGTCGTCCACCGGCGCGCCGGCGATGATCGGGATCGCGCAGTCGAGCGCGCGCTTGACCGCGTTCGCCAGGGCGCCGGAGCTGCCGTCGACGCCGACGATCGCGTCCTCGAGCCGCGCGAGCCACAGCACCGCGACCGCGGCCGCGTCCGCCGGGGACGCGCGCGCGCCGGGGCGCAGGCTCGAGATCGCGCGCTGGATCGACTTCACCGCGCGCCGCGACTCGTCCCAGGCGAAGGCGTTGGGCTCAAAGACGGCGAGCGTCTCGCGCCAGTCGGGCGCCGGTCGACGCGATGAGGACCGCATCCCCAGGACCCTATCAGCCCGCGACGAAAGACTCCACGCCGCCGCGAGGACCGTCGCGAACGCGGAGGTTCGCGTCCTCGACGTCCCCTACTTCTTCTTTTTCTTCTTGCCGTCGTCCTCGCCGAACTCCGGGTCGAGGCCCTCGAGCGTGCGCTGGAGGTTGGTCCGCAGGCACGCGAAGCAGTCGGTCTTGTTGAACACGTTGCCGCAGCGGTTCTTGGGGAAGTCGTAGAGGCGCATCAGCGCCGGGATGACGCGCGCGTCACCGAGCTCGGCCATCTCGAGGATCACCTCGTCCTTGTCGGCGCACTTGCGCTTCGACTCGAGCTGCGCGCTGAGGCGGGCGTAGCTCGGCACCTCGTCCTCTTCGAAATCCTCGAGGATCGCCTTGGCCGCCTTCTTGCGCTTGCTGCGGCTCTTGGTCTCCATCATCGTCTCGATCTGCGCGGCCAGCTCGGGTGAGGGCGCTGGCTCGGGCTTGTCGGACTTCGTCTCCGCAGGCTTCTTCGCGTCCGACGCGGGCTTGTCGCCCGAGTCTGACGGGCCATCCTCACCCCCCGCGTCCGCGGCGTCGGGCTCGCCTTCTTCTTCGCCGCCGCCGCCGAGGCGCGAGATGACGCAGACCGAGAACAGCAGCAGCAGCAGCGCGCCGATCCCGACGTAGAGGCTCTTGCGCCCGGGCTTGCCCTCGCGCAGCTCCTCGACCGCGTCCAGGGTCGTCGTGCGCACCGTCGCGAGCACCGGGTCCGCGTGGGTCCGCAGCGACTCGGCGCCGGTCATCAGGGACTCAGCGAGGGTGCGCAGGCCGGCTCCGCGGGCGCCCTCCACCTGATTCGCGATCGAGACGCCCGCGAGGCTCCCGCCGGCGATCGACATGCGCTTGAGCGTCGTGCGGATGTCTGCGGCGGCCTCGAGGCGATCGTCGGTCTGGCGCGCGAGCATCCTGGAGATCAGCGTCGAGAGCTCGCCGGGCGCGCCGGGGACGATCGTCGTGATCGCGGGCGGCTCCTCGGTCAGCTGCATCGAGAACAGCGAGGTCAGGTCGTTCGCCAGCCACAGGCGGCGACCGGCGATGCACTCCCACAGGATCACGCCGAGCGCGTAGATGTCTGTTCGGACATCTACCTCGGCGCCCATCGCCTGCTCGGGCGACATGTAGCCCGGCGTGCCGATGACCGTGCCGACGCGCGTCAGCGATCCTTGCTGGGTGTTGTCGGGGCCGTCGCCCTCGACGATCCGCGCGATCCCGAAGTCGAGGACGTGCGCCATGTACTTGCCGTCGTCGCGGGTCTCGATCAGCACGTTGTCCGGCTTGAGGTCGCGGTGGACGATGCCGCGCGCGTGCGCGACCGTCATCGCGTCGGCGATCTGCGAGCACACGTCGCAGGCGACCGGCCAGGACATCGCGCCGCGGTTCAGCACCTCGTCGAGGCTCTCGCCGCGGACCAGCTGGATCACGAGATAGGCGCCGCCGTCGTCGGGCAGCTGGCCGTAGTCGAGCGCGCTGACGATGTGCGGGTGCTCGAGCTGGGCCGTGACCATGGCCTCGCGTTCGAAGCGGCCCATGATGTCTTGGTGCCCCAGAAACTCGGCGCGGATCGTCTTAAACGCCACCTCCTTGTGGAGCTTGAGGTGCTCGGCGACGTAGACCGCCCCCATCCCGCCCTCGCCGAGCAGGCGGATGATCCGGTAGCGCTCGTCGATCTCCTTGCCGATCAGCTCGGCGGTCGCGGCGTTCATGGACGCCGCCGGGTCCGCGCCCGCGCCGGGATCCGTGGCCTCGTCGCCCGGGCTCGCGATCACGGTGCCAGCCGCGGTGATCTCCTGCTCTCGCGCCGGCGCGACCCGGGTCGCGAAGGTCGCGATGTTCTCGGCGGGCGCCCTCGGCTGCGACTGCGCAGGCTGCTTCGCTGGCTGTTTCGCGGGCTGTTTCGCTGGCTCCGCCGGCTCCTGCGCTGGCGGGGACGGCTCCAGCTCCGTCGACTCCGGCGTCTCCGCCTCGGCCGCGCGCTCGGGCCCCGGATCGGGCAGCTCCATCGGGCGCGAGGATACCACCGCCGCCGCCGCTGAGACCGCGCGCGGGATCGCGCTGACGTCGTCTTGTGAACCTGGTCGTTCAGACTGATCGCGTGGGTCCACGACTGGATGGACTCCACGCGTCGCCACCGCTCCAGCGAGCGGGTGAGCGCGGGTCTAAAACCGCCCGCTGACGCCGAAGCTGAAGCCGTGGGTGCGCGCGCCTTGCTGCATCGGCGCGACGCCGAAGCCGAGCTGCTGCACGCCCGCGCGCGACGCCCGATCCGGCGGCTCAGAGTCCCGCGCTCGCACCGCCTTTAACTCCTTGCGCGCGCGCAGGGCGTTGACCGAGAACAGCACCGTCGAGAGCAAGCCCGCGGCCGCCGGCCAGACCGTGTGCCCGGGGTAATCGAGGGCCTCGACCTTGCCGACATCCGCGACGAGCCACATCCCGAGGCCCGCGACGGACACGGCGTACAGACCCCAGCCGGTCCAGCGAGCCCAGCCGATGCCGGAGACCCGCAGGTCCCAGGCCGCGCTGCGACCCGCCGCCCAGACCATCGGCGGCGGGGCCAGGATCAGCAAGAGCCCCGGCACGAACTGATACGGCGCCATGTCGACGGCCTCGTAGGTCGCCGCGAACGCGGTCCCGAGGGTCGCGAGCGCGAGCCCGGCGCCGACGCCGGCGCGCGCCCACTCTTTCTTGGGGATGATGCTCTTCTCGTCGCACTCCCACGAGTTCTCGTGGAGCGCTGAGATCGCGGAGCGCTTGACGTGCTTTCGCCCGCCCTTGATGTCCTCGTAGAACACCTCGTCGGTCGTGACCTCGACGACGTAGACGCAGACGCGCTGACCGGAGTTGAGCTGCATGAGCACGGTCGAGGGGACGAGCTCACGCCACAGCTGATCGTTGATCGGCGCGTGGTGGTAGCGCGGCCGCGTGCCGCGGTCCGGGCCGCGGCTGCTCTTCGCGCCAGGCTCCGCCTTGACCACGACCGCCGGTGTCGCCGGCGCGCGCGCCGGGCGAGGACCCACCGGCTGCGTCGTCGGCTGCGGCTGCGGCTGCGGCTGCGTCGCCGCGGGCTGCGTTTGAGTCGCTGGCTGCTGCGCCGTCGGCTGCGCCGTCGGCTGCTGCGCCGTCGGTTGCTGCGCCGTCGGTTGCGGTTGCGGCTGCGACGAGGGGCGCTGCGCGGTCGGTTGCGCCGCGCTTGGTTGCGGCGCCGGTTGAGCCGCCGGCTGCTCAGAGGGCTGGGCGAGAACGACGGGCGACTGCGCGAGGACGACGGCGCCCGTGAGCCCCGCGACGAGCCGAGAAAGCGCTCGTCGGCCCCGGCGCTGCTCATCAGAAGAACGGTGTGCGCTCACGGCCGCGAGTCTACACGCTTCGCGGGTCGATACCGCACCGGTCTTCCGAGTTGCCGCCGGTCTGTGACGCAGCTCCTGCGGCGACGCGCGACGAGACGTGCACGAGAGGAGCTATGAGAGGAGCTATGAGAGGAGCTATGAGAGGAGCGCCGCGACGACCCGCTCGAGCGCTATCCCGCGGCTGCCTTTGACGAGCACGACCCCGCGCCCCTGGCTCGCGCGCGGCTCCAGGAGGCCGCACACCCGCAGCGCGGCGGCGCGGCAGCCCTCGGCGTCGAGCTGGTCGCCGAGATGCTCGGCGGCGCCGCCCGCTGAGCGCGCCCCCGCGACCGTGGCCCGCGAACGCGGACCGACCCCCAGGACCGTGAGCCCGAGCCGCGCGGCCCGCTCGCCGAGCTCACGATGGAAGCGCTCCTCGTCGGGCCCGAGCTCCAGCATGTCCCCAAGCACAGCGATCCGCGCCCCTGCGGGCTCGACCGCCGCCGCGCTCGCGAGCGCGACCTCCATCGAGCCGGGGTTGGCGTTGTAGCAGTCCGCGATGATCAAGTGCCCGCGCGCGAGCTCGTGGACGCGACCGCGATCGCCGACTGGCTCAAAGTCCGCGAGCGCGCGCAGCATCGGCGTCAGCGGCAGACCGTGCTCGAGGCCGACGGCGAGCGCCGCCGCGGCGTTGCGCAGGTTGTGGGCGCCGAACAATTGCAGCTCGAGCTCGACGTCCGCGTCGAGCCCGTCGACCCGCAGGGCTCCCCGGGTCGTGCGGCCGAGCTGCGTCGAGGTGACCTCGACCTTGGCGGGCTTGGTCCAATCTTCGCTGCTCCTCGCAAAGTGAACCACGCGCACGTCACCGCCCGCGACGTGCGGATGAAGCAGCGGCTCGTCGCCAGGGATAAACACCGCGCCGCCGGGCGCGACGTGGGCGACGACCTCGGCCTCGGCGGCCGCGATCGCCTCGATCGAGCCCATGAACTCGAGATGCTCGACGGCCACGCTGGTGATGACCGCGGCGGTCGGGCGCACGACGCTCGCGAGCGTGTCGACCTCGCCCGGCGCGTTCATGCCGATCTCGATGACCATGGCGTCGGGCTCCTCGGGCCCGTTGACCAGGGTCATCGGCACGCCGATGTTGTTGTTGAAGTTGCCCCGCGTGCACAGGACCCGCGAGAACCCGCCCGTGCAGGCCAGGGCCGCGGCGACCATGCCGCGGGTGGTGGTCTTGCCGTTGCTGCCGGTGATCGCGATCACCGGCCCGGTGCATTGCTCGCGCGCGTCGCTCGCCAGCGCGGTGAAGGCCGCGAGCGTATCCGCGACCTCGACGACGCCACACTCGTCGCCTGCGGGCAGCGGGCGCCCCGGGGTCTGCAGGACCGCGGCCGCGCCGGCGCGGATGGCCGTGGGGATGTAGTCGTGGCCGTCCCGCGCCCCGATGATGGGCACGAACAGCCCCCCCGGCCGCGGCGTGCGGGAGTCAAAGAAGGCGCCCTCGATCGGGCGGCTCGTGGCCCGCAGGACGCGGCCCCCGGTGATCGCGGCCAGCCTCTCGACGCTCCAGCGCACCGAGTCGATGTATCAAAGCCGGCTGCGGAGGTGAAATTTGCGACGCGCGCTCGCCCTCCCACCTCCCGATACATGACCCAAGAACCATCTATATAGATTGTTCAAAAGCCCTCCGCAGCGGCGGCGCGCGACCACGAGCGCGACACCGCGCCGTCACGTGCGAGCCGCGGATTGCGTGGTAGCCTTCCGCCACAGTGGGCTTGGACCAAAAAACGCTGGTGCTGACCCAGGGCTACCAGCCCCACACGATCACGCCGTGGCAGCGCGCGCTGTGCATGAGCCTGCTCGAGAAGGTCGAGGTCCTGGAGAACTACGCGCGCTGCGTCCACACCGTCTCGACGGCCTTCCCGGTCCCGGCGGTCGTCCGCCTGCTCAAGCACTATCGCCCGCGCCCGCACGGCGTGCGGTTCTCGCGCCAAAACGTCTACCTCCGCGATGACCACGAGTGCCAGTACTGCGGCAAGCAGTGCTCGCATTCAGAGCTGACGCTCGACCACGTGGTCCCGCGCGTGGCCGGCGGGACCACCCAGTGGAACAACGTCGTCGCCTGCTGCAAAGACTGCAACCGGCGCAAGGGCGGCCGCACGCCCGAGCAGGCCGGCCTGCCCCTGCGCAAGCGGCCCGCCCGCCCGCACTGGAACCCGATGTCCTTCGCTTACCGGCTGCCCCAGCGCGTGCCTGACGCGTGGCGCGGCTGGATTTTCGAGTAGGCGCGGCGCGTATCCGGGTGCAGCCAGCGCCGCGATAGACAATTTTGCGTCGCGGGCCGCTTGTGTGTCACTTGTAGTCGACGAGGCCGGGGATTGCTTTATCAACTGCTCTTCTCTCTCCACGATCAGGTCTCCTGGCTGTCGTGGCTCAATGTCCTCCGCTACACGTCGACGCGCATCATCGCCTCGACGATGACGGCGCTGCTGCTCTCGCTGATCCTGTACCCGTGGTTCATCCGCACGCTGCAGCGGATCCAGCTCGGTCAGGTCGTCCGCGATGACGGGCCCGAGTCGCATTTTTCAAAGCGCGGCACGCCGACCATGGGCGGCAGCCTGATCCTGTTCTGCCTGATCATCCCGACCGTCGCCTGGTCGGACATGAACAACCCCTTCGTGGTGCTCGCCACGCTCGTGACCGCCGGCACCGGCGTGATCGGCTTCATCGACGACGCGATGAAGGTCAAGCGCAAGAGCTCCGGCGGGATGCCGGGCAAGGTCAAGTTTTTGCTGCAGATCCTGATCTCGGCGCTGACCTGCTGGTTCTTGTTCGACTTCCAGCTCGCGGACGTGTTCGACAGCTGCTCGTGGTGGATGACGCAGAAGTGCAGCGTAGCGCCGGCCGCCGACGTCTCGGGCGTGATCCCGGCGAACATCCGCTACCGGCTCGCGTTCCCGCTGATCTCGTTCTACGAGCGCGCGCCGTACCTGCCCATGGCGATCTACTTCGGCTTCGCCGTGTTCGTGATCGTCGCGTTCTCCAACGCGGTCAACCTGACCGACGGCCTCGACGGCCTGGCGATCGGCCCGGTGATCTTCACCTCGGGCACCTTCCTGCTGCTCACCTACCTCGCGGGCACGCTGATCGCCGGCTTCGACATCGCGCGCTACCTCAACATCGCGCACATCCCCGGGGTCGGGGAGCTCTCGATCTACTGCGGCGCGCTGGTCGGCGCCGGGGTCGGCTTCCTCTGGTACAACACCTTCCCGGCCAGCGTGTTCATGGGCGACGTCGGCTCGCTCCCGCTGGGCGCCGGCCTCGGCTTCCTCGCGGTCGCGTCGAAGAACGAGTTCACGCTCGTCATCGTCGGCGGGATCTTCGTGCTCGAGACCGTCAGCGTGGTGGTCCAGGTCGTCAGCTTCAAGCTGACCGGCAAGCGCGTGTTCCGGATGGCGCCGATTCACCACCACTTCGAACTCAAGGGCTGGAGCGAGCCCAAGGTCGTGGTCCGCTTCTGGATCATCAGCTTCGTGCTCGCGCTGATCGGCCTTGCCACCCTCAAGCTGCGGTGACACGTGGAGCACAACGCGGCCCCTGATACGCCCCTCCTGCCGCCTTGGCGGCGCGCGCTCGTCATCGGCCTCGGGCGCAGCGGCGTCGCGGCGGCGCGGCTGCTCGCGGCCGCCGGGGTCCACGTCCGCGCCTACGACCAACGGCCGCACACCGCCGCCGCGCCGCACCCCGGCGTGGCCACGCTGCCCGCGGGCTGCGAGCTGTTTCTGGGCGAGGATGAGGTGCCCCGCGCGGCCCTCGAGGGCGTCGACGCGCTGATCCTCAGCCCCGGGGTGCCGCCAACGCCGATCCTCGCGCGACAGCGCGCGCTCGCGCCGAAGGCCGCGATCCTCGGGGAGCTGAGCCTGGCGCTGCGCGCCGTCCAATCGCGCTGGCGCGGGATCAAGACCGCGTTGATCACCGGGACCAACGGCAAGAGCACGGTCACCGCCATGACCGGCGCGCTGCTGACCGCCGCCGGCGGCCGACCGTTCACCGGCGGCAACCTCGGGACCCCGCTGTCCGAGGCGGTGCTCGCCGCGCTCGACGGATCCGCGCCCCCGGACGCGCTCGTGCTGGAGTGCTCGAGCTACCAGCTCGAGACGATCTCGGGGGCGTTCCCGGTCGATGTCGCCATGGTCCTCAACGTCACGCCGGACCATCTGAGCCGCTACGACTCGATGCAGCACTACGCCGAGACCAAGGCGCGCGTGTTCTTGGGGCTCAAGCCGGCCGGGCTCGCGCTGCTCGAGTCCCGCGACGACTGGACCGCGCACCTCCGCGCCTGGGTCCCCGAGGGCGCGCGGCTCGTGCTCGTCGATCCGGCCCCGGGGACCGAGACCGCGAGCGCCGGGGCGCACGCGCGAATCCTCGGTGAGGAGGGGCCCGGCCACGGGCTCCAGCTCCCCGGCGGCGAGCAGTACCCGCGCGCGGCGCTGCGGCTCGCCGGGCGCCACAACAGCAAAAACGCGCTCTTCGCACTGGCCGCGGCCCGCCATCTCGGCGCCTCGCCAGAGGCCTGCCTCCAAGGGCTGCGCGACTTCGCGGGCCTCCCGCACCGCATGGAGCCAATCGGCACGCGCGACGGGGTGGTGTTCTTTAATGACTCCAAGGCGACCAACATGGCGAGCGTGATCGCCAGCCTCGACGGCTTCGACCGCCCGTTCGTCCTGATCGCCGGCGGACGGCCCAAGGGCGATGATCTCACCCCGCTGCGCGGGCTGCTCGCCGCGCAGGGTCGCGGCCTCGTGGCGATCGGCGAGGCGGCCTCGGCCGTGCTCGCGGCCACGGGCGACGTGGTGCCCACGGCCCGCGCGGAGACCATGGCCCAGGCGGTCGAGCGCGCGCGCGAGCTGGCCCGCCCCGGGGACGCGGTGATCCTGTCCCCGGCCTGCGCCAGCTTTGACTGGTACCCGAGCTACGCGCACCGCGGACGGGACTTCTGCGACATCGTCCGCGCGCTCGAGCGCTCGCCCGGCGCCTGAGCGCCTCGCCGCGGCTGGTTCGTCATCCGCGCTACCGAGACGCCCGCGGACTATGTATCTTCCTCGAAGCTCCACAGCGAGGCGGCGCCACGCCGCCGCGCGCTGTCGGCCCACCTCCCCGGATCCTGTCGCGGCATGACCGAAACCACTGAGTCAGAGTCAGCGTCGGCGTCAGCAACGCCCCGCGCCGCGCCCCCCCGCGCCCTGCTGCGGGCCATCACGCTCCTGAGCCGCCCCAACCAAAGGATGCTCTTCATCCTCGCCGGCCTCGCCCTGGTCACGCGCCTGCTCTGGGTCCTGTGGATTCACCCGCCGTCGGCCTACGTGTTCAGCGATATGCACGGCTACGTCGCGCGCGCGCGCGGGCTGTTTGAGCACGGCTTTCAGCCCGGCACCCGCAACCTCGCCTGGCAGGCCTACGGCACCCACTACCTGCTGGCCGGCGTCCTGCTGATCGTGCGCAACAGCCTGTACGCCGCCGGCGTGGTCTGGGGGCTGATGGGCGCGGCCGTGATCCCCATGGCCTACCTGCTCGCGGCGCGGGTCTGCACCCGCCCGTGGATGGCGGCGGTGGTCGGCTTCGCGGCCCTGTGTTGGCACCCCAACCTCGTCACCACCGGCTTCTTCACCTCGGAGACGCCGGCGCTGTGCTTCGGCGTCTGGGCGACCTGGCGGCTCGCGGTCCTCCTGCAGGACGGGCGCGGCGCGCTCCAGGCCGGCGTCGCCGCCGCCTTCGCCTTCGCGCTGCGGCCCCAGCTCGCCGTGTTCTTCACCCTGACCGTGCTGCTGTGGGGCGTGACGCGCTGGCGCGGACAGACCTCGGCGAAGCTCGGGCAGGTGCTGGTGGTCGGCGCCTGCCTGGCCGGGATCTTCGGCTTCAGCTTGTGGCGCTTCCACGCCCACACCGGCGAGTGGGGCGGCATCGCCGAGGCCGCCAACGCCAACCGCACGGCGGCGCGCTGTCACAACGCCCGCACCCAGGCGTTCCACAACAAGCGCCAGCTCGACCGCAGCCGCGGCGTCAGCGACGGGCGACTCATCGGCATCATCCCGTTCCAGACGCGGATGCGCAAAGTCCCGCACGAGCACCTCCTCGGCATGCGCCCGGCGCTCGGCACCGAGGCGCGCAAGTTCACGATCGAGATCACGCGCAAGGACGGCAGCAGCAAGTGGGTGCCGGTGCGCGTCGCCAAGGACGGCTACGGCATCAAGTTCGTCGGCTACATCGGCGACCCCGACATCCACCGCGCGCTGCAGCAGCTCTGCATCCGCGAGACCGGCACGCTCGAGCAGCTGCGCTACGGCCTCGTCAACCTCACGGGGCTGTGGATCTACAACAGCCAGTGGCCCGACTCCTCGCGCAACCGCGAGACCTTCCACCGCTACTCCAAGGCCTTCATCTACGTATTTAACGCGGTGGTGCTCTTCCCGTCGTTGATCGGGATCGGGCTCGCGCTGCGCCGCCGTCGCCAAAACCCCGCGCTGGTGCTGTGCGCGCTGCAGCTGCTCGGCCTGTTCTTCATCTCGTCGTTCTTCTTCGGCTCGATCCGGCTGCGCACGCCCTACGACATCTTCGCGATCGTGCTCGCGGTCGAGGCCTACGCGTGGATCATCAGCAGCGCGCGCGCCTATCTGCAGCGCCGCCGCGCGTGACGGCTTCACTCGAGGAGACCGACCGTGCGACCGATCCCCTTCCCCGCTGACTGGACCGCCTTCACCTCGGCGGCCGCGCTCATGCGGCTCAGCGGCGTGCTCACGAATCACTGGACGGCGCTGCAGCAGCGGCACGCGCAGTGGGAGCTCGAGAAGTACGGTCCCTGCTACTGCGAGCTGCCCGCGCCCGCGCTGATCGAGCGCGCCCGCGCCTACCTGAGCGCGCAGCTCGAGCGGGTCGAGCCGGAGGAGCTGCACAGGGTCGCGCTCGTCCACGGCAGTCGGCTGCTCAAGGGCCGCGGCCGCGAGGCGCTCAACCACGCCGTGTCCTCGATGGCCCGCGTCGCGCGGCTCGGCGGCGTTCGGGAGCTCTCCGGGGTCGCCGCGCTCGCGCACACGGTCCTGCGTCACTCCGAGGGGCAGATGAGCGTCGACGGACCGCACGGCCGCGTCCACTTCGGTCACGACGAGGTCCAGCTGTACGGCGCGGACGCGCTGATCCAGCGCCGGCCGCCGAGCGTGGCCGACACAGCGCGCCGTGTCCGTCGAACCGTCGAGCTGCTCGAGCTCGTCGACGGCTGGACCCACGGGCACAGCTGCGCGTTCCTGCTGAAGAGCTGCGCGAGCGTCGACCTGCCGCGCCCGCAGCCCCTCCCCGACGGGCTGTGGCCGGCGGTGCGCGCCTACGCCCCGCGGGACGTCACGCGCGAGACGATCGAGCGCGACGCGACGCGCTTCCTCGACACGCTGCGCGCGGAGGACGACCGCTGGCTGTTCATCCGCGCCTTCGAAGACGAGCTCGCCGCGCTGATGGCGGACGACATCGACAACCTCCGCACGCTGCTCCACGTCATGAACAAGCTCGTCAAAGACGGCGGGGTGACGCCCTACCGGCGCGACCTCCTCACCCGCGCGATGGCGATCTTCGCGCTCGGCGAGGCGGCCGACCGTCGCCCGCGCGCGCTCGACTGACGCGCCTTCGTGGACATCTCGAGGGCGGCCACGCGGCCGCGCGCGTCATCTTCCCGTAGATGTCGCTCGAGACAGCTGATTCGAAACGAGCACGGCCCGCGCGGGGAGACGCGCGGGCCGTGCTGGCTGGGTTCACCGCAGCGGGTGAACGAGGGAGGTGCGTGTGGTCGCTTTGGCCACGAGAAAAGCGACCTCCGCCGGAGGTCGCCTGTCCGCGAGGACGCCGGCCGCGCCGGCGGGCACGTGGGCGATTCAGCGCGATGGAGTGCGCGCGGAGAACTCGAGGTACAGGTAAAACGGGAGCATGAGGGCAATGATGGACAGCCAGATCATCGTTCTGTCCTCCTTTAAGCGAGGCCTAGGCCTAAGTAGTGTTCACCAACGGGACGCGCGGCCGCGCCCAAACATTCACGCGAAACGCGTCTGCCACACTCAGGCTTTGCATGGAACGGGCCAGTCGAGAAAAAACTGGAGATTCCTTACAAGGTCTCAACGCGCCAACGTCGACCACGATCTCAGCGCCGCAGTTGTTGTCGGCTGGCATCAGGTGTGGCCCCAGACCCCCGACGCAGGCATGACATCGATGTCGCGGCGGCCGTGCGACCGGGGCGAAGCTCGAGCGCGAGTCGGCGCGGGTCGTGTGACGCGGGCTACAGGCCGGCGTACAGCTCTTCTTCGCTCACCCACCCCTTGGCGAGCGCTGACTCGAGGTGGGCCGCGAGCCAGGGGAACCTGCGCGCGAGCTCGTCGCGATCGATCTTCGCGGCGACGATCTCACCGGCCTTGCGCGAGACGGTGTAGCGGTGCGCCGCCGGACCGTCCCCTCCGTGGACGCGAACCCGGTAGTCGCGGGTCTCCAGCGTCACGATCGGCCGCGAGCCAGGCTCCCCGAGCCGCATGATCTTGACGTCCTCCGGCGAGTCGTGGCTCGCGCAGGCCGTCAGCGCCAGCAGGGTGAGCGCCGCGAGTCGCGACAAAGATGTCCATCGAGACATAACGACGCGAATCGTATCACCCGCCGGCGTCACGCCGGCGACTCGGGCTTGTCGACGAGCTGGGCGCGGAGCCGGCGGGCCCAGTCGTCGAGCCGCGAGATCGTGCTCTCGAGCCGGGCCGGCGAGTCCGCCAGCAGCGCGAGCTGCTGCTCGAGCAGCTGCTTCGCCCGCCGGATCCGCGTGCGCGCGGTCCCGAGCGGGATGTTGACGATGCTCGCTACCTCGGCCGCCTTCATCGACTCCCAGTAGTACAGCTCCAAGATGACCTGGTGATCCAGCGGGATCCGCCGCAGCGCCTGTAGCAGCAGCCGCTGCTCGCCGTGCTTGGCGAGGATCTGCGTGGGCGAGGGCCCGAGGTCGTGGGCTGCGGTGACGCCGAAGTCGAGGCGCGCGCCGTCCCGCCGACGCGTCCGGTAGTGCTTGCCGAGGACGTTGCGCGCCACGGCGAACAGGAAGGTCCGGAAGCTCGAGTGACCCTGGAAGCGCTCGCGCGACTCGACCAGCGCGAGGAAGGTCTTCTGGATCAGGTCAGGGCCGTCGCGGTCGCCGACCTTGTTGCGGAAGAAGCGAGCGACGGGCTCGTAGTGGCGCTCAAACAAGGCCGCGCCAGAGCGCCGATCACCCTGCCGCCAGGCCTCGAGAAGCTCTTCATCGGAGCCCTGCATCAACGCACGGAGGTCCGCATGATACACGACGCGCGTGCGCGTGCGCCGAGAGCGCGAGTCGCGGCCGCGTCGCTGTGGGCGCATCTACGCGCGCCGCGGTCGATGTAATCATCTCGGCCGTCACGGTAATGTCGGATCGTGCGGCCTTCGGGCCGCTGCCACTCGCTCGATCATGACCCGCGTCGCAACAATCCACCGCCTCCACCCGGTGGGCGCCAACCCGGCGAGCGGCGCGCCGGGTGAGGGTGACGACACAAGCGCTCCCGCGACGCCGCAGCTCAACGACGATCCCGAGCTCGTGCGGCGCGCCTGCGCGGGCGACCCCGAGCTGTGGGGTCAGCTGTACCAACAGTCCTACGCCGGCCTGTTCCGTCAGCTCCGCTACCTCACGGGCGACCGCGCGATCGCCGAGGAGCTGGCGCAGGAGACCTTCGCGCAGGCCATGATCTCGCGCCGACGCTACGACGGCCGCAAGGGCTTTCGCCCGTGGCTGCACGGGATCGCGCTCAACGTGGTGCGCAAGCACTGGCGAAAGCAGCGCAACGCGACGCGCGCCCACGAGCGCCTCGAGACGCTCACCCGGCTCCGCCGCCCGCTGGCCGAAGGAGCAGGCGATCCCGACGCCGGCTACCTCCGCCGCGAGCGCGGCCGGGCGCTGTACGCCGCGCTCGACGAGCTGCCGCCGCGGCTGCGCGAGGCCTTCGTGCTGCGCGAGCTGCAGGGACTCTCGACCGCCGAGGCCGCCGGCCAGCTCAACATCACGACGGGCAACCTCGCCGTCCGCGTCACGCGGGCGCGCGCCCGCCTGCGCGACCTGCTGACCACGCACGGCTGGATCGCGCCGAGCGAGCGCCGCGGGAAGACCTCGGGGAAGACCTCCGGGAAGACCTCCGGGAAGACCTCGGGGAAGACCTCCGGGAAGACCTCCGGGAAGACGCGGAGGCGGTCATGAGCGACGAGCGTGACGTCGATCGCGACGCGCACGATCGCCGCGAGGACCTGCTCGACGCGCTCATCGAGGACGCGAGCTGGAGCGCCGAGCTCGACCTCGATCACGCGGACGAGCTCGCGCCGCCGTCGTTCGCCTCGATCATCGCCCGCGCGCACCGCCTCGATCCTGCCGAGGTGCCCCGCGGCTGGGTGCCCGCCGAGCACGCTGAGCTGCTCGACATGATGGAACAGACAGCTTCGAAAGATGCCGACGAGGACCCGCTGGCGCGCTTCATCGAGGCCGCGCGCGAGGAGGCCGAGGACGACATCCGCGGGCACATCGCGCTGGTAGGCGACGCGCCCGCGCCGAGCTACGTGCACGCACAAGCGCCGCGCCGTCGCGTCGGCCTGCGGATCGGCGCGGTCATGGGCGCGCTCGCGGCGGCCGCTGCGGTCGCCCTGTTCATCGGCCAGCTCGCCGCGCCGGACGCGACGCTGCAGCGGCAGCCCGCGCAGCGCTTCTTCCAGTCCGTCATCGATCTCACCTTCGGGCGCGACGCCCAGGAGGGCACGACGCGCGCGCTGGTCGAGGCCGAGGAGGCGAAGCCAGCGCGCTCGCGACGGGCGCGTCGACCGAGCCAAGCGAGCGATGACGACCTCGACGACGAGCTCCTCGACGCCGCCGCCGCCCCGGACGAGGAGAACGAGCGCGACGAGTCAGACGACGCGGGGCAGAGCCTGCTCGAGGAGCGCGCGCCGGACGAGCTGCTGTGCCCCGACGACGCGCCGCAGGACGAGCCCGCGCCGCCGCAGGACGAGCCCGCGCCGCAGGACGAGACGACGCCGCGCGCCACCCCGACGCTGCGCCAGCAGCTCACCACCCTCGACCGCGACGCCGAGCTCGCGCTGCGCTCGGGCGCGCTCGAGGAGGCCGACGCCGCGTACCGGGAGATCATCCGACGCGGCGGTCGCCACCGCCTGGTCGAGCTCGCCTACGCCGAGCGCTTCACGCTCGCGCGTCGCGCGGGTGATCAGGCGCGACGGCTCGCGCTGTGGCGCGAGTACCTGCGCAGGTTCCCGCGCGGCCGCTTCGGCGAGGACGCCCGCGCCGGCCTGTGTCGACTCGAGAGCACGCGCGCCGCCGACTGCTGGCGTGACTACCTCGCGCGCCACCCCGACGGAACCTACGCGTCGCAGGCCAGGCGCGCGCTAGACTCCGCGGACGCGTCAACCGCCGACGTCCCAAGCCCGTGATCGTTCGCCCCGCCTCTCTCCTCCCCGCCCTCCCCGGGCTGCTGGTGTCGCTGACGCTCGCGTGCGGGACCGAGCGCTTCGCGGTCTCGGACGACTCGGGGATCGACAGCGTGACCGCAGCCGAGAGCCCGTGCGAAGCGCCCGACGAGGCCGAGGTCGACGCGAGCTCGACCGGCGGCGATGAGGGCTTCGACTTCCCGATCTGCGGCCTCGCGAACGGTGAGGTCTGCTGCGAGCAGCTCGACGACCCGTGCTGCTACCGCCCCGACGACCCCTGCTGTCAGGACCCCGAAGGCCCCTGCTGCCAGGACCCCGAAGGCCCCTGCTGCACCGCCGAGCCCTCCAGCTTCGAGGGCTACTGCTGCGAGAGCCCCGACGACCCCTGCTGCCAGGACCCCGAGGGGCTGTGCTGCCTCGAGCCCGGGCACCCCTGCTGCCTCGAGCCCTATGGCGACGGAGCTCCCGACGCGTGCTGCCTCGCGCCGGACGACCCCTGCTGTCAATTCCCGGACGAGCCGTGCTGCCAGGATCCCTACGGGCTGTGCTGCGAGTCCCCGTGGCACCCGTGCTGTCACGACGGCCAGGCCGACCCGTGCTGCCTGAACCCGGAGGGCCCCTGCTGCTTCGCGCCCGACGACCCCTGCTGCGAAGATCCCGGGGGCCTGTGCTGCGAACACCCCGAGCATCCGTGGTGCACCAACCCCGAGCCCATCCCCGACGACCCCTGCGCCCTCAACCCCGAGGATCCCTGCTGCCACGATCCATCGGACCCTTGCTGTGATGACCCGCTCGGCTTCTGCTGCGAGCGCCCCGAGCACCCCTGCTGCATCGACCTGCGACATCCCTGCTGCCTCAACCCGCAGCACGCGTGCTGCCTCGAGGATCCTCGCGCGCCCGACCCGTGCTGCTTCGGGCGCGAGCCCGGCTGCTGCGCGGCCGTCGACGACGATTCGTGCTGCTTCGCGCCGCTCTTGCCGGGCGCGTTCCCCACGGGGAGCGACGGCGACATGTCCACCGGAGCCCCCTGAGCGCCGCGCCCCCGCGACGAGCCTCGCGCGCGTCCAGATTTGACGAGCTCTCGACCACCGTGAAAGCCTCGCGCCCCGTGCTCGCCCGTCGCAGCGCCTGGCTCCTCGCGCTCTTTGGCGTCCTCGCGCTCACGCCTCGGGCGGCCGGGGCGTCACGCGCGAGCGAGCGTCACGCCGAGCCCGCGAAGACCACGACCGCCGGCGCCATCGAGCTCGTGCTGATCCGACCTGGGCCGGTCGACTTCGACGCGCTGCGCGACGCCCTCGGCGTGCGCGCGCCGGGGCGCGCCATCCACCGCTTCGGCGATCCAGACGCGCCCCCGCTGCGCGCCGACGACGACGCGCCCCGCGGGCTGTTCGTCGACATCGAGGAGCTCACGCGCGCGGAGCTCGACCCCGACGATCCAGACGCGGACGCGCCCGAGGTGGCGGTGACGGTGACGCTGCGCCTCACGATGATCCAGAGCGACGGCCGGGCGTACGAGCGCGAGCTCGAGACCCCCCAGGGCGACGCCCGCGCCGTCGCGCTGGTGCTCGCCAACACCCTGGCCGCGATCGAGGAGGAAGCGATCACGCCCGACCGCGTGCAGGTCACGCTCCCAGCTCCCGGGTCGCCCGCGCCCGAGTTCGACATGTCTATAAAGACACATCAGAACAGGGCGGAGGAGGAGGAGGCGGCGCTCGTCGTGCCCGCGCCGCGGTCGCCCGCGCCCGCCCCCGCCCTTCCGCCGCGCCTCGAGCTCGGCCTCGACCTGAGCCCGTCCTTCGCCGCGGTGCTCGGGCCCGGGAGCATCCAGGGGCTCTCGGGCGGCGGCGGTGAGCTGCGGCTCTCGACCCGCTTCCCCGTCGGCGCGTCGGCGGCCCTCGGGCTCCGGCTGCTGACCCGCGGCGTCGACACCGTCCGCGCGCTGCGGGCTCGCGTCACGCTCGGCGGCGGCTACGTGCTGCGGCTCGGCGAGGTCGAGTTCGCGGCGCTCGCCGGCTTCACCGTCGAGCCGTGGACGACCCTCGGCGCGCCGACGCCGACCGGCGCGCGCGACTCACCGCCCGTGCTGCTCGGCGGGCTGGCGTCGGCCAGCGTCGGCTACCGGCTCGCGCCGCGCGCTCGCCCGCACCTCCGGCTGCGCGTCGGCGGCCGCCTGGAGCTCTCCGGGAGCGCGCTGCCCTCGGGGCTGGCGGTCGAGCTCGTCGACGCGCGGACCGACGCGCTGCTGCTCGGCCTCGGCGGCTTCGAGCTGCTGCTCGGCCTCGACGTCGCGCTGTGGTTCGAGCTCCCGTCACGCGCGCGCTGACGGCCGCCGGTCGCTCACGGGTAGTAGGCCCGCAGCGTGATGATGCGGCGGTTCGCGTCTTCCTCGTCGGTGACGTAGCCCGCGATCGCGACGGTCCCGTAGGGCCCGACCGCGACCGCGTTGGCCTCGGTCGAGATCTCGAGCGCGCCGACCGGGTCGCTCTCCGGCTCGATCCACGCGTAGAGCTCGGGGCTCAGGTTGTACTGCGTCCAGGCCTCGCGCGAGCCCTGCGGGCGCGAGACGACGCCGGCGAGCGCGAAGCGGCCTTGGTGATTCACGCCGACGCCGCGCATGGCCTCATGGCCATATTGATTCCACAGCTCGAGCTCGAGCTCGCCGCCGAGCTCGCCCGTCGGCAGCAGGTCAAACGCGATCCGCCGCGACGTCCCCGAGGGCAGCGCGCGCTTGCTGCCGGCGACGATCATCACCTGCGAGGGCAGGACCGCGATCGAGAGCGCCTCGTCCTGGTGGTTCTCGCTGTTGGCGTCGGACTCCCACTCCCACAGCGTGTCCTTGCTGTCGCTGTGCAGGTCGTGCTTGCGGACGAAGGCGCGCGTCGCGGCGTCGACCGTGCGCAGCGTCCCCGCGATGACCGCGTCGCCGTCCGCCGTCAGCGCGATGTCGTTGCCGACGTCGCGTCGATCGCCGCCGAAGGAGAACGAGAACCGCTGGCTGCCGCTGTCGCCGTTGATCCCCATCAGCAGCACGTCCTCGTCGAGGCCGTTGACGTAGCGGTAGCCGGTGAGCACCAAGTTGTCGCTGTCGTCGATCACGACCGCGTGGCCGGCCCGCAGCGTGAACTTGCCGGGGCTGGTCTCCCACGTGAGCGCGCCCGAGGGCTCGTAGCGCGCGGCGTACAGCTCCGGCGGCCCGTAGTCGATCTGCCCGTCGAGCTGCTGGATGCTGCCGACGACCAGCGCGTTGCCCTGGCTGTCGACCGCGACGCCGCGACCGACGGAGAGGTCTTTGTCGACGCGCTGCACCTCGGTCTGCCACTGGAGCTGACCGCTGGCGAGGTAGCGCGCGACCCAGATCGCGCGGCCGCCCTCGACCTGCGAGGTGTAGCCCGTGACGTAGATGTTGCCGGCGCCGTCGAAGGCGATGTCCAGCGCCTCGCTGTCGCCGAGCGTCGTGCCCCGCGAGGTGCTCCACCACTGCGTGCCGCCGGCCGGCACCGCGATTTCGAAGTCGATCGGGCCGGCCTCGTCCTCGTCAGGGCCCGCGAGCTGCTCCCGCGCGACCGCCCGCACGCTGCGCTCGCTGTTGCTGTAGTCGGCGCCCGTGATCTCGATCGCGTAGGCGTAGGGCGGCGCGCTGACGGCGGCCGCCTCCTCCCACTCGCCGCCGTCGCGCGACTCGTAGAACACGACCGTCGGCGGCTCCTCGTCGTCGTCCTCGACCTCGGCGACGACGTGGACCAGACCTGGCGTTGAGAACACCCCGGGCTCGACGCTGCCGCCGACGCGGAGGTCGGTGATCACGGGCGGCTCATCCTCCACGGGCGCCGCGGTCGTCCCGCTCGAGCTCGTGCTCGTGCTCGAGGCGGGCGTCGTCGTCACGCCGCCGGTCGTCGCGTCGCCGCCGGTCGTCGTCGACGACGTCTCGTCGTCGCCGGTCGTCCCGAAGTCCATGTCTGCATGTGCATTGGCCTCGTCGAAGACCGAGGTGCACGCGGAGCTCCCCAGGACGGCTACGGCGGCCAGCAGCGCGAACGCGGCGCGGCTCGACACGCTTCGCCTAAAATCGCGCCCTGGGGACATGTTAGGTATCCTTCGCCCATGCGCTCCGTTATCCCCAGCTTGTCCACAGACTCGTCCACAGGGACGTTCTGCGGCCACGAGGGGCGGTTTTGGAGCCGGCATCCCTTATTTTATATAACGAATTTTTCGTATCTAGAAGAACGTATTTTTCGATGCTTACCTTCGAGCGCCCGGATCCGAGCGCGGAACCACACCTGGTCGACTCGGTGCGCGATCCGTAATCGGGATCACATGGTACACAGAACATGCAGCGCTGCGTTCGATGTCATCGGGCCACTCCATAACCTTCGGCGAGGGACACCAAGGTAGTCGAATGACCCCCTCGCCCGCACACGGTCGAGGCCGCCAGGCGCCCGGTTCCGGGGTTGTGCAAGGAGCTGCCTCTGAGGACAGCCGTCCGCGGCGACGCGCCGAGGAGCCGACGCGCATCCGCCCGCCGGGCGAGCCGAGCCAGGCGCCGGTCGGCGCGCCGCCCGAGTACACGCGCGAGCCCAGCACCACCGGGATCGGCCCGTGGCGCGAGCACGACTTCACGGGGCGGGTCTTCAGCGGGCGCTTTCAGCTGCGGCGACGACTCGGCAAGGGCGGCATGGCGACCGTCTACGAGACCTTCGACCAGGTCCTGCACAAGTCGGTCGCGGTCAAGGTCCTCAACCCCGAGCACTCCGAGAGCGCCGAGCTGAACCGCCGCTTCCTCGAGGAGGCGCGCGCGATCAGCCAGCTCGCGCACGATCACATCGTCGACGTCATCGACATCGGCGAGACCGAGGACGGCCTCGTCTACCTGGTGATGGAGCTGCTCAAAGGGGAAGATCTTGGCGAGACGCTGTGGCAGGACGGGCGCCTCGCGTGGTGGCGCGTGCTCGATATCGGCGCGCAGATCTGCGAGGCGCTGGCCGCCGCGCACGAGCGCGGAATCATCCATCGGGACATCAAGCCCGCGAACTGCATGCGGATCGCCTACCGCGGCAAGAGCGACTTCATCAAGGTCCTCGACTTCGGCATCGCCAAGTTCACGCCGAGCTACTACCACCACAAGCGGCAGCTCGGCGCCCCCGAGGAGTCCAACGCCGAGCTGCCGACCGACCAGTTCCTCGGGACACCCGGCTACATGGCGCCGGAGCAGCTCGACAACGCGCCCTTCGATCCGCGCGTCGACATCTACGGGCTGGGCGCGCTGATGTACCGCCTGCTGACCAACAAGATGCCGGTCCCGACCGGCGCGCGCGCGAGCGGGGCCGCGCACGACCACACGCCGGTCCCGCCGAGCGCGGCCGTCAGCGGCGTCGAGATCCCCGAGCCGCTCGAGCGCGCGGTGCTGCAGGCGCTCGCGCCGGACCCGGACGCGCGGTTTCAGAGCGCGCTGCAGTTCCGCGACGCGCTCACGCAGCTCCAGCGAGAGCTGCGGCCGCCGAGCCGCCTGACCGGCGACCCGCTGAGCTGGGGCACCGACGCGCCCGTGCTCGCCAGCAGGGGCGCGGACGCGCGCTCGCCGGCCTGGACGATCGTGCTCGTGCTGCTCGCGCTGCTCGCCGGCGTCCTGCTCGCTCGCTTCGCGCTCACCCCGGTCGCGCCGCCGCTCGAGCGCCTGACCCCGCCGCCCCGCGTCACGCCCAACCTGCCGACGCCGCCGCAGACGCCCGCCGCCGCCGCTGCGGCAGCTGCTGCGGGGACGTCCGATGATCCGGGAGATCTCGGCGCCGGCGGCGAGGCGCGCGCGACCGACTCGACCGGCGCGGATCCGCTCGCCGAACCTGAACTCAAGCCCAGCTCGGAGGAAAGCGGGGAGCCGCCCTCGCCCGAGCAGGATGTCGTCGACGACGAAGCCGTCACGATCCCCGCGACGACCCCGGACGCCGAGCTCGACGACAGCGCGACGACCGACGCGGGCGGCGCTGACGAGGCGACTGCGGAGGCCCCGACCTCCGATGCGTCGGAGGAGTCAGCGGAGACGCAGCCCGAGGACGAGCCGGCCAAGCAGTCGATCCCGCGCAAGGTCCCGCGCCGGCAGTTCGTCCGCAAGATCGCCCGCGCCCGCGGCTCGGTCCGCGCCTGCTACCAGCGGCACACGGGGGGCTTCGGCGCCGACAAGACCCTCGAGGTCGTGTTCACGATCGACGGGCAGAGCGGGCGGATCCTCAAGACGGCCGTCCCCGCCCGCGGCGCGCTGACGGCCGTCGACCAGTGCATCAAGCGCTCGATCGACAAGCTCGGGTTGACGTTCTCACACGCGCGCCAGAACACGACCCACCGCTACACCTTCGAGCTCTAGCGGCGCCCCGCGAGCTGCGGCCAGCACACCTGGACAGGCGGGGAGTTGTCGACGGGCGGGCGCTGCGTCACTATCGAGGGAGTCGCATGCCCACGACGCCGAGCATCAGCACGAGCGCGCTCATCGCCTTCGGACTCGCCTTCGGGCTCGCGCTCCCGCCGCGAGCGAGCGCGCAGCTCGAGGCCGCGGCCGCGGACAAGACCGAGACGACTGAGAAGGCTGCGAAGGCGAAGGCCGGCAAGGCCGACGGCTACGAGACCCCGCCCCCCCGCGCGCGCAAGCTGTTCGAAGAGGCGCGCGACATGCTCGAGAAAGGTCGCTACGACTACGCGGCCCAGGGCTTTCGCAAGGCGCTGGTGATCCTCGACGACCCGCGCGTGTACCTCTACGGGCGCGCCGCCGTGCTCTCGGAGCTCTACAACGCGCAGCTCGGCGCCTACAACCTCGACGGCGACCCGATCCACCTGTGCGAGCTCAAGGAGACCCTGGGCGACTACACGCGCGCGCTGGTCGACACGTTTAAGGATGAGGCCGAGGAGCTCCCCGAGCTCAAGCGAGCCCGCGAGCACCAAGACAAGATCACGCAGCTGCTCGTCGACCACGTCGCCAACTCCGACGAGATCAAGACGCTCGCCGAGGTCTGCCCCGAGCGCGCGCTGGGCAACGGGCCCGCGCCGGAGCCGGGTGATCCAGGCGCGGAGCAGCCCGCGCCGACGCCGGCCTCGGTCGCGCTGATCAACCCCGACGCGCCGCCGCCCATCCCGCTCGAGCCCACGCCGAAAAGCGGCGCGCCGAAGCCCGAGGGCCCGAGCGCGCCGGGCATCGCGATCAACAGCGATCAGCCCGTCGACCCGATGCCGCTGTTCGTCGCCGGCGGCGTCACGACCACCGTCGGCGTCGCGCTGCTCGTGACCATGGTCTACGGCTTCGTCGAGATGGACCGCGCCGAGGAGCGCGCCAAGGTGATCTACGAGCCCTACAAGGGCACCATGGATCAGATTCCCAAGGCGGAGCTCGACGAGATCAATGAGCTCCAACGCGACTTCCAGAGCTTCCGCACCCTCGGGGTCACGACCGCCGTGTTCGGCGCCCTCGCCTTCGGCGGCGGCATCGCCATGCTCGCGGTCGGCAAGCAGCAGCGCGACGCGGCCCGCTACCGCGGCATGGCGCTCAGCCCCTACGGCGGCCGCCGCGGCGCCGGGCTGCAGTTCCGCATGCGCTTTTAGTCAGGTGTCGGTCAGCGCTTCGCCGGCAAGCTGCGGGCGAAGTTCACCCCGCGGCCGATCCAGCCCTCGAGCGCGTCATCGGACTCGGTGCCCTCGCGCTCGACGTAGACGAAGCCCTTGAGCGGTCGCCCGGTAAAATCCATCGGCCGCGCGTAGGGCTGGGCGAGCGCCTCCTCGTGGTGCTCGGGGCCGACGCGGATCATCATCTCGTCGCGCACCACCCCGCAGGCCATGTTCCCGTTGATCAAGAACGCGAGCCCGCCGAACATCTTCTTCTCGACGAGGCCGTCCTCGCAGCCAAGCTCCGGTCGGTTCAGCGCCCTGCGGGCGCGCGCTGCCAGTCGCTCATCGTAGGCCATCCCTGGTCCTCCTCGGTCCTGCCCGCTGACTATAGATCAGCGCCTCCCGAACGCCGCGAAACTCGCGTACGCTGCGGGCCCGTGGAGTCCCCCCTCGACCCGGCGGCGTCGCGGACCCGCGGCCTCCTGCCGACGCGGAACGAGGCCGGCGAGCCCGTGGTCTCGTCGCGCTCGATCACCTGGCGCCTGATCGTGTTCTTCATGGTGCTCGCGCTCGGCTTCACCAGCATGCTGCTGGGCGCCGACGTCAGCGAGCGCGCGCTCGCGGGCGAGCCGACCTTGGTGCTGCTCTACTACTCGCTCGGCCTGTTCGTGATGGGCGGCATGGACCTCGGCACCCCCTCCTCGGGCCCCGCGATCGCGCGCGGGATGCTGTGGGTCGCCTACTTCTTGGCGCCGACCGTCACCGCGTTCGCGCTGCTCGAGACCCTGCTGCGCCTGCTCGCCCCGCTGACGCTGCGCATGCGGAGGCTTCGCGATCACACCGTCGTCGCCGGCTGCAGCCGCCTCGCCGGGCTGTACCTGCAGCGCCTGCGCGAGCTCGACGCCCGCGCCCCGGTGGTGCTGGTCGAGGTCAACGCCCAGCACCCGCGGCTGCCCGAGGTCCGCGCCCACTTCCGCGCGACCGTCGTCCACGGCGACATCCGCTCGCGCCCCACGGTCCTGCGGCTCCAGCTCAGCCACGCGCGGCGCGTGCTGCTGCTCACCGGAGATGACTTCGCCAACCTCGACGCCGCAGCCCGCATCCTCGAGCACGCGCCGGCGCTGGCCGGCCGCGTCGAGGTTCACATCAGCGACATCGGGCTGCTGCGCACGCTCCGACAGATCCAGTCGACCCCCGGCTGCGAGTTTTTTAACGCCCACCAGATCGCGGCCGAGCACCTGGTGCGCGAGCACCTGATCGCGCGTTTCCACAGCACGCCGCAGCGCGACCTCGTGGTCCTCGCCGGCTTCGGCCGGTTCGGCCAGACCGTGCTCGACCAGCTCCAGCAGCACGCCACCGACTGCTTCGGCGAGGTCATCATCCTCGACCTGCAGGCGACCCGCCTCGCGCTCGGCTTCGCCGACCAAGTGGGCTTTCGCGACGGCTACGAGCGCGAGCTCGTCGATGACGACCTCACGGACCCGCGCGTGTGGGAGCGGCTCGAGCAGGCCCACTCGCTCTCGACCTCCGAGCCCGTGCTGATCATCGGCGCCGGCGACGACAGCGAGAACCTCCGCGTCGCGCTGCGCCTCGCCAGCCGCTACCCCGAGGCGTACATCGTCGCGCGCAGCTTCCACCGCTCACGCTTCGCCGAGAAGCTCGCGCGCCACGCCGGCATCAAGCTGTTCGCGGTCGCGGAGCTGATCACCCAGGGCATCCCCGAGGACTGGTGCTCCGGCGTTCGCGCGCGTGGATGAGTGCGTGGCCGACACCGCCACGCGAGCCGTCCCGATTTTCGCCAATTGTCTCCAATAGACGCGCAGATAGGCCCCCTGTAGCCTCACACGCCGGCGAATCGCGCACGCGCACCCTGTGTGATATATGCGCACACCTATGCGTTCCAACGAGGTAGAAACGACCCGCCCCAAGGTCGGACCACCCCCTCGTGTCGGCGGTTTCGCGGCTCAAAACAACGTTTTGAGCGTTCCCGTGAGCCCCAAGCCGGCGGCGGTTGTGCAATTGCGCGACGCCACGGCCCCGATCGAGCTGTCAATTGACGAAGACTCGCAGCCGCACGCGCCTGGCGTGAATTCGAGCCCCGCTGCGAAACCAAAGCAGCAGTGGGTCGGAATCGGCCGGGACAGCCAGTCCCCCGTCGGCAAGGCGATCACGAGCGCGCAGGGCAACGCCCAGGCGACCAACGACGACCCCGAGGATCTCACCGGCTCGTTTATCGGCGGCCGCTACAAGCTCCTGCGCCTGCTCGACCGCGGCGGCATGGGCTACGTCTACTACGCCAAGCACACCGCGATCGATAAGCGCCTCGCGGTCAAGGTCCTCAGCCTCAAGTGCGCCCGCTCGGAGCAGCACCGCACGCGTCTGCTGCGCGAGGCCCGGGCCTGCTCGCAGATCGCCCACGAGAACGTGGTCGACATCCTCGACTTCGGGCAGGCGCCCAACGGCTCGGTGTTCATCGCCATGGAGCTGCTGCGCGGCGAGACCCTGGCCGCGACCGTCGACCGCGAGGGCGGGATGCAGTGGCGGCGCGCCAAGCCGATCATCCTGCAGATCGCCCGCGCCCTGCACGCGGCCCACACCAAGGGGATCCTGCACCGCGACCTCAAGCCCGACAACATCTGGCGGACCAAGCGCGGCGCGAACAAGGACTTCATTAAGGTCTACGACTTCGGCCTCGCCAAGCTGCTGCAGGACGACTCGCTCGCCGGCAGCAAGCCGATCACGAGCGCCGGGACGATCTTCGGCACGCCCGAGTACATGTCCCCGGAGCAAGCTCGCGGCGAGCCCACCGACGCGCGCAGCGACCTCTACTCGACCGCGATCATCCTCTACGAGATGCTGACCGGCACGGTCCCCTTCCTCGCCGAGAACTTCCTCGACGTGCTCGCCATGCAGGCGACCGAGAAGCCGCGCTCGCCGCGGACGCTCGCGCCCGAGGGGCACATCTCCAAGCGCCTTGAAAAGGTCATCCTCAAGGCGCTCGAGAAGGATCCCGACCGTCGCTACCAGTCGATGCAGGAGTTCGCGACCGCGCTCGCCAACGTCCCGCTCACCTATACGCCGACCCCGCACCCGCGCAAGGGCGGCACGCTGATCCCCCAGGCGCCGCACAAGCGCGGGACGCCGACCCCGCGCAACGGCCTCGAGTTCGGCGCCGGCGTGCTCGGGCAGCGGACGGTTAAGGCCGAGGCGACGCACCACCCCGGCACGAGCGCGGCTGACCTCACGCTCTCCGGGCTCATGGGCCAGCGCGAGAAGATCTACCTCGGCATCATCGCCGCGCAGTCCGTCGCGCTCGTCGCCCTCGCGATCGCCTTCGCGGCGCTGTAGTCACCGCGATCGCGAACACGACGCGCCCTGACCATACGGCCAGGGCGCGTCCGTCTTTGATCGCTTGAATCAAGCGCCGATCAGCGCACCAGGATGACCTGCGTCTCGTAGCCGAAGGCCACGCCGCCGCCGGTGTCGACGACGAGGCGCACCTGCGTGGGCAGCAGCTCGATCGTCGCCAGGCCGACCAGGTCCGCGTCGACCGCCGTCGTCTGCCCGTCGACCACCGAGTCTGCGTCGGTCTGGTTCCACAGGTAGTAGCCCGACTCCGAGTTCGCCTGCGGCCAGCTGCCCTGCGAGCCGCCGCACTGCCCGTCCTCGCCGACCGTCAGCAGCGTCCAGTTCTGGTCGTCACCGGTCACGTAGACCTCGTGACCGCCGCTCATGTCGTTCTGCCAGTTGCCGCTGTCGTCGTCAGAGGTCAGGCCGACCATGCGCGTCGCCGGGTTCAGCTCGGCGATCATCCCGCGGATCAGCGCCATCTGCTCGACGGTGTAGTCGGCCATCGCGTCGGGGTTCTCGTACACGAGCACGACGTCCTCCAAGAAGGTCCCGCCGGTGAAGTCCGGCGTCACCGCGTCCTCGGCGATCCAGTCGAAGTGCTTGGCGGAGTCGTCATCGCACTTGTGCCAGGGGTTCGTCACGTCGTTCTCGGCGACCAGCAGGTTGTCGGAGTCGTTGAGCCGCAGCCGGATCCAGCCGCCCCCGTCCGTCGTCATGTCGCAGGACAGCGCGAATGGTTCCTCGCCGCCGTCGCCGTCCATGTCGACCATGTACTCGCCGTCCTGCGCGTCCGGGTCCTGATCGAGGATGTCCTTGCAGCTCGTCGCGTAGGTGCACACGCCGTCGCCGCAGCCGTACTGCAGACAGTCTCCGCCGCCGTTGCACATCGCGCCCAGCTCGCAGCCGTTGCACCCGCCGCCGCAGTCGACGTCGCTCTCGTCGCCGCTGATGATGCCGTCGTCACAGGCCGGGGGCGCGCACAGGGTGGTGCAGCCGTCGCTGTTGTCGTCGTTCCCGTCGTCGCACAGCTCGTCGCCGTTCATCACGCCGTCGCCGCAGACCGGATCGTCGCCGTCTCCGTCTCCGTCGCCATCCCCATCTCCGTCGCCGTCTCCGTCTCCGTCTCCGTCTCCGTCGCCGTCTCCGTCTCCGTCTCCGTCTCCGTCTCCGTCGCCGTCTCCGTCGCCGTCTCCGTCTCCGTCTCCGTCTCCGTCTCCGTCGCCGTCTCCGTCTCCGTCGCCGTCTCCGTCGCCGTCGCCATCTCCGTCACCCGGCCCCGCGGTGGTCCCCATCGTCTCGGAGTCGCCGTCGCCGTCTCCGTCCCCATCTCCGTCACCGGCGTTGGTGTCGTCGGTCGTCTCCGTCGCCGTCACCTCGGTGTCACTCTCCCCGTCATCCCCGCTGCACGCCACGCTCGCGATCATGCTGATCGGGAGAATGGCCGGGAGCAGCCAGTAACGTAGCTTAGTCTTCTCAGTACGCATGCTCATCGAACCTCCAACGGTCCCTCTATGGTACGGAGAAAGCCCGAGGACAGGGCGCGGCGCCGCCAGTTAACCGCGTAAACGGGTCGGCGCGCGCAGCTTTTAATCTGTCCTTTTATACATGTAGCGAACGAAGCGCGGCCGCTGTCGCAATCCGCCACAGCGAGGCGACGGCGCGCGCACCCTCAACCACATGTCTAATTGGACATGTTTTAACCAGCGCTGAATCCCAGCGCGCCGGCGTCGACACGCTCGAGCCAGGCCTCAGAAGCGTCCGCTGATCGAGAAGCCGGCGCCGGTCTTGCCCACGCTCGGCGTGAACGCGAGGCGCTCGCGTCGGTTGATGCGGCGGTACTTCGCGAGCGAGATGCCGCCGTAGACGATCATCCCGACGCCCAGCGCGGCGATCAGCGATCCGAAGCCGATCAGCATACGGCCCTTGGTCTCGGGCGGGAGCTCGAGCTCGCCGAGGGTCGACGTCCCGGTCGAGCCGGTGCCCGTGCCCGTGCCCGTGCTGCCGCCGCCCGTCGTGCCCGTGCCCGTCCCCGTCCCCGTGCCCGTCCCCGTCCCCGTCGTCCCCGTGCCGCCGTCGCGCGCGCTCAGCTCCCCCGCCGTGCCGTCGTCCACGGGCGCGAACTTCGGGTTCGTCCCGTGGATGATCATCGCCGTGCCGCCGGCGACCGAGGCGACGCCGATGAACACGGAGAGCACGCTCCAAGGAGGTAACGGGTACGGCTCGTAGCTGCGATCGAAGGGCCGGCCGCCGATCGCGACGTCGCCCTCGGGCGGCACGCGCACGACCTCCGGCGGCGTGTAGGCGAGGATCTCGTCGTTGACCGACTGCAGGCGCGCGCGCACCTCGTTGGTCTCGCTGTAGCCGTTGCAGCCTGTGGACGAGTACGCCTGCTTGCAGCCGCTGAGGTAGGCGCGCATCAGGTCGCGCGCGCGATCGAGGTTCCCGACGTCCCCGGTCTCGGCGAACACCTGCTCGTAGGCGGTCACGGCGTTGAGCACCATGACGACGCGCATCAAGCGGTTGTCGGTGTTCTCCTCCGTGGCCTCAGCGGCCTGCTCCCACCGCGCCGCGGCCGTCAGGTAATCCTGCGAGTCAAACGCCGCGCGCGCCTGGCTGTCGAGCAAGATCGGATCCTCGATGAGGGTGTCGTCGGCGGGTGGCGGAATCGCGCCGTCGGCCTCGGCCTCTTCGCCGAGCTCTTCGCCCGCCTCGTCGCTCGACTCCGCGTCCTCCGGCGTCGCCGGACCCTCGACCGCAGCGACGTGCACCCGCGCGATCGTGCCAGCGTGGGCGACCGGCGAGGCCATCACCAGCGTCAGCGCGACGCCGACGGCGAGTCCGCGGGCGCCCAGCGTCAGGGCGGCGAACGTGGGGGCGGTAGGCGTGGTGGAGGTAGACACTGGGGAAGACACAGAGACGACTCGGCGATAGGAGGATAATTCGGGCATCACGCGGAGTTGTGGGGCCGGCGCGGCGATCCTGGGCACCAAGCATCGCCAAGCAAGAACCGATCCGCAAGCGCGTGGACCAGCGCGACGCGCTCACGCTGAGAAACCGCCGCTGCGGGCCCTCGCGCCGCCCGCTCGACCTGCCAATTTGGCGAAGCGACGGCGCGGCGCTGCCAATCTGGCAGCGCGCGCGCCTCGCCTCCCGCTCCCCGGGCTGCATCGCGCGAGAAAGCGGAAAAATAGCGTTCCGATCCCCGGTGTGCTGTCGTGCTCGACGCCGTGGACCCATCCGATCAAGACGCCCGTACGGCCGCCAGAGCCCGCCAGCCGGAGCCCGCGCGCGCCGATACGCCCGCTGGTGATCACGGCGCCAGAGACGCGCGCGCGCAGACGAGCGCCGGCGAGCGCCGGATGGACCCGTGGCTGTTCTTCGCCGCCACCGCGCTGGCCTGCCTCGGCCTGATCATGGTCTACAGCTCGAGCGCGGCGATGGCCCACAGCCGCTACGGCGACTGGACGTTTTACCTGCGCCGCCAAGGCGCGTTCCTCGGGCTCGGGACCTGCGTCATGCTCGCGGTCTCGCGGATCGACTACCGGATCCTGCGCCGATTCTCGAAACAGCTGATGGCGCTCGGCCTCGCCGGCCTGGTCGCCGTGCTCGTCATCGGCACCGAGTCCCACGGCGCGCGTCGCTGGATCCAGCTCGGCATCAGCATCCAGCCGAGCGAGATCGCCAAGCTCGCGCTCGCGGTGTTCCTCTCGGCCACGCTCGCGCGTCAGGGCGAGCGCGTGCGCAAGTTTAAATCGGGCTTCATGCCCGTCATGGGCGTCGCGGCCCTGACGATGCTGCTGGTCCTGCTCGAGAAAGACCTCGGGACCACGATCTTGCTCGGCGCGCTCACCCTGATCGCGCTCTACGTCGCGGGCACCCGGCTCGCCTACGTCGCCGCCGCCGCGCTGATCGCCGCGCCGGTCGCATGGCATCAGATCATCAACGTCGGCTATCGCCGCGGGCGCGTCATCGACTTCCTCTCGGGCGAGCACTCGTTCCAGATCAAGCAGAGCCTCATCACCATCGGCTCCGGCGGCGCCTTCGGCCTCGGGCTCGGCAACGGTCGCCAGAAACTCGGCTTTCTGCCCGAGAACCACACCGACTTCATCCTCGCCAGCATCGGCGAGGAGCTGGGCTTCGCGGGCATCTGCCTGGTCATCGGGCTCTACGGCGTGCTCCTGTGGCGCGGGCTCGCGATCTCCCGCGACGCGCCCGACCGCTTCGGCTCCTACCTCGCGATCTGCCTGACCGCGCTGTTCGGTCTGCAGGCGCTGATCAACATGGCGGTCGTCCTCGACGTCATCCCGGCGAAGGGCATCACGCTGCCGTTTCTCTCCTCCGGCGGCTCCTCGCTGCTCATCAGCATGACCGCCGCCGGCCTCCTGCTCTCGGTCTCCCGCCGCCCGCGTCCCTGGCGGATCAGCGATCAGCGCGCCCGAGGCGGCGGTCGCGATCGCGCGGACCGACGTCGCGGTCGCGGCGCGTCGCGCAACCGCAACCGCAACCGAAACCGCCGGACGCCGACGTCCACCGGCGCGCGCGGCCGCACGCCCACGCGCCGCGGGCCGCGACCCAACAATCGCCGACCCG
Source organism: Polyangia bacterium (assembly GCA_030430565.1). GTDB lineage: Bacteria > Myxococcota_A > Polyangia > Nannocystales > Nannocystaceae > JACKDW01. The sequence goes on from JAUIKS010000023.1 coordinate 140,800, forward strand.
CGCCCGCGACAAGCTAAACAACAAGCTGAGCGCTGGCTCGCTCAGTGATGCAGCTCGAGATCGCCGCCGGCGATCCCGAAGATCGACTTGAGCGCCGCGACGAAGCCGAGCTCGCCGTCGGACACGCGCCCGTCGGCCTTCCCGATCAGGATCACGTCCCGCAGGACACGCTTCTGATACTGATCGCTCAGCGACTCGTGCAGCGTGTGGGCGTACTCCGAGGCCTGCATCCGCCGCTCATCCTCGGAGCCGAAGGTTCGGTACTCGTCGATGACCTCGCGCAGGAGGTCGGTGACCACGACGCCCTCGGGCAGCCAGGTCTGCAGGCGATCCGCGATCACGCGCATCTCCGCGGCGTCGAGCTGATTGTCGGTCACTTGCCCGAACGTGAGGAACAAAAAGCCAATCTGGCGCAGCTGGATGCTCGTGACCTGCGAGTCCGTCATCGGCCGCCAGTCTACCCGAATTCGCGGCGAGCCCCCGAGCCGGCGCGGCGGGCGGGCGGGGCCTTCGCCCCACCCGCTGAATCTGCGCCGACGGACGGGATCGATCAGCTGCGCGAGGGGAACACGCCCTGCAGCGCGATGATGAAGTTGACGCAGCCGAAGGGCTGCACGTTGTTGTGCGGCTGACCGCCGCCGGTGTTGCCGATCGAGCTCGACTTCAGCGTCACGTCTGGGTTGTCGTCGAAGGCGCTCGGCCCCAGGACCTGGCTGCTGCTCGGCTTCTGCCCGTGGTCGTTGCTCGAGATGTTGAGCGAGTGGTTATGGCTTGGGAGCTGGTTCGTCGTCAGCGTCACCGTCTCCTGCCCGCCCTTCTGCCCGAGCCGACGATCGCTGAGCCCCGGGCCGCGACCTTGGTGCATCGGCACGCGCCCGCGCAGGTCCGGCAGCGCGAAGGTGGTGCGACCGTCGCCGCCGTAGGTGGTGCCGAGGATCGAGAACAGCGCCTGGTTCTGGCTGATCGGGAGCAGCTGCCCGTCGCAGAAGGCCCAGCCGCGGGGCGCGAAGTTACCGGCGAACATCACGATCTGTCCGAGAAATGGTTCCATCGAGGATCTTCCTGTTCCTGTCTCACGCGACGCGAGCGGCCTGGGGATGCGCCGTCGCGATCGTTGTACGTACGAATTGTTTCGCGCAGCTCACCACGAGCTGCGCGGGCGTATCGTCGCACAGGGTCGACAGTCGCCGCCGTCGCGAGCGCGCGCGGGCAAAGCATGCGCGCTCGCAACCGCGCGACGGCGCGCGGCCGCGTCCCCGCGAGCGCGCGCCTGATCGACGCGCGCGCGCCGGCGCCCGGGAACGCTCGCGCTCGCGCGCTCGTAATCCCCTCGAGATCCAATAGACTTGCTTCCGTGAGCATCGGCAACAGCCCTGACCCGAAGCAGCGCGCTGACCCGCGCGAGCTCACGGCGAAGATGCTCGAGCGCCTGCAGCAGCGGGAGAGCCTCGAGGCGACGGTGCGTCTCGCCGGCAGCGTCGCCCACGACATGAACAACGTGCTCGGCGCGGTCATGGGGATCGCCGAGCTGCTCAAGCAAGACCTGCCCGAGGATCACCCGTGGAACGACGACCTCGCGAGCATCCTCGACGTAAGCGATCGCGGGCGCAAGCTCGTCCGCGAGCTCGTCGAGCGCGTCCGCGAGCACAAGCTGCAGAAGAACCGCGTCCGCCTCGACAAGACCGTGCGCCAGACGACGGGCCTGCTCAAGCGCGTCATCCCGAGCAACATCGAGCTCGAGCTCGAGCTCCCCGAACAGCTGCCAGAGGTCAACGGCGACCCGCTGCAGCTCGGCCAGACCATCATGGACCTGTGCCAGAACGCGGTCGAGGCGATGCGCGAGGACGGCGGCACGCTCTCGGTCATGGTCGCGCACGTCGTCGACGCGGCGAGTGAAGACGGGATCGGCGTGGTGCGCGTGACGATCCGCGACACCGGCGTGGGCATGGACGAGACGACGCGGGCGCGCGCCTTCGACCCCTACTTCACGACCAAGTACACCAGCGCCGAGTCGTTCGGGCGCCCCGCGCGCAGACGAGTCCGCGGGCTCGGGCTGACCACCGCGTTCAAGACGGTCAACAGCCACGGCGGCAGCATCACGCTCGAGAGCGCCCAGGGCGTCGGGACCACGGTGATCGTCGAGCTGCCCGCGATCAGCGGCCCCGTCACCGCCTAAATCTCTTCTTCACGGGCGACGCCGCGCTACTGGATCGGCAGCGCGTCGCGCAGCGCTCGCGCGGACTGGAAGCGGTGCGCGGGGTCCTTGGCCAGGGCCTTGAGGACGATCTTCTCCCACGCTTCATCGAGGTCGGGCACGTGGGTCCGCGGCGGCGCGGGGTTCTCTTTCAGCTGCGAGAGGCTGACCGCGATCGGCGTCGAGCCGGCGAAGGGCGGGCGGCCGCACAGCGCGTGGTAGAGCACCGCCCCGAGCGCGTAGATATCTGTGCGGGCGTCGACGATCCCGCCCTTGACCTGCTCCGGCGCCATGTACTCGGGGGTCCCCAGGATCACGCCGGTCGACGTCATGCCCTCGGCGTGGGTGGTGCGCGCGATCCCGAAGTCGATGATCTTCACGCGCTGCTGGTCGTCGGTCAGGATGTTGCCCGGCTTGAGGTCGCGGTGGATCACGCCCTCGGCGTGGGCAGCCTCGAGGCCGTCACAGATCTGGCTGAAGAGCTCGCGGACCTGCCGCGGCGGCAGCCGACCGTACCGCGAGAGCATGTCGAGCAAGCTCGGCCCCGCGACGTACTCCATCGACAGGAACAGCACGCCGCCCGACTCGCCGATGTCGTGGATCCGGACGATGTTGGGGTGCGAGATCCGGCGCGCCGTGCTGACCTCGCGGCGCATCCGCCCCGCGGCCGCGGGGTCGAGCAGCGCGAAGCCGCCGATGACCTTGACCGCGACCGACTCGCCGAGCTGCTTATCACGCGCCAAGAACACCGAGCCCATCCCGCCGTGACCCAGCACGCGCTCGACGGTGAAGCGATCCGCCAGGCAGTCGCCGGGCTTGAGCCCGAGCGAGGGCGCCGTCTTCCCCTGGGGCGAGACCTCGGCGGTCGGCGCGTCGGGGCCGGGCCCGCGGGTGACCGTCGGCGCGCCGCCGTGCACCGCCGGCGGCGCGACCTGCAGCTGGCGCGACGCGAGCCGGTTGATCTTGGCGTTCAGCTCGAAGTCGACGCTGCAGACGATCGACTCGAGATGCGCGAGCCGCTGATCGATCAGCTCTTGGCTCGCCGGGTCGATCGACGAGCCCTGCGGGAGCGCGAGCCGGCCGATCTTCGCGGCCTCGATCTCCGCCATCCGCTCCGCGTGCTGGTTCCTCATCCGGATCCACATAGTGATCGACCCGAAGATCACGAGCAGGACGAGGACTTCCATGGGACGCGCAGTGTATCAGCCTTGGGGCCGCGTCTACCCGATCGTCGGGGCTCGGCCCGCGGCTGCTATGCTCCCGGGCCATGCAGCTCTACTCGGTGGAGGGCAACTCTCAGCGCCTCGACGGCGGCGCGATGTTTGGCAACTGCCCGCGCGCGCTCTGGTCTCGCTGGTGCGCGCCGGACGAGCAGAACCGGATCCCGCTGGCCTGCCGCGGGCTGCTCGTCCGCGAGGACGACGGGCGCGCGGTGCTGTTCGAAGCGGGGATCGGCACCTTCTTCGAACCGAAGCTGCGCGCGCGCTTCGGCGTGCAGGAGGACGAGCACGTCCTGCTCCGCTCGCTCGCCGCGCGCGGGATCAGCCCCGAGCAGGTCGACGTGGTGGTGCTCTCGCATCTCCACTTCGATCACGCCGGCGGCCTGCTGACGCCCTGGGCCGAGGGACAGGCGCCGGCGCTGGTGTTCCCCAACGCGCGCTACGTCGTCTCCGAGGGCGCGTGGCGGCGCGCTCGCGACCCGCACCCCCGCGACCGGGCCTCCTTTATCCCGGCGCTGCAGGACCTGCTCGAGGCGACAGGGCGGCTCGAGCGCGTGGCGCCCGGCTCATCCAGCGAGACGCTCGGCCCGCGCTACTCCTTTACGATCTCCGAGGGGCACACGCCGGGCCTCATGCTCACGCGCGTCGAGGGCCACGCCCGCGGGCCGATCACCTTCATGGGCGACCTGATCCCCGGCACGCCCTGGGTCCACCTCCCGATCACCATGGGCTACGACCGCTACCCCGAGCGCCTGATCGACGAGAAGCGCGAGATGCTCGAGCGAGTGCTCGCCGAGGACGGCTGGTGCTTCTTCACCCACGACGCCGACGTCGCGGTCTGCCAGCTGACCCGCGACGAGCGCGGCCGCTTCAAGGCTCGCGAGACCGTCGCCGAGCTCGCCTGGGACTAGCGCCTCGGTCCTCGGACAAGCGCGCGGGCCATGACGTCTCGGGCTCCCACACCGCGCGGACACCGGGCCGCTGTTTAACGCCAGGGGACCCTCCGCCTTCCGGGCGGCGAGCGGCGATGCGAATGAAGCGGACGAGCGTCTCCGCGCTCGCCGTCCTCAGGCGGCTCCTCCCTGGCTCGCGCGCGTCCCTTGAGCTTCGGTGAGGCGTAGGCGCTCGCGCAGGACTCGTCGTGATTACTGCACCGAGGCCATCACCAGGGTCGGCAGGGCGCTGCGCGCCGCGTGCCGCTCGAGGCGGATATCGCGGAACAGGAGCCCCTGGGGCTTGGTGCCGAAGTGCACGCGCAGCCACGCGTCGAGGCTCGGCTGCTGATGTGGATCGAGCATCCGGCGGATGCCGTTGACCACCACCGGGTACTGCTCCGGCGTGGCGACGTGGTTCTCGACCAGGTTCAGCAGCTCGGGCGCCTTGACCGCGCAGGTCTCTTTAAAGTTGAGCCAGCGCGCCGCCGAGAACTCGACCGAGGACTCCGCGTGATCCGAGGCTAGCCGCGAGAGCCCGGTGAAGTCGCCGTCGCTGACCAGCCGCTCGAAGTGCGGCGCGAGCAGCCCGAACACGCTCGGCTTGATCGCGATCATCTCGTAGGTCGGCTCGGCCTGCAGCCAGTCCTCCGACTCCTCGAGGAACACGACGCCGATCAGGCCCGACGCCAGCGGCAGCGCGTAGGTCAGGTTGGTCAGCCCGTGCGCGATGGGCAGCCAGAGATCGTTGATCTCGTGGCGCCAGAGGACGTTGACGAGCTTGGCGAGGCGATCTGGCGCGACGACCATCCGCGCCATTCGCAGGCGACCGTTGATGACCGGATCGTAAACGCCCACCTGTTCAAACAGGCTGCGCCACTCGCCGCTCATCAGCTCGAGCTTCACGTATCCCTTGCCGAGGAGCTCGAGCAATTCCTCGCGACTCGCCCGCGAGAGACGCTCGAGAACCCTGTCCTCAACCTTGAGGAACCGCTCCGAGCGGACGAGGTACGCGTGAACACGCAAGGGACCCTGACGCTACCGAAATTTCGTCGAAGGCTCCACTTCCACGATCCGGGCGCGGCGTTGGGCCGACGCGAGGAAGCTCCGCGGCCGCAAAGCGCAAAAAACGCTACCCGCGCGCTCGGCTCCCGCGCGCGGCGGGGCGTCTGCGACCGCTGAGACGAGCGAGCCCGACCATGATACCAAGCCTCACCGCCCGCGCGAGCCCGCGGCGAGCGCGTCGCGCTGATGAATCGCGTCACGCGTGCGAGCGCGAGCGATCATGACGCGCCCGCGAGCGCGTGGCCACGAGCGCGCCGGAGCGAATCTGACCGCGGCGGCGGGCGGGTAAGCGCCCGTCGCGTCGCGCTGTCGCGGTATGATTGCGACCCGGGGAAGCCGGATATGGGGGCTGCATGATCAAGCTCAACGCCGATCCACAGGTCGCAGAGCAGCAGATTGAGGCGATCATCTTCTATCTCACCGCGTGCGGATACATCGACAGTGAATTCGACCTGTCCGAGAAAGCCTTCGTGCGCGCCTACCTGCGCAAGCTGGTCACCGCGCGGATCGACAGCCTCAGCGAGGACATGACGCCGGAGCTCCGCTACGAGCGGATCGAGCAGCTGCACGAGCACTACGTCGAGCGCTTCCAGGAGATCGACCACGACGTGCGCGGGCTGTTCACGGAGGCGGTCGCCGACGGCGAGGACCCGCGGACCTTCGTGCTCGGCAAGCTCAAGCTGCGCTGCTTCGAGCTGTTCCAGGCCTTCGAGTCCGACAACCGCGAGGCGCTGATGCAGGTCGTCGATGACTTCATCGCGGCGGACGGCAAGGTCCACCCCAACGAGCTCGAGTTCCGCAACGAGCTCGCCGACCTGCTCGGCGCCGAGATGCTGATCGACGACACCGCGCTCGAGGGGATCGGGACCGAGCTGAACAAGCCGGTCCGGCTCGCGCCGGCGGAGGATAATCACCCCTTCTTCCAGAAATTCGAGCATCACTACTCGCGAGATCCCGAGCTGATCCGCAAGCAGATGTCGGCCGACCTGACGCTGATCGACCGGGTCCGCGCGCGCTTCAACGAGCAGCGCAGCACGGGCAACGGGCGCCTCAAGGGGCACCAGGACTTCGCCGAGTTCAGCGGCCAGGACGAATTCCTCGACGGCCACGTCTACGTCTCGCCGACCAAGCCGGGGCGCGAGTACGAGCTCGTGGTGCTCGGCGATCTGCACGGCTGCTACAGCTGCCTCAAGGCCGCGATCCAGCAGTCGCAATTTATGGATAAGGTCCGAAAGTTCAGGGCCGACCCCGAGAACAACCCGGACATCCGGCTGGTCCTGCTGGGCGACTACATCGACCGCGGGCGCTTCAGCTACAACGGCGTGCTGCGCACGGTCCTGAGCCTGTTTCTGACCGTCCCCGAGCACGTCTTCGTGCTCCGCGGCAATCACGAGTACTACATCGAGTACAAGGGCAAGGTCTACGGCGGGGTGCGCCCGGCCGAGGCCATCAACACGCTCGCGCCGCACCTCCCCGGCGACGTGTTCGCGCGCTACCTCGGCTTCTTCGACTCGATGCCGAACATGCTGATGTTCGATCAGCTGCTGTTCGTGCACGCCGGGATCCCGCGCGATGTCCAGATGCGCGAGACCTACCAAGACCTCTCGTCGCTCAACGACGAGGACATCCGCTTCCAGATGCTGTGGAGCGACCCGAGCTCGGCGGAGTTCGTGCCCGAGGACCTGCAGAAGGCCAGCGCCCGGTTCGCGTTCGGGCGCAAGCAGTTCCGCAAGTTCATGTCGCAGATCGGCTGCCACACGCTCGTGCGCGGGCACGAGAAGGTCAACGCCGGCTTCAAGAGCCACTACAAAGACGACGACATCCGCCTGTTCACCGTGTTCTCGGCCGGCGGCGTCGCCAACGAGGACATCCCGCGCGACAGCAACTACCGCGACGTGCGCCCGATGGCGATGACCTTCAAGATCAAGGACGGCGAGACCACCGCGACGCCGTGGGCGATCGACTACCGCCGCTACCAGGACCCGAAGCTCAACGCGTTCTTCCGCAGCGAGCCGGAGATCGATATCACCCGCTGACGGCCCGCCCTGCGGCGCGCGGTGGCGCGGGCGCGCGGCTGTTCGCACGAGTGAAGCCGCGTTCGCGGTCAGCGTTCGCGACCGTCCGGTGACGCGGGAGTTTGCGCAAGCCGGCCGCCAGCGGCCGCGCTTGCGGTGCTTCGCGACGATCGGCCATGATGCTCGCGGTCGCGAGCGTCGGCCCGTCCAACTCCATGAAAATCCTCGTCACTGGTTCAGGTGGTCAAGTCGGGCAAGATCTCATCCGGGGCCTGCTCGAGCGAGGCCACGAGGTCCACGGCAGCGATGTCGCCTCGCGCCCCTCGGCGCTCGGCGTCGACGCGTCCCGGCTTCCCTGGCATCACCTCGACGTCACCGACCTCACCGGTCTGCGCAAGCTGATCGCGCGCGAGCGTCCTGACATCGTGTACCACCTCGCCGCGATCCTCAGCGCGCGGGGCGAGGAGAACCCGGGGCTCACGTACCGCGTCAATCAAGGTGGCGTCTACAACGTGCTCGAGGCGTGCCGAGAGCACCGCGTCTCGCAGGTGCTGTTCGCCAGCACGATCGCGGTCTTCGGCCCCGGCCTGCCGGACCCGGTGCCCAACGACGTCCCGCTGCAGCCGACGACGATGTACGGCGTCACCAAGGTCGGCGGCGAGCTGCTCGGCGAGTACTACAACAAGCGCTACGGCCTCGACTTCCGCGCGGTCCGCTTCCCCGGGCTGATCTCGGCGACGCTCCCCGGCGGCGGGACCAGCGACTACGCGCCGCTGATGTACGTCGAGGCGATCCGCAAGGGCGCGTACGAGGCGTTCTGCCGCGCCGACACCCGGATCCCGCTGATGTACATGCCCGACGGGATCCGGGCGCTGATCGAGCTGTCCGAGGCGCCGCGCGAGCAGCTGACGCGGACGACCTACAACATCGCCGCGTTCTCGCCGACGGCCGAGGCGATCGCGGCCGCGGTCGCGCGCGCGGTGCCCGGCGCCGAGCTGACCTTTAATTCCGATCCGACCAGGCAGGCGATCCTCGACTCGTGGCCGAACGCCCTCGACGACGCGCACGCGCGGGCCGACTGGGGCTGGAGCCCCGAGTTCGACCTCGAGCGCATGACCGCCGACCTCGTCCCCAAGATCCGCGCGCTGCTCAACGCGAGCTGAGCCGGCGCGACCCACCTCCACGCAAGCACGCACCCCCAAAGGAGCCCCGTGTTCAAGCAAGCCCGAGAGCACTACGCCGCCATCCTCAAGGAGATCGACGACGCCGGCCTCACCAAGCACGAGCGCGTCATCACCTCGCCGCAGGCCGCCGAGATCCAGGTCGGCGATGACTCTGTCCTGAACTTCTGCGCCAACAATTACCTCGGGCTCTCGAGCCACCCCAAGGTCATCGCCGCGGCCAAGGGCGCGCTCGGCGAGCGCGGCTACGGCATGTCGAGCGTGCGCTTCATCTGCGGCACCCTCGACCGCCACCGCGAGCTCGAGGCGAAGCTCGCCGCGTTCGTCGGCACCGACAGCAGCATCCTCTACAGCTCCTGCTTCGACGCCAACGGCGGGCTGTTCGAGACGCTGCTCGGGCGCGAGGACGCGATCATCTCGGACCAGCTCAACCACGCCTCGATCATCGACGGCATCCGCCTGTGCAAGGCCGAGCGCCACCGCTTCCCCAACGACGACCTCAACGCGCTCGAGGACATCCTCAAGAAGACCCAGCAAAAGCGCCTGCGGATGATCGCCACCGACGGCGTGTTCAGCATGGACGGCACCATCGCGCGGGTCTCGGACATCTGCGACCTGGCCGAGAAGTACGGCGCGATGGTCATGGTCGACGACAGCCACGCGACCGGCTTCGTCGGCAAGACCGGGCGCGGGACCGCGGAGTACCGCGACTGCGTGGGCCGGGTCGACATCATCACCTCGACGCTGGGCAAGGCGCTCGGCGGCGCCTCGGGCGGCTTCACGGCGGCGCGCAAGGAGATCGTCGATCTGCTGCGCAACCGCTCGCGCCCCTACCTGTTCAGCAACTCGCTCGCGCCGATGATCGTCGCGGCGAGCCTCGCGGTGATGGAGCTGCTGACCGAGACGACCGAGCTGCGTGACCGCCTCGAGCGCAACACCACGCGGTTCCGCGAGCGCATGACCGCGGCCGGCTTCGCCATCACGCCCGGCGACCACCCGATCGTCCCGATCATGCTGGGCGACGCGCGCCTCGCCAACGAGTTCGCCGACAAGCTGCTGACCAAGAACATCTACGTCATCGGCTTCTCGTACCCGGTCGTGCCCAAGGGACAGGCCCGGATCCGCGTGCAGCTCTCGGCCGCGCACTCGCCCGCGCAGATCGACCACGCGATCGCGGCCTTCACCGAGATCGGCGCCGAGCTCGGCGTGATCCAGCAGAGCGCGAGCTGAGCCGCGCCGCACTTTAATGAGCCGCCGACGCCGCCTTCGGGCGGCGTCGCGCGTCTCGAAGACCGCTACCGGCTGCGCGTGACCGCGAACAGCAGCATGCCGAGGAACACGACGATCGGCAGCACGAAGGGGAGCGCCGAGATGCCGCCGATCGCGAAGTTGTTCCAGCCGAACATGACCTCGCCGGAGACGACCGCGCCGGCGACCAGGAGCGCGCCCACGGCCTCGGGCCAGTTGGTCGCGACGCGCAGGCCGAGGATGTAGATGACCAGGCCGAGCCCGCCGGCGATGCACGGGAACGTCCAGGCCGGCAGGCCCATGAACGCGTCGACCCCGTTCTTGGCGACATCCGGGTTGGTGATCGCGAAGTTCGCGACCACGACGCCGACCGCCAAGACCAGGCCGAGGAGCAACCAGGTCTGAATCCGAGATTTCTGTTGGTGTGAGTCGAGCGCCATCGTCAGCCGTCTTGTCCGGTGCGCGCGCCGTCACGGCCATCAGCCCCGCGCCGGCGACCCGATCAAACTACCGCGAGTCTCGGAGCTCGCCAACCACCGCGCGGCGGCTCCTAGAGGCGCGAATTTGGGCGCTGAGGCCGAAGTCTTCGCGCTTGCGGTCGCCGGAGCAGCGTGGTCTCGTGGGCCGACGCCGGATCGTTTCGTCCGCGCGGCCGCTTGGCATCTCGATGGCTGAGGAGGAGCTCCATCGCCGGATCCGCAAGCTCGAGCGACACAATCGCTTGCTCGAGCAGCGCCTCACCCGAGCGGAGCGTGAGCGCGCGATCCTGGAGGCCAAGCACCGCGGGAAGGAGTCGCTGCTGACCAAGGTCGTCGCCGACCTCAACCACGCCCGCGACGCGGCCCGGCGCGCCGGCGAGCTGCTGGAGCGCCGCGTGCAGAGCCGCGTCGCCGCGATCGAGCGGCAGAGCGAGGAGCTGCGCGAGGATCGTGACCAGGCGCTGCGCGCGAGCCGGGCGAAGAGCTCCTTCATCGCCAACATGAGCCACGAGCTGCGGACGCCGCTGAACTCGATCATCGGCTACAGCGAGCTGATCAAGGAGGAGGTCGAGGACGCGGGCCACGCCGCGCCGCCGGCCGAGAGCCTCGGCGACGTCGAGCGCATCCACCAGTCCGCGCACCACCTGCTCGCGCTGATCAACGACATCCTCGACCTCTCGAAGATCGAGGCCGGGCAGTCCGAGCTGTACCTCGAGACCATCGACCTCAACGACTTCGTCCACGAGATCGTCGGCACGCTCACCCCGCTCGCGCGGCGCAACAACAACGAGTTCACGCGCCGCGCGCCCGAGGACTGCGGCCGCTTCGTGGGCGACCGCACCAAGCTGCGGCAGATCGTCTACAACCTCGGCAGCAACGCGGCGAAGTTCACCAAGGGCGGCGAGGTCGAGCTCCACATCCAGCGGCACCCGGCGGCGCTCGAGCTCGCGGTGCGCGACACCGGCATCGGGATCGCGCCCGATAAATTTGATCGCCTGTTCTCCTCCTTCAGCCAGGTCGAGGACTCGACGACGCGCGACTACGGCGGCACCGGCCTGGGCCTCGCGCTGACGCACAAGCTCTGCATGCTGATGGGCGGCGACATCACGGTCGAGAGCCGGCCCGGCGTCGGCTCGACCTTCTCGGTGTTCCTCCCGCACAGCCCGCCCAAGCCGATGGTGTTCCGCGAGGCGCCGGACGACGCGCGCGGCTGGTCAGGCGCGCGCCGCGAGAGCGGGCAGGCGGCGCTCGTGCTCGACGACGACCGCCGCGCGCACGATCAGCTGCGCGCGCCGCTGCGCCGCCTCGGCCTGCAGCTGCACAGCGTCACGGAGATCGCCCGCGATCACGCCGAGATCGTCGCGCGCGCGCGCTCGCTCCGGCCCGCGCTGATCATCATCGATCCGCTCGCGAGCCGCTTCACCGACGGCGCCGGCGTGCGCTGCTGCGCGGATCCGGGATGGGAGCTGCTCGCGGCGCTACAGCGCGAGCCTGCCCTTTCAAGCACCTCATTCGTGATCCTGACCGCGCTCTCGCCCACCTGCCACAAGGGTCAGCTCGGCGCGGCCGCGCTGCTCAAGAAGCCGGTCGCGCCGCCGCTCCTGCTCGATGTCGTCCAGGACCGCGTGCGCGCGGACTCGGCTCACGCCTGACGGCCCCGCGACCGGTCGCTCTTGGCTTGCGCTCCACCGCCTCCCCGTGGTGGCCTGGTTATGTCGCGGGCAGTGGGCCCGCGCGCGACGGACTGGCGACGCCGACGATATGCTCACCGAGGCTCGTTTTAACTACGCGCTTCGCTTCACGCTGCGCGTGCCGCTCTTGCGCGAGGCCGCCGATCCCAATGACGCGGCGCTCGACCACCATCTCGTCGAGCTGCTCCACATCAACGAGCGCGGCGAGGAGGAGGTCGCCGCGCGCGCGCTGGTCTACCGGATCCGCCGCTTCGAGGCCGAGGACATCCTCAAGGCGGCCGACGCCGACGGCTACACCGAGCTGCTCGAGCACGTCTGCGACGAGGCGCTCGACCGCGACGGCAACCCGCACAGCAGCTTCTCGGAGGCGCTCGGCGAGGTCTGCTGCGACCCGCTGGTGCTCGACAGCATCGAGTTCGTGCAGCCGCTGCACGACGCGCCGATGCTGCGAGCGCTGATGGCCCGCGGCATCCTCGACACCCTCGGTCGCGGCATGGAGCTGCTGTTCTTGCCTGGCGGCGCGCGCGACTTCCCGATCTGGGAGCGCTCGCTCGGCGCGATCCGGGTCGGGGAATTCAGCGTCGTGTCGGCCGCGCTGGAGCTGCCCGAGTTCCCGCCGCGCGGCACGATCGGCGACCGCAACTGAGGCGCCGCGACGCTCGGCGTCGCGGCCTGGCGAGCGCTGCCGGCGAGCGGCCCCCTTGCGCGTCGTCGCGGCATCCTGCACCTTGACGCCCACAGGCGCAGCCCATGCACATCTCCACGCAATTCGACAGCGGCAACATCGAGGTTCTCACGGCGACGTCCCCCGACGACGTCCAGCTCAAGATTCGCGTCGACGAGGGCTCGGAGTTCTTACAGTGGTTCCACTACCGGGTGATCGGCGCGCGCGGGCAGGCGCTCGCGATGAAGCTGGTCAATGCCGGCGAGGCCAGCTACCCCAAGGGCTGGGAGGGCTACAACGCGGTCGCCTCCTACGATCGACAGACCTGGTTCCGCGTGCCGACAAGCTACGAGCGCGGCGTGCTGACGATCCAGCACACGCCCGCGCACGACTCGGTCTACTACGCCTACTTCGCCCCCTACTCGCACGAGCGTCACCAGGACCTGGTCGCGCGCTGCCAGCTCTCGCCGCGCTGCCGGCTCGAGCTGCTCGGGCGCACGCTCGACGGGCGGGACCTCGAGCTGCTGACGATCGGCGAGGCCGGCGAGGGTAAGCGCGCGTGCTGGGTGATCGCGCGTCAGCACCCGGGCGAGTCCATGGCGGAGTGGCTGATGGAGGGCTTGCTCGCGCGGCTGCTGGACGATCAAGACCCGGTCGCGCGCGAGCTGCTGGCGCGCGCGGTATTCTACTGCGTCCCGAACATGAACCCGGACGGCAGCGCGCGCGGCCACCTGCGGACCAACGCCGTCGGCGCCAACCTCAACCGCGAGTGGGAGACGCCGACCATGGAGCGCAGCCCCGAGGTCTACCTGGTGCGCGAGCGCATGCGGAGCGCCGGCGTCGACTACTTCCTCGACGTGCACGGCGACGAGGCCCTGCCCTACAACTTCATCGCCGGGCCCGACGGCGTGGCCGGGCTCGACCCGCGGGTGCTCGAGCTGCAGCGCGAGTACGAGGCCGCGCTCGCGCGCCTGTGCCCCGACTTCCAGACCGAGCGCGGCTACCCCAAGGCCGCGCCCGGTAAGGCCAACATGACCATGGCGACCAACCACGTCGCGGGCGCGTTCGGCTGCCTCTCGATGACGCTCGAGCAGCCCTTCAAGGACAACGCGAACGCGCCCGACCCAGCGCGCGGCTGGTCCCCGGAGCGCTGCCGGAAGCTCGGCGTAGCGACCCTCGACGCGCTCTACGCCGTGTTCGACAAGCTCCGCTGAGCGGGCCGCGCGTCGCGGTCAGGAGTTCTTGGCGTGGAGCGCCCGCTCCCGCTCGAGCTGCTCCTGATAGGCGACGCTGTAGCGCACCCACGGGCGCGCCTCGAGCCGGCGGATGTTGATCAGGTCGCCGGTCCCCTCGCAGAAGCCGTACTCGCCGCGGTCCATCTTGTTGAGCGCGTTGTCGATCAGCTTGAGGAGCTTGCGCTCCTTGTTGCTGAGCTTGAGCAGCAGCTTTTGGTTCTGCTCGACGGTCGCGATGTCGACCTCGTCGGCTTGCCGCCCGCTGTCGACGAGCGCGTCGGCGACGTGCTCCTTCATGCGCCGGATCGTCTCTTGCTTGTGCTCCTCGAGCAGCTTGCGGAACCGCCGGAGATCGCTAGGGCTCAATTCATCCTGGTCATCGTTACTCGGCATCTCGACCTCCAGTAAACGGTTGATGCCTCGGGTACGCCCTGCCGCGAGCGAGCGTTACGCAGCCCGCGGGAAGACGGATTCTACTCCCTCGAGCGCGTCAGAATTTTTTGAATTTCTTTTGAATTTTCTTGAGCTTCGCGGGCGCGAAGTCGTCACGCCGCTCATGGCAGGACCAGCTCCGCGCCCGCGTGCGGCTCTGCGCTGAAGGGCTGAAAGCGCAGCGCCTCGGCGCGCGCGCGCGCGCACGCGCGAAACGACTGAAGCTCGTCGCCGCCGCCCTCGACATCCTGCACGGTGAGCGTGCCCTCCCGCGGCTCGATCCGCAGCGTGAGGCGCACGGGCTCGCTGCCGGCGGGCTTTGAGCACCTGCGCGCGCTGGTGGTGCGCACGAGGCGGAACACGCCGTGAATGTCACGCGCGGCCGGGGGTCGCGTGAGCGCGCGGTGGAGCGCCCACGCGACGGGCTCTTCGTCGTTCTCCGAGCGCAGCGCGAGCGCGAGAACGCGCGCGCGCTTCTTGTCGGTGCCGGTCTGCGTGATGCGATAGATCCGGAACGCGACGATCGCCTCGAGCAGCCGCTCGATCCGCGAGTCGCCGCGCTTGATGCCCGCGCCGATGTCCTCCAGCGCGTCGACGTCCAGCGACGAGCGCTCGCGCCACAGCGGGGCCGCGAGCGCCAGCGCGCGCACGTCCTCGGCGCCGCGCTCTGGGAGCCGATCGAGCGCGCGCTCCACCGGCTGACCGTCGACGATCGCCTCGAGCGCGCGCGTCCGCGCCAGCTGCCGCGTGAGCGCGTCGGACAGGCCCTCGCCCGGGACCGCGCGCAGCTCCGCGCGGGCGCGCGCGAGGTCCTCGACCCTGCGGCTGCGCTCGCTGCTCTTGACCACGCTCGGCTCGATCGAGCGCGCGATCGAGATCGAGAGCGCGCGCAGCAGCAGCAGCTCGCTGCGGAGCAGCCGGGCCGCGTGCAGCTGCTCGGCTCCGGGGACACCGCGCGCGCGATCGTGAACCACGGTCATGAGCTCGCGCTCGCTCGCGCGCAGGGCGTCCGGGTCGAGGCTGCGCGCCGCCGCGCGGGCGCGCTCGAGCTCTGGGCCCACGTCGAGGGTGCCGGCCGCCGCGGGCACGGTGTCGCCCGCGTCCACAGGCGGCGCGTCCGCCTCGGCGTCGACGCGCGGCTCGGGGGTCATCGGCTGCGGCTCGGGCTCAGGGGCGCGCGGGGACTCGCGCAGGGGCGATGCGTCGGCCGGGACGCGCGAGGCCGCGACCGCGCCCGCCGTCTCGAGCGCGGCCGAGCCGCCCGCGCCCAGCTCGCTCGAGAGACCGGAGGTGAGCCCCGCTCCCAGACCCGAGCCGTACCAGATCACGACGACGCACGCCGCCGCCAGCACGATGTACCAGCGACGCGCGCCGGCGCGCTCGAGCGCGATCGGCTCGACCTGCTCGGCCTCGACGGTCTCGGCCGCCGGGACGCCGCGCGGCGGATCGAAGACCGGTGGGAGCACGGCGGCGCTCTGGTCGGGTGACGCGTCGACCTCCTCGACCTCCTCGACCTCCTCGACCTCCTCGACCTCCTCGACCTCCTCGACGATCTCCTCGCGGACGATCAGGTGCCGCGTGGTCGCGCCTGGCTCCACCGCCTCGTACAGGTAGCGCGCGACCTCGCGGAAGTTCGGATCGTGGCTCGCGACCTGACCGAGCAGCGCCTGCGCGGTCGTGCGATCACCCGCCGCTAAGGCGGCGAGCCCCTGATCGTACAGGCCCGCGATCACGCCGTCCTGCTGCAGCCGCGCGAGCAGGGCGTCCCAGTCCTCGTGGCCGCCGGGGTAGCGCTCGGCGAGCTCGTAGGCGAGCTCTAGGGCCGCGGCGGTGTCCCCCTGCGCGCGCAGCTGGCGGAGCTCCTCGAGGCCGTCCTCGAGCGCTTCATCCTGAAGCTCGAGCTCGAGCTCATGGGCCTCAGCGTCGAAGCCGCCGCGCTCGTAGGCCGCCTGCGCGCTCAAGAGGTCGCCGAGCTCGAGCGCCTCCTCAGCTCGCTTCCTATATGTCTCTTTGACCACCTGGCGGGAGTCGACGTGCTCTGGCGAGAACTCGAGCACGCGCTCGTAGAGCCCGAGCCGCCGCTCCTCGTCGGCCTCGCGCTCGGCCGCGTTCAGCAGCACCTCGACGACCTGCGGGCGCGCGGCCTCGGGCTGAATCTCGTAGAGGCGCTCGAGCAGGCGGATCGCCTCGTCCTCCTCGCCGTCCTTGAGCAGCACGTCAGCGAGCAGCGCCATCGCGCCCGCGTGGTTCGGGTTGAGCTCCAGCGCGGCGCGCAGCCGCGCGACGACGGCGTCGGAGCCGCGCAGCTCGATGGTGTGGGACATCGCGTGGGCGTCGCGGTAGTAGCGATCGGCCTCGGGCTCGACGTGGTCGAGCTCGGCCTGCACGCGCCGCAGCGGCCGATGTCGCTGCACGGCCCGCCGCAGCAGCGGGTAGAAGATCCGCATCAGGCGATCGTCCGCGCCCTGCGGCCCGAGCCGCTCGATCAGCCCCGCGCGCGCGAGCTGGTCGGGCGCCGACGCGAAGCGCGGCCCGAGCTCATGGACGCCGCGCGCGTCGAGCGTGGCGCGCAGCTCGCCGAGGGAGACCTGGTCGTGGCTGTCCTCCGCGATCGCGGCGAGCACGACCCGCGACTCGGGCAGCAAGCTGCCCCAGATCTCGCGGACGATCGGCTCCGCCGACGAGGCCGCGCGGCTCGCCGCCGACACGACATCGGCGTCGGTGACCATCGGCGTGCTCGAGGGGTCGTAGTAGTTGAGCTCCTCCCACACCTCCGAGCACAGCAGCTGACTCAGCTCGGGGTGGCCGCGGCCGAAGGCCCACACCGAGGCCTCGGCCTTCGCCGACCAGCGCAGCTTGCCGCGGGCGCGCGCGCTGCGGACGAGCTCGCGGAGCTCCTCGAAGTCGAAGGGCGGGATGTCGATGATCGGGAGCTCCGTCGCGTCGAGCTGGTACGTGACGCCGCCGCCGGACTCGCCGCCGCCGCTCGGATCGAGCTCGCGCGCGGCGACCCAGGTGAGCCGCGGCAGCTCCTCGGTGAGCGCCTCGAGGTAACGCTTGAGCTCGAGCGCGAGCGCCAGCCGCTCGGGTCGCGCGAGCTCGCGGACCGAGTCGATCAGCAGCACGAGCCGCGCGTCGCCGAGCCGCGTGACGAGCTCGGGCAGGAAGATGTCCCGTAACGCCACGCTCGCCGCGCCGGTCGCCTGCGGCGGCCGCACCTGCAGCGCGCGCGCGATCGCCTGAGTGAGGCCGCGCGCGAGCTCGTCGAGCGTAGCGCGCTCGCGGCCGCTAGGATCGAAATAGACCACGCGCAGCGGGCCCGAGGGCTCGGACCACTCCGCCGCGGCCGCGCGCAGCCGATGGAGCAAGGAGGACTTGCCGATCCGCCGCTGTCCGCGGAGCCATATCCCGCGCGCGCCGCCCTCGCGCAGCAGGGCGCGCAGCTGCTCGAGCTGACGCGATCGCCCGACGAAGGCCGACGCTCGCGTGAGCGGCTGCCCTGTCCGATACGGGTTCGCAACAAGCTTCATCTACGCACCAGCGGTCCACGCCGCGAACATCGCGGGCGACCGAGTATGCCAAGTTTTGAGCGCGCGTCACACCCCGAGCGAGGACGCCGGGCCGGGGGCCGGCGCGCGCGCCGGCCCCCGGGACTTCTGGTTCATGGGACATGTAGATCGACAATGCGCCGGGAGAGCAGGTCACGCGCGCGCCTCGGGGCGGCCGCGCGCGCTCGAGCGGCGGGGTCGCGCGCCCCCACTGCGCGACGCGCCGCGACGCGAACCGACCGCGGGGCCGACGGCGCGAGCGCCCGGTACTTGTACAGTCAACGAGCGCGCTCGAGGCGGAGCCAGAGCGCGAGCGAGAGCAGGAAGCCGGCGCAGAGCAGCAGCCGAAGCGCGCGCGCGCGATGCTCGGCCGCGTCGGCCTGGGCGCGGTAGGTCGACTCCATCGCGGCGCGCATGTGGACGCGCTCGAGCTCGCGGGTCTGATCGTCGCGCCCCCAGTTGTGATCCTCGACCGCGCGCAGCGTCAGCTCTTTGCCGATCTCCTCCAGCGTGGTGTCGCGCGTCGACAGCCGGTACTGCCCGACCGCGATCCCGACCGACAGGATCGCGCCCGCGAGCGGGATGATCGCGTACTGCCGCCAGGGCACGGGCTGCGGGCGCTCAGACATCGTCTCCTCACGTCAGCCCGCGTCGCGTCGTCGGGCCGATACACCATTACTAGCACGCGCGCGCGATCTGCCACGGATCACGCGCCGCCGCGAGGCCGCCGCCCGCCGCTCGCTACTGCTTCTTCGGCCGGAACTCTTGCAGCGCGTCGCCCTCGGCCGCGGCCCAGCTCGGGCGGGCGCGGATCCGCTGAAGGAACGACGTGATCCCGGGCGTGCGCAGCTCGCCCCGCGTGCCCTTGAGCAGCGAGAGCGTGACCGCGTAGATCGAGTCGACGAGGCAGAACTCCGGGCCGAGCATGTAGCCGTTCTTGGCGATGTGCAGCTCGATCACGCGGAGCGCCGGCTCGAGCTCCCGCATCACGCTGGTGATCCTCGCGTCGCTCGCCCCCTTGAGCCCGGTTGCCGGAGCCACGCGGTCGGACCACCACAGCAGGTAGCACTGCCGGGCGACGTGCGCGGCTTCGAAAGACAGCCACTGCGTCGCGATCGCGTCGCCCTCGAGCGTGCTCGGCCAGTAGCCCTGAAAGCGTCGACCCAGGTACGAGATGATCGCGGCGGACTCGGTGAGCTTGAGGTCGCCCCAGTGCATCACGGGCACGCGCTGAAACGGGTTGATCTTCGCGAAGCGCCGATCGGTGTGCTCCCCGCGGAAGAGGTCGACCTCGATCAGCTCGTACTCGATCCCCAACTCAGCGAGCGCGAGCCGTACCTTCACCGGGCTCGGCGCCTGGCGAAAGCTGAATAGACGGAGTTCGGGAGCGCCCCCAGCCATGGCGGCTAGGATGCCACGGCGCGACCGTCCGGGGAGCCTGATCTCGCTAGTTTTGGCGCAAATTCACAAACGCGCCGCGATCTCGCGAGCCTGCGGGCACCTGTCTGCTCAATCATGCGCGCAGGAGCGCCCGCTCTCGCCCGCCTCCGCGCGCACTGGCTAGCCGCCCGCGCGCGCCCGCGCGGCGCGAGCGGGCGCGCCCTCGCCGTGGATCCGGATCGTGTCCTTGCCGCTGTCCTTCGCGTCGTAGAGCGCTCGGTCGGCGCGATCGATCACGGTCTGCGCGTCGTCGCCGTTGACGTACTCGCCGATCCCGATGCTCACGGTCACCGGCAGCGACTCGCCGCGGAACTCCGCCGGGTGCTCGAGGATCGTTCGCCGCAGGCGCTCCGCCATCGCGCGACCCTGGGCGCGGTCGACCCCCGGGAGCAAGACCGCGAACTCGTCGCCGCCGAAGCGCGCCGGGACGTCGGTCGCGCGGACCGTGGCGCGGATCGATCGCCCGATGTTCTTGAGCACCTCGTCGCCGGCGCTGTGCCCCCAGGTGTCGTTGATGCGCTTGAAGTCGTCGAGGTCGATGAACACGAGCGTGAGCGGCTGCCCGTAGCGACGCGCGCGCTCGACCTCGATCTCGAGCAGCTTGCGGAAGTGTCGATAGACGAACAGCTCCGTGCGCGGGTCGACGGTCGCCTGGCGCTCCTTCTCGAGCAGCAGGCCGACGGTCGACAGGGCCGCCGCGAGCGCGTCGGCGAAGGTCCGCGCGGTGTCGACATCGCGCGAGGAGAACTCGCCGCGCTCGCCCGCGCGCCAGATCGAGAGCACGCCGCGCGCGACCCCGCCGGACTCGACGCGGACGCGCATCAGCGCGGGCTCCCCCCGCGGTGACGGCTCGATCTGCAGGCGCGCCTTGTGGGGCCAAAACGCCGCGAGCTCGGCGCCCACGTCGTTGGGCACCTCGCCCCAGGTGTAGACCCAGACCGCGTTCTCGGCGTAGGTCCGGATCCCGAACGCGCCCGGGTCCCAGCTGCCCCCGTCGAGCGCGAGCCCCCTCGCGCCCGCCTCGCGCAGGACGAAGGAGCTGCCGGTCGCGCCGAGCAGCTCGCCGATCCCGTTGAACATGGTCTTAAGAACATCAACGATCGTGAGGCACTCGCCGAGCGCCCGGGTCCAGCGCGCGAGCCTCGCGAGCCGCCGGAACTCGTGCTGCAGCTCCTCGGTCCGGGCCGCGACGATGTCCTCGAGGTTGGCCTTGATGCCCTCCATCTGCACGATCTGGGCGCTGAGCGCGTGGTGCTGGCGACGGATCACGCCCTGCTGCTGGCCGGCGCGGAAGGCCGTGTCCAGGTTGACGCCGAGCAGCGCGCCGATCGCCACGAGCTCGACGCAGGCGACGATCGGCCAGCCGAGCTCCTGCACGCCGAAGGCCGCGAACAAGCCGATCGTCACGCTCGCGACGACGCCGGTGGTGAGCACGAAGACCCGGCTGTAGCGCGCGACCGGGAGCCGGCGCCAGCGGACGCGGTAGCGGCAGCGGCTCCCGCCCTCGTGGACGCACTCCTCCTCCTCGACCGTCGCCGGCGCGAGGCCCCAGATCATCGGCACGCCCGCCATCACGCCCTGGCGGTGCAGACACATCGCCTTCGACCCGCGGGTGCCCTCGGCGTAGCGGAAGGTCAACACGATCTGGCGCGCGTGGGCGGAGGTGACCTCCATGACGCCGACCCGCGAGACGCGGCTGATGAGCCACGACATTCGCCGGAACACGGAGCCGGGCTCGAGGAAGGCGCGCACGGCGGTGTCGAGCGTCCCGAGGCCGCCGGAGGCCGTGCCCAGCCGGCCGGCGCTGAAGGGCGCGTCGGGGCCGAGCAGCTCGACCAGCCGATCGAGCACGCGGACCGCGATCTCGGTGCTGAACCATGCTGTCTCATCGAGCAGCTCATCCTCCGGCACGCCCGCGGCCTCGAGCAGCTCGGCGACCACGTGTGTGTCGCCGACGCTCTCGGCGTACTGCACGATCGTGCGGAATACCCTGGCGCTGATCTCCCGCTCCATCGTGGCGTCGCGGGAGAGCACCGACGCCTCGGCCCCGGCCGCTCTCCACGGTCGAGAGTATCAAGCGTCGATCACGGGCGCCCCTCAGCGCGCGCTCAGAATCATGGTTTTCGGGCCCCTCCCGCGTCGCTACAGAGTCGGCTGTCGGCGAAGGTCGAGCGCGCGACGACAGGCGCGCGCCCGCCGGCGCGATCGTGCGCGCCGCTACTTACAATACTCACGACCGGGGTGCGGGCGCTTGATCCACGCCTTGCGCCGGTCGAGGAAGTCCGTGACGCTCTCGTGCATCGGGCCCGCCTTCGCGCGCGCCTCGGCGTGGGTCGTCAGCTTGGGCCGCTTGCGCTGGCGCTTGCCGGCCGGCGTGGCCTTGACCCCCGCGGCCGCCAGGCGCTCGCGCTGCCGCGGATAGATCGGCTTCATGTCTCGACAGCCCGCCGCGATGTCGCCCGCGGCGCAGAACCAGCGGATGTGCATGTGGTCGTCGTGGGGGAAGCCGGGCTGGCAGGTGATCTCGGCGAAGCGCTCGATCGCCGCCGCGTCCGCGCCGGTCTCGCGGGCGTGCTCGAGCAGCATCGTCCGCACGTGCTCGACGACGAAGATCCGCTGCACCTCGTCGCCGCCCTCGCCCGACAGCAGCGCCGCGACGAACGCCCAGGTCCTCGGGACGTCGAGGGTGACCGGGATATCGTCGTCGGGCGTCGCCAGGTCGCGGTAGTCGGTCCCTTCGCCCGCGGGGTCGATCGGGATCGCCTTGGCCGGGAAGGCCTCGCCCTTCGCGTCGAGCAGGTAGAACAGCACGTCGACGTCGCGCCCGGCTTGGTGCGAGGCGTGCCCCTTGATCACGCCGCCCCGCTCGCGGCTCAGGTCGCCGAAGGTCACGTCGTTGCCCGGCAGCCGCGCGCGCACGACCCCGGCCGCGCGCACGACCGACTGCACCAGCTCGACCGTGCCGTAGCGCGAGCCCGGGTCCTTGGCGGGGTTGAAGCGAAAGCCCGGGCCGCGCAGCGGCACCGCGATCGCGCCCTCGAGGTCGCCGTCGATCGGCGAGCCGGTCGAGGTCGAACTCTCCGGGCTGGCCGCGAAGACAGCATCGAGCTCGGCCTGGATCGCCGGATCGACGGTCGGCGTCGGCGCTGATTCTGGCGCGGGCGCGGGCTCGGGCTCGGCGGCCGCGGGCGCGGGCGCGGTGGCTGCGGGCTCCGAAGGCGTTGGCTCCTCGGCGGCGGAGGGCGCGGCCGTCGGCGCGCGCTCGCAGCCGCCGAGGCTCACGAGGATCACGAGCAGCGCGAGCAGGCGCGGGAGTCGACGAGAGGAGCTGGACGAGGGCGACCGGGCGCGCACGCGTCTACAGTGGAGCACGGGCCCGCGCGACGCAAGCGTCTACCCCAGCGCTCGCGCGCTACCTACCGATAGACGCGCCGGCTGGTCTGCATCGCGACCTCGATCGTCGCGAGCTGGCCGATGATGCCGCGGATGCGCCGATCGAGGCTCTCGCGCCCCTTGGCCTTCTTCAGCCGCTTGAGGTCGAAGGACCAGCCCTCCGATCTCATCGCGGCGCGCACCGGCTCGGGGCTCACGCCCATGTCCCCGAGCTGCTCCCGCAGGCGCTCGGTGAGGTTGTCGACGTCCTGCAGCCAGCTGGTGACATCGCGCGAGGCGTCCATCAGCTCGCGGCTCGCCGACTCGATGTCGTCCTGGGTGCGCATGAGGTCGGTCTTCTGCAGCTCCTCGGCGAGGCGCGCGGTGCCCTCGAGGTTGAGCCGCAGCGAGCGCGTCGACTGCAGGAGCCGCGCGAGCGCCGGCTCGAGGTGCTCCATCTCGAGGGGCAGCTCGTCGCCGGACTGCTCGAGGTAGCGACGCGCCCGCGCCTGGTAGCGCATCATCCGGTAGGCGCCGTAGGACACCATCGCGATCAGGAGGCCCTCGACGATCACCGCCGCGCTCCTGGCTCGAGGGTCCTGTCCGCCGTTGTCGTCACCGCCGCGCGCACGCTACTCGGCCGCCCCCGCGTCGCGCCCGGTCGCCAGCGGCTCGACCCGAACCGCGCAGAACTTGAACTCGGGGATCTTGCCGTAGGGGTCGAGCTCGTCGATCGTGAGCACGTTGGCGGCCGCCTCGCGCCAGCAGAACGGCACGAAGACGGCGCCGCGCCCTGGCGAGCGGCTCGCGCGGACCTTGAGCGCGATGCTGCCGCGGCGGCTGGTGATCTCGATCCAGTCCTCGCCCTTGAGGCCGAGGCGCGCCATGTCGTCGGGGTGCATGTCGGCGTGGGGCTCGCCCTCGATGGTCCCGAGCGCCTTGGAGCGGCGCGTCATCGTCCCGGTGTGCCAGTGCTCGAGCAGCCGCCCGGTCGTGAGCACCATCGGGTACTCCGGGCTCGGCAGCTCGGCCGCCGGCGCGAACTCGGCGGGCACGAACTTGCCGCGCCCGCTGGGGAACTGCTCGCCGAACAGGACCACGGTGCCGTCGGTGTTCTCGGGGTCGGGGCACGGCCACAGCTTGCCCTCGCGCCCGAGGTGCTCGTAGCTGAGGCCGTTGTAATTGTTGGTCAGGCCGGCGAACTCGGCGAAGACCTCCTCGACGCTTTCGAACTCGAAGCCGGGCACGCCCATGCGCTGGGCGAGCTCGCAGGTGATGCGCCAGTCGAGCCGCGCCTGCCCCGGCATCGTGAGGACCGGGCGCGCGATCTGGACGCGGCGGTCGGTGTTGGTGAAGGTCCCTGACTTCTCGAAGAACGAAGAGGCCGGCAGGATCACGTCGGCGAACTCGGCGGTCTCGGTCAAGAAGATGTCCTGCACGAGCAGGAAGTCGAGCGCCGCGAGCCCCTTGCGGACCTTGTTCGAGTTCGGGTCGCTGATGAAGGGGTTCTCCCCCATGATGTACATGCCGCGGATCGTCTTCTCGATCGCGCCGTGCATGATCTCGACGACCGTGAGCCCCGGCTCGGGGTCGAGCTCGCGGCCCCACGCTTTCTCGAACTTGGCGCGCGCGGCCGGGTCATCGCACTTTTGGTAGTCGGGGTAGACGATCGGGATGAGGCCGGCGTCGCTGGCCCCCTGCACGTTGTTCTGCCCGCGCAGCGGGTGCAGCCCGGTGCCCGGGCGCCCGACGTTGCCGGTCATCAGCGTCAGCGAGATCAGGCAGCGCGCGTTGTCGGTCCCGTGGGTGTGCTGGGCGATGCCCATGCCCCAGAACACGATCGCCGCCTTGGCGCCGCCGTAGGTCACCGCGATGTCGATGATCTCCTCCTCGGTCACGCCGCTGATCTGCGCGGCGACCCTCGGCGGGTAGTTCTCGACGGCGCGCTGCAGCCGCTCGAAGTCCTCGGTGCGCGCGGCGATGAAGTCCTCGTCGATCAGCCCGCGGCGGATGATCTCGTGCATCACCCCGTTGTAGAAGGCGACGTCGGTGCCGGGCTTGATCCGCACGTAGCGGTAGGCGTGGTCGGCCAGCGTCGGGCGGTGGGGGTCGATGACGATCAGCTTGCAGCCGCGCTTGGCGGCCTGCTTCATGAAGGTCGCCGCGACCGGGTGATTCGCCGTGGTGTTGGTGCCCGTCAGCAGCGCGACGTCGCTGTTCTGGATGTCGCGGAAGGTCGTCGAGACCGCGCCGGAGCCGATCGTCTCCATCAGCGCCGCGACCGAGGAGGCGTGGCACAGGCGCGTGCAGTGGTCGACGTTGTTGGTCCCGAAGCCGACGCGCACGAGCTTCTGGAACAGGTAGGCCTCCTCGTTGCTGCACTTCGCCGAGCCGAAGCCCGCCATGGCCTGAGAGCCATATTGGTCACGGAGCGCGGCGAGCTTGCGCGCGGCGAGCTCGAGCGCCTCGTCCCAGGTCGCCTCGCGGAAGTGCGGCAGGACCTCGCGGTAGTCGACGAGGCCGCCCGGGCGTCGGCCCCGCTCCTGGCGGACCGCGCCGGACAGCGGGCCCTTGGGGTAGCTCTCGTCCTTGCGGATCAGCGGCACGGTCAGCCGGTGCGCGTGGCTGGCGTAGTCGAAGCCGTAGCGGCCCTTCACGCACAGCCGGCGGTCCGAGACTCGGCTGTCGCGCCCGTCGATCCACACGACCTTGTTCTCGTCCTCGTCGACGTGGGTCGTGACCGCGCAGCCGACCCCGCAGTAGGGGCACAGCGTCTCGACCTGCGTGAGCTCCTTCGGCGGCCGCAGGCCGATCGTGATCGGCTTGTTGACGAGCGCGTCGGTCGGGCACGCGTCCATGCACTCGCCGCAGGAGACGCAGGTGCTCTCGCCCATCGGGTTGTTGAGATCAAACGCGATCGAGGCCGTATAGCCCTTGCCCGTGCGGGTGATGACCTCGTTGGACTGCACCTCGTCGCAGGCCCGCACGCAGCGGTCGCAGAGGATGCAGCTCTGGTGATCGACGCCGATCACCGGCGAGGACATGTCGTCGCCGCGCGTCGCCCCGCGCGGCAGCCCCAGCGGCCCGCGCCCGCCCTCGCCCTCGCCGATCGCGTACTCGCGCGCGAGCGCGTGCAGCTCGCTGCCCTCGGGCCTGCGCTGGACCGGATCAGCTGGCTGATCGGACATCAGCAGCGCCGTCAGCAGCGCGCGGTGCTGGTCGAGCGCCTCGCCGCTCGCGGTCACCTTCATCCCGTCCTCGGCCGCGCGCACGCAGCTGGCCGCGAGCACGCGCCCGCCGACGTCGACGACGCACATCCGGCACACGCCGACGGGGCGGTAGCGGGGGTCGTGACACAGCGCCGGGATCGAGATGCCGAGCTGCTGCGCGGCCTCGTAGACGGTCGTCCCCTCGGGGACCTCGACCTCGCGTCCGTCGATCGTCAAGCGGACCGTTTTGCTCGCAGACTCCGGTGCGACCCTCGTATCAGGCATCGCCGGGATCATACAGCCAGCGCGCGCCCGTCCGCGCTCGCTGAGCGAAGGCGCCGGGTCGGCGGCCTCCGCGAGTGCAGGTCCCGACGCGCGCCCAGGCGCGCTGCCGCGTGCACACCCCGCGCTGACGAACAGCGTTCCGCGGCGAC
Organism: Polyangia bacterium; assembly: GCA_030430565.1. Classification (GTDB taxonomy): domain Bacteria; phylum Myxococcota_A; class Polyangia; order Nannocystales; family Nannocystaceae; genus JACKDW01. The sequence goes on from JAUIKS010000023.1 coordinate 167,159, forward strand.
ACGCGCGCTTTGGCACCGCCGGGTCAGGTTTCGCGCGAGCTCGACGCGTCCGCTCTCTGCGGCTGACGTCCATCACCCCGCCGGATCAACCGCTCGCCCCCGTCGCCCGCGCCCGCGGGTCCACCCTGCGGCGCTCGAGGGTCGACCGCGATCATCCGCTCGACCCCGTCACGCGATCACTCTGCCTCGATATCGCGCAACGCGACCCACACGCCGGAGCTCGTGGGGGCGTCGGTCGACGTCGCGTGCTCCGATCCGTGGAGCATCGCCAGCGCCGCGCGCTGCAGGTGAAGCCTCGCCACCGTGTCCTCGGGGTTGTGCCGGAGCACGCGGTCGAAGTGCAGCGCGGCCTCGGCGTACAAGCCCCGCCCGTACAGATCCTGCCCGCGCGTGAGGTCGGCGGCCGTCGCCAGCTTGAGCTCGACCTCGTCGGCGTCCTCGCCGTCGAGCACCTCATAGACCGCGATCGCCTGCGCCACGCCCTTGACCTTGACCTTGTCGAGAAACCGGAACCGGTGCTGCACCGGAGCCGAGAGCGCGAGGACGGTCTTGTCGCTGATCACGATCCCGACCCCGTAGCGCTTGGTCAGCGTCTCGACGCGCGCCGCGAGGTTGACCGAGTCGGAGAGCACCGTCGTCTCCATCCGCTCCTCCTCGCCGACCGCGCCGAGCATCAGGCACCCGCTGTGCAGCCCGATGCCGAGCTGCACGTGTGACGCGCGCTGGCCCTGCGACGCGTTGTACGCCGCGACCGCGCGCTGGATCGCGACCGCGGCCGCGACCGCGTTGTCGGAGCGACCCGGGAACAGCGCCATGAAGCCGTCGCCCAGGAACTTGTCGATGAAGCCGCCGTACTCGCGGACCTTCGGGCACACCTGCCGGAACAGCACGTTGATGAAGCGGAAGCACTCGGCCGGCGTCATCGTCTGCGAGATCTTCGTGAACCCGCGGATGTCGACGAACATGATCGTCATCTCGCTCTGCACCTGATCCCCGAGCCGCAGCTCGGTGATGTCTTTCTTGCGCAGGAGCGAGAGGAATTCGTGCGGCACGAACTTCGCCAGCGCGGCGGCGGTCGCCTCGGCGTGTCGACGATGGTTCGCCAGCGCGAACAGCCGGTCGTAGGTGCGCAGGGTCGCCACCACCGAGGTGAACAGCTTCGTCGCGGTCAGCTCGGTCTTGGTCTTGTAGTCGGTGATGTCGTACCGGACGACGACCTCGCGCTCGGGCGCCTGACCGGGCTGCCCCGTGCGCAGCACGAAGCGCGTGAGCTGGTTGTGCAGCTTGGTCCGCGCGTAGTCGATGACCTCGAGGCCCGCGCTGTCGCGCTCCATCACCACGTCGAGCAGGACGACGGCGGTGTCCGGGTGCTCGCGCAGCTTCTGCTTGGCCTCCTTGGCCGAGTAGGCGCTCAGGATCGCCACCCGGCGCTCGGCGTAGGTCACCCCGGACAGCGCGAGCCGCGTGACGTCATGGACGTCGGGCTCGTCGTCGACCACGAGCAGCTTCCAGTCCGGGAGCTCCGGCTCATCACGCTGCGGCCCGTCGTCGAACAGCAGCTGGTCTTCGTTGTTCATGGATCTGTCTCCGATGGTTCGTCGAGCTGACGCGGCAGCTCGATGAGAAAGCTCGTCCCGCGCTCGCCGTCGCTCGTGCAGCGCACCGTGCCGCCCATCCGCCGGGTCACGAGGTTGTAGAGCACGTGCAAGCCGAGCCCGCTCCCACCGCGCCCGCGGCGGGTCGTGAAGAACGGCTCAAAGATCTTGCTGAGGTGCTCCGGCGGGATCCCGCAGCCGTCGTCCGAGTACTCGAGGCGGATCGCCTCGTCTCCGCGCGTCGCCGCGATCCTGACGCGCCCGCGCTCGCCCTCGCTATAGGCGTGCGTGAGCGAGTTGACCACGAGGTTCGTGATCACCTGCGACAGCGCGCCGGGGAAATTGACCATCGAGAACTCGCCGCCCTCGAGCTCGACCGAGATCAGCGTCGGCTTCAGCTTCGGCCGCAGGCTCCGCACGATCCCCTCGAGGTACTGACGGACGTGAAACTCGCGCCGCACCTCGCTCGACTGATCCACCGCGACCAGCTTGAAGCTCTGCACGAGCTCGCTCGCGCGCTTGAGGTTCGACAGGATCATCTGGCTGCTCTGCAGCGCCGTCTCGAGGTACCCCTCCATGTCCGCGCGCGTGAGCTTGCTGGCCGCGTAGCGCCTGTGGACGTAATGAGTCCGATCGCACAGGTGCGAGGCCGCGGTGACGCCGATCCCGACGGGCGTGTTGATCTCGTGCGCGACGCCGGCGACGAGCCCCGCCAAGGCCGCCATTTTCTCGGACTCGACGAGCTGCCGCTGGGTCTGGATGAGGATCTCGATGGTCTGCGAGAGCTCCTGCTCCGTCCGCTTGCGCTGCGTGACGTCGGTCGCCACGCCGCCGATCGCGAAGGCCGCCCCGTCCTCCTCGTACAGCGGGAACACGTCCTCGAGGAACCAGTGCAGCCCGTCCGGGAGCCCGAGGCTGAATTCCTGCTGCGCGGGCTCGCCGGTCCGCACGACCTCCCGCGTGATCGCGTCGATCGCGTCGGCCTCCCCGGGGGAGAGCAGGTCCGCCTCGCGCTTGCCGATGATCTCGTCGCGCTCGTGACCGAGCAGCGCCGCGTGGCGTCGATTGCTGAGCAAGAAGCGACCCTCGAGATCTTTTACGTAGAGGACCGCCGGCGCGTGCTCAGCGATATAGTGTAAAAGCTGCTGATTCTTTCGCAGCTCTTTATGACTTTCATTAAGCGTACTCTCCAGCGCTTCGCAGCGGCTTTTATAGTAATCACGCGCGGCGATTAATCGCTCGACCTCGGTCAAGACATCATCTCGCGCGCCGTCGTGGTCTAGCGAGTCGCTCGCGCTGTCACTCATCGCTTCATCACGATCGTCAGACGACCTGGGCACCACATGTACGTCAACAGTATACGTGAACCCCGCGGAGCGCGGACGATCGACGAGCGACCGCTGGGCCGGAATCACGCCGTCGTGGTCTCGGCGGCGCGGTTATGGGGAGCCGCGCGGTAGCGCGCGGCGCGGCCGACGATCATCAACAAAATTATTTTTTTTTAAAAAAACCGCCCCGCCGGTTAATCCCGCCGCGCTCCCGATCCCACCAACCGAGAGCGCCGCGCCGGTCCCGTCAAGCCGAGCCGCGCGCGCCGCGAGGGAGGCCACCTTGAGATCTGCGAGCAGAGATGAATCACGGGCGCTCGTCAGCGCCGCGCGTCGGCATAATCGCCGGGAGCGCGCCCCGATGATCACCCCCGACGACAGCGCCGAGCCGCTCGCGCGCACGCTGCACGCCGACTCGGCGCCGCCCGCTCGGGTCCCGACCGAGCAGCTCGTGCGCGGCGCGATGCCGGGGAGCGCGGACGCGATGCCCGACCCGCTGCACGCGGCCGTACGCGCGAACCTGTTCCCCGAGTCACCTACCACGCGCGAGCGGCTCGGCCGCTTCGAGCTCGTCGCGCGCCGCGGCGAGGGCGGCATGGGCGTCGTCTTCGAAGCCCACGACCCCCAGCTCGCGCGCCGCGTGGCGATCAAGCTGCTGCACTCGAGCGCGGGCCAGGTCGAGCAGCGGCTGCGCCGCGAGGCCCAGGCCATGGCCCGGCTCTCGCACCCCAACGTCGTGCAGGTCTACGAGTCCGGGACGCACCGCGGGCGCGTCTACGTGGTCATGGAGCTGGTCGAGGGCGTGACGCTGCGCGAGTGGCTCGCCGCGCCGCGGACCCAGGGCGAGGCGCTCGAGATGCTCCGGCAGGTCGGCCGCGGGCTGGTCGCCGCCCACGCCGCCGGCCTCGTGCACCGCGACTTTAAGCCCGAGAACGTCCTCGTCGGCGCGGACGGGCGCCCGCGCGTGCTCGACTTCGGGCTCGCGCGCGCGCTCGACCACGAGGGCGAGGGGCTGCGCGCCACGGCGCACGACGATCCCGGCCCGGCGCTCACGCGCGAGCTCACCGTCACCGGCGCGATCATGGGGACCCCGGCGTACATGTCCCCTGAGCAATTTTTTGGCGAGCCGGCCGACGCGCGCAGCGATCAGTACTCGTTCTCGGTGGTGCTCTACGAGGCGATCTTCGGCGCCCGGCCCTACACCGCGGGCGGCTACGCCGAGCTGAGCGCGCGCGTCACCAACGGGGACGGGCTCGTGTTCCCGCGCGAGGCGAACGCCCCCGCGTGGCTCGTCGAGGCGCTGCGCCGCGGCTTGAGCGTCGAGGCGGCGCGACGCTTCGACACCATGGCGGCGCTGCTCGAGGCGATCACGCCGGCCACGAGCGACGGCGCGCCCCGTCGCCGCTGGATGCTGGGCGCCGCCGCGCTCACGCTCGCCCTCGCCGCCGGGGGGTGGCTCGCGACGCGCAGCCCCAGCGCGCCTGGTGAGCCCGCGCCCCGGGCCGCGAGCGCGCCGATCGAGCTCGAGCCGCAGACCGAGCCGCGCGCCGAGCCGACGCGCGCCGAGCCGACGCCCGATCCAGAGGCCCTCGCGGTGATGCAGGCCGCGATCGAGAGGATCCGCGCCCGAGCGCGCCAGCAGGGGCCGGCGCCGCTGCAGCTGCGGGCCCGCGCCGCGAGCGATGTCGAGGGCACGCGGGCCGAGCTCGCGCGTCTCGAGCGGCGACTCGAGCTGCCGGCGACGCACGCCGATCCCGAGCTCGAGGACGAGGTCCGGCGCGGGATCGCGAGCAGCTACGAGGCGCTCGCCTACGCCCATCTGCTCGCCGGCGACGCAGCCGCCGCCCACGCGACGCTGACCGCGGCCGTCGCGGCGTACCAGGCCGTGTGGGAGGTCGGGCTGCGCCGCGAATTCGCGATCGTCGAGCAGCTCCCGCTCCACGGGCTGCTGCGACATGACGCGGAGGCCAGGCGCGCCTGGTTCGCGCTGCTCAAGGCCTACCCGGACGGCGAGCACGCGGCGGCCGGGCTCCTCGCCTACGCCGACACCGTGTTTGATCGCGGGCGCTACGAGGACGCGGTCACGCTCTACGAGAAAGCGCTGAGCTATGAGCGCGCGCCGATCCTCGGGCTCGCGCGCTACCGCCTCGGCTGGGCGCGTCATCACCTCGGCCACCACGAGGAGAGCCTCGCGTCGCTGCTCGCCGCGATCGAGGCGGTCGAGCGCGGGCAGGCAGGAGGCGAGGCCGTGGCCGCGCAGCTCGACGTCGCCGCGCGCCTCGACCTCGTCATCCCGTTCGTCGAGCTCAAGCGCGCGCGCGAGGCGACCGCCTTCTTCAAGCAGTACGCCGTCACGTCGAGCGGCGCCGACCTCACCGAGGAGCTGCTCGAGCGGCTCTCCCGACGCTACGCCGCAGCGGACCGCGACGACGACGCCGCGCTCGTGTGCGCGCAGCTCCAGCGGCTGCGCGCGGACGAAGGCTGCGGGTGGCTGCGCGCGGAGTAGAGTGAGCCGACCCAGCGCATCACGCGGCCGTCATAGCTAGCCAAACTGTAGGTCGCGATAGGTACCTGCATTCGGTACTGTGAATGCTGCGCCGCTATCCCCGGAGAGCGTTGACGGAGCTGGCGCTCGACCGATCAGTGATGATGGTCGAATGTCGATACTCGACCGATGGCTCGGCGATGAATATCACTCCTGTGGTCATGAGCTGATCTGGGATGTATCGGCGCTCCACTCTCGCTCTTCTACGCTTCACAGCCGGGTCGCGCTACAGACGCTCGCGGAGCCCGCGGGCCCAGGCGTCGAGGCTCGTCAGCGTGCTCTCGAGCAGCGCCGGCGTCGTCGCGATGCGCTCGAGCTCCTGCCGCATCAGCTGACGCGCGCGACGGATCCGCGACTTCGCGGTCCCGACCGGGACGCCGACGACCGCGGCCGCCTGCGCGGCGGTCATACCTTCCCAATAAAACAGCTCGAGCATGGCCTGGTGCTCCAGCGGGATCCGGCGCAGCGCGGCGAGCACGAGCCGCTGCTCATCGCGCGCCGCGACGACCTCGCTCGGCGAGGGGCCGAGGTCGTGGACGCTGATCGTGCTGGGGTCAAAGCGCGCGCGCTCGCGGCGCCGCTTGGCGTAGAAGTTGTAGAGCAGGCGGTACGCGATCCCGAGCAGGTAGGTGCGAAACGCCGCCTCGCCGCGAAAACGATCGCGGCCCTCGACGCAGGCGAGAAAGGTCTTTTGGACCAGGTCCTGCAACGCCTCGTCCGGCGCCTTGGTCCGGAAGAAGCGCGCGACGGCCGGGTAGTGCCGCTCGAACAGCCGCGATCCCGCGCTCGCGTCGCCGCCTCGCCACGCGGCGAGCAGCGCGATGTCATCCTGCCCCGGCTCGGCGCCCATCGACACGCACGATACCGCGGCGGGTATCATCGCGTCATGATCGCGCGCGGCCCACGATGGCGCGGCGGGCTCGTGTGGCTCGCGCTCGTCGCGTGTTCCTCCGCGACGACGACGACGACCGCGCCGACGACGACGCCGACGACCGCGTCGCCGCTCGCGCCCGCCGACCTCCAGCCGCCGGGGCCCGAGCTCGTGGACGAGTACGACAGGCCGTCGCTCGCCGCGGATCCTCGCGAGCTCCGCGCCGCCGGGGAGTACTACGCCCGCGCCGGCGAGCTCGCGCGCGCGCGCGGGTTCTTCTCGGCCTGCGCGAGCGCGGCCGAGCAGACCGCGCTGCGCGGCGAGTGCCAGTGGCAAGTCGGCCTGATGCTCGTCGCGCAGGGGCGCCAGCGCGACGCGAGTGACCGCGCGCGCGAGCGCGAGCTCGGGATCCAGCGCGCGCCGCCGCGCCGCGAGTGCCTCGTGCTGTCCTCCGAGCACGCGGCGGCGCTGGCGGTGCTCCGCACCGCGCAGAAGATCGACCCCACGGCGTCGCGCGCCCGCTTCATCGCCGAGCGCTACGACGAGTTCGGCCGCGACGCCGAGGCCATCCGCTTCTACCGGTGGGCCGAGCTGCTCGACCCCGACGATCCCCGTCACCGAGCGGACGTCGAGCGGCTGCGGGCCCGCGGCGTCGCCCCGCCGAGCGCCCAGGCCGGCTGCCGACCGCAGGGCTGCCCCGAGCTGCCGCTCGATTGGTTTCGCACCTTCGGCGAGCACGAGGTCCGCGGGTCTGGCCTCGAGGGCAGCTCGCGCGAGCGCGTGTTTGACTGCTTCGGCGGGCCGCTGCGCTTCACCGGCGACACCTGGAGCTACGGCGGCTTCCGCTGCCGCTCGATCAAGAACGCGACCGAGTACTCGGTCCAAATCCACTTCGACGGCGACGTAGTCGACCGCGTCACGCACGTGCGCGGCGCCCATCCCCGCGGCTGTCCGATGTGGGTCGAGTGAGCGCGCGCCAACGCGCCGCTGGAATTCCACGACGCGGCGGCGTCTAACGCCGTGGCATGACCCGTATTCGCGTTCTCGCAGCTACCTTCACCGCAATGACGCTCGGATTCGCCTGTTCAGGCGATTCGGGCTCGACCTCGAACGCCACGACCGGCTCCGAGACCACCAGCCCGACGACCTCCGCAGGCCCTGACACCACGAGCACGAGCGGCGTGACGTCGAGCGGCACGACCGCGCAGTCGGGCTCCGAGACGAACACGGGCGGCACCACCGCCGAGACGACCAGCGCGGGCATGACCTCGAGCACAGGTACGACGGCGACCTCCGAGACGACGCAGGGCGTCGGCGAGTGCGAGCCCAAGCTGTGCGACGGCAAGCTCTACGCCTGCGGCGACTGCGAGGACAACGACGGCGACGGCAAGATCGATCTCGCGGACCCCGAGTGCATCAGCCACTGCGATGACCGCGAGGACTCGTTCGCGAGCGGCCTGCCCGGCGACAACATGGACCCCTGCAACCAGGACTGCTTCTTCGACGGCAACAGCGGCGCCGGCGACGACAAGTGCAACTGGAACCTCAAGTGCGACCCGGAGAGCCCGGGCGGCGAAGACTGCCCCTACGACCCGGACTGGAACAACTGTCCTGAAGAGCAGGATCTGGCGTGCCTCGAGAACTGCGCCGTGCCCAACGGCTGCGACTGCTTCGGCTGCTGCACGGTCTCGGCCAACGGCATGGACTACAACATCTACCTCGGCGACGAGGACTGCTCGATCGCCAACATCGATCAGTGCGAGCAGTGCACGATCAACACCGACTGCGACGACGACTGCGACCCGGAGATGTGCGAGATCTGCTTCGGACAGGATCCCGACGACCTCCCGCCGGAGTGCGACGGTAACGAGTGTGACGAGGGCGAGCAGCCGTGCACGGTCGACAACATGGGCAACGATGACTGCCCCGACGGCTTCTTCTGCTTCGTCAACTGCTGCGTCCAAGAGATCGGCTAGCGGCGCCCCCGGCTCAAACGCGCAGCGCCCCTCGAGGCGGCGGATGGGTGCTATCCTGTGTCGATGCACCCGACTGCGCGTGTCGTGTCGCTCGCCGCCGCCGCGGCGTTGTTCTGCGTGCTCGGCTGCCTCGAGCCCACGCCGGATTTTGGCGAGACGCTGACGGACGTGACCGACGCCTCGACCACGAGCGCTCCGACCACTACGACCGCAGCGACCGCCTCGGGGACCGGCTCGACGACCGGGAGCACGGGCGCGAGCGAGACCAGCTCGAGCACCACCGACGCGGCGACGACGATGGCGGCGCCCTGCGCGGGCGCCTGCGACCCCGTGCTGGAGCTGTGCAACGAGGAGCTGGACGCTTGCGAGTGCCGCGTGGGCTTTGAGCGCTGCGGCGACACCTGCGTGAGCCTGGCGAGTGATCACGACCACTGCGGCGCCTGCGAGATGGCGTGCCAGAACAACGAGACCTGCGGCGAGAGCGAGTGCCTCGGGCCGCAGTGTCCAGACACGCTCGACAAGTGCGGGAAGTCGTGCGTGGACCAGCAGACGGACCCGCTGCACTGCGGCGGCTGCGACAGCCCCTGCCTGGCGGCCCAGAGCTGCGTCGACGGCCAGTGCGTCGACTAGGCCGCTCCTCGCGGCCCTCAAAAAAAAATGGTTCGTCGCGAGAATCTGTGGGTTCCGAAATAGCCGAGAGGCCAGACGACTCCTGAGTTCGGTCAGCCGCGCGACGAATGGACAAAAATGAGCATCTGCTGGAGAGGGAGGTAGAAGGGCAATCGC
>JAUIKS010000024.1 GCA_030430565.1 Polyangia bacterium
CGATCAGCGAGTCGTTGAGGTTGCTGCTGAAGTTGTCCATGCGGTTGCCGATGAACGAGCAGCCGACGGAGGAGGGGTCCTGGGCGACGAGGGTGCAGAGCTCGACGCAGGCGCCGAGCTCACAGCCCTCGGTGTCGCCGCAGGGGACGGGGTCGAGGTAGTCAGAGCCATCACCGTTGCAGGTGACGACGTCGTTGCCCATGCAGACGCTGACGTCGGGGCTGCAGAAGAGGGCCTCGCAGGAGCCCTCGACGCAGGATGCGTTGGGGCCGCAGGACTCGGGTACGTACTCCATGCAGTCCTCGGCGCAGACGGAGAGGTCTTCGCCGATGCAGGCGCCTTCCTCGTACTCGCCGGGGTTGCAGACGCAGTCGGCGTCGCCGTCACCGTCGCCGTCGCCGTCGCCGTCGCCGTCGCCGTCGCCGTCACCGTCACCGTCGCCGTCGCCGTCGCCATCACCGTCGCCGTCGCCGTCGCCGTCGCCGTCACCGTCACCGTCGCCGTCGCCGGGGCCCTCGGTGGTGCTGTCAGTCATGCCGTCGGTGCCGCTCTGGTCGGTGGCGTTCGCCGTGCTGTCGGTGGCGTTGGAGGCCTCGGAGGTGGCGTCGTCGGTCGTGTCTGATGTCGAGTCTGTCACGCTCGAGCCGGTCGCGGTGTCATCGCCGCTGCAGGCGGCGAGCGAGAGCGCGATGAAGCTGGCGCTGAGGACAAGTGCAGTGAAACTATTTTGTGTTCTTTCGGACATGACTGATAAGACTTGAAAGCAAAATCGCGGAGAAGGCAACCTCTCCCCGCGTCGCGCTCGACGCTCCGGCGCGCGCGGCTGTCTCCGCGAGTCGTCGTCGGCGCGGCGGCGCGGGCGGTGCGGGCGCCGCGGCGTGGCGCGGGTACCTCGGGCCCCACCCAGAATGCTTGAATTTGGGGTCGCACGCGGCGCGGCGGGGGAGCGCGACGGGGGGTGGGGGCTCGGGGCGACGACTGATATGTTCCGCCGGTGTCGCAGACCCTCATCCTCCCGCCGGACGACGCGGGCATCGAGCGGGCCGCCGCGCTGCTGCGGGCTGGTGAGCTCGTCGCGTTCCCGACCGAGACGGTCTACGGCCTCGGCGCCGACGCGCTGAACGCCGCCGCCGCGCGCTCGATCTTCGCGGCGAAGGAGCGACCGGCCGACAACCCGTTGATCGTGCACGTCGCGGAGCTCGCCGCGCTCACGCGCTTCGGGATCACGCCCGCGGAGACGCCGACGCTGACCTCGCTCGCCCAGAGCTTCTGGCCCGGCGCGTTGACGCTCGTGGTCCCGCGTGGCCCGGCGGTCCCGGACGTGATCACGGCGGGGCGCGCGACCGTCGCGGTGCGCGTGCCGGATCACCCGGTCGCGCGGGCGCTGCTCCTGCGGGCGGATGTCCCGATCGCGGCGCCGTCGGCGAACCGGTCGGGTCGCCCGAGCCCCACCCTCGCGGAACATGTCTTTTTGGACCTCAACGGGCGAATCCCGTTGATCCTCGACGGCGGGCCGGCGCGGGTGGGGATCGAGTCGACGGTGCTCGACCTGACCGCCTCTCCGCCGCTCGTGCTGCGGCGGGGCGGGGTCACGATCGCCGAGCTGACCCGCGCGCTCGGGCGTGTGCGCGCGCTGGATTCGTCGACGCTCGAGGCGGGCGAGCGCGACGCGGCGGCGCGGCGCTCACCCGGTCTGCGCCATCGCCACTACGCGCCGCGCGCTGCGGTGATCCTGACGTCGGAGGAAGACGCGACGGCGCGGGCGCTCGCCCGGGCCGGGCTCGGCGCGCGCGTGGGCCTGATGATCCGCGAGGGCGCGCCTGGGCTCGCGCGCGCGCGCGCCTACGCGGCGGAGTCGGGTCGACTCGCGCTGCGGGTGATGCCGCGCGAGTTGACCGGCTACGCGAGCGAGCTGTTCGCGAGCCTGCGCGCGCTCGACGGGGAGGAGGTCACGGCGATCGTCGTGGGGGCGGTGCCGGCGGAGGGGCTCGGCGCCTCGATCCTCGATCGCCTCCGCAGGGCCGCCGACGCGGGCGCCGACTGAGTCATCCGCCGGACTTCATGCTCCTGGCGCGGCGCGCGACGGCCGTGGTACAGCGACGGCATGCGCTCGCGCCCACGCACTCTCGCCGCGTTGGTGGCGTGGGCGTGCTGCTTCGCCCCCGTCACGCAGCGAGACGCGGTCGCGCTCGAGCCGGCGGAGCAGACCGTCGCGCTCGTGATCCCCGAGCACGCCGGCGAGCTCGACGAGCGCGCGCGGGCGACCGTCGGGGCGCATCTTCAGAGCCAGCGGGCGCGCGTCGTGATCGAGCGACCCGCGCGTGTCGACGGCGGCGTGTTCGAGGCGTCCCTGCGCTACGCGAGCGAGCACGGCGCCGCCTTCGTGCTGTGGGTCGCGTTGGAGGAGCCGGGCCCCGACGCGGACGCGAACGACGGCGGGGCGTTCTTGCTGTACGTGCTCGAGCCCGGCGCCCAGGGCCTGCTCGGCCGGCGCGTCGCGATCTCGCGAGACGCGTCGAGCGCCGCGCTCGAGAACCTCGCCAACGTGGCGAGCGTGGTCACGGCGTCGCTGCTCGAGGGGGACGTCGTGGGGCTGGTCCCGGCGGAGACGCTCACGCCGGCGCAGGAGGAGCAACCGGAGGTCGAGGGACCCGCCGCGCCCGCGCCCCCGGAGGTCGCGCCCGAGCCCGCGCCGCCGGAGACGCGGCAGCCGAGCGCGCCAGAGCGACCTGTCCCAAAGGATGATAGCGAGGGAGACGACGACGCGCCCATGCGCATGGGGCTCTCGCTCGGCTACACGGGCAACATCTTCGCCTCGGGGATCGGCTGGCAGAACGCGGCGGCGCTCTCGCTCGCGTGGCTGCCCGCGCGAGGGGCCTTCGTCTCGCTCGGGTATGACCTCGTGCTCCCGAATTCGGTGGACGCGCCGCCCGCCTCGTTCGTGCTCCGTCGCCACCCGGTGGTGCTGGCGGGCGGGTATCGCTTCGTGATCACGCGCGGGCTCGACATTGAGCTCGGCGCGCGCGTGACGGTCGACCCGATCGTCCGCGTGAGCGCGGATGATCAGGTCGCGCCGGTGGCCGAGCGACGCGCGGTCTATGTGTTCAGCAGCGTCGCGCCGACGGTCGGCGTCGGCTACCAGTTCGTCCCGGAGGTCCGCCTCGGGCTGTTCGTCGGCGTCGACGCGGTGCTGCGCCGGACTCAGTACAGCGTCCAGCTCCCCGATCGACGCGCGATCGTGGTCAACCCCTACCCGATCCGCGTGATCGCGGGCGCGCGTCTCGACTTCTCGTTCTTGCGCGCGCGTCGCTGATGACGACGCGCGACATCAGCTGACCGCGAGCAGCGCGACGGCGAGCTGAGCGCCCAAGAGCTCGACAAATTGCACGCGCGCGGGGGTGAAGACGCCGGCGGCGACGGTGTTCTCGAGGTACAGCATACCGACGCGACGGCCGCGGTGCGCGAGCTGTACACACAGCAGCGAGCGAGGTCGACGGGTCTGGATGTAGGAGGCGCGCGCGAGCGCGGCGTCTTGCGTGGCGTCGTCGCGCACGAGGGGGTCGTGCTCACGCGCCATCGGCTCGATCACGCCGAGCAGCGCGGCCGCGAGCTCGTCATTGTCCACGTCATTGTCCACGTCATCGCTCACGTCATCGTCTTCTTCGTTCTCCTTCCCGTCGCCGCGCGCGGCAGGGAGCGAGGAGACGAACAGGTTCTTGTCGCGCTCGCGCAGCAGCACGCCGCGCTCGGCCCCGGCGTCACGGACAGCGATCCGCAGCAGCTCGGCGAGCAGGCGCGCCGGGTCGGCCTCTCCTCGCAGCGTTCGCGCGGCCTGGTGCAGGCTCTGGAGATCCGCGCTCGCGTGTGAGGTCGGCTCGCCGGCGGTCTGCCCGCGCGCGCGCGTGACCAGCGAGGTGAGCCCCGCGGCGTCGCCGAGCCGCTCGAGCTCCGGCTCGAGTCGGTCGGCGAGCGCGTCGGCGCCCCAGGTCCGGTAGGCGTCGGCGGCGCCGACGAAGTAGAGGTACGCGAGCGCGCGCGCCTCGTGTTTGCGGTGAAACATCGCCGCGCGCTCATAGGCGATCGCTTGGTGGATCGGGTTGCCGCCGCGCCGCGACGCCGCGATCGCGCGCTCGTAGTGCTGGAGCGCGGCCGTGAGGTCGCCGCGGGCGCGCGCGTGCTCTGCCGTCAGCAGCTCGAGGCGCGAGATGTGGGTCTCGGGGTAGGCCTCGGTCCAGCGCGCGTAGTCGTCGCGGAACTCCTCGAGGCGCGTCAACAGCTCGACGCGATCGGGGTCCGCGGCGGCTAGGATCCCGCAGGCCATCCCGGCGTAGAACGCTCGCTCGGTCCGCCAGAACCACCCGTCGGTCCAGTTAAACCGATCGCTCGCCTCGAGCAGCTCGTCGAGCGTGGGCTTGTCGCGCTGGAGCACCGCGAACAGCAGCCGCGTGAGCAGGTAGATGCCGTTGACGAAGGTCGAGCGCACGCGCGTCAAGAGCTCCGGGATGTCGTCGTCGCGCAGCAGCTCCGCGCCGTCGGGCGCGAAGCCGCGGAGCTTCGCGACGTGCCAGCGCAGCAGCCGCTGCGCCGCTTGCGACGAGCTCATGCCGGTTCGACGCATCAGCCGCAGGCTCTCGTCGGCGGCGGCGTCGACCTCGCGCAGCGGCGCGCCGCTGGCGAAGATGTGCGCGAGTCGGTTGCTGCTCGCGAAGCCGAGGTACATCGAGTCGTCGGACTCGAGCGCCGCGCGGATCGAGTCCGAGAGCAGCTCGATCGCGCGGGCGGGCGGGTTCGAGAAGCCGGCCTGCAGCGCGAGCGCGAAGGGCAGGCGGGCCTTGTTGACGACCGCGCCGAGCCGCGCGTTGAGCTCGTGGCCGAGCTCGCCGATCGAGTAGCCGGTCTTGTACTCGCCGAACTTGAGCGCGAGGATGAAGCCGAAGAGCGTGTACGCGAAGGGGGTCTGCTCGTTGTAGCCCCGCCGGATCCCGAGCAGCACGCCCCGCGCGGCGCACAGGTTAAACAGGTGCTCGTGGGTGCCCGACGCGGCCGGGACGAGGTTGCCCAGCGTCTCGATCGTGATCCGGTGTCGCTCGTCGCGGGCGATCGGACGTCCGAGCAGCACCCGACGATCGCGGGACTCGATGAAGTAGCGCACCTCGTCGATCTCGTCGCGCGAGGTCTCCTCGAGCTCGCGCCCGGCGACCGGGAGGTGCTCGCCCAGCTCCTCCATCCCCTGCACGGCGGCGCTGATGGCGTCCTCGGAGCGACCGAGGCTGGCGAGCACGTGGGTTCGCAGGGCGCAGGCGCGGGCGATGTGCATCCGGCTCACGTCCTGCCGGATGAGCTCGCGGGTCAGCTCCTCGGCGCGCGGGAGATGGCCGATCGCGTGGTGTGACTCGGCGAGCTCCATGGTCAACGCGAAGCTGAGCTCGGGCGCCCAGATCGGCCACTCGGCGCTCGCGGCGTCGACCTCGTTCGTGTCGGCGGGGTTCGCCTGCAGCGCGACGAGGCCCGCGTTGAGCAGCTCGATCGCGATCTCGTGGGCGGACGCCGTCTTGGCGTGACGCGCGGCGTCGAGGTTGAGCGCGGCGAGCTCCTCGCGCTCGATCGCGGCGTGGATGAGCGTCTGACCGCGGTTGAGGTGCCCGACGATATCGACGAGGAGCTTCCCCTCGAGCTGACGCGCGCGCGCGTCCGCCAGGAGCCGGTGCCCGATCTCGAGATGGCGAGCCGGCCGCGAGGGCTCGGGCGTGAGCGCGTAGGCGGCGTCGCGGGCGACGTTGTGACAGAAGCCCGCGTACGCGGCGCGCGACGTGGGCGAGTCGAGCGGCTCACGCAGCAGCAGGCCGGCCGCCTCCGCGTCGGCGAGCGCGTCGTCGAGCGCGGCATCGTCGAGCGCGAGCGCTGCTCGGAGTGTCGTCAGGTGAAAGCGCCTGCCGAGGCAGGCGGCGACGCTGAGCGCCTCGCGGGTCGTCTGCGGCAGCTCGGCGAGCGCGCGCGCGGTGATCTCCTCCGCGGTCCAGCGCGCGTCATCGAGGGGCGGGGGGCGCCATCCCCAGCGCGAATTATCTGCCTCAAAGAACAGGTGTCCGCGGGCGTGCAGCTCGCCGAGCAGCGCGCGCAGCTCGAGCGGGTTCCCGCCGCTGCGCGCCTGCAGCCACTCGCTCAGCGGCGCGAGCTGCCCGGGCTCCGCCGCCACGCTCGCGGCGACGTAGTCGCGCAGCTCCGCGGGCGAGAGCGGGCCCAGCTCGATCCGAGAGACCGGGAGCTCGCGTCGCGTGAGCGTCTCGAGGAGGTCCTGAAAGGGGCCCGGGGGCGCGTCTTCGTCGGGCGCCCGGGCGGCGCAGACGATCATGATCCCGGGGCTCGTCAGCGTCGAGACGATGAGCTGCACCATGCGTCGCGTCGCCGCGTCCGCCCACTGCAGATCGTCGAGGAAGAGCACCACCGGTCGCGTCGGCTTGGCGAACTCGCGGAGGAAGCGGACCAGCGCCAGCTCGCGCTTGCGCCTGCCCTCGCGGGAGCCCTCGGCCCGCGGCGTGGGCGTGTGCTCGCCGAGCAGCGCGCGCGCGTCGGGCAGCGCGCTCGCCAGCGCGTCGATCAGCGGGCCGAGGTTCTCAAACAGCGCGACGCGGAGCCGCGCCCGCTCCTCCGCGGGCAGGCGCTGCGCGTGGCGGGCGATCTCGGCGACGGTCTCGAGCACGACCGTGAACGCGCCGCTGGTGTTGAGCGCGTCGAACTTGCCCTCGATAAACAGCCCGCCGTTCGCCTCGGCCAGCGGCGCGAGCGATCGTGCGATCGCGGACTTCCCCGCCCCGCGGACGCCGAACAGCGCGACCAGCCGCGGGCGTCCCCGTCGCGCGCGTTCGAATTCTGCGTGGAGTCGGCCGAGCGCGCGCGCCCGTCCGCGCGTCGCGTCGGGCAGCACGAGCTCGCCCAGCCTGGCCGAGACGACGCGCGGGGCGGGGCGGTCGGCGTCGGCGGTCACGAGCGTGAGCGCCTCGACGAGCTGCTGCGCGTCGGCGTAGCGCTCGCCCTTGTTCTTCGCCATGAGCCGCGCGACCACCCGCGAGAGCCGCGTCGGGATCGCCGGGTCGCGCTCGTGCAGCGCGGTGGGGAGCCGCGCGAGCAGGGCGTGGAGCAGCGCGCGCGGCTCCTCGCCGACGAACGCCGGCTGCCCCGCGAGCAGCTCGTAGAAGGTCACGCCCAGCGTGTACAGGTCGCTCCTGAGATCGACGGCGCGCGCCATTCGCCCGGTCTGCTCGGGCGCGAAGTAGCGGAGCTGCGCCGGCGCGAGCTCAGCGGCCGAGACCTCGTCGTGCGCGGGCGCGTCGGCGTCGACCGAGTCGAGCGGCGTAGCGAAGGTGAAGCCCTGCAGCAGGACCCGTCGCCGGTCCGAGTCGACGAGGATGTTGGCTGGGCTGAGGCGCCCGTGAACGACGCCGCGCGCGTGCACCAGCGCGACCGCCTCGCAGATCCGCAGCGCGAGCGGCACGAAGTCCGCGACGGTGAGCTGGCCGACGAGCTCCGTGAGCGGCCGAAGATCGTCGACGCGCTCGAGCACCAGCACCGTGGTCCTGGCGGCGCTCGTCTCGAGCGCGACCGCGCGTCGCGCGACGCCCTCGGGCAGGTCGCTGAGCAGCTGGTGCTCGCGCCGCAACCTGGCGTCGATTCTCCGGCTCGCCGCCGGTGTAGAGAACGTTAACGTTACGGGCAGCCCGTCGGAGTCACGCGCGCCGTCGGCGACGAAGACGCCGCTCGCCACGCGTATCCCCGCGCGCGACGTGTAGCCCTCGAGCTCTACCTCCGACACAGCCCCATCGTAGGGATAATCCCGCGGTGACGTCTCCCCCCTTTCGATGGTTTGTCGGGCGTGAGCGCGCGCGGGCGCGCCTCGATCGATGTGCGAGCACGTAGCCGCGACGGGCTCGAGTCGATCTGCCCCAACACGGAACAGACAAAACCGCGCCAGGTTGAAGCGACGCCGCGCGAGGTCTGGGTGTGGGTCTGGGTCTCCTCGTCGGGCTCAGCCGCCCGCTGGCCGCACGATGAGCGGGCCTTCGTAGGGCATGCGGGCGGGATCGCGGATGAACGTGGGGACGTCGTTGTTGCCGGCCTGGCGCACGAGCGACCAGACCCGGACCTCGCCGTCGGCGGTCAGCTCTCCCCACTCGTATCCCATGACCCGCTCTTCCCTCGCCGTCCCGAAGTGCTCGAGGCCGAACAGCGACGAGGCCTGGCTGAAGTAGCGGGTCTGCCCGCCATCCACAGCGCGCGCGTTGGCGCGCCCCTTGTGCATGTGGCCGAACAGACACATGTCGAAATAGTCCGGGCGAAAAATCTCCTGCAAAAAGCTCACGCGCGCTTTCTCGTGGAGCCACGACGGCGGGTGATGCATCAGCACGAAGCGGCGGTCGACCGTGTGCAGCGCCGCGATCGGATCGTCGCCGGGCTTCGCCAGCGCTCTGTCGAGCTGCTCGACGCAGACGTGCAGCGCCCCCTTCAGATCGCCTGACTCGTGGTGTGTCCACGCCGAATTCAGGCACGCGAGCCCGAGCGAGAAGCGACCCTTCGGGCGGAACTCGACCCAGAGCTCGCCCGGGAACGGTGAGCGACGAAACTGTACGTCCGCGCGCGCGCGGTACTCCGGGAGCACGGAGCGCTCGAGCCATGCTTCGTACTCCGCGAACATGGGCGAGAGCAGGCTCGTGTCCGCCGGCTCCTGCTCCCACATCGCGTCGAGCAAGGCGCGGACCTCGGGGTCATCGCGCCCACGCTGCATCCGGCGGAGCAATTGATAGTCGTCCGGGGAGGATGGACGCTGCAGGTCGTGATTGCCTGGTACGGGGACCACGAGCGGCGCGACGCCGCCTGTCGAGAGCAGCCCTCGAAGCTGCGTGAGGAGATCGTCGAGCTGATCAAACTCCGACCGAAGCCCGCGGTTGGTCAGATCTCCGGTGAGGAGGATAAGGTCGGGCGCGCCCAGGCGCTGGACCATCTGCTCAACGCTTCGCGTGAAGTCCGCCCGTGTCCGCCACCAGTGCGAGGCGCCGCGCCGGTTACCGATGTGTGCGTCGGAGATGTGCAGCCAGCGGATCGTCCGCGGAGCGGCCGTGAGCGACACATTGTTCGGGGTCGGGGGAATCTGTGACATCGGTTCAGGTGCGCCGAGGAGGTTGCGGAACGGGACTGGGAAGACGAACGCGAGGATGAGCACGAGCGCCGCCGGCAGCCAGACAGCTGGCGCGGTAAGCGGGTAATTCGCGATGAGCAGCGCGATGACAATGACCGCAATGCCGACCGCGCTCAGCACGATCGTGGCCGCGCGCTTGAGCTCGAGCTCCTTCACGCGCTGCTCGAGCGACATCATCCGCTCTCGCATCTCGAGGACTTCTGACGACGTCCCCGTGGGAGTGAGTGCGGTCGTACCGCTCTCCTGGGGGGATCGCGCTCCGCCTGTCGCCTCCGTCACCAGACCTGCTGACTACCGCCGCGGGGAGATCTTCCAGCAGCCGAGACAGCTAGCGGGAAGTCGACTTCTCGCGCGACTCGCGACTCGCCTTGCGGATTCTCAGTATCGAGAGCAGCCACATCACGCCGAGGATGAAGCCGATCGCGATGGAGCCTGTGATGTTACGGAAATCGTCGTAACCGCGGTAATACTCGATGAGTTTGAGTAGTCCGGCGATGCCTACTCCAACCACGAAGTAGATGACCGTGATCAAGATGTACGCGCGCGTGTCCGATAGACCCCACGGTCCTACCCGCGACTCTTTAGGATCCATGTCACTCTTCGCGCGTGATCTATCTGGCATCCGAATCACTGGATCATCCTTCAAGTGGGTCGAGATTTCAACAAAATCCAGGATTGAAACAAATCACCGTTCGAGGACCCCTTCGGCCGCGTGACCGCCGCTCGAGGTGTCGGCGACGCTAGGTACGCTTGAATTCGCACCTAGGTCCGCGCGTGGCCCGATATTGCCAGGTGAGCGACTCTGCGCCGCTGGAGATGCGCTCTGCGCTGCCGGATCGGGGGCAATTCCGCGCGTCGAGCCCTGGCTGCTCTCCCCTTTCTCGGTGCACGAGCCGCTCTCGCAAGGCGTCCCTGACTCGCATTTCCATGCACCATCACAAGAGAACCACATCGCAAAACAGCCCCAAATCGAATGACAAGACTTTCTCTCGAGTTCGCACGTCCCCAGATCTTCGTCCTCGTCATCGAAGCATTCGGCGATGCGGTATGACCAACAAGCCGATTCGAGGGGGCCGCACCCTTCAATCATGCAATCCCAATTGGGGCTCCCGGTCTCGTCGAGCGGATTCGAGCCGTCGTCGCAGTAGTAGCGCTGCGCCGTCTCAGCGTCAGTCACGGGCAGCGTAGCGAGGAGATGGGTTTTAAGCAGCAGGATCGCTAGATTCACGGCGGCGGCTCCTTAGCCCTGTCCTGGACACTCCGACTCGCAACAGACGAACGCTCTGTGTTTTGACCTGAGCGCGCCGACTGTCAGAAGCATCAAACCGCTCACCAATCGCCGTGGATTCGCATGAGTTTGTCGCTGCCGCTGTCGCTTGTAGGGGTCCACGCGTTCATCCTTGAATTGCGCAGTAGCGATCTTCTATCACACTCGTTTGAGCGAGTGGTACTTTTTTTGCGCGACCAGCGGCGTCTATAATAACGCTAACGAACGATGTTTGTTCGCGAGGTCTTCTGCGCATGTAGATGGTCCGCTAATCGACTGAACACGCGTCGCCTCGCGTCGTTTCGCGCCCTCGTCGTCAGCCGTGATGATGCGCGCCACGGGCTCCAGAGCGCCACGCGCTGCGAGATCGCTGCTCCCGCGAGCGCCTCGGCGTGTATTGAGCGGTTCCACGTATTCGCGCATTGCGTGGGGACGAACTCAGCGGGAGTGAAGACTCGAGATAAGGCAGGACAATATCGCCCGCGTATGTCGATAACGAGCTCGACGAGCGCGCGATCTCTATCAGCCTGCGGTGAAAGTCCGCGCGAAGACATTCGCCGCTGGCGAGGGCGCCGGGCTGTTCGGTGGCGTCATCAAAGCCAGCGACGTCGCGCCGTTGTCTGTCGAGCGGCTTTTATGCGTGAAGGACGAGGGCTCGGCGACCGCTACAGCGGCTTCCCGTCGAAGGCGTCCTCGACGAATTTGAAGCGCCAGTCGGTCGCGCAGCGCGGGCAGCGGTAGTGGAGCAGCTTGATGCCCTCGCGCTCGGTCGGCTCCTCGTCGATGAGCTCGAGCTCGCTCGGCTTGGGCTCGCGCCGGCCGAGGCGCCGGGCGACGGCGCAGCTGCAGCCGGGCGCGTCGGGGCCGCGCTTGTGCACGAACAGCTCGCGCTCAAACTCGAGCTCGTCGATCCAGCCGCGCAGGCCCTCGAGCAGCAGGTAGAGCGTCTTGTTGCCGCTGCGGACCGCGACGTGGAACATGCGCCCGTCGAGCGAGACGCGGCTGAGGAGCTGACGCAGCGCGGCGATCGGCGGCGCGTGGTCACGCTCGACCAGCCCTTGATGGCGCTCGCGCTGGTCGTTAAAGCCGCCGAGCAGGCTGCGGACGTCGACGGCGCCGCCGAGCGCGGCGAGGCCCTCGTCGGTGGTGTCCTCGCGCTGGAGCAGCGGCGCGAGCACGCGCTCGAGGGCGGCCACGAGGCCGTCGAAGTCGGAGGGCGCCGTCTCTCGCGTTGCGTCACCAGCCATCACAGGGCCCCTAGGTCAGGCTCGAGTATACACGAGCGGCCCCGTGTCCGGTGACGCGCGCGGCGGCCGGGCCTGACGTTTTCGCGCTTTGTAGCGCCGCGCGCTCAAGCGCCGTGAGCGGCACGCCAGCGCGCGAGCGCGGCGTCGTCGAACACGGGCTCGCCGCGCTTGAGCGCCTCCAGCAGGGTGTCGACGACATCCTCGATGAAGTCGCCCCACAGCTCCTCGGTCTGCTCCTCGATGAACTCGTCGAAGTCCTCGTCGGGGTCGTAGCCGTCGAGCGTGGGCAGCCGCAGCGCGTCGCGTCGCTCGGCCCGCAGGACCGCGTGCAGCCCGGCGAGCGCCTGGTCGCCGGTCGGCTCATCCTCGAGCGCGATCTCGGCGAGCGCGCGCACGGGCGCGTCGACGCCGCCCGGGACGTAGCTGCCGGCGTGGTCGCTCTCGAAGAACACCAGCGCCGCCGCGCCGCCGATGAGCGTGCAGTGGCCGTGGTTGTAGGTCACCGAGATCAGCGGGCTCGCGAGCGCGCCGAGCACGTAGAGCTCGCCGGAGGAGGCGACGTGCGCGCCCGCGCGAAGATCTCCGCAGCTGACGATCACGGACCACTCGCTCTCCTCCTCGAGCGCGCCGTCGATCCGGATGTCGCCGAGCACCAGGGTCTTGCTCCAGTCGACCTCGAAGTCGCCGCGGATCGTCAGGTCGCCGAGCACGAGCAGGTCGACGCGCTCCTGAGTCGCGGTGATCGTGAGCGAGCCGTCGATCGTCAGGTCGCCGGCGACGAGCGTAGGTGTCTTGATGTGCAGGTCACCGGCCTCGTGTCGATGCGCGCGAAAGCGCCGGTCCGCGACCGCGGCGCGCAGGTGGGCGGTCGTGAGCAGCAGGTACGCGCCCCACTCGGCGTTGTTCTCGTCGGTCCAGGGGAGGAAGAGCTCGAGCGGCGCGACCTCGGCGGGCAGCGACTCGAGGTGCGCCTTGATCACGCGCAGCGCGTCTGCGGTCTGCGTGTAGTTTCGCTCGGCCCAGAACGCCGCCCAGCCGGTGAGCCCGCAGGGGTACTCGCCGCTCGCGACCGTCTCGTTGATCGCGGTGAGCAGGGAGGTGGTCGAGATCTTCGTGTCCGTGACCGTCATGGCGCGGGCTCACGGTAGGGGAGTCGGCGCGCGCGGGAAACTGGAATTCGCGGCCTCGAGCCGCGCTCGCGGGGCTGCTAAGCTCGCGCTGCTCGTGAGCGAAGACGCGGCGAACGACCCGGCGACGGGTGCGGCGGAGGGCGCGACGAAGGGCCCGGAGGAGGACGACGCGCGGCTCGTCGCGCGATGGCGTGACGGGGATCGCGTCGCGTGCAAGGCGCTGTTCGAGCGCTACTACCCCAACGTCGCGCGCTTCTTTCGCACGAAGGTGCGGGACTTCGCGATCGCGGAGGACCTGGTCCACGAGACCTTCCTGCGCTGCTTCGAGGCGATCCCGCGGCTGCGTGAGCGCGCGGCGTTTCGCAGCTTCTTGTTCGGGATCGCGTGCAACACCCTGCGCGAGCACTACCGCGGGGCGCGGCGCGAGCTCGAGCGCGGGGCGCTGGAGTCGCGGAGCGTCCGCGAGCTCGTCGGCGCGGACGCGCACGAGCTGATCTCGGCGCTCGCGCGGCGCGAGGAGCAGCGCGCGCTGCTCGAGGCGCTGCGCCGGATCCCGCTCGAGCACCAGGTGCTGCTCGAGCTGCGCTATTGGGAGCGCATGACGGGCCCCGAGATGGCCGCGGTCGTCGGCGCGCCGCTGGGCACGGTCAAGACCCGGCTGCGGCGCGCGCGGGCGCTGCTCGCGGAGCAGCTGCGCGCGCTCGCGGCGAATCAAGATGTTCTAAAGAGCACGTTGACAGACCTCGACCGCTGGGCCGCGGAGCTGCGCGAGCAGCTGTCGTGATCGACGAGGCGCGCGTCGCTCGACACGTGTCTGAAGGGCCATGCTCGATCGAGCGGCCGGCCTATCGAAGGCGAAGGGCCGCGCGCGAGCCTGGGAGGGGCCGGCTGGCTCACGGCGCGGCGAAGTCCCAGGTCGCGGGGGCCAGCTCGCGCGACGCCCCCGTCTCGGGCGGCGTCCAACGCTGGGGGACGCCGTCCTGCCAGGCCATCCAGACGATCGGCTGATCCTCGAGCGGCGCGGACCCGGGGAGCGTGAGCGCGACGCGTGACGGCGCGCCGTGGTGGAGCTCGAGCACCTCGACCTGCACGGCGCCGAGCGAGACGCGATCGCCGACCGCGAGCGGGTGGCCTCGATCGCGAAAGACCTGGTCCCCCGGGGCCGCGAGCCAGCCGGCGGGCGTCGAGAGCTGCAGCGCGCGGGCGCTGGAGCGCTCGACCGTGAGCGCGCCCGCGCCGACGTAGAGGACGTGCATCGGCGGAGGGGTAGCGCCGTCGCTCGCGGCGCGGCGGACGGCGGGCGCGTAGAGCGGGACCATGTCGCCCGGGGCGTTGAGCAGGACGACGGGCGCCTCGCCGTCGGGCGTCGCCTCGACGGCGCGCGTGAGCGCCGAGTGCAGCAGCGCGGTGCCGCCGACGCGGACGGGCGCGAGCGCGGGCGCGAGGATGACGTGCAGCGCGAGCCAGATCCCGGCGAGCGCGCGGACCCCCAGACCCCGTTGAGGTGTCTTTACGAGCATGTCTCGAAGGACGATCGCGACCAGCCCCGCGCCGCCGATCCCGATGAGCAGCAGGTAGCGCTCCTGGGGGACGGCGGCGCCGCTCGCCGCCGCGGCCAGGAGCGCGCCGACGGCGAAGAAGCGCGCGAGCGCGTCGCGGCGCAGCAGCGAGCGCAGGAGCCAGGCGACCAGCAGGGCGCCGAGCAGCGCGAGCGCGGTCGCGGGCCCCGTCGCGCCCGGGATGAAGCCGAGCAGCTCGACGATCATGGGCAGCCCGAGCTGGGCGCTGAGCAGCAGCGCGCCGCGGCCGAGCGCGACGACGAGGAAGCGCAGCGGGACGCGCAGCGGGTCGGTGTAGAGACCGCAGCCCGAGGCGCCGAAGCCGAGCGCGCCGTAGACCACGAGCCACGCGACCAGCACGAGCGCGTAGGGGAGCAGCGGGCGCAGGCGGGCGCGTCGGCTGCCCGCGGCGTCGAGCGTCAGGCTGTACGCGATTAAGTATCCAAGGATCGCGACCGATGACTCCGCGGCCAGCAGCGAGAGCGCGAACACGAAGGCCGCGAGCGTCACCCGTCCCGCCGCGCGGGCGCGTACGTGCAGGAGGAGCGCGAGCGCGGCGAGGTTCGCCCCGATCAGGCTGTTGCGCGCCGCGATCCAGCCGGCGTTGATCGCGTGGGCGTCGTCGAGCGCGTAGATCAGCAGCGCGAGGGCCGGCAGCGCCGACGCGACGGCGCCCGCGCGGGCGCGACCGGGGTCGCCGACGAGCGCCCGGTACAGCGCGCTGACGATCGCGACGAGCAGCAGGTACCAGGCGACGCTGTGCGCGTGCATGATCCAGGGCGAGCGCGGCCACAGGGCGTGATCGAGGGCGTGCGTCAGGGCGGAGAGCGGCCGGAAGAAGCGCACGCGCAGCGCCTCGCTCGTCCACCAGGGCAGCGTCCCGTCGACGCGGCCCGTGTGCACGCCCTCGGGCGTCTGGGGGCCGAGCTCAAACAGCCCGGTGAGCGCGTCGAGGGGGGCGCGCTGCTGCAGGTTCTCGAGGATCAGGAGGTCGTCGAGGGCGAGCCCGCCGGCGAGCGATGGGAGGCCGATCAGCAGCGCCGCGAGCAGGCCGATCCACAGCGGCGCGCGCCCGCTAGCGAGCGCGGAGAGCAGGCGCGCGCGGACGCCCATTTGTGGGGGTGGCTCGGAGGTCATGCCTCGGGGGTGAGCCTCGGCAGCCATTGGATTGCCTTGGAGTCGTGTGATAACACACTGCTCTGTGAGCCCTGGCGGTGACTCGATCGCGCGCTCGCTGGCCTGGCGACGGCTCGCGTCGGCGCTGTTTCACGACGCGGGCGAGGGACGCGGCGACGCGGCCGGTGACGGCGGCGACGGGCTCGCGGCGCCCGTGCGACTCGGCGCCTACACGATCACGGGCGTGCTCGGTCGCGGCGCGATGGGCACCGTGTTCCAGGCCCGCGACGAGGCGCTCGCGCGGGACGTGGCGATCAAGCGGCTGGATGTCGACGCGCCGGCGGGGCCCGAGGCGCGCGCGCGCGTGCTCGGAGAGGCGCGCGCGCTCGCCTGCCTCTCGCACCCCGCGATCGTCACGGTGCACGCGGTGATCGAGCACGAGGGGCGCGCCTACATCGTGATGGAGCGCGTCGTCGGGACGCCGCTGCGCGCGTGGCAGACCGCCGCGCGCGCGGGTCGAGATGGTTGGCGAGATGTCCTCGAGGTCTACTTGCAGATCGCGCGCGGGCTGCAGGCGGCGCACGACCGCGGGCTCGTGCATCGAGACCTGAAGCCCGAGAACGTGATCGTCAGCGAGGGTCCGCGCGCGCGGATCCTCGACTTCGGGCTCGCGCGAGCGCGTGACGGCGCGCGCGAGATCGCGGGGACGCCCGCGTACATGGCCCCAGAGCAAGCTGCGGGCGCGTCGCCCGATCCGAGCATGGATCAGTACAGCCTGAGCGTCGCGCTGTACGAGGCGCTGCACGGCGTGCGCCCGCGCGACGACCCGGCCGCGCGCGCGCTGCGGGGTGATGTGCCGATGGCGATCAGCGCCGCGCTCGTGTTCGGCTGCGTACCGGATCCGGCGCGTCGCTGGCCGTCGGTCCGCGCGCTGGCGCTGGAGCTGGAGCGCGCGGCGGTGACCACCGAGGCCCAGCGCGAGCGCTTGCTGCTGCTCGACCGGGTCGAGGACGCGTGGCTCGACGCCGGGGACGATCGCTCGCCGCCGCTCGAGCCGCTCGCGCTGATGACTCGTCCGCGGCCGGGCGCGGTCTCGGCGTGGCGCGAGGGGGCGGGGGCGGCCGACGGCTCGCTGCTGATCCTCGGCGCGCCCGGATCCGGGAAGACGACCGCGCTGCTAGAGCGCGCGCGGACGGCCCTCCGGCGCGCGCGCGTCGACCCCCACGCGCCCGCGCCGGTGGTGCTCAGCCTGTCCTCATGGACACACGCCGACGCGACCGACTTCGCGGGCTGGGTGACCGGGGAGCTGCGCGACAAGCTCGGGATCCCGGTCCGGCTGACGACGCCGTGGCTCGAGCGCGGCGCGCTGACGCTGCTGCTCGACGGGCTCGACGAGCTCGGTCGCTGGCCGGCGCGGCAACGCGCCTGCGTGCTCGCGCTCAACGAGCTGCGCGCGCGGCAGCTCGCGCCGGTGATCGTGACCTGTCGCGTCGACGACTACACGCGGATGATCGCCAGCGGTCCGAAGCTGCGGCTCGACGAGGCTGTCGAGCTGCTCCCGCCGGAGCCGGCGCGCGCGCTCACGGTGCTGGAGCGCGCCGGCGAGTCGCTCGCGGGGCTTCGCGCGGCCGCGGCGGCCGACGCCGAGCTGCGCGCGCTGCTCACGGGCTCTCCGCTCGTGCTCGACACGGCCGCGCGGGCGTTTCGCGGGCGCGCGCCCGAGGCGGTCCTGCGCGAGCTTCGCGCTGGGGACGACCCGCGCGCGCGCGTGTGGTCGGCCTACCTCGACCGCATGTTCGAGGAGCGCGCGGCGGGCCCCTCGCGGGCCGAGACGCTGCGCGTCTTGACCTGGCTCGCGCGCCAGCTGCACGCGCGCGGCGAGACCGAGCTGTGGATCGAGCGGATTCAGCCGAGCTGGCTCTCGGGGCGACCCGCGCGCGCGTTGGCGTCGGCGCTGGCGCTGGCGCTGGCGGCCGGGGGCGCGGCGCTGATCGTGCTCGTGACCCTCGGGCCCGCGATCAGCGGGTCGATCGCGGGGCTGACGGCCGCGCTGGTCGGCCCGACGATGGCGCTGTTCGTAGCGCTCGTGCTCGGCACGCGGCGCGTCGAGCCGGTCGAGCGGCTGATGTGGTCGTGGGGACATGTACGAGCGGGCGCCGGGCGGGCGCTGCGGCGCGGCCTGGGGCTGTCGCTGGTGATCGCGGCGATCGCCGCGCTCAGCTGGGCGCGCGGCGAGTCGCTGAGCTTCGCGCTCGCCGTCTTCGTCGCCAACGCGCTCGCCTACGCGCCGCTGTTCTCGCTCACCTTCGTCGTCCTCGGCGGCCTCGTCGGCGCGGCCGCGCCCGCCGGCGCGTCGGGGGCGGCGGGCGGGCGGGCTCGTCGCGTGCTCGCCAACCAGGGGATCCGCAACTCGCTGCGCAACTTCGGGCTCGTCGCCGGGCTCGTCACGTTGACGCTCGCGCTCCCACTCGTCGGCGTGACCGTCGCGCTCGGGGCTCCGGCGGTCCCTGGGGAGCTCGCGGCCGACGGGGCGCTGCAGACCGGCGTCGCGCGCGAGGCGATCGCGGCCTGGCGCGCGCGCCCGCTGCTGTTCTTGCTCGCGATCGAGCTGTGCGCCGCGCTCTCGCTGGGCTACGTCGCCGGGCTGCTGCGCGGGGGCTTCGCGGCGCTGCAGCACTGCACGCTGCGCGTGTTGTTGGCGGCGGGGGGGCGCGCGCCGCTGCGGCTCGCCGCGCTGCTGGACTCGGCCTGCGCGCGCGCGCTGCTGCGGCCGATCGGCGGCGGCTACCAGTTCATCCACGTCACGCTGCTCGAGCACCTGGCGAACGAGGAACACTCGGCGAGCCCGGTCGCGAGGGGGCAGGGTGATGACGCTAGCTCGGCTGCTTCGTCACGATCTTAAACTGCCCCGCGTTGCGCTCGAGCTCGGCCGCGATCTCCTCCTCCGTCGCGCGCGGCGGGCCGAAGAACGCCGGGCGCGCGAACGGGATCGAGACGCCGGTCTGAAACGACGGGCGCGCGTGGAGCATGTCGATCCAGGCGCGCAGGCGCGGCATCCCGGCGATGTCGGCGTTCGCCCAGTACGCGCTCGCGCAGTACGCGAAGCAGGTCACGTCGGCGAGCGTGCACCTGTCCCCGAGGATAAACGGGCCCCCCGAGGCGCGGAGCTGGTCGTCGAGGACGCCGAGGCAGCGCTCGGCCTCGGCGACGAAGCGTCCGATCGCGAAGGGGTCGTCGTGTCCCTGGACCTTGGCGAGCCGCTGGAAGTACATGGCCTGCCCCATCGCGGGCCCGAGGCCGCTCACCTGCCAGTAGAGCCACTGCTTGACCTGCAGGTGCAGCTGCAGATCCTCCTCCGCCGTCGGCAGCAGCGGGCTGCCGTAGCGCGTGGCCGCGTACTCCAAGATCGCGCCCGACTCGGCGACGGTGACCCCCCGCGCGCGATCGATGAGCGCGGGGATGCGACCGTTGGGGTTGATCGCGAGGAACGGTTCGCTGCGCTGCGCTCCCTCGGCGAAGTCGACCAGCGCCCAGTCGTAGGGCACGCCCATCTCCTCGAACAGGATCGGCAGCTTCCAGCCGTTCTGGGTCGCGTAGATCAGGCAGCAGACCTCGCTGTGCGGGTGTTTCTTCCACGCGTCGTCGAGCGCCACGCGTCGCGCCAGGGTTGAGTGTGTCGTCACGCGTCGATCCTTTCGTCCTCGAGTCGGCCGGTTATACCGGCCGCGGGAACGCCCGCAAGCGGCGTCGACCGCGGTCGCCGACGAGATCACGAGTCGGGCCGCTCGACTGGGTCGAGGAGCGCGGGATCTAGCAGCGGCCGCTGGCTGCTGTCGCGGCCTGAGCACGGAGCCGCTCAAGAGTCCGTGGGGTCGCTCTTCCACACCTGAGCGCGCGTCGCGTCGCGGCGCGTCGCGGATCGACTCGCCGCGCCGCGCAGCGCCGCCTTGAGCTCTCCCACGATGATCGGCTTCGGCAGGTAATCGTTCATCCCGGCGTCCAGACAGCGCTGCTGCTCGCGCCTCGACACGCCGGCTGTGCACGCGATGATCCACGGCGACGAGGGGTATCGACCGCGAATCTGTCTCGAGGCTTCGAAGCCGTCGAGCTCGGGCATCTGGATGTCCATGAACAGCACGTCGTAGCGCTGACGCGCGACCGCCTCGATGGCCTCGAGACCGTTGACGACGGCGTCGGGGCGATAGCCCATCGCGTGCAGGAGCTCGGTCAACAGCATCCGGTTGACGAGGTCATCCTCGACCACGAGGATCTTGAGCGGCAGCTGGTCCGCGAGCGTGCTGTCGATCCCGGCGTGACGCCCCTCATCCTCGAACTCATCGTCCTCGTCGACCGTTCGCGTCGACGCGGGCGCGAGCTCGACGAGGACTGAGAAGGTGAAGGTCGAGCCCTCCCCGAGCCGGCTCTCTAGGGAGATCGAGCCCCCCAGGAGCTCGACGAGCCGCTTGCTGATCGCCAAGCCCAGCCCGGTTCCACCGTAGCGCCGCGTGATCGAGGAGTCAGCCTGTCGAAACGGATCGAAGAGCCCCTCATGGTGCTCCGGCGCGATCCCGACGCCCGTGTCGACGACCTCGAAGTGCAGCTCACGCGCGTCCTGACGCGCGCCCGCACGCTCCGCGCTCGGCGAGCTCGCCGTCACGCGGAGCCTCACCTCTCCCTCGGAGGTGAATTTTATCGCGTTCCCGAGCAGGTTGAGCAGGACGAGCTGGATCCGGTTTACGTCGCCCACGAAGCGATCGCTCGTCGCGTCGACCTCGACGCGCAGCCGCAACCCCTTGGCCTGCAGCCGCGTCTGCGCTCGCGCCAGCCGCACCGAGTCCGCGACCGCGCGACGCAGGCTGAACGGCTTGCGCTCGATCTCGCTGTTCCCCGACTCGATCTTCGAGAAGTCGAGCAGCCCGTTGATAATGTTGAGCAGCACGTCGCCGCTCGTGCGCACCGTCTCGACGTAGTTTCGCTGCGCCTCGTCGAGCGAGCTGTCGAGCAGCAGGCTCGTCATCCCGATGATCGCGTTGAGCGGGGTCCGTATCTCGTGGCTCATGTTGGCGACGAACGCGGACTTCGCCTCGCTCGCGGCGCGCGCGGCCTCGACCGCGTCGAGCAGCCCGCGCTCGTGCTCGCGACGCGCGGTGACGTCTCGAAACACGAGCACCACGCCGACCTCGCGCCCCGCTCCGTCGAGGAGCGGCGCCGCGTTGTGCTCGATCGGCCGCGCTCCGCCGCCGCGCGCGAGCAGCACGGCGTGATCGCGGCTCTCGGCGCTTCCGCTCGCGCGGTCCGCTGTCAACGTGATCGGCTCGCGCGTGCGCTCGTCGATGACGCGAAACACCTCGTCCAGCGGTCGGCCGCGGGCCTCCTCGCCCGACCAGCCAGTGAAGCGCTCGGCGACAGGGTTCAGCCGCGTGACGCTCCCCCGCGCGTCAGTCACGAGCACCGCGTCGCCGATCGAGTCGAGCGTGATCGCGAGGTCTCGCTCGCTCGCGCGCAGCGCGACCTCGATCTTGTTGCGCTCGGCGATCTCCTCCCGCAGGCGCTTGTTCGCGGCCTCGAGTGAAGCTGTCCGATCAAGCACGTCTCGCTCGAGGAGCCCTCGATAGCGCGCGAGCTCCTCGTCAGCCGCGTGCTTGGCCAAGGCGATCTCGATGTTCGCCCGCAGATCACGCGCGGTGTACGGCTTCATGAGATAGCCGTAGGGCTGCACGTGCCTCGCGCTCTCGAGGGTCTCGGCGTCCGAGTAGGCCGTCAAGAAGATCACCGGGACGTCGAGCTCCTCCTTCAGCCGCTCGGCGACCTCTATGCCAGACAAGGCGCCGGCCAGATTGATGTCCATCAGCACGAGGCTCGGCCGCCGCGTGATGATCTTGCCGAGCGCCTCCTGGCCGCGCGCCGCCATGCCGCACACCCGGTAGCCGAGGAGCTGCAGGTGCTCTTGGAGATCCAGAGCGACGACCGCCTCGTCTTCGACGATAAAGATCCGCGGGGCGTTCATGAGCGCGCGTCAGTCAACGGGGGGCTTCGGAGGCGGGGAGGCGCGTCATCACTCGTTGGGCGACGGGCCCGTCTCCACGACGAAGGAAATTTAGCCGCCTTGTTTGTATATGTCTATATAGACATGTTTTCCTCGGCGCGGAGTGGCCCCGCGCGCCTCGACGCGACGGCCGCGTGAGGCTCGCGCCGCGTGGGCCGCGGTAGGATCGAGTCTGGAAAACCGCGACGTCCGAAGACAGCGGCGCACCACCATCGCGCCGCGTGTACCTCGGGACATCTAGGCGCTCGGCGGGCGCGACCACGGGTCCCGCCGCGCCCAGGCCGTCGCGTTGCCGGCCGCGCGGAGGGAATCTATGCTGGAGCCTGTGGTCGGCGGGCCCGGTCGTCGGTCACGCGACGGGCCGAGGGGGTGATGATGGCAGAGCACAATGACAGCCTCGAGAGCGCTCTGCTCTCCGCGCTCCTCGCGACCACGCACGACTTCGTCTACTTCAAAGATAGCGAGCGCCGCTTCCTGCGGATCAGCAAGTCATTCGAGCGCCTCCTCGGCCGACCCGAGCGCGAGATCATCGGGCGTCGCGACGAGGAGCTCTTCCCCCCCGAGATCGCCCGTGACACGGTGGCGGACGACACCCGCGTCATCGCGACGGGCGAGCCGCTGACGAACAAGGTCGAGGGCGGCGAGGTCGCGCCGGGGGTCGAGAGCTGGGTCCTGACGACCAAGATGCCGTGGCTCGACGCCGACGGGCGAACGCTCGGGCTGTGCGGCATCTCCCGCGAGTTCACCGAGCTGAAGCACCTGCGCGACGCCGTCGAGAGCAGCGCGCGTCGACTCCGCGTGCTCGCGGACACCGTGCCGATCCCGCTCGGCGCGACGCGTGTGCGTGACGGGGCGCTCGTGTTCGCCAACCGAGCGTTGAGCGACTTCTTCGGGCTCGCTCCAGACAAGCTCCACGGCGAGCGGGTCCCCGCGCTCTACGCTGACGATCGTGAGCGCGCGGCGTTGGTCGAGCGCGTCGAGCGAGAGGGGCGCGTGGTCAACCGCGAGGTCGAGATCACCCGCGTCGACGGTGACGCCCGGACCATCTCGCTGAGCGCGGCGCCGCTGGACGTCGACGGCGAGCGCGCGATCATCAGCGCGCTCGTTGACATCACGGAGCTCAAGAAGCACGAGCGCTCGCTTCGTCGGCTCTCACGGGAGAAGGACGCGCTCCTGCGCGAGGTCAACCACCGCGTAAACAACAACCTGACGACGCTGCTCTCCCTCGTCGCGCGAGGGCGACGCAGCGTGGGCGAATCCGCGGAGCTGCCCGCGCTCGAGCGCCTCGAGAACGCGATCCGCGGGCTCTCCACCGTGCACGTGATGCTCTCGGACTCGACTTGGAGCCCGCTCGCGCTCACGAGCTTGTGTGAGCGCCTCGTGATCTCGACCACGGCCGACGAGCGCCCCCCCCCCGAATTCCACATCAACGGCTCGAGCGTACGTGTCTCGAGTCAGACCGCGAACACGCTCGCGCTCGTGATCTGCGAGCTCGCGCTGAACACCCTCAAGCACGCCGACGTTCGCCCCGCGCGGATCGACGTGGAGGTCGGCCGCGACGGGGAGGACATCACGATCCGATACCGCGATAACGGCGTCGGCTTCTCCGAGAGCGCGCTCGCGGGCGCCCGTCGGGGCGAGGGGATGGGGTTAGTTCGCGTGCTCGTCGCGCACACGCTCGGCGGCTCAATGACCGTCAGCAACGACGACGGCGCCGTCACCTTGATTCGCTTCCCCGAGCCAGGGACCCAATAGATCGAGCACGAGGCCTTCGCGGGGGGACCGGCCGCGGCGAGCCGGATCGTCGCGGGACCGCAGCTCATCGTCGAGACCCTCCTCCACGAGACCGACAGCGCGGCGTCTCGCTCGACTGACGAATCACGCCCGCGGCACGAGCCGCGCGAGCTGCTCGAAGCCGCGCGCGCGCGCCTCCGCGTTCGCGTGGACGCGCTCGGCGAGCGCGCGCGTCCACGACGGATCGGAGCCGCAGCACGAGCCGATGACCTCGAGACGCGGGTGGTCAGCGAACACGCGGCAGAGCCCGTCGGCGAATTGCTCGCTGTTGACGGCGCGTCCGCGCCAGCCGAGCACGGGGTCGTTATGACCGGTGTGTGGGTAGAGCCCGAGCGTCAGCGCCGGCGCGCGCTCGGTCGCCTCGAGCAGCGCGCCCACGACGACCGGCGTGTGCTCGAGATCGGTGCAGTTGACGAGCAGCGCTTGCGCTGAGCCCTCGTCGAGCGCGTCGACCATCGCGCCCAGGGTCTCGCCGCCGATCAGGCGGCCGTCCGCGCGACACACGAGCGAGAGCCAGACCGGTCGGCCGAGGCCCTCGCAGGCGTCGACGGCGGCGCGCGCCTCGTCGACGCGGCCCATGGTCTCGATCAGCAGCAGGTCGCAACCTGCTCGAACGAGCTGCTCGGCCATCGCGCGGTGCTCCGGGAGCGCGCGCGCGCGCACCGGCGAGCGGTCGGGCTCGTAGCAGTCCTCGAGCGGGCTGATCGAGCCGGCGACGCGGACCCCGGCGGCGTCGCGCGACTCCGCCGCGTAGCGCTCACGGGCGGCGCGGGCGAGCGCGCAGGCCAGCGCGGTCAGCTCGCCTGCCCGCGCGGACAGCTCGTCCCCGCCGCCGGCGAGGTTGCGGGCGTGGGTGCGGAAGGTGTTGGTCGTGAGCAGCTGCGCGCCGGCGCGCAGGTAGTCGAGGTGAATGGTCTCCACGAGCGCCGGGTCGTCGAGCAGCGCGCGCGCTGACCACAGCGGCGCGTCCACGCGGGCGCCGCGGCGCTCGAGCTCGGTCCCCACGGCTCCGTCGATCAAGATCGTCATGACGCCGCGAACTCAACAACAAACCCGCGCGCGCGTCCATCCGCGCGCGCGGGTTTGGTGGGGTCCCAGGGCGATGGCGGCGGCGCGCGAGCGCTTCGCGTTCTTCGGCGTACCGCGACCACAAGCGCCCGCCGCGTGACGATCGCGCTCCGCGCTGAAATCTCCGGTTGCTCCCCGTCTCGGTGCTGGTGACGCGCGGCGAATCCCGCTCGCGCGTCCGGTAGACTCGCGCGATGAACTCGCACTCCGACGACCCAGGGCTGTTTGAGCGCGTGCGCGCGGCCCTCGGCGCGCTCGCCCCGACGGCGGGCGGTGGCGACCTGTCCGAGCGCCTCGGCGAGCTCTGGAGCGGGGCACAGCGCGCGCCGGCGCGCGACGACAAGGTCCGGGACGCGGGCGTCGAAGGGGGGACGACGGCGGTCGTCCAGCGCCCGCTCGAGGCGGCCGCGCGCACCGTCTCGGGCTCGCTCGAGCGCTGGCGAAAAGCGGGGGGCGTATTGCAGTTCCTGCGCTCCTCGGGCCCCGATCAGCTCGTCGTGCGTGGGCGGACCGTCGAGCTCGAGGCGACGGTCGAGGCGCCGCTGCGGCTGCGCGCGCGCAGGGTCCGGTTCTTCGTCGACGGCGAGCGTGTCGGCGAGGTCCCGCTCGGCGCCTTCGACCGCACGGTCCGCAGCCGCTACACGCCGCGCGTCGCCGGCGTGCACGACATCCGCTTCGAAGTGCTCGACGGCTCCGGCGCGGTGCTCGTCGCTGGCGAGACCACCGACCGCGCGGTCCTGCAGGTCGTCGACGAGCAGCCGGTCTTAGCGGTCCACGCCGGGCTCTTGCTCATGGAGTCGGCCGCGAGCGACGCCGCGTGGGCGCCCCTGCGCGAGCTCGCGGCGCGCGGCTGGATGATCGTCTACTTCGACCTCGATCCCAGCGACCGCGCGCCCACGCTGCTGCGCGCGATCGAGGCGCTCGCGCTCCCACTCGGCGCGCGCCTGATCCACAGCGCGGCCTCGCAGGGCCTGTCGACGCTCGGGGTCGACTTTCGCCCGGTGCTCGAGCGCTCGCTCGTCCGCTCGCTGCGCGCCGACGGGGTGGCGCTGGCGGCCGTGCTCTGCGACGCGGCGAGCTGGCCCGAGGACGTGGTCGAGGGCATCGAGCGCGTCGACCTCCAGGGGCTCACGCGCGAGCTCGAGGCGACCCGCAGCGACGCCGCGGCCGCGGTCGCGCGCTGGGAGGAGGCCGCGCGCGCGTTCGTGCGCGCGCGCGAGGCCGCCGATGACGCGCTGCGCTGGCGGCTCGACCACCGCACCGGCTCGCGCCTGATCGCGGGCAACCAGTGCGTCGTCGAGTTCGACAACAAGCGCGCGCGAGAGCGCGTGTTCGAGCTGATCGAGTCGGCCGAGCGCAGCGTGCACCTGCAGTTCTACATCGTCCGCGACGGCGCGTTCACCGATCACCTCAGCGCGCGCCTGGTCGCGCGGGCGCGGGCCGGCGTGCGCGTGCGCCTGACCGTCGACGCGCTGTACTCGGCGCAGGACGTGCTCGGGCTGCGCAACACGATCCTCGAGGGCCTCGGCCGCGAGCCCAACATCGACGTCGTCGCCAGCGACCCCATCATCAGCGCGAGCGAGCTCGAGCTGCCGGCGCTCAAGCGGCGAGACCACCGCAAGCTGCTGATCGTCGACGGGCGCGTCGCGATCGTCAGCGGGCGCAACTGCAGCGACGAGTACTACACCGGCTTCGACGAGATCGCGGTCACGGACTGGACGCCCAGCGACCGCGTGCCCTGGCTCGACGCTCACGTCGAGGTCCAGGGCCCGCTCGTCGCCGAGATCCAGCGCTGCTTCCTCGCCAACTGGCGGCGCTGCGGCGGCCCCGAGCTCGCGTCGGCGGAGCGCCGCGAGCTGCTGCCCGCGCTCGCGCCGGCCGGCGAGTGCGCGGCGCGGCTCGTCGTGCATGATGGCCTCTCGGACAGCAACGCCCTGGGCGCCTACGAGGCGATGATCCGCTCGGCGAGCTCGCACATCTACGTGCTCAACGACTTCCCGATCGTCTCCGCGCTGCGCGACGCGCTGCTCGCCGCGCTCGATCGCGGCGTCGCGGTCTCGATGCTCACGGGCAACGGCAACGCGCGACGCGACGACGGCACGCTGCTGCGCGGCCCGCTGCACCGCGAGCTGTTCGAGTACATGACCAAGCACCGCCTCGAGCCGCTGATGCGCGCGGGCGCGCGGCTCGCCGAGTACCGCACGCCGCGCTCGCCGCTGATCACGACCGTCGGCGGCTGCGTGCGCCCCTACGTGCACGCGAAGGTCGTCACCGCCGACGGGCGCGTGGTCTCGATCGGCTCGGCCAACCTCGACGTGACCGCGAGCTACTGGGAGCGCGAGGCGAACGTCATCATCGAGGACGCCGGCGTGGCGCAGGCGATCGAGCGGCAGCTTAGCGAGATGCTCGCGCGCAGCTACACGCTCGACCCGGACTCCGAGTACTGGCGCGCCGAGGCGCCGAAGCGGGAGATCAGCGCGCGCCTGTGGCCAGGCGCGCTCGAGTAGCTCGCGCGGCGTTCGAATGTGCGCGGGCTCTAACTCGAGCTGACGCTGGCGCTGTGCGGCCTCAACCGCTACAGCCGCGGGATCGGGATCGGCTGGACGCGTCAGCCGCAGCGTCGCGGCCGAGCCTAGACGAGATCATCACCTGGGCCGAAGAGGGCAGCGAGTCGCGCGGCCGCTGGCGCGTGGTCGCGCGAGCGCGCGCCGCTTGATGTTTTCAAATTTTCAATTATTATTGAAAGTACGAGATGGCTACATCCGACAACACGCTCGCCGGCGCGCGGCTGGAGTTCGTGAGCCAGTGGGGCGCCTTGGGCTCCTCGTGGGGCGTCAACCGCACGATGGCGATGCTGCACGCGCTGCTGTTGACCAGCGCCGAGCCGCTCTCGACCGACGACGCGATGGAGACGCTGCAGATCAGCCGCGGCAACGCGAGCACCAACCTGCGCGAGCTCGTCGCCTGGGGGCTGTCCCGCAAGGTCGTGGTGCCGGGCGAGCGACGCGACTACTACGAGGCCGAGAAAGACGTCTGGCGGATCTTCTGCACCGTCGCGCGTGAGCGAAAGCGACGCGAGCTCGACCCCGCGCTAGAGGTCTTGCGGAGCTGCGCCGAGAAGACCGCCGGTCTGCGGAGCCGCGAGGCGCGACAGTTTCACCGGATGATGAAGGCGCTCGGCGAATTCGCGGAGCTCGCCGCGCGGGTGATGGATCGCGTGGCGGCCTCAGAGCGCAGCAAGGTCGTCCCCGCGGTGCTCAAGCTGTTCAAGTGAGGGGCGCCGCCGCGCGGGCGCGGCGGCGCCTCGAGTAGAGCTTTCGATATTTTCTGAAACTTTTGGATGAACGATCAACGAACCCACACGAGGACGTACGATGGATATCGAGATCTACCTGTGGCTGACGGTCTTCGCGGTCTACTTCGTGCTCACCCCCGCGCTCGTGTTCCTGCAGCACGAGCGCCTGCACCGGCTTCGGTGGCGTCGGCGAGAGCGCGTGCTGAAGCGGCAGGGCGCGCCTGGAGGCAGCTTTCGCGGCGACGGTCCAGCGGGGCGGATCGACGGCTTCATCGTCGAACACCGCGGCGCCCCCGGGTCGGTCAAGGTCGTCGTCGTCGCGTCGCTCGTGCTGGGCCATATGTTCATCCCCGGGCTGTTCGCGGGCTTGTGCGGCCTCCCGATCTACGGGCTGGGCCTCTTGTCGATCCCTGGACTCGTCCTCGCCGCGCGGATCTACAACAACGCCTTCGGTCTGCTGCGCTGTGATCGAGAGGCCGCGCGCGCGGCCCGTGAGCTTCAGCGCTTCGCGTACACGCTCAACGTCGTGGTGCTGCTCCTGATGGGGCTGGTGGCGACGGTGTGGCTGCACCCGCTGCTCGTGTTCACGTCGGTGTACGCCGTGATCTCGATGATCCACGGCTACGGCCTAGGTGTCGCCGCGGACGCGATCGACGCGGCGCGCGACGGCGCGATCCCGGAGCGCGTGAGCGGCGTGTCAGCCGGCGCGCGGGTCTGAGGGCCTCCGGACGGCGACTCAGTCCGCAGCGAACAGCTCGTCGAGGCGCGCGCGCAGCTGGGCCTCGGTGAAGGGCTTCTGGATCGCGGCGTCCTCGGCCGTGATGCGATCCTGGCTGATCAGCCAGCTCCTGTCGTGCGCCGACATGAACAGGATCTTGAGCGACGGGCGCGTCGCGCTCAGCTCGCGCGCGAGCGCGCTGCCGCTCATGCCCGGGAGCACGATGTCGGTCAGCAGCAGCTCGATCGGGCCGACGCGCGCGCGCGCGAGCTCGAGGGCCTCGGGGCCGCTGCTGGCCTCGAGGACCGTGTAGCCGGCCTTCGTGAGGTAGTGATGGATCGTCATCCGAACGAGCCGCTCGTCCTCAACCACGAGCACGACGCGGGCGGCCGCGCGCGCGGGCTCCACCGGGTTCACCGGCGCACGGACCGGCTCCGCGGCCGGCTCGCGGAGCGCTGTGTCGGCGCGCGGGAGGACGACGCAGAAGGTCGCCCCCTCGCCGGGCGCGCTCGTGACCGTGATCTCGCCGCCCGCGTTTTTAACCATGGCGTAGACCGTCGAGAGCCCGAGCCCGGTCCCGAGCCCGACGCGCTTGGTCGTGAAGAACGGCTCAAAGATCCGCTCGCGCACGGCGTCGGGAATTCCGGCGCCGGTGTCGGAGACGACCAGCGCGATCGTCGGCTGGTCGCCGTCTGGACGATCCTCGGTGCGGATCAGCAGGCGCCGACCGTCGGCGCTCGACATCGCGTCGCGGGCGTTGATCGCGAGGTTCATGACGATCTGCTCCACGCGCGTGGGCTCGAAGCGGACCGCGCGGCCGGGCGCGCCGAGCTCGAGCACGAACTCGATGTCCTCGCCGATCAACCGCTCGAGCATCGGCCGCTGTCGGCGGAGCAGCGCGTCGAGCTCGCACACGGGCTCCTCGGGCGCTCGCTTGCTGCCGAAGTCGAGGAGCTGGCGGGTGATCGCGGCGCCGCTGTTCGCCGACTCGCGGATCTCCTCGAGGTACGCCCGCGTCGGGCTGTCTATCGCGGCGGTCTCGAGCGCCATGGTGGCGCAGCCGCCGACGCCCATCAGCAGGTTGTTGAAATTGTGCGCCACGCCGCTAGCGAGCGTGCCGATCGCCCGCATCCGCTGCGCGTGGATGTTCTCGGCCTCGAGCTCGCGCAGGCGCGTTACGTCGGCGACCACGAAGATGTAGCCGACCTCCGGCAGCCGCGAGGCGCGGCAGGTCGTCTGGACCACGCGCCCGTCCGGCCGGCGGTGGATGAGCTCGTGGGACCACTCGTCGTGCTCGCGCAGCGTTGCGAGCAGCGTCGCGCGGAGCTCCGCGCCCGACTCGCCCCCGAGCAAGCCGCACGCTCCTTGACCCAGGACGTCCTGCTCGCGGCGACCGAAGATCCGCGACGCCGCCGGGTTCCAGCTGCGGATGCGCAGCTCGAGGTCCGTCGAGAACACGCCCTCGCTCATGTTCGCGACGAGGCTGGCTTGGTAGCGCAGCGCTCGCTCGGCGGCCGCCTCGGCCGTGCGGTCGTGCAGGATGCCGACGAAGCGTCGGTGCTCCGAGAGGCGCATCTCGCCGATGCTCAGCCGCAGCGGGAACTCGCGCCCTCCTTTGCGGCGCCCGACGATGTTGCGGCCGCGGCCGATGACCCGCGCCTCGCCGGTCTCGAGGTAGCGCCGCAGGTACGCGTCATGCTGCGCGCGGTCGCGGCCGACCATCAGCATGGTGACGTTGCGACCCAGCACCTCCTCGGCGCGGTAGCCGAACAGCCGCTCGGCCGCGCGGCTGAACGACTCGACGATCCCCACGTGGTTGATCCCGATGATCGCGTCGGCAGCGGTGTCGAGCAGCGCCTGCAGGCGCTCGCGCTCGCGCGCGAGCTCGATCGTGCGCTCGGCGATGCGGCGCTCGAGCTCGGCCTGGCGCCGTCGCTCGGCGTTTCGCTGCGCGGTGATGTTGACCACGACGCCCGTGATGCCGACGAGCTCGCCGGCGTCGTCGCGCAGCGGCTCGTAGATCATGTCGTAGACTCGTAGCCCGTCCGGCAGCAGCACCTCGAGCTCTCGGCGCAGCCCCTTCCCGGTGGCGAGGACCTCGCGCTTGAGCGCCATGACCGGCGCGGCGTCCTCGGGGCGCGAGAACAGCTCGTCATCGCGCTTCCCGAGCAGCGCCTCCGGCGGCTCCTCCGTCGGGCTCCGGTTGAGCCAGGTGTAGCGGAGCTCGAGATCTTGATGGAAGACGAGCACGGGAGAGTCGCGCAGCGCGAGCTCGAAGCGCTGCTCCGCGCGGCGCAGCGCCGCCTCGGTGCGCTTGAACTCCGTGATCTCCGTGAGCGCGCAGCCGACCGCGACCGGGCGCGCGTCCTCGGCACCGAGGATCGGGACCGCGATGAGGTTGAAGTGTCGATCCTCGCGCCGCAGGGATGACCGCTTGGCCGGGCGTCCGGTCTCGAGCACGCGGCGCGCGAGCGCCTCGATCGCGGGGGCGAGCGGCACGTCGAGCTCCGACGGCGTGCGCCCGAGGTGCTGCGCCGCGCTCAGGCCCGCGCTCAGCTCGGCCGCGAGCCGGTTCATCTTCTCGTAGCGCAGCTGCGCGTCGAGCACGAACAGCCTGTTGGGCGCGTCCGTGAAGAACGCGGTGAAGCGTCGCTCGCTCTCCGTGAGCGCCGCCTGGGTGCGGCGACGCGCGGTGTAGTCGCTCGCGACGACGTAGACCCCGTCGGTCTCGCCGTCCTGCGCCCGTCGCGGATGCATCGTCACCGCGGCGAGGCGGGGGCCCTGCTCCGACTGCAGCGTGATCTCGAAGGTGCGCTCATCGCCGGCGAGCGCTCGCTCGAGCTGCGGTCGCGCTCGCGCGAAGTTCTCGGCGCCGAGGACCTCGGAGACGTGCGCGCCGTGGCGCGGCGCGACGTTGAACCACGTCGAGTAGGCCGAGTTGTTGTAGATGTAGCGGAACTCGCGGTCGACGACCGAGACCAGGCTGGGGAGCGCGTCCGCGGTGTGCGGGATGTAGTCGGCGAACTCCCGCAGCGCCGCGAGCTCGCCGGCTCGCAGCGCCGTCGACTCGCGCGATCGCTCGACGAGCGCGGTGAGTCGCGACTCGATCGCGGCGAGCTCTGCCTCCGTCTGCGGGTCTGTCGCGCGCTCTAGCGCGTCGAGCTTGCGTCGGATCGACTCGAGGAGCTCGCGATGGGGCATGTGGTCAGCTCGGGACGGCCTCAGCTACCAGACGAGAGTACAACGCTCGCGTCATAGGAGCTGGAAGGCGCGCCCAAGCATATCGTGTCATCAGCCCCGCGGGCGCGGGCGCGGGCGCGCGTACCCAATGATGGCCGCGAGATTCGCGAGGTCGGCGCAAGCCGAACGGCGCGCGCGTGCGTTGAATCGTGACATCGTACGAGCGGTACGCGAGCTCGCGCTCACACCCCGGAGAACACCATGCGCTGCGGTCCACCCTTGACGAGCTCAGCGGCGACAGCCAGCGAGAGGATCCGCGGACGCGCGCCCGCCTCGACGCGGCTCATTCGCGTGGGCGCGGCCTCGCTGGCGGCGCTGCTAGCGATCGCCTCCTCCGAGGCGATGTCCCGAGAGACACCCTCGTCGAGCTCGTCTCCGGAGATCCCGCGGTCCGGCGTTCGCTTCCCGAGGCCCACGCGCGCGGCTCCGGCGAGGGTCGCCCCGCTCGCGCGCACGCTCGCGGAGGCGCACGCGCGACAGCGGGCGAGCGAGCGTAGCGAGTTCGAAGCGCTCGTGCGGCAGAACTTCGGGCGCGTGATCAGGTTCGACAGCCCTGGAGACGAGCGCCGGAACGACGGGCGGATCGTCCGGCTGCCCTCCCGCGCGGACATGTCGGAGCCCGACACAATCTTTCGGCTCGCGCACCATCATCTCGAGGTCAACGACTACCTCGTGCAGCAGGTCGAGTCGTTCGACAAGGCGATCGACGCGGCGCGCGAGCGGGGCGACGCGAGGGAGGTCGGCGCGCTCACGCGGCGTGCGCTCGAGCACCGGACCGCGGCGAAGAAGCGGCGCGAGAGCGCCGTCAGTCTCTACCAGTACCTGATCAGCGAGCGGGCGCGCGGGGAGCACGAGCGCCGCGATGAGGCGCTGTACCTGCTCGTCTACGCGCTCGGGACGCTCGGGCGGGAGCGCGAGCTCAGGGCCGCGTACCGCGAGCTCCTCGATGAGCACCCGAGCAGTCGCTTCCTCCCCGAGGCCCACTTCGCGGTCGGAGACTACGAGCTCTCCAAGGCGCGCTACCAGGCGGCGGCGAAGCGCTACGAGCAGGTCCTCGCGTTCACGGGCAGCCCGCTCTACGCCGCCGCGTTCTACAAGCTCGCTTGGTGTCATCTCGAGCCCGGCGGCGCCGCGGCGCCGCGTTATGACCGAAGCCTCCAGTCCTTCATCGACGCGATCGAGGCCGTCAAGGACGGCCGCGCGGGGAGCCCCGCGCAGGCTCGGCAGCTGCGGCACGACGCGCGGCGCGACCTGGTCCGGGCCTACGTCCACGCCGGCGCGCCGGACGAGGCCAGGGCGGTCTTCGCGAGGTACGGCGACGGCCCGGGCGACGACGAGCGCATGGTGGACGAGCTGATGGAGCGGCTCGCCGCTCGCTACTTCAGCCACGGGATGTACCGCGAGTCGACCCTCATCTACCGCGAGCTGCGAACGCGGCACCCCGCCGACGAGCGGAGCTGCGCGTGGCAGCTGGGCGCCTTCACGAACACGCTCGCGACGGACGACAAGCCGCGACAGCTGGCGGAGGCGGTCAAGCTCGGACAAGTCTGGGTGATGTTCCGAGACGGTGACTACCGGAAGTCGCGCAAGCGCGACTGCCGTGGCGCGGCCTTCGGCGCGCTGAGGCAGCTCGCGGCGCTGTGGCACGCTGAGGCCGACTCCGCGCGCGCCGTCGAGAGCTACGATCTGGCCGATCAGGCATATCAATCCATATTCGCCATGGCCCACCGGCGCGACCAGTGCGAGGCCCGCCGCGACTACGCCGAGATGCTCTGGACCCGCGCGGCGCGAGAGCTCGAG
The DNA here is from genome assembly GCA_030430565.1 of Polyangia bacterium. Lineage (GTDB taxonomy): Bacteria > Myxococcota_A > Polyangia > Nannocystales > Nannocystaceae > JACKDW01. The sequence continues at coordinate 33,471 of JAUIKS010000024.1, forward strand.
AGCGACGACCGCGAGACGCGGGCGCGCGGTCGGCAGCGCTTTAAGACGGTCCACGAACAGTTCGTCTCGCTGCTCGAGTGCGACCCCGACGGGGCGTTCGCCCAGGACGCCGCCTACGCGCAGATGCTCGCGATGAAGAACTACCTCGACGACGACGAGGCGCCGCGCCGCCCGCTCCTGCCGTGCCAGATCAACGCGGTAGGGGCGTGTGTTGAGCGTTAAACTGACGCGGTGACGCGCGGCCCGGGGAGTCTGTGGTGACGGCGTGGTCGAGGGGGCCGACTGGTACCGTGGTAGACCCTTGATGCCCCACATTCGAAACCGCCGGGTCAGAAGTAGCCTTGGCTCAGAGCCCCCGCGGTCGTGAGAGTGTTGGCCTTCAAGACAGCCTCGACGTGGTCGAGAAATCGATCAAAGCTGGATTGGTCGAACGGGTTCTGGTCGAGGTAGCGTTCGAACGATTCACGCTTCGCGCGTCGGCGCTCTGCTTTGGAGAAGTCCTTCCGCGTCTGCGAGCCTAGCCGCTTCGCCTTCCTCAGAATAATGATCTCGTCAATGGGGGTCACAGACGTGGAGATCGGCGTCATGTCTAGCCATTCACAAAGAACAAAATACTTCGCGCCTGGGAGCGCTGTCTTGACATCCTGGGCGGTCGCCGCGGCCTCCTGAAACATTGTCTTGTCTAGATTGGTCTTGCACTCAGCGGCGACATAAGCCAGGTGAGACTCGTTTTTGCTCGAGTCCCGAAAATCGGAGAAGTGCGACGTCTGAATGAATATCGGCCGCGAGATGGCGAAGTCTTGGTCTTTTGACTTGACCGCTGCACCCGCGCCGCGGACCAGCGCGGGGAACGTCGAGTCAAAACGCATGTGCGAGAAGCACTTCGTCGGGCCGAGCTCGTAGATGTCGCCCGTCAATTCGCTTCGAAAGACCGCCAGGACCAAGACTGGGAGAAACTCCTCAATGATGGAGTTGTCGAGCTTTGTTTGACCTTTTTGGCGGTAGAGCCAGTCTTCGCTGCTGTCAAAGATGAGGTTGAGGTCGATATATTTTTTGTACTCGTTAAGCTTCTTGAGCAGCTGCGGCGTCGCCTGATCACGGGGTCCGTGAACGCGGATAATGTCGGCCCTCCACTGTCGATATCGCTCGATCGCCGCCATGACCCTCGGCCGGTCGACCTCCGGGACCTTGGCGTTGGCTGTGAGCGCGGTTAACTTCTCCGCGTGCGGAGTCGGGAGGACGGGTAGAGTCTTCGCTGACATCTGTATTTAGTCCCTAACACTTCAGCTCGGCCGGATTTAATAGGCGCGATGGCTGCACCTTCTCCACGGCGCTCAACGCGTCTGAGACGTCGCGCCGTGAATCGGGCGGGCATCGTTCGAGGGCGTCCTTGAGCACACGGCGCGCGATGCCCCGTACAGCCTTCTCCCGAGCAGGGGGGGCCAGCGGGGCGGATCGCGGGGAGAAGTGCAAAATATCTTCGAAGATCGACTGTCCAAACCGGTTGGTGAACACTCGCTCTTGCTTCAGCTGGAGTTCGAATCCACAGGCCACAGCGGCGAGCTCGGCGATGATCTCGCCGTTATAAAACGGGGTCTTTCGAACCATTGACTCTCGCCCTACAACGAGGACGGCCGTCCCTCGCCTCTTGAGAGTGCGGAGTATCTCCACCAATACATCGGCCATGTCCAAGCAGTATTGAATCACGGTTAGAGCTCGGTTTTGCCGGTGTTTTCGATTCGACCCGATCTCGGACCTCGCCGCGCGGAGGACCTTCCACCCCATCGCCTCCACCGACGCTCGATATTTTTGATGGTAGTTATAGACGTTTATGTAGGGCGGCGAGGTCACTACCAGGTCAATCGATTGATCCGGCAACCCCGTGGACCGAGCGTCTGAGAGGCGCACCTCGACCCCTCCGTCAGGCGCTGTTGGGAGCTGCCGTATCAACTCAATTATGCGGGCGCGGAGCGCCAAGACTTTCTTTGGTTTTAGCGGGCGCTTGTAAAAATCCGCGAGCGTAACGAGCGCCGCGGTGGCGATGAGGAGCCCTGGGACGTAGCTCCCGTTGGAAGCTCTCGACCATGCGCTCAGCAGACTGTCGGCGGGGTCAACCGACTGCTGAGCCGCTGAGAACAGCGGTCCGCTCTCGCTTACGTCGGATGTGAGATCGAGGAGCGTGCGGATCAGGGTCTCGCGCTCCTCGCCTGATAGTCGCGTGAGCGTATAGACCGAGGCTAGGTTTGCCGCCGCTGGATTGATCTCGAGACCGACCGACGGGAGTCCTGCTCTCGCAGACTCGAGCAGGACGGTCCCGCTCCCCGCGAAGGGGTCGAGCACCCGAGTCGTTCGCTCCCGGTAGTGTCGCACGAGCGCCTCCACGAACTGGGGGGAGAACTGACCCTGCCACTCCAGCGGGTTCGAACGCGTCTTCTGCCGGATGTCGAGGACCGACTGAGGAATTACTTCGTAGTCTGTCGGCGTCGAGGCGAAGACCCCTGACTTCAGGTGTCCGGCGTAGGTCGGAGCGCTCACCGGAGTCTAATACTGGACCCGGTTGGAGCGGTGCAAGTTGGCCGGAGCGCGTGCTCACCCAGCGCGATCATCAGGTCGAGTGACGGGGCGGCGTGGCGAATTGCTAAGAAGGCGACGCTGTGTCTTGTGCGAGGAAGGGCTTCATGGGCGAGGCGTTGAGGTGTTCTCGGTGACTCTCAACGCCAGCGCGCGCGAGCGCCTCGTTGGTGATCACGCTGAGTGCGCTCGAGCGTGGGGAGGTAGCCGTGACCGCCGGAACCACCGCGGAGCCGCGCTGGCGCTCCCCGAACTTCCGCTGCTTGCTCATGGCCCTCGCGCACGAGGCGAGCGCGACAGCCGAGCGACCCCTCGCGCGCGGGGTGGGGTAGTCCGCCGGGCTCACGCGCAGCGGGCCACGGTTGCAGGCGTTGAGGAGATCGCGGGGCGTGCCTCGGGGGCCTTGCTTAACGGTCAGCTGCCGAGATCGGGGCCGCAGGAGTCCGGCATGAGGCAGAACTTCGGGTCACCGTCCGCGCCGATCGCCGGGAGCACGCGGCAGACGTAGCCATCGCGCCAGCAGTCCTCGTCGCTGGTGCACTCGGGCACGCAGGCCGTGAAGATGCCGTTGACGCCGAGGCAGTGGTTGCCGACGCCGCAGCTCGCGTTGTCGAGCTCGTATACCGAGTCGTGGTTCTCGGGCAGCTCGCACTCGAGGGAGCAGTAGCCCTTGGGCGTCTCGTACATGCCCAGGATGTTCGGGTGGCAGACCGCGCCGGTGCCGAGCAACGCCTCGCAGTCGGCGGCGGTCTCGCAGGGCGCGCCGAAGCTCTCCATCTTGTTCTCGCCGGACTTCGTGACCGGGTCGCCGGGGATGCAGGCCTCTTCACCGCCCGAGCTGCTCTCGCCGCCGGCCGTCGTGCTGGCGTCGGTCGTGCCGCTGTCGCTGTCGGTCGAGGTCCCGCTGTCTCCGCTACAGCCGGAGGCGAGGGGGGCGAGCAGGAGCAGGGCTGAGAGGACAGGGAGTAAGCGACGCATGTTCTTACAACCTAGTGAGCGCGTCGCGCCGGCGTCAATATTGGGCGCGCAGGGATTTCGCCCAATTATGTGCGCTCGAGCACACAGGCGATGCCCTGACCGACGCCGATGCACATGGTCGCCAGGCCGCGGCGTTTCCCCGTGCGCTTGAGGCCGTGCGCGAGGGTCGTGACGATGCGCGCGCCGGAGCAGCCGAGGGGGTGCCCGAGCGCGATGGCGCCGCCGATCGGGTTGACGACCTCGGGGTCGAGCTCGAGCTCGCGCAGCGAGGCGACCGTCTGGCTGGCGAAGGCCTCATTGAGCTCGGCCCACTCGATGTCGCCGGGCTTCCAGCCGGCGCGCGCCAGCGCCTTCTTGCTCGAAGGGACAGGTCCGATGCCCATCACGCCGGGGTGCACGCCGGCGTGGCCCCAGGCGACGACGCGCGCGAGCGGCTCGACGCCGTGGCGCTTGGCTGCGGCGAGGCTGGTGACCAGCAGCGCGGCGGAGCCGTCGTTGAGCGGCGAGGCGTTGCCGGCCGTGACGGTGCCGCCCTTGCGGAACACCGGCCTGAGCTTGGCGAGCTTCTCGGCGGAGGTGTCACGGCGCACGCTCTCGTCCGCGGTCACGGTGAGCGGCGGCTTCTTGCGCCCCTGCGGCACGACGATCGGCACGATCTCGGCGTCGAACAGGCCCTCGTCTTGGGCGGCGGCGGCGCGCTGGTGGCTGCGCAGCGCCCAGGCGTCCTGATCCTCGCGCGAGACCTTCCAGCGCTCGGCGACGTTCTCGGCGGTCTCGCCGAGGCCCTCGACCGGGTAGAGCTCCTGCATCTTCGGGTTGATCATGCGCCAGCCGAGCGCGGTGTCGTGCAGCTCCTGCCCGCGCCCGAAGGGCTGCGGCGACTTGGTGAGCACCAGCGGCGCGCGCGTCATGCTCTCGACGCCGCCCGCGATGTAGACCTCTCCCTCGCCGGAGATGATCGACTTCGCGGCTTGCAGGATCGCCTCCATGCCGGAGCCGCACAGCCGGTTGACGGTCACGCCGGGGACCTCGACGGGCAGGCCCGCCAGCATCGCGCCCATGCGCGCGACGTTGCGGTTGTCCTCGCCGGCCTGGTTGGCCGCGCCGAAGTACACGTCCTCGACCTCGGCGACGATCTCGGCGTGGCGCTCTTTCAACGCCTTGATCACGTGGGCTGCGAGGTCATCGGGACGGACCGGCGCGAGCGCGCCGCGAAACCTCCCCATCGGCGTGCGGAGGGCGGCGACGATGACGGGCGTACGGTCGTCTTGGGGCATGGCCCGGGCGTAACACGGGCGTCGGGCGGGCTCCAGCGTCGCCGCGGTCCACAGGTGCAGCGGTCTTCAGTACTCTGTCGCGCTGATCCTCGTCACGCTCGTCGCCGCCGGCGCCGAGGCGCTCGCGGTTGCGTGAACTCACGGGCTTTTTGAGCTGTACGACGAGACAGCGCGGAGAACCGCCGGGCGCGCCGCGTGTTCGCGCGAACACGCCCTTTCAGGCGCGCCGCGGCCGTTATATCTTGCTCGCCGGGTTGAGCAGCCGCTCACAGGATACGCACCTCTCGCTGCGTTCCGTGTCCGATGTGAGTGACGCGGAGCGCGACACCTGGGGAGCCGACGAGCCCGTCTCGCTGCGGGATGATCCGCAGTTCATCGAGTTCTGCGCGAACCGGCGTTTCACGATCCGCAGACGACTCGGCGCGGGCGGGATGGGGGTCGTGTACGAGGCGCTCGATCACGAGCGCGGCGAGACGGTCGCGCTCAAGACCCTGCTCGGCGTCAGCCCGGGGGCGCTGTACCGCTTTAAGCGAGAGTTCCGCTCGCTCGCCGACGTCACGCACAACAACCTCATCAGCCTGCACGCGCTGTTCTCCGAGGGCGAGCGGATGTTCTTCACGATGGAGTACATCGACGGCGTCGACTTCGTGGAGTGGGTGCGGGCGCCGCTCGCCGCCGCGACGGATCTGGCGAAGGAGCGCGACGAGGCGCGGGGCGGCCGGGCCGAGCTCTACGAGCGCCTGCGCGCCGGGCTGCGTCAGCTCGCCGGCGCGATCGGGGCGATCCACGCGGCCGGCATGCTGCACCGCGACCTCAAGCCCTCCAACGTGCTCGTGACCTCGCAGGGGCGCGCCGTCGTGCTCGACTTCGGCTTGGTCTCGGAGTCGGTCGTCGAGACGCTGCGCAGCGGCAGCGGCGACATGGTCGGGACGCCGGCGTACATCTCCCCGGAGCAGGCCGGCGGCGGCGCGGCCTCGGAGGCCAGCGACTGGTACGCGCTCGGCGTGATGACCTACCTGTGCCTCACCGGCCGGCTGCCGTTTCGCGGCAAGGGCCTGGCGATGCTGCTCGCCAAGCAGGAGCGCGACCCGCTCCCGCCCTCGGAGGCGCTCGCGCGCGAGGCCGCCGCGGCCGCCGAGGGCCGCCGGGTCGACGCGGAGGTCGTCGAGATCCCGGAGGACCTCGAGCAGCTGTGCGTCGCGCTGCTGCGCCGCGACCCCGACGCGCGCCCGCGGGCCCACGAGATCCTCGAGCGGCTCGGCGAGGACGAGACCTCCACGAGCGGCAGCGGGCTGCTGCTGGGGTCTCGCCGCGACCTGCTCGTTGGGCAAGACAGCGTCTTTATCGGTCGCGAGGCGCACCTGCGCGCGCTGCACGAGGCCTACGACTCGACCCACCGCGGCAACGCGGTCGCGGTCCACGTGTACGGGCGCTCCGGCATGGGCAAGACGGCGCTCGTGCGCCGCTTCCTCGACGACCTGCGCGCGCGCGACGAGGGCACCGTGATCCTCGTCGGCCGCTGCTATGAGCGCGAGTCGGTCTCGTTTAAGGCGCTCGACAGCCTGGTCGACTCGCTGTGTCAGCATCTCGTGCGCCTGCCCGAGCGGCGGGTCACCGAGCTCATGCCGCGCGACATCCTGGCGCTCGCGCGGGTGTTCCCGGTGCTGCAGCGCGTGCGCGCGGTGGCGCAGTCGCCGAGGCGCGCGACCGCGATCCCGGATCCCCGCGAGCTGCGGCGGCGTGCGTTCGCGGCGCTCAAGGAGCTGCTGGCGCGGATGGCCGATCGTCGCCCGCTGGTGCTGCACATCGACGATCTTCAGTGGGGCGATCGCGACAGCGCGGCGCTGATCGCCGACCTGCTCAGCCCCCCCGGCGAGCCGGCGCTCTTGCTGATCGCGAGCTACCGCAGCGAGTACAGCACGAGCGCGCCGGTGCTCCGGGCGCTGCGCGAGAAGTCGAGCGCCGACATCGACACGCGCGGCATCGAGGTCGGGCCGATGTCCGTGCGCGAGGCCTGCGACCTCGCGCTCGCGCTGCTCAAGGGCGTCGAGCTGCGCGGCGGCAGCTCGCTGCGGGCGCGCGCGCGGCAGATCGCGCGGGAGTCCCAGGGGAGCCCGCTGTTCGTGCAGGAGCTCGCGCGCTACATCGACATCGTGGGGGAGGCGGCCGGCGCGGGCGGCAAGCCCAGGGCCGATCGCGCGAGCAAGCCGCGCGCCGGCGAGGTCCTGCTTGAACAAGTCCTCGAGGCCAGGCTGTCGCAGCTCTCGGACGAGGCGCGCGCGCTGCTCGAGATCGTCGCGGTCTCGGGCGGCCCGCTCGACGAGCGGCTCGCGGCCCGGGCGGCGGCGGTGACGGGCGACGCCCGCGGCACGCTCGCGCTGCTGCGGGCCGAGCACTGGGTGCTGACGCACGCGAGCGAGGACGCCTACACCGTCGAGAGCTACCACGACCGGATCCGCGAGTTCGTGCTCTCGCGCCTCGACGGCGAGCGCCTGCGTCAGCGTCACCGCCAGCTCGCCTTCGCGATGGAGGCGGCCGGCGACTGCGACTCGGACACGCTCGCGGTCCACTTCCGCGAGGCCGGCGAGTGGGAGCGCGCCGGCGACTACGCCCGGACCGCTGCGGACCAAGCGGCCGCGGCGCTCGCCTTCGAACGGGCCGCGCGGCTGTACCGGCTCGCGCTCGAGTTCATCCCGCGCTCTGACCCCGGGCTCAGCGATCTTCAGTGTCGACTCGGCGACGCGCTCGCCAACGGCGGGCGCGGCGGGCGAGCGGCGCGGGTCTATCTCGAGGCGGCGGACCGGGCCGCCGGCCCCGGGCGGCACGCCCGCGCGCTCGACCTCCGGCGACGCGCGGCGGAGCAGCTCCTTCAGGCAGGTCACTACGCCGAGGGCCTCGCGACGCTGCGAAAGGTCGTCGCCGACGCCGGGCTCAGCTACCCGCATGGTCGCCGCCGGGCGCTGACCATGTTCGCCTTCGAGCGCGTCCGGCTGCGCCTGCGCGGGCTCTCGCTGAAGGTCCGCGACCCCGACCAGGTCGCGCCGCTCCAGCGCGCGCAGCTCGACGTGTGCCGCTCGGCGGGCGCCGGGCTCTCGGCCCACGACCCGCCGACCGCGGCGCTGTTCCACGCGCGTCATCTCTCCATGGCTCTCAAGACAGGTCACGCCGAGCACGCCGCCTGCGCGCTCGCGGTCGAGGTCGCGATCATCGCGATGCCGGGCGAGCGCGCGCGCGAGCGGACCGAGCGGCTCGTGACCGCCGCGCAGGCGCTCACGCAGCGGGTCCAGTCCTCCTACCCGCGGGGGCTGCTGGCGCTGACCCGCGGCGTCGCCGGCTTCATGATGGGGCGCTGGCGCGACGCGCTCGGCCTGTTCGAGCGCGCCGAGGAGCTGCTGCGCGACGAGTGCGTCGGCGCCGGCTACGAGATCACGATCGCCCAGACCTTTCGCCTGCTCGCGCTCACCCACATGGGCCGGCTGCACACCCTCGACAACGAGATGGCGCGCTGCATCAGCGCCGCCAACGAGCGCGACAACCTGTGGGCCGACACGACCCTGCGCGCGGGCCCGCAGAACATCCGTTGGCTCGCCGCCGACGAGCCCGAGCAGGCGCGCGCCGAGCTCATTCGCGTCGGCAAGCGCTGGCCCGAGGGCGGCTTCGCGCTGCAGCGGCTGTGGACCTTCGTCGCCAAGGTGCAGCTCGACCTCTACCTCGGCGACGCCGCGGAGGCCTGGGGGAGGATCGCCGGGCGCTGGTCCGAGCTCTCGCAGAGCTTCTTGTTCGAGTGTCAGTGGCTGCGCATCACGCTCTTGCACCTGCGGGCCTGCGCGGCGCTTATGCGGATCATCTCGGAGGGCAGCGCCCGCGAGCGCGCCGGACTGCTGCGCTCGATCGAGGCCGACATCCGCAGCCTGAGCCGCGAGCGCGCGCTGTGGGTCCGCCCGCTGATCGAGCTGGCGCGGGCGGGGCAGCAGGCCGTCGAGGGCGTGTTCCACGAGGCGCTCCTCCACCTCCGCTCGGCCGAGCAGGGCTTTCGAACCGTCGACATGGCGCTGCACGCCGCGGCGGCGCGCTGGCGCGCTGGGCAGCTCACCGGCGGCGCTGAGGGCAAGGAGCTGATCGAGGGCGCGATCGCCTACATGGAGGATCAGGGGGTCAAGCGGCCGCGCAAGATGCTGGCGTTGCTCGCCCCGGGCTTCCTCGACGAGATGTTCCCCGGCTGAGCCGCGTGTCTGGCGGACGGCGACGGGGGCGGATCTGGTGCACAATAGCTCCACTCCATGAGCGTCCTCTCCTCCGTGCAGCAATTCGCCCGCGCCGGCGACGTCAGCAACCTCCCCAAGAACATCATTCGGTCGCTGTGGGATCGACTCGCTCCGCTGCCGGGCGGGCGCGCTATGTTCAGCCGCGCGATCGGTCGCGTCGCCCCCTACACCGGGACCGTGCGCGCGCGCGTCGTCGAGCTGCGCGACGGCTACGCCAAGGTCGTGATGGCTGACCGCCGCGCGGTCCGCAACCACCTCGCGTGCATCCACGCGATCGCGCTGTGCAACCTCGCCGAGGTCACCGGCAACGTCGCCGTCGCCTACACCCTCCCCGACGACGGCCGCTTCATCGTCGCGGGGCTCTCCATCGAGTACCTCAAGAAAGCCCGCGGCACGATCACCGGCACCTGCGACTGCACGGTCCCGCGTTCGTCGGAGAAGCGCGAGTACAACGTGCCCGTGCTGCTGAAGAACGACGCCGGCGAGCTCGTCGCGCGCGCCACGCTGCGCACGCTCGTCGGCCCCAAGCGCGCCTGACGAGCCCGCGCGACTCGGTGTAGGCTGGGCCGCGTCATGGGGCAGCTGCAGCGAATTGAGCCGAAGGTCCCGGCCACGCCCGAGGAGCTGCGCGCGGGTCGCTGGGCGCTGATCCGCGACCTCGCGGTGTTTCAGCTCAAGCTGCTCGTAGATGGCCTTAAGGACATCGTGCTCTCGCCGCTCGCCCTGGTCGCGGGCGCGATCGACATCGTGTCGGGCGGCGCGCGGCCGGGGCGATGGTTTCGCGGCGTGCTGCGAGCCGGGGCGCGCTTCGATCGCTGGGTCGGGCTGTTCGCCGCGGTCGAAGGCCCAGCGCAGCCGGCGTTGCCGGCGTCAACCTCCGAGGGCGCGTCCGCGCCGTCGCGCGGGGAGCCGGCGCCGGCGAGCGCCGGCGGGCTCGATGTTCACATCGCGCAGCTCGAGCGCCTGCTCGTCGAGCAGCACCGCCAAGGCGGGCTCACGGCCGGGGCCAAGCGCGCGCTCGACCGTGCGCTCGACGCCCTCGAGGCGAGCTCGAAGACGGCGGTCGCGACGGTCGAGCGAGGCGTGAAGCGAGTCTCGAGCGCGGGGGGTGGCGACGCGCCGCGCGACGCGGGGTAGCGCCGCTCGAGCGCCGGCTCGTCGGGCGCGCGGCGGCTAGCTCGCGGCCTTTGGGGCGGCGAGCGCCGCCTTGACCTGGTCCTCGGTGACGCCGCCGGCCGCGGCGAGCTCGACGAGCATCGGCACGCCGCGCTGGCGGTGCGTGCTTCGGCGCAGCTGCCTGGCGATCGCGCCGACGACCTCGAGGCGGCGCTCGTCTGTGAGCTTGGCGAATTCGGCCTTGAGCTGTTCGAATTTCGGCGGTCGCTCGAGCAGCCGGAGCAGCTTCTTGCGGCGGCCGAGGTTGATCGGCAGGCCGTCGATCAGCTGCTCGTAGTAGGCGCGGTCCTCCGAGCTGATCTCGTCCTCGCGCGGGATCAGCAGCGCCATGAGCTGCGCTGTGTAGCTGCCGTCCTCGATCACGCGGGTCGTCCAGGACTTGCGCCAGCGGCTGATGTCGGGGCCCTTCGCGCCGAGCTTCCGCCCGATCCGCTCGAGCATCTTGACCTCGGCCATCGAGGCCTCGCCGTCGACGAGCGCGATGGCCCAGAGCTGCTCGAGGATCTCCTTGGCGTCGCCCTCGGGGACGGTCAGCGTGGCGAAGTGCGCTTGCAGGGCGTCGAGGTCGGTGAGGCGGTCCATCCAGATGAACTCCTCCTCCCCCTCCAGGTGACCCTTGGCGTATGAGAGCACGCGCGTGGCCTCGTTCCCCGTGAGCACGCGGTCGGCGAGCGCGATCAGCCCGAAGGCCGAGAGCATCCATTCTTGTTTCTCTGAGAGCGGCACGTTCCCTCCGGGCGTGAGGCTACCGTGAATCTGCGCGCGGGGCCGAGAGCGGCCGCGCGGCGGCACGGAAAAATATGCCTTAAAAGACATGCTTGAACACGCGGGCGCCCTCGCGCTCCGGCAGCGCGACGGGTCGAAATCGTGCGGCGCCTCGCTCGCGCGCTCGTCGCTAGATTCCGCCCCGCGCGTTCACGTCTTGCGGCCGGCGAGCGATCGTCGGGGCCGCGCGGGCTCGCGCGAGTCGTCGCGTCGCCTGGTCGTGGGCGGTCATTTAGGCAAGCAAGTAAGTAAGTTGTGGCGCGCGCGGCCCCGCCCCCCGATCTCACGCGCCCCTGTGTGGCGAGGCGGTGGGGGAGGGGCGGGTCGCGTGGGCGGAGTGGGCCCGCTCGGGCTTGAACCGAGGACCGACCGGTTATGAGCCGGCTGCTCTAACCGACTGAGCTACAGGCCCGCGCACAGTCTACCCGCGATCTCGTCATCGGTCACGGCGGGTGACCGCGTGCGCCCCGCGCGAATTTCGCTCGTGGGCGAGTGGCGAGGATCAGCAAGAAGTTGGCGCGGGAGCGCAAGCGCTTGGGACCGCGCTTCGCTACAACCCGGCGCGAGCGAGAGGACGAGGAGAGACGAGATGACCCCGCGACGCGAACGACACGCCGCTGACTCGAGAGGACAACACCCCGGCGCGGGCGGTCGACCGCTGCGTCGGCTCACGCTCGCGCTCGCGCTCACGCTCGGCGGCGCGTCGGCGCTCGGCCTCGGCTGCGCGGGTGCCTCGATCGACGGCGGATCCGCGCCCGCGCGGGCCGACGCGGATCACCAGGGGAGCTGGTCGCGGCCGACCGCCGACGCCCGGGTCGGCCGCTACACCTCCTCGCCGTGGGGCTTCTCCACCGCGTCGTACTGGATCGAGGGTCCAGAGGGCGTCGTGCTCGTCGACACCCAGTTCCTGCCGTCGGCGACGCGCGAGCTGATCGAGATCGCCGAGCGCGAGACGGGCAAGCGCGTAGTCCTGGCGATCGTTCTGCACGCCAACCCTGACAAGTTCAACGGCACCGCGACGCTGCAAGCCCGCGGCGTCCGCGTGATCACCTCGCGGCAGGTGCTCGAGCTGATCCCCGGCGTTCACCGCAAGCGCGTCGACGCGTTCTACGGGCGCTACAAGCCCGACTACCCCGAGCGCCTCCCAGCGCCCGAGAGCTTCGGTGACCGCAGCCAGACGATCTCGGCCGCCGGGCTCGAGATCGAGCTGCACGTGGTCGGCGCGGGCTGCAGCGAGGCGCACGTGCTGCTCGAGTTCGACGGCCATCTGTTCGCCGGCGACCTGATCGCGAGCGGCGTGCACAGCTGGCTCGAGATCGGTAAGACCGACGCGTGGCTCGCCCGCGTCGACGAGATGGAGGCGCTCTCGCCTCGCTACGTGCACCCTGGGCGCGGGGCGTCGGGGGGCGCCGATCTGCTCGCGGCGCAGCGCGACTATCTTCAAGAGGTCATCGCGTACGTAGCCGAGGAGCGCCCGCGCGGGGCGGTCGACAAGACGGCGCTCGCCCGCGTCGAGGACCGTCTGCGCGCGCGCTATCCCGATCACGGCTTCCCGGTGTTCCTCAAGCTCGGGCTGCCGGCGGAGTGGCGGCGGCAAGCGGCCGCCGCCGAGCGCGAGTCGTCGTCCTGATACACTCCGCGGGTGGCCCTCGTGGATGTCGATCGCGTCGCCGCCCGCGGCTTCGTGCTGACCGCCGCGCTGCAGCCCGCCTACGACTCAGGCCCGCATCGCCACGCGCGTCACCAGCTGCTCTACGCCGAGGCTGGCGCGCTGTGGCTCGAGGGGGCCGGCGGTCAGTGGCTGCTGCCGCCGCAGCGCGCGGCGTGGATCCCGGCGACCCTCGAGCATCGCGTGCGCTGCCGTCGGGCGGCGCGGCTGTGCACCGCGTACCTCGACCCGTCGCTGTGCCTGCCGCCGGAGCTGGCCCCTGTCGCCGCCGCGATCCTCGTCTTCTCGGTCCCGCCCGTCTGTCGCGAGATGGTGCTGTACGGCGCGCGCTGGGGGCCCGAGCGCGATCCCGAGGATCCGGTCGCGGGGCGCTTCTTCGCCGCGCTCGCGGGCCTCTGCGCGGACTGGGCCCGCGCGCCGCTGCCCTGGCGCCTGCCCGTCGCGCGCTCCGCTGAGCTCGCGCGGGCGATGGAGTTCTTGCTCCGCGATCTCGCCGCGCCGCTCGACGTCGCGGGCGCGGCTCGCTTCGCGGGGGTGTCCACGCGGACGCTCGCGCGTCGCTTCGCCGACGAGACCGGCGCGAGCGCGCGGCAATTCTTGCACACGGCCCGGATGATGCGGGCGATGGAGCTGCTCGACATCGCCGCGCGGCGGGTCGGCGAGATCGCCCAGGAGGTCGGCTTTGACAGTCAGAGCGCGTTCACGAGCGCGTTCAAGGCCTTCGTCGGCGAGAGCCCGGGCGCGTTCCGTCGTCGCGCCTCAGCTCAAGCATGAACTTTTAACCATGTTCCTAGGTTCGCGCGCTGAGGCGCGCTCGCGTCGCGATGCGGTACGCTCGAGGCGTGGGCGCGCGCGTGGGTGAGCAGGTGAAGCGTTGGACGCGAGCGGCGGGGCCGCGGCGGGGCGCGTGGATCGCCGCGACGCTCCTGACGCTGGCGAGCGGCTGCTTCGTGGAGAACCCCGACTACGAGCCGCCCGCCGACTCCGCGGGGCTGCCCACGAGAACCGGCGGAGAGTCGTCCTCGGGCGAGAGCGACAGCTTCGCCACTAGCGCCGAGTCGATGACCGGCGCGACGCTCGCGAGCTCGACCACGGACTCGATGACCTCGGGCGGCTCGGGCCCGATGACGACCGCGTCGGCCACGGGCCCGACGACCGTCGACCCCGACCCGACGAACCCGACCGACCCGACCGACCCGACCGACACGACCGACACGACGGAGCCGACGGAGCCGATCCCCTGCGACGTGTTCGCGCAGGACTGCGAAGAGCCGCTGAAGTGCGTGCCCTTCGACGCCGACGACGACAACCAGATCGACGGGGCGGTCTGCGTCCAAGCGGGAGAGGACCAGCTCGGGGAGCCCTGCGAGTTTAATCCTGATGTCCTAGAGGACAGCTGCGACGAGCAGCTCGCCTGCGTCGCCGGGACCTGCATGGAGCTCTGCGAGGGAAACATCAACGACCCCGTCTGCGAGCTGAGCGAGGCCGAGTGCCTGCTCGCTGAGCCGAACACCCCGCTCTGCGCCCCCTACTGCGACCCCACGCCCGACAACCAGTTCTGCGAGCTCGGGGTGTTCACGCACTGCGTCCCGAGCGAGAACGAATTTATCTGCGTGCCGCCGAGCGGGGTCGAGGCGGGCCTCAGCGAGCAGTGCGCGGCGTCCAAGGACTGCAAGGCCGGCTACATGTGCCTGGACGGCGTCAGCGTGCCCGACTGCGACTGGGACAGCTGCTGCACGCCCTACTGCGATCTCGACGGCGGCGTGTGCCCCCTCAACATGTTCTGCCAGCCGGTGTTCGAAGAGCCGAACCCGGACTACCCGTTCCTCGGCGTCTGCGTCGTGCCGTGACGGTCGCGCGCCCGCGTCACACCTTTGGTTTTTAGCCCTGTTGAAACGTTATGAAGAAATCGTCCGTTCGGATCCCTCTCGCGCTCGGCTCGTTCGTCGCGCTCTCGTTGTCGCTCGGCGCGTGCTTCGTGGAGAACCCCAAGTACGAGCCGCCGGCCGACTCGGCGAGCAGCGTGGGCGCGACGACCAGCGACTCGAGCACCGCGTCGTCCTTCGGCGGCTCGAGCGGCGCCGGCAGCACCGGCGACGAGACCACGGGCGTCATCACAACCTCGGCGACCTCCTCGATGACCTCGGGGATGACCGCGGTGATGACGGTCGGCTCGACCTTCCCGTTCACGAGCGGCTCGTCGTTCACGTCGACCTCGGGCGGCGGCAGCTCGACCGGCGCCTTCCCTGACGGCTGCGACCCCTACGAGCAGGACTGCTTCGACGGCACGAAGTGCACCGCCATGGACAGCGACGCCGACGGCTACCTCGACGAGCTCACGTGCGCGCTCTATGGGGATGAGATCCTCGGCGAGATGTGCTTCGTGAATCTCGAGACCGGCGATGACACCTGCGGACCCGGGCTCGCCTGCGTCAAGGGGACCTGCCGCGAGCTCTGCAGCGGCAGCGAGGACGACCCGCTCTGCCTACAGGGGGACGCCGAGTGCTTCCTCTACAAAGACATCCTCCCGATCTGCCTGCCGAAGTGCGTCCCGCCGGGCTACGACGAGTGCGACGGCGGCGTGTGCGTCCCGAGCCCCAACTCGAACGGCTTCGTCTGCGCGCCGGCGGGGCTCAACAACGGGATCGGCGAGGGCTGCGAGCACGTCAACGATTGCAAGGTCGCGCTGTTCTGCGCGCCGATGGAGGACGCGCCGCTGTGCAACGCGGGCTCGTGCTGTACGCCCTACTGCAACAACGACGAGGACCCGATCTTCTGCGACGCCTACGACCTCAGCTGCCAGTCGTTCAACAACCCGATGTTCCCCAACGTCGGCTTCTGCGGCGTCGAGTAGCTCGCTCGACCCCCACGCTCGATTGTTCGTTCGCTCGCTCGCTACATCCCCAAGTTCCTCGTAGCCCGCCCAGGGCGCGGGGTATCGTCCGGCCAGCCCATGCCGACCGACGCCATCGAGCCCGCACCCCCGCTGACCCTCGAGACCGCCGCGCGGCTGGCTCGAGATCGGTGGGGCGTCCACGGCCGAGCCGCGGCGCTGCCCAGCTACATCGACGCCAACGTCCACATCACGCCCGAACACGGCGACCACCCCGGCTTCGTCCTCAAGGTCGCCAACGCCTACGAGCCGCGCGCCGAGCTCGACCTGCAGAACGCGGCCATGCGCTGGATCCACGCGCGCCTCCCTGGCGCGTGCCCGCTGCCGCAGGAGACGAGCGACGGGCGTGACATCATCGAGGTCGAGCTCGCGGGGCGCGTCCATCTCGCCCGGCTGATCAGCTTCCTCCCCGGACAGCTTTATTCAAGCGCGCGGCCCCACGACGACGCGCTGCTCACCAGCCTCGGGCGCTTCATGGGCAAGCTCGACCGCGCGCTCGCCGGCTTCGAGCACCCGGCCGCCGATCGCGCCCTCCGCTGGGATCTCGCGCAGGCCGGCTGGATCGAGGAGCACCTCGACGTGATCGAGGATCCGCAGCGGCACGCGCTCGTCGAGGGCTGGCTCGTGCGCTTCCACGAGCGCATCCTCCCGGGCTTGCGCGCGCTCCCGCAGTCTGTCGTCCACAACGACGCCAACGACAACAACCTGATCGTCGCGGGGCGCGAGGTCGTCGGCATCATCGACTTCGGCGACATCGTGCGCACCGCGAGGATCTGCGAGCTCGCGATCACCGTCGCCTACGCGCTGCTCGACCAGCACGACCCGCTCGCCGCCGCCTCCACGGTCATCGCGGCCTACCACCGCGAGCGCGCGCTCTCGCCGGAGGAGCAGGCGCTGCTGATGCCGCTCGTCGGGCTCCGCTATGCGACCAGCGTGGTGTCCTCCGCCCGCGGCGCCGCGCTCGACCCCGACAACGAGTACATCCGGATCAGCGAGCGCCCGGTCTGGCGCGCGCTCGAGCAGCTCGCCGCGATCCCGGCGGAGTCGGGTCTGCTGCTCGAGACGGTGCGCGACGCCTGCGGCCCCTCGCCGGATCCGGCCCGACCGCGCGCGTCGCTGCGCGCGGCTCGTCGCGCGCTGCAGGCCGAGCGGCGCGAGCGGCTCGGGCCCAACCTCAGCCTCTCGTACCGCGAGCCGCTCGACATCGTCCGCGGTCGCGGGGCGGCGCTGATCGATCGCGAGGGGCGCGCCTTCCTCGACTGCGTCAACAACGTGTGCCACGTCGGGCACGCGCACCCCCGGGTCGTCGCCGCGCTCACCGACCAGGCCGCGCGGCTCAACACCAACACGCGCTACCTCCACGACAACCTCATCGCCTACGCGCGGCGCCTGACCGCGACCCTCCCCGAGCCGCTGCGCGTGTGCTTCTTCGTCAACTCCGGCAGCGAGGCCAACGACCTCGCGCTGCGTCTCGCCAGGGCGCACACCGGCGGCGAGGGCGTCGTCGTCATCGACGGCGGCTATCACGGCAACCTCGGCGGCCTCGTCGCGCTCAGCCCCTACAAGTGCGAGGGCCCCGGCGGCGCCGGTCTCGCGGGACATGCCCGAAAGATCCCGCTGCCCGACGGCTTCCGCGGTCGCTACCGCGTGGGCGCCGGCGACCGCCCCGGGCCGCGCTACGCCGAGCACGTCAGCGAGGCCTTCGCCGCGCTGCAGGGCGCCGGGCACGAGCCCGCCGCGTTCCTCTCGGAGGCGATCCTCAGCTGCGGCGGGCAGCTCGTGCCCCCGGACGGCTTCCACGAGCGCGCGTACGAGCGCGCGCGCGCGGCCGGGGCGGTCTGCATCGCCGACGAGGTACAGACCGGCTTCGGCCGCGTCGGCCTCGAGTTCTGGGCCTTCGCCGCCTTCGACGTGGTCCCTGACATCGTCACGATGGGCAAGCCGATCGGCAACGGTCACCCGATGGGCGCGGTCGTCACGACTCCGGCGATCGCGGCGAGCTTCGCCAACGGGATGGAGTACTTCAACACCTTCGGCGGCAACCCGGTGTCCTGCGCCGTCGGCCTCGCCGTGCTCGACGTCATCGAGGACGAGGGGCTCCAGGACAACGCGCTCGCCGTCGGTGACTTCCTCCAGGCGGAGCTCGCCGAGCTCATGGACCGACACGCGCGCGTCGGCGAGGTCCGCGGCCTCGGCCTGTTCCTGGGCGTCGAGCTGGTCGACGATCGCGTCAGCCGGCGGCCGGACGCCGCGCTCGCGAGCGCGGTGGTCGAGCGCCTGCGCGCGCGCGGGATCCTGCTGAGCGCCGACGGCCCTGACCACAACGTGCTCAAGATCAAGCCGCCGCTCGTGTTCTCGAACGATGACGCGCGACGGCTCGTCAGCGCCCTCGACGACGCGCTCGGGGTCGCAGAGTAGCCCCGGTCGGGGCGGGCAAAGTCTGCGCCGCGCGACGTCGGCGGTGCGCCCCGGCGGCGCGGCGCCGTAGACTGCGGGACCATGGCGCACGCCTCGTTCACTGGCACGAGACGCGGGATGACCGACGCCCAGCGCTCGGCGTTTGGCGCGCTGCTCGCGTCGCTCGAGGTCACCGTCCTCACCCACGGCGACTGCGTCGGCGCCGACGCCCAAGCGCACGAGCTCGCGCTCGCCGCTGGCGCGCGCGCGCGGCTGCGGCCGTGTGACCTTAAAGACAGCCGGGCATTCTGCGCGGGCGGCGAGCTGATCGCCGCGCCCGCGCGGCCGCTGGCGCGCAACCGCAAGATCGTCGACGACGGCGCGCTGCTGATCGCGACGCCCGGGATGATGAAGGAACAGCGCCGCTCGGGCGTGTGGGCGACGATCCGCTACGCGCGCAAGCGAGGTCGCCGGATCCTGATCATCTGGCCGGATGGTCGCGTGGATGAGGAGCCCGGCCGCGAGCGCGAGACGTCATGACGATGCCGCGCGCCGGTGAGACGGACGAGACGGTCGCCGCGGACGTCGCCGCGCTCGAGACGGATCAGACGGTCGCCGCGGCGGCGAGCCAAGCGCGCTCGATCGGACCCCGATCGGCGCTCACGCGCGGCGCGGTGATCGGTCGCTACGTCGCGCTCTCGAAGCTCGGCGAGGGCGGGATGGGGGTCGTCTACGCCGGCTACGACCCAGAGCTCGATCGCAAGGTCGCGCTCAAGCTGGTTCGCGGCAGCGCGGGGCGGCGAGGCGACGAGCGGCACGCGCGGCTGCTGCGTGAGGCGCAGGCGCTCGCCAAGCTCAACCACCCCAACGTCGTGTCGATCTACGATGTCGGGGCGCTCGACGGGCGCGTGTGGATCGCGATGGAGTACATCGACGGGCGACCGCTCGGCGCCTGGGCGAAGGAGCGCGCGCGCGGCTGGCGAGAGGTCGTGGCGGTGATGGAGCGCGCGGGTCGTGGGCTCGCGGCCGCCCACGCGGCGGGGCTGCTGCACCGCGACTTTAAGCCCGACTCTACGC
Source organism: Polyangia bacterium (assembly GCA_030430565.1). Classification (GTDB taxonomy): domain Bacteria; phylum Myxococcota_A; class Polyangia; order Nannocystales; family Nannocystaceae; genus JACKDW01. Next base: position 52,539 of record JAUIKS010000024.1, read on the forward strand.
GGGACTCGTAGGTGGTTGAGCAGACTCGGAATTCAGCGTGATCACAGGCGGCGTTCCGTGACGGCTCCAGCGCTGCCGCCCGCGAACACGAGGAAGTCGAGGAAGTCGAGGAAGAACGCCTGGAAGAACGCCTGGGAGCTGAATTGCCTCCTTGAACAGCCCCGGGGTCAGTCTTCGGGTTGCGCATGCTGGGCAGCCTGCGCGCGCGAGCGCTGTGAAGGGTGCGGCGCGACAACTCCGAGCTGCCTCGCGCCCTCGAGGATCTGCTCCTCGACCCAGCGCGAGAACTGCGCGCTCGGTGCGAAGCCGCTGCCGAGCTCGTACTGCAAGCCCTCGAGCAGCTCGCGCTCGGGCCCCTCGCTCGCCGTGCGGGTCGGGATGACGAGCGCTCGCCCGCCGCCCGCGCTCGCGCGCTTCACGAGCCCGCGGATTCGCTCGATCTCGGGCTCGCGCTTCTTGGGCCAGTCCTCGCGCCACGTCCCGAACTCGATCGACCGGAACTCGCCGCCTCCCTGGGCCTTCATCTGGCGCGCCAGGGAGGCCAGCACCTTCATCCAATGTCCGTTCGCCTCGTCGCTCCCGGACCCGTGCGCGGTGAGCACCACGGTCTCGGTGGACGGGCTCGTCGAGAGCGCGCGGGCGCGGTCGAGCAGCGCGCTGGCGAAGAGCGCGTGGTCCTCGACGCCGCCGACGCTGACCAGGCGCGCGGCGCTCCGAATACGTGGTCCGCTGTTCATGTCGTGATGACCATGTCCGCCGCTGCGCCCGTGACCGCGATGGCCGTGATGGCCGTGGTGGTCGTGGTGGCCGTGATGCTCGATGTCTCGCCCGAGCATGCGGTCGACGGTCGACTTAAAGCTCGACTCGAGGCCGAACACGCGCACCACGACGATCGCCGCCGCGCCGCGCCGCTCGAGCCGGCGGATCGCCGACTCGACCACGGGGCGATCCGCCATCGAGAACGCGAACTCGATCTTGTACTTGCGGGTCAGCGGCTCGATCGCCTGACGCATCGTCTCGTTCCAGTCGAAGTCGGCGCCGTGGGCGAGGAACACCACGCCCATGTCGTCCAGCGTGAGCGAGCGATGCCGGTTCAGCTCGCGCTCCATCCACTGCGCCACCGCCGGGTGCGGGAGCACGTCGCCGCCTACATACTGTGAGCCTCGAGGCAGGTAGCGCTTGACGTAGCCCGAGATCGACATCATCGAATCGAGCTTGATGCCGAGGTTGAAGGGCACCACCGCGGTTCGCCCGACGCGGAAGAATTCGCGCACGAACTCGCGCGTGACCTGCTTGCGGTGCTGCTCCTCGCCGGGGGATCCGTACTCGTGCCAGACGAGGCTGCGGACGCGTCGTAGACCGAGGCCGGCGGCGGCTTGGCTCGCGAGCGTGTCGAGGTCGGCCTGCATCGCCTGGCGCTGCGCGTCGGTCAGCGCGCCGTACGAGAGCAGCACGGCGTTGTGGCGCTTGGGCCTCTCGATCGTCTGCAGCCGGTCGGCGAGGATCTCGACGGCGAAGTACGAGCGCCCGAAGTGGTCGGCCCAGCGGAGGCTCGTGGCTCGAGTGAGAGCGGCCCTGGCCTCGATGAAGCGCGGGTGATCGTCGGAGAGGAACAGCGGGAGCACGACCGTGTCGCGCGCGTTGAGCTCGGCGCGCGCGGCCTTGAGCTTCTCGGAGTCCCCCCGTCCAGTGAGCAGCACCAAGCGCGCGTTCGCGCCGGTCGTCTCGACGAAGCTGTCGAAGGCGTCGCGGAGCTCCTCGTTGCCCATGAAGCCGCGGTCTGCGGCGAGCACGAGGGTCCCTGGCGAGTCCGCGCGTGTCGGCGCCGCGCTCTCGGAGGTCGCGGAGACGTCTGGCCGGCTCGTCGCTGGAGCCTCTGTCACGGAGGTCGCCGCGGCGGCCGGGGGCGCGAACACGACCAAGGCGAGGGGGATAGCGACGGTTTGAGTGAGTCCCAGCATGGGTGACGGATCCGTGTCGTTCGGCGCTCGGCCCTATGTGACGATGAGGCTCATGTTGATCCACGAGCCGACTTGGTAGACGAGCACGGCCGCGATATAGGCGATCGCGGTCATGCTGCAGAACATGAACAGCGGCCAGCGCCACGTCCCGGTCTCGCGGCGGACGACCGCGAGCGTCGACATGCACTGGGCCGCGTAGACGAAGAAGATCAATAGCGCCGTCGCCGAGAGCGGCGTGTAGAGCGGCTCGTTCGTCTTCGGGTCGCGGGCGGTTCGCAGACGCTCGCGCAGCGGCGCGTCGTCCTCGTCGGCGTTCTCGATCCCGAACACCAGCCCGAGCGTTGACACGAAGACCTCGCGCGCGGCGAAGCTGCCGATGATGCCGACGCCGATCCGCCAGTCCTGCCCCATCGGCTCGAGCGCGGGCTCGATCGCCTTGCCCACGCGGCCGCCGACGCTGTGCTCGATCGGCGTGGAGCCGTCCGCCAGCGTCGCGGCGTCGACCGTCGGGAAGCTGAGCAGCGCCCACAGCACGATGGTCGCCGCGAGGATGACGGTGCCGGCGTCGCGGATGAAGCCGCGCACGCGGTCCCAGACCTTGGCGAGCGTGTGGCGGAGCCGCGGCAGCCGGTAGGGGGGGAGCTCGATCAGCAGCGGCAGCCGGGGGCCGCGGAGGATCGTGCGCTTGTAGAGAAAGCCCATGGCGAGCGCCGAGACCGTCGACAGCCCGTACATGGTGAGCAGCATGACGCCGCCCAGGCTGAACGGCCCGAAGATCGGCTTATCAGCCTCGAAGAACGCGCCGATCAGGAGCGCGTAGATCGGCAGGCGGGCGCTGCAGCTGACGAAGGGGATCATCAAGATCGTGACCAGGCGGTCGCGAGACGAGCGGATCGTCCGCGCGCCCATGATCGCCGGGATCGCGCAGGCGTAGCCCGACAGCAGCGGGACGAAGGACTTGCCAGAGAGCCCGGCGCGGGACATCACGCGATCGATGATGAAGGCCGCGCGCGCCATGTAGCCCGAGTCCTCGAGCAGGCCGATAAACGCGAACAGGAGCGCGATCTGCGGGACGAAGACGATGACGTTGCCGACGCCCGCGAGCACGCCCTGGGTGAGCAGATCGGTGAACGGGCCGTCACCGAGCGCGCGCGTGACCTGGCCCTGAAGCCATTGAATCACCAGCTCGATCGCGACCATGAACGGCTCAGCCCAGGCGAACATCGCCTGGAACACGAGCGCCATGACGAAGACGAACACGAGCGGCCCGGCGACGCGGTGGGTTAGCACGCGATCGAGGCGCTGCGAGCTCGTCATCGCCGGAGCGCGCGCCCGGGTCTTCAGCTGGCGAACGCCCGCGAGGATCCGGTCGACCTCGGCGTAGCGGGCCTCGACGATGGCCTGTACGGCGCGGCGCAGCGCGGCGCGCTCGCCCAGCGCGCTCGGGCGCTCGAAGGTCGCGACGGGCCCCGCGAGCGCGCGCGTGATCAGCCAGCGCGCCTTGGCGGGTCCGTGGCGCGCGTCGAGCTCGGAGACGAGCGGGTCGTCGACGGGGACCGAGCGCGCCGGGCCGCGCTCGACTCGCTCGAGCGCGCGTACCACCCCCGCGACGCCCTCGCCCGCGCTCGCGACGGTCTCCACCACGGCGACGCCGAGCTCGCGGCTGAGCGCGGCGCGGTCGATGACGACGCCGGCGCTGCGGGCCACGTCGACCATGTTGAGCGCGATAACGCAGGGCAGACCGAGCTCCCGGACCTGGAGCGCGAGGTAGAGGTTGCGCGCCAGGTTGCTCGCGTCGAGCACGAGCAGCACCACGTCGGGCTCCTCGCCTCCTTCTCCCGCGAGCGCCGCGTAGGCCAGGCGCTCGTCCTCGGAGGTCGCGGTCAGGCTGTAGATGCCGGGGAGGTCGACGAGCTCGATCGGGCGGGTCGGCGCGTGGGCGTGGGCGACGGCGCCCTGGACGAGCTCGACGGTGACGCCCGGATAATTCCCGACCGTGTGGCGAAGCCCGGTGAGCTCGTTGAACAGGCTCGTCTTGCCGACGTTGGGGTTGCCTGCGACCAGCACGCGCAGCGGCGCGGTCATGCGCGTCGCTCCAGGTGAACGCGGCTGGCCTCGCGCGCGCGCAGCGAGACGTGGTAGCCGCGGAGCTGGAGCTCGAGGGGGTCGCCGAGCGGCGCCCGCTTGATCACCTCGACCGCGACTCCCCGCACGAAGCCCAGCTCGAGCAGTCGCACGAACAGCGCGTCATCGCCCTCGACCCTCGTGATCCGGCCGAGCTGCCCGATCGGCAGGTGGTCGAGCGTGAGCGATTGGACAGGTTGATTCATAGGCAGACTCTCGGAGCGCGTGGAGTCATGATTGTATAATTTTGAAAACGATTTTCAATATCGAACTATTCTGATCCCGTGCTCGACGAGCTTCGATCTGGAGAAAATGCCGCGCTGGGCGCTTTCGGTAGCGTCGCATCTGAGGGTGATGACCCAGTAGTGAGATTCCGCGCAAATGGTTAGTTGAAAACTGTTTTCAATTAAGTGTACGCGCCATGGGTACGATGGCGAGCTTCAATCGATCCCGCATTATCCCTCGGCTCCTCCCGGTCGCGCTGCTCCTGGGCGCGTGTGGAGATGACCTTTCAGGCACGTCCGACACGCAGGGGGGCTCGGGCACGAGCGACGACGCGGGGACGACCGCCGCGTCTGGCGCGAGCTCGGGATCCGACGCGCAGACGACAACGAGCGCGGGCACGAGCGGCATGACCGGGGCGACGAGCTCGGGATCCGACGCGACCGGGGTGACGACCGCCGCCACGGTCGAGCCCACGACCAGCGCCGGTGAGACCAGCGAGACCACGGGGCTGACGACCTCGAGCTCAGGGACGACCTCGGGAGCGACCACGAGCGACTCGGGCTCGACCGGCGAGCCCGTCGACGAGAACCCACCAGAGCTCGCGATCACGCGCCCCTTCGAAGGGCTCTACGTGCCCGCGCGGGAGTGGAGTTTCCGCGGCGAGGCGAGCGACGACACCGAGATCGTCGCGCTCGAGGTCTCGGTCAACGGCGGGGAGCCTAGCGAGGTGGCGATTGAGCCAGGTCCCGAGATTATCTGGAGCGCGCGCGTGCCCCTCGAGCGCGGCTGGAACACGGTCGAGTTCGTCGCTCGAGACGCGGCGGAGAACCAGGCCGCGGCCACGCGCGCGATTCACCTCGGCGCCCCGATCGCGGCCGGAGGCGCGCACACGCTCGTCTACGAGGCGGCCGAGGACACGATCTGGTCGTGGGGTCGCAACAACCAGGGGCAGCTCGGCGTGGAGCCGCTCGAGGACCAGTACGAGCCCGTAGCGGTCGTGGGCGTCAGCGAGGTCGTGGCGATCGCGGCGGACCTCAACCACTCGATGGCGCTGACGATCGACGGTGATGTCTGGACGTGGGGTCGCAACAACGAGGGGCAGCTCGGCGTTGGTCCTGGCGAGGACAGCCCGATCCCGCTGCTCGTTGAGACGTTGAGCGAGGTCGTGACGATCGCGGCCGGTCAGCGTCACTCGCTCGCGCTGCGCGAGGACGGCACGGTCTGGGCGTGGGGCTCGAACAGCGACGGCCAGCTCGGTCAGGAAGATCCCGAGCCCGGTGTACCCATGCAGGTCCCTGGCCTTACGGACGTCATCGCGATCGCTGGCGGGGGCGCTTACTCACTGGCACTCGACGCGCAGGGCAGCGTGTGGGGGTGGGGCAAGAACAGCGACGGTCAGCTCGGCGCGGGCGACGGCGACGACGTGTTCACTCCGCAGGAGCTGGTGGGGCTCGAGCCGACGCACGTCGCGGCCGGGAAGGCGCACAGCCTCACCGCCAACGCGAGCGGGCTGATGCACGGCTGGGGGCTGCACGCGAGCGGGCAGGTCGGCACGGGGCCTGACCTCGCGGACGTGCTCGAGCCGACCGCGCTGGGCGTGCTCGAGGACGCGCTGGTGGTCGCGGCCTCGGGTAACAACAGCGTCGCGGTCGACACCGCGGCGCAGCTGTGGACCTGGGGGGCCAACTTCGCGGGACAGCTCGGCACGGGCGACGGTGACGATCGCAATGAGCCGACGCTGCTCGACGCGCCTGCGGACATCCGCGCCGTCACCCAGGGCCTCGGGCACACGCTCGTGATGGACGCGGACGGCGGCGTCTGGGTCTGGGGGCTCAACTCCTTCGGCCAGCTCGGTAACGGCCTCGTCGGTAGCGAGAACAACAGCGCGACGCCGCTGCTGGTCGAGCTGCCCGAGTGAGGCGCGCATCGTCGAGCGACCAGACTCCGCCCCGCGGACGGTCGCTCGGATTCCTCGAAGGACGCGGCGCGTCCGTGCGCTCCGCCGGGGTTCCAGTTCGAACGCAGAGTCCCGCGTACGCGAGCGCCATCACGCGAGAACGAGCTGCGCCCCAGAACCCCCGCAGATGTCGACGAAAACACGTGCCGCGCGGTGTTTGAGAGCTCGTGGGGCGCCGCGTCGAGAATCTAAGCCCGACAACGTCATGGTCGGCCGCGACGGCCGCGTTCGCGTCATGGACTTCGGCCTCGCGCGCCGGGACGAGGAGCGCCCGGTGGTCGACGAGGGCGCGTCGCTCGGCGCGCTCGACGTGTCGCGCTCGGAGGCGCTGTCTGAGCCGATGACGCGCGCCGGCGCGATCATGGGGACGCCTGCGTACATGTCCCCAGAGCAATTTCGTGGCGTGCCGACGACGCCCGCGAGCGATCAGTTCTCCTTCGCGGTCACCCTGTGGGAGCTGCTGTACGGCGCGCGTCCGTTCGCGGGGGACTCGATGATGGAGCTCGTCGTCGCGGTCCACGAAGACTCGCCGCGCGTCCCCGGGCGTACGCGCGGCGCGCCGGCCTGGCTCCGGCGCGTCTGCGTGAAGGCGCTGGCGGTCGCGCCCGAGCGTCGCTTCGAGTCGATCGACGCGCTGCTCGACACGATCGAGCGGGGGCGCCGACGCGGGCGCGCGCTCCGTCTCGTCGGCGTGCTCGGGGTGCTCGGGGCGGTCGCGGGCGGGGTGCAGGGCGTGAAGCTCTACGAGACCGCGCAGCGGCGGGCAGCCTGCGCGGCGCTGGGCGAGGACGAGGCGCGGGCGTGGACGGACGAGACGCGCGGGGCGCTGCGCGCCGCGTTCCTGGGGACAGAGCTGAGCTACGCTGAAGACACGGCCGCGCGCGTCGTCGACAAGATCGACGCGTACCTCAGCGAGTGGCGCGCGGCGCAGCATGAGGTGTGCTTGCAGGCGACGGTGCGCGGCGAGCTGGCGCCGCGCCTGCACGAGCACGCGCGCTGGTGCCTCGAGGATCGCAAGCGCGAGCTCGACGCGCTCGTTGAGGAGTTCTCGCGTCGCCCGGCGGTCACGGCCAGGAAGGCGAGCTCGGCGGTCGCGCGGCTCTCGACCCTCGAGCCGTGCCTCGACCGCGCGCGCCTGCAGCGGCTCGGGCCGCCGCCGGCGGACGGCCGCGAGCTGCTGCGCGCCGTGCGGGCGCAGCTCATGGAGGCGAGGGCGCTCCAGATGACCGGCGCGCGCGAGCGCTCGCTCGAGGAGGCGGAGCGGGCGCTGAGCCGCGCGCTGGAGCTCGACTGGACGCCGCTCGTGGCGCGCGCGCGGCTGCAGCTCGCCGCGTCGCAGGAGCGCGGCGGTGACTTGGAGCAGGCGCTCGCGGGCTATCGCGCCGCCTACCTCGAGGCCGCGCGCGTCGGTGAGGTCGAGCTCGCGGCGGCGGCGGCGAGCAAGCTCGTGTACGCGGTCGGCTACCGCAGCGCGCGGCTCGAGGACGGGCTCTTGTGGGCCGAGCTCGCGCGCGTTGAGCTCGCGCGTCTCGAGGTCGACGACAGCAGCCCGTGGCAGATCCAGCTGCACTCGAGCGTGGGTTCGTCCTACTTCGCGGCGGGGGAGTACGAGCGCGCGCTGGAGATCTTCGGGGAGAACCTCGAGCGTCAGCTCGCGCTCTATGGGGAGCAGCACCCCGTGCTCGTGCGCGGCGCCCACAACATGGGCGCGGCGCACTCGATGCTGGGGCGCTACGACAAGGCGCGCGAGCAGTTCTCGCGCGCGGTCGAGCTCGGCCGCAAGACCTACGGCGCGTCGCACCCCCAGGTCGCGCTCGAGATCAACAGCCTCGGCTCGATCCTCCTGCTCGAGCGCTCCTACAGCGAGGCCGTCGAGATGTTTGAGCGCGCGCTCGCGGTTCAGGAGGCGGCGTTCGGCCCCGAGCACCCCGACCTGACGAGCACGCTGAACAACCTCGCGATCGCGCGCGATTACCTTGGCGAATTTGACGGGGCCAAGGCGCTCTACGAGCGGGTGATCGCGATCCGCGAGCGCGCGCTCGGGCCCGAGCACCCGAGCGTCGCGAACAGCCTCAACAACCTGGCGATGCTCCACCAAGACGCGGGCGAGCACGAGCGGGCGCTCGCGCTGCATACGCGGGCGCTCACGATCCAGGAGGGCGCGATCAAGCCGGAGCACCCAGACCTCGCCTACACCCTCAACGGCCTCGGAGCCAGCAAGATCGCGCTGGGTCGCTACGACGAGGCTCGCGCGCACCTCGAGCGCGCGCTCGAGATCCGCCGCGCCGCGCTCGGTGAGCAGCACCTCGACTACGCGAGCACGCTGGAGCTGCTCGCGCGCCTCTCGCTCGGCGAGCGCGACCTCGAGGGGGCGCGCGCTCGCTACGGGCAGGCGCTGGCGGTCCGCGAGGACGCGCTCGGCTCCGACAGCTCTGAGGTCGCGCGCAGCCTCGTCGGCCTCGCGAAGGTCGAGCTCGCGGCCGGGGAGATGGCGCGCGCGGGGACCCACGCCGAGCGAGCGGTCGCGATCTTCGCGGCGGGGGAGGCGTCGGGCGCCGACATCGCCGCGGGCGAGTTTGTGCTCGCGAAGGCGCTGTGGCCGAGCTCGGGCGAGAGGTCACGCGCCCGCGCGCTGGCGCGTCGCGCCCTCGAGCGCCTCGACGGGGTGGGGGACCCTGGCGCCGCCGGCGTGCGGCGCTGGCTCGAAGAGCGTCGCTGACGAAAGAGACATGTCCTAAGCGCCGCCCGTGCTCCCGCCGCGCGAGGCGGCGCGAGCAGGCGCCCCCTGGAGGACACGTTCTCGTAGTGATCTCAATGGTTTGTGTGACCGAGTCGCGCGAGTAGTGACAGCGCGCAGACCCGCTACGATCGATCCGTCGTGATGCGAGTACTGTTGGTAAACCCCCCGCCGTACGCGATCGTCGAGCCCGTCTACGATCGCCCTGCCTACCCCCGGACGTCGCTCGCGTGCCTCGCCGCGTACCTGCGCGAGCACGGCGTCGACGTGCACGTGCTCGACTGCAAGTACGATCGCCTCGGCTTCGACGAGGCGCTCGAGCACATCGAGCGCCTCGCGCCGCAGGTCGTCGGCTTCACGGGGCTGACCAACGAGGTCCTGCAGGCCGCGCGCCTCGCCGCGCTCGTGAAGGAGCTCGACCCGTCGATCGTGACGGTGATGGGCGACGTGCACATGAGCGCGCTGCCCGAGCAGACGCTGCGCGAGACGCCGGCCTTTGACTACGGCGTCGTCGGCGAGGGCGAGGAGACGCTGCGCGAGCTGGTCGAGCAGCTCGCGGCCGGCGGCGACGAGCCGATCACCGCGAAGGGCGTCGCCTACCTCGCGGGCGACACCTACGTGTTCAATGGGTCACGTGACAACCTCGACGTCAGCGCGCTGCCGATGCCGGCCTGGGACCTGTTCCGCCCGGCCGAGCACTACATCCTGCAGACCTCGCGCGGCTGCCCGTTTCACTGCTCGTTCTGCATGAACCCCGCCGGTCGGGTCGTGCGCGCGCGGACGCCGGCGCAGGTGCTCGACGAGCTGGAGCTCCTCCTCGAGCTCGGCGCCGCAGAGTCGGTCTACTTCGGCGACGAGATCTTCACGGTCAAGCGCGAGCGCGTCGCCACGCTGTGCGCCGGCATGATCGAGCGCGGCCTCCACCGGCGCCTGAAGTGGTCGTGCCAGACCCACGTGAACACGGTGGATGTCGGCCTCGCCCACCTGATGCGCGCCGCGGGCTGCGACTGGGTCGGGCTCGGGATCGAGACCGCCGACGAGGACAAGATGACGCGCATGGGCAAGGGCATCAACCGCGAGCGGGTGATGCGGGCGGTCTCGGCGATGCGGAGCGCGGGGCTGCGCTTCCACGGCTTCTTCATCCTCGGGCAGCCGAACGAGACCTACGAGTCGGCGCGGGCGACCATCGACTTCGCGGTCGAGATGAACCCGGACGGCATCGTGTTCGGGATCATGGTCCCCTACCCGGGCACGCGCGTGCACGCGCTCGCCGAGCGCGACGCGGGCGGCTACGTGAACCTGAGCTCGAACTGGAACGATTACAACAAGCAGATCGGTCACGCGGTCGAGTTCACGGGCATCGAGCGCCGCCGGCTCGAGCGCCTGCAGATGCTCGGCTACCTGCGCGTCTTCGTCCAGAACGGGCGCACGCTCGAGCTGCTCCGGATGGTCCCGCGCTTCACCACGCTCGCGCTGCACATGGTCCTCAAGCAGCTCGGCTTCGGCCCCGAGCGCGTACACGCGCGCCCCGTGAGCCCGCCGCCGCGCCAGTCGCCTCGAGGGTCACCTCGAAGCCTGTCTCGAAGGTCCTCTCGACGCCCGCCGCAAACGCCGTCTCGACCGGCGGCTCGCGGCGTCTCGCCGCGCTCGCCGAAGGTGCGCCTCAACGTGCTCGGCTCGGGGTAGGCTGCCTATGTGGGGAAGCGGCGCAGCGCTCGGGCTCCGAAGGCGCGTCGGCCGGCGCGGACGCGGAGCGGGCAGGAGATCGTCGAGGCCATCCTCGACGCGGCGGCCGAGCTGCTCGCGCACGGCGGCTTCGCGGCGCTGACCACCAATCATCTCGCCGAGCGCGCGGGCGTCAGCATCGGCTCGCTCTACCACTACTTCCCCAACAAAGAGGCGATCATCGCCCGGCTCGCCGAGCGTCTCGAGGTCCGCGCGGTCCAGGAGCTCGAGGCGCGGCGCGGCGAGCTCCCCGAGGGGGCGGCGAAGGAGCAGGTCGTGCGCACGCTGACCGGCACGCTCGCGGCCTCGGGGCTGGGCGCGGCCGCGACCCGGCGCGCGCTGCTGATGGACGTCCCGCGGCGCTGGGTCGAGTCGGCGATGCGGACCCGCGCGACCCACGTGCACCAGCTGCTCTCAGCGCTGCTCGCGAAGCGCGAGACGGTGCGCGAGGGCGACAAAGAGCTGATGGCCTTCGTGATCACGCACGCTGTCCGAGGCGTCGTCGAGGGCGCGCTGATGTATCGACCCGAGCTGTTTGAGCGGCCCGAGCTGGCCGAGGAGATCAGCGAGCTCGTCGCGCGCTACACCGCCGAGTGAGCGGCGAGCGCGAGCATGCTGACGACGTTGACGGTGATCGTCACGGTCAACGCGAGCGCGTTTAGCCAGGGCCAGGGTCAGGGGACACGGACTCCGACGCGGGCATCTCAGTCCGACTTCTTCGCGCCGCCGCGCGCGGCCGCGCCGACCTGCGTCCGGCTCTTCTCGCGGGCCTCCGCCTGCTCCTGCTTCTCGGCCTTCTCCTGCCGCGACTTGAGGCCGTGCTTCTTGTCCTCGCGCTCGCGCTTGCGCTCCTCGGACTTGAGGTGGCGCTCCCACTTACGCTGCTTGTGCTTAACCCACGGCTTGTACTCCACGCCCTCGGGCAGCGGCGGGAGCCCGTAGCGGGCGCGGTCCTCGTTGGAGAGCTGACCCATGACCGCGTCCTCGCAGGTCTCGGTGTGCACGGTGCTCTCGCGCCCGCGGATCTTCATCAGCTCGCGCGGCCGGTACCAGCCCTTCTCGCGGATCTGCTCGGGGGTCGGGATCACGTAGGTGAACTTGATCAGCTCGATCTTCTCGGGGATCTCGCCGTCGTGGAGCCGCTGCCACTCGCGGCAGTGCCAGCGCGCGAACCACTTGCGGTACATCGTGCCCTTGCCGACGAGCCGGCGGTTCATCTTGCGCATGCGGTCGTTGAAGATGAACGGCAGCTTGATCTGGTCCGGCGAGTACATGTCCGTGTTCATGTCCCACTCCTGTCCTTGGGAGTCGGTCACGACGACCTTCAGGAACACGTTCGCGCGCGGCGGGTTGGGGGCGAACATGCCCCAGCCCTGGCTCGTGTAGGTCTTGTTCATCCACGGGCTGAACCACTTGCGCGCGGGGTCGCGGAACTTCTTGCAGACCGCCTTGTCGGGCATCAGCCAGCTGGCGACCGCGGTGATGTGCCAGATGACGACGCAGCACACGATGACGCGCCCCAGCGGGCCGTAGGCCCACGGCGGGTCGACGCGCCCCGTGACCGGGTTCTCGACTGGGAGGCGCCCGTGCGGCGCGCCGCGCAGCGATCGGTAGGTGGCGATCAGCAGCGCGACCATGCCGAGCCGCCAGATCGTCATCCACCAGTGATAGGGGAGCCAGACGAAGCAGACGACCGCGCCGCCGAGGAAGCCCGCGGCGATGATCACGAGCGCGCGCGGCTTGAAGCGCCCCGCGATCATCAGGAGCGCGACCGCGCCGTAGCGCCAGATCCAGTCCCACGGCCAGACGGGCTCCCACAGGCCGCGGACCGCGACGCCGCCGAACACCGCGGCGGCGATCAGCAGGACCGCCCAGCTCGGGAACCGGATGTCGTCGCGGCGGTGGTGCGGCAGCGCGGGGTCCTCGAGCGGGATGATCGGCTCGCCCTCGCGGACGTCCTCCGGGATCCACGGGATGTACTTGGCGAGCCGCGCGCCGACGATGCGCATCCCCTTGGCGAGCTCGTCGCCGTCGACGAACACCAAGACGCAGGTCAGCATGATGGTCTGGAACTGCCCGATGTTCATCAGGATGAAGATCCCGCCCATCACCATGACGTAGATGGTCATCCACACGCGGCGGCCGACGGTCCACCGGCGCAGCCACGCGCGGTCGATCGTGAACGTGACGCGCCGCGCCGCGCGGAGGAACGGGATGCGCACGCTGACGGTCCTGGGGCGGTAGCCGACCCACAGCCAGATCGCCCAGACGAGCGCCCAGAAGCCCAGCCAGATCGCGATAAAACCCTCGACGGGGAAGCCCATCGTGACGTGCACCGGCCAGGCGGTCACCGTGATCATCATCGCGCTGATCACCATGCCGAGGAAGCCGAGGCGCATGATCCAGCGGCGCTGCTCGGAGACCGGCGGCTCGCCCTCGGCGAAGCGGAACACGACGCCGACGATGACGAGGCCGAACAGGATCTCGCCGAAGTGGGCGAAGATCGTGGCGACGCGCAGCAGGTTCGTGCCGATGATCGACGAGATCTGCTGCGGCGCGAACCGGTAGAAGTGGTCGAGGTTCCAGGCGTAGTAGACCGCGTCCCCGCGCCCCCAGACCGAGCCGTTCTTGAGCAGGCCGGTGGTCGTCATGACCGTCGCCATCTGCAGCTGCATGATCCGGCGCGGCCACGTCGGGATCCGCCGGTAGATGGCCTGAAGACCCTTCGGGTGCTCGTCGCAGGGGGCCAGGCCGGCGCCGCCGCCGGGGCCGTCGCGCGTGCTCAGCAGGCCGGCCTTGCGCAGCTTCCGGCAGCGCAGCCAGTTGTCGACGCTGTACGCGTGCCCGCTGCGCGCGCACAGCAGGTACACGAACATCGTGATGTAGACGACCTCGGTGCCCTCCCAAAACAGGTGGTTGCGATAGAAGATGCTCATCATCCCGAAGAACGAGAGCACCCCGGTCACGCGCGACCACAGGCCGATCATGAACAGCGCGGTGATCAGCTCGAAGATCACCAGGTGGGCCCAGAAGAAGCCCGGGGAGTCCCAGAAGTACAGCAGCGAGTACTTGTTGCCGGCCGTGAAGTAGTGCCAGACGGCCTGCCAGTCGAAGAAGCCCAGCGGGTCTCCGCCGAGGCCGTCGCCGTAGCCCTTAAACTGCCCCGAGGCGTGGACCTCGCGCACGACGTCGGCCGTGAAGATGCCCTCGCTCGTGAACAGCATCCGGAAGTACTCCCAGAAGTCGTTCACGTCGCAGATGACGAAGAAGGCGAACAGGATGCGGAGCAGGCCGATCGTCCGCGGGTCCTCCATCGTCAGCCAGAAGCGCCGCCAGCGGTCGCCCTGGGCGAAGATCGTCACGAATAGGCAGAAGACGCAGACAAACAGCCACCAGCCGACCGTGGGCGACAGCGCCACCGCGTCGAGGTTGAGCGGCGGCTTGTCGAGCATCAGCGCGGAGGCCAAAAAAGCGGTTTGAATCATGGGCGAATAACCGGGCTTGGCCGGCTCCCCCCTGATACCACGGCTCGCGCCGCCGCGGTCGAGAGCGCGCGCCGAAGCCCGCGACCGAGGCTCGAATTGACGCGACGGAAGCTATGTCCCCTGGAGCAGGTGAGCCGCCGCTACTTGTCGCTGCGCAGCAGGTTGATGAAGCCCGACAGGAGCTTCGGGATGCTGCCGCCGATGACGCCTCGGGCCAACGAGAGCACCGCCGGCAGCTTGCGCTCGGTGTAGGGGAACCACGTGGGCTCGTTGTTGAGCAGCCCGCGATCGACCATGAGCCCCTTCGTGTGCATGAAGGCGCGCAGCCCCTCCTCGCCGTGGTAGCGCCCGATGCCGCTGGCCTTGACGCCGCCGAAGGGCAGCCCGGGGTGACCGGTGGTGCTGATGACGTCGTTGACCGCGACCTGTCCGCACTCGAGGCGCGAGGCGAGCCGCATGCCCTTGCTGAGGTTCTGCGTCCACACGCTGCCGTTGAGCCCGTACTCGTGGTCGTTGGCCAGGCGGATCGCCTCTTCCTCGTCCTGGACGCGGACGACCGGGAGCACCGGGCCGAAGGTCTCCTCGCGGTAGATCGCCATCTCCGTGGTCACGTCGGCGAGCAGCGTCGGGTTGAAGAACTGCCCCGGGCGATCGACGCGCGCGCCGCCCGTCAGGATCCGCGCGCCTTTCTCCTTGGCGTCGGCGATGTGGCGCTCGACCGTCGAGATCTGGCGCGCGAAGATCATCGGGCCCACGTCGGCGAACTCATCGGGCCCGCCGACGCGCAGCGACTCGACCTGCTCGCGCACCAGCTGCACGAAGCGGTCGTGCACGCTGTCGACCACGAAGATGCGCTCGACCGAGATGCAGGTCTGGCCGCAGTTGACGAGCCCGCCCCACACCGCGGCCCGAGCCGCGCGCTCGAGGTTGGCGTCGGCGCAGACGATGAACGCGTCCTTGCCCCCGAGCTCGAGCTCGCAGGGGATCGGCTTCTGCGCGGCGGCCTGCATCACCTTGCGCCCGGTGGCCACGGAGCCGGTGAAGAACACCATGTCGATGTCGCCGGCGGTCAGGGCGGCGCCCGTCGAGCCGTCGCCGTGCACGACCTCGACGACGCCCTCGGGCAGGCCGATGCGCTTGAACAGCTCCTCCGCGAGCAGGCCGGTCAGCGGCGTCACCTCGGAGGGCTTGAGCACCACCGTGTTGCCGCCGATCAGCGCCGAGAGCACCGGCGCGACCGCGAGCTGCAGCGGGTAGTTCCACGGCGAGATCACGCCGATGACCCCGCGCGGGAAGTACTCGATGTAGCTCTGCTTCCCGGTGAAGACCAGCGGGGTCTTCACTCGCCGACGGCCGAGCACCCGCGCGGCGTGCTTGCGGTTGTAGTCGTGGTACAGCCAGATCGAGATCAGCTCGGTGACGAGCGCCTCCTGAATCGGCTTGCCGGTGTCCTCCGAGATGCGCCGCGCGAACGACTCGGCGTTCTCGAGCAGCACGGGCCGTAGGCGATTGAGGACCTTGATGCGACCGTCGATCCCGAGGTCACGCCACGCCGGGAACGCCGCGCGCGCGCGCTTGATCGCCGCCTCGACGCCGGACGCGTCCGTGATCGCGAAGGTCCCCTGACTCTCGCCCGTGACCGGGCTCAACTTCTCGAACGCGGACGACGCGGGCTGGGGGGAGGAGGAGGCGACCGGGGACGAGTTGGCGAGGCTCATAGGACGTTGTTCTGAGTAGCATGATCACGCCTTCGGGCCGTGCGCAAGCTTTGGCGAGTCAGCCCCCCGACAACAGGTTTTTGTCGAGACCCGCGATCGCAGGCCCCGATTGACATGAGCGGGCGAATGCGCTCTCGATATGAGTCCGATCAAGTCGCGGCGCTCGCGCGATGCGGCTTCGCGGCCGGAATCCGCTGGACCCATGGCCCACGTGCCCGTAGGGTCACTGATACCATCACGACCCATCGTATGAACGCGTCTAACAAGGTGTATCGGCGGTACCTGAGCCTGCTCGGCTGGGTTGGAGATCCCGGGCTGCACGGCCTGGTGCGTAGTCACCTGATCAAGGTGCCGTTCGAAAACGTCTCCGGGTTGCTCGCCGTAGCGGACGGCGCCGAGTCGCGGCTCCCGACCATCGACACCTACCTCGCCGGGATCAAAGAGCGCAGCCTCGGCGGCGCCTACTTCGCCCCGAACCTCTACTTCGCCGAGCTGCTGCGCTTCCTCGAGTACGACGTCGCGCTGCTCTCGGCGCGGATCGACAACCGCGATCACGCCCACCCGCTGCTCCGGGTCGTTCACGAGGGCGAGCGCTACATGATCGACGTCGGCTACGGCGCGCCGCTGTACGAGCCGCTCTCCCTCGACAACAACCTGTCCCGCCGCGTCGCCCACGGGCAGTACGAATTCGAGCTCTCCCGGCACCCGGTCGTCAAGGGCACCTTCGAGCTGGCGACCCTGCACCACGGCAAGAAAGTCCGCTCTTACAGCTTCAAGGACGAGCCGGTCGAGGCCGAGGTCTTCGAGCCCGCGATCGAGTCCCTGTTCGCCAAGGACTCTGACTTCCTCCGCGACCTCCGGATCACCCGCTTCTTCGACAGCCGCGTGCTCGAGATCCACGGCCGCGACGTGATCACGACGAACCACAACGTCACGACCTCCGAGCCGGCGCACACCGTCGAGGACCTGGAGAACACGGTCCAAGAGCTCATGCTCCTCGACCGCTGCCCCGTCCGCGACGCCCTCAAGGTCCTGCGCGAGCAGATGGGCGTACGGATCCCGTAGCGCCCTTCACCTCACTTCAGCATAGCCGTCTGCGCCTACGTCAACCCAGCGTTCACCTACGCTGACGTTCGATTTGATTGAGCTCGCAGGCGCAGGCGCAGGCGCACACATACCGAGAGCATGGGAGCGGCCCACGAAGTGGGTCACTCCCGTGGCTCCCGCAAGCAAGTCCGCGCTATTGCACCGTGAGCGCAGCGGCGGAGCGGGGCGTAGAGGGAGCGGTGGGGGGTCGGATGAGGACTTAAACCGTGGGACCGGCGCCCGAAGGGTGTCGGTCACGCGCGTCCCGCAAGGAGCGCCCCCCACCGCTCCCTCCAAGAGCCCCGCGGGTCCAAGCAGAGACGAGCGATCGCGAGACCAGCGATCGCGGGTCCAAGCAGGGGCGAGTCAGAGTCTAGGACTTGGTCAGCTTCCGTTAGCGCAGGCGGATCGTCCCCGTCCACCAGGGGTACCAGCCCTCGTGCTCACCGCCGGCCTCACCCCAGCCGATCCGGAACGAGTCGCTCGGGTTCATCACGGTGTAGATGTCCGCGCCGCCTGGCCAGGCGAGCTCTTCGTTGTTCGAGGACCAGTTCTGGACGAGGTACGCCGCGTAGGACGTCACCGGCCCGGGCTCCGCCGCCGTCCCGAACGAGATGTCGCCCCAGCCAGAGCCCGCGTTCGCGGCGCTCCAGTTCGTCTGGTTGAAGTTGTTCGGATAAATATCCGAGGTGTAGTTCCCGGCCCCCGCGTTCGCCTTGAGCCCGTAGTCCTGCAGGTAGAACTCCTGGAAGGTCGGCGGCCACGGGAAGGTGTAGTGGTACGTGTGCACGCCGCTCGTGTCCGTCGTGAACGGGCGGCACATCTCGTCGATGCCTTCCGTTGGCGCCGCCTGGACCGCGACCATCTCTCCGCCCAGCATGTCGCTACACGCGATCGCCAGCGTGATCTCGGTCCAGCCGCCGCCGTCGGTCGTCATGTCGCAGAACGTCTCGAAGCTCGGGATGTCGCCGTCGAGATCGGGATCGATGGTGTACATCCCGTCGGTCGCCTCGCCGTCGAACTCGAGGATCGTCAGGCAGCTGTCGGGCACCGAGCAGTTCGTCAAGCAGCCGTCGCCTAACTCGCCGTTGCCGTCGTCACAGGTCTCGTCGCCGCCGTTGACCTCGCCGTCGCCGCAGAACGCCGCGAGCGTGCAGTCGGCGTTACAGCCCTCGTACTCGCCGTCATTGACGCCGTCGTCGCAGGCCTCGGGCCCGTTGAGCTCCGCGTCGCCGCAATAGGGCGCGAGCGCGAGGCAATCCTGATTGCAGCCGCCGTACTCGCCGTCGTTGACGCCGTCGTCGCAGGCCTCGCCCTCGTCGAGCTCTCCGTTTCCGCAGAGGTCGCCGTCGCCGTCGCCATCGCCGTCGCCGTCGCCGTCGCCGTCACCGTCGCCGTCGCCGTCGCCGTCACCGTCGCCGTCGCCGTCGCCATCGCCATCGCCATCGCCGTCACCGTCGCCATCACCGTCACCGTCGCCGTCACCGTCGCCGTCGCCGCCGGTCGTCTCGCCCTGGCTCGCGCCGGTGGTTGGATCGGTCTCGGTCGCGCCGTCCGTGCCGGGGCCTGCGGAGGCGTCGGTCGCCCCCTCAGTCATGTCGGTCTCGGCCGTGTCCTCGGTCGTGTCGGAGCTTTCGCCCTCGCTGTCGCCGCAGCCGGCTGGGAGCGTGAGCAGGCCGAGCGAGAGTCCAAGTGAGATCAAGTACGCAGTACGCGTCGTGTCGCGTGTCATCGAGCCACCTCGTGTTAAGAGAGTGGCTCGGAGTATAGTTGTTCAAAATGTCTTAAGGGTCATGTTAAACCGTGGCGTTTCGCCACGCGGCGGCCGGGCCGCGGGCTCGGTCAGCCCGGCGGCCGCGGGTCGGCGATCAGGAGGACGCGGCCCGCTCGGCCGTCGCGGCGTTCTTGCAGTTCAGGTAGCAGGTGTGCATGTTCGTCGTGCGCTCGGTGTCGGCGTCGCAGCTGCTCACGCACTCGCGCAGCGAGTTGACCTCGGCCTCGAAGGCGAGCTTCTCCGGCTTCGGCTCGATGGTGTGCACCGCGGACTTGGCCGCCGCGCCGCAGTTGAGCTTGCAGGTCTCGAGCGCGTCGCCTTCGTGGTCGACGTGACACTTCGCGTGGCAGTCCGCGTAGTACGAGAGCGCCCCGTTGACGGTCGTGAGCGGCGTCTTGTTCGCGCTCGCGGCCTCATCGCTGTCGGCTGGCGTCTTCGCGCTCGTCGGCGCGAGGTCTGAGTCAGGCGCGCCGCGCTTGGTGTCGCGCTCCGCGACCTTCTCGGCGCGATCGATCGCCGCGCTCGTGTCGCAGGCCACGGCCGCCACGCTGGCGAGCGTGATCGCGGCGAGCGGGAGGATTTGTTGGATGGTTCGGATCATGTTCATTTGTCGTGCTTGCTCGTGTGCTTTCTTGGGTCGTCTTGGGTCTTCTTGGGTCGTCTGTTGGGCTCTCGTTTCAGGCGAGGGCGCTTACGCGGACGCGCCGCGGAAGACGCCGACGATCCCGGAGATCACGGCGAAGACGAGGAACACGAAGAACAGCGTCTGCGCGATGCCGATGCCGGCGCCGGCGATGCCGCCAAAGCCGAACATCGCGGCGAGCAGGGCGATGACGAAGAAGATGATGGTCCATTTCATGAGGGTGTTCATTGGGATTCCTTGGGGCGCTGCGGGGTGAGCTGTGAGGTGCGCGCCTGCTCCGCGCGAGCGAGGCAGCGTCTCGAGCTCGCGTCGGGGAGGCGGGTGTCGTCGCGGCGGCGTGTTTGCGAGGCGCCGCGCGCTGTGTGTGTGTGTCGCTATGTCTTTGTGCACATGTCATGCCAGCCGCGAAGGCGCGCTCACGAGGCGGGTTCGCCGGGTCGCGGGGGTCCGCGCGCGCGGCGGGTGTGTCAATTGGAGTCGTCGTGCGGATCTGCGTCGGCTGGTGGCCGCCCGCGGGGGGAGCTGGCATGCTCGCGCTCGTGGTCGCGCGCACGACTCGACGGCAGCTGCTCGCCGCGCTCGCGAGCGCCTCGGTGGTCGGCTGCAGGCCGCTCTCGAACCTCGTGGAGCCGAGCGTCGCCCGGTTCCCGAGCCCGGGCGGAGAGCGCACCGAGGAGCTGTTGATCATCCTCCCAGGCGCGACCGACACCCCCGAGGACTTGGAGCGGCACGGCGTCATCAAGACGCTCCGCGACGCCGGCTGCGCCTGGGACATCCTCGTGCTCTACCGGCTCGCGCCCTCCTACGCGCTCGGCGACGTCGTGGCCGATCTTCGCGGGGATATCGTCGCGGCGGGCGAGCGGAGTCGTCGGGTTTGGCTCTCGCTCTCGGCGGGAGGGCTCGTCGCGTTTGACTACGCGCGGCTGTACCCCGACGACGTGGACAGGATCGTCGCGTTCGCGCCGTTTCTCGGCCCCAAGATCATCCTCGACGAGATCGTCGAGGCCGGCGGGCTCACGACTTGGACGCCTGAGCCGCCGGTCGAGGAGATCGAGCGCACCTGGATGTGGCTGCGCGGCTACGGGACCGGCGAGCCGCGACCGACGCTCGATCTCTACTGGGGGCTGCGCGACCCCTTCTCACGGGCGCAGGAGCTGCTCGCGGAGGTCCTGCCGGCGTCGCGGCTGCACCTGCTGCCCGGCGATCACGAGTGGCCGAGCTTCATCGCGATGTTCACCGCGTTCGCCGAGCAGTATGTCCCCAAAGACCTGTGAAGAGGCTGGCCGCCGCGCTCACTGGGGGTCGACGAGCACGCGCACGCGCGCGGCGGCGTCGTTGGCGAGCGCGCGGGCGCGGGTCGTGTCCTCCGCGTAGCTGATCGCGACGCCCATGCGTCGATGCGTACGGGTCGTGGGCTTGCCGAACAGGCGCAGGTGCACGCGCGGGTCGGTGGCGAGCGCCTCGCCGACGCCGGTGAAGCGCGGGTTTTTGCCTGGCTCTTCAGCCAGGATCACGGAGGAGGCCCCGGGCGCGCGCTGGCCGATGACGCCGATCGGGAGCCCGAGGATCGCGCGGACGTGGAGTTCGAACTCGCTCATGTCCTGGGTCGCCATCGTCACCATGCCGGTGTCGTGGGGGCGCGGGCTGACCTCGCTGAAGAGCACGCCGTCGGCCTCGTCGCCGGTGATGAAGAGCTCGACGCCGAACAGCCCGCGGCCGCCGAGCGCGGTCGTCACCCGCTCGGCGATCTCCTGGGCGCGCGCGAGCGTCTCGGCCGAGAGCGGCTCGGGCTGCCACGACTCCATGTAGTCGCCGCGCTCCTGCCGGTGCCCGACCGGCGGGCAGAACAGCGTGCCCTCGTCTTTGGTGCGGACGGTGAGCAGCGTGATCTCGGTGTCGAAGGAGACGAAGCCCTCGATGATCACGCGGGCCGAGCGACCGCGTGAGCCCTCGAGCGCGTAGCGCCAGGCCTTCTCGATGTCGGCGGGCGTCTTGATGGTGCTCTGACCCTTGCCCGAGGAGGACATCACCGGCTTGACGACGCAGGGCAGGCCGAGCTCGCGCACGGCCGCCTCGAACTCGGCGAAGGACTCGGCGAAGCGGTACGGGCTGGTCGGCAGCTCGAGCTCCTCGGCGGCGAGCCGGCGGATGCCCTCGCGGTCCATGGTCAGCCGGGTCGCGCGGGCGGTGGGGATCACGGTCCAGCCCTCGCGCTCGAGCTCGATCAGCGTGTCGGTCGCGATCGCCTCGATCTCGGGCACGATGTAGTGCGGCCTCTCGCGCTCCACGACCGCGCGGACGGCCGCGGGGTCCTGCATGTCGAGGACGTGGCAGCGGTGGGCGAGCTGCATCGCCGGCGCGTTCGCGTAGCGGTCGCAGGCGATCACCTCGACGCCGAGGCGCATGGCCTCGAGGGTGACCTCGCGGCCGAGCTCGCCGGAGCCGAGCATGAGGACGCGCGTCGCGGACGGACAGAGAGCTGTGCCGAGTTCCATGATCAGTTGTTCTCCCCGCTCCGGCCGCGCTCGCGCTCGTGGCGGAGAGGCGCGGAGACGCGCGGAGCATAGAGGCGCGACGACGCGCGGCGCAAGCCGCGGGAGCCTGTTCGGCCGCTACTTCCCGAAGTGGAAGCCGAGCGTGATCATCGCGTCGATCCCGATGGCGGTGTAGTAGCCGAAGTCGACGAGCGCGCCGATGCTGATGCGCTCGGTGATCTTCCCGTAGCCGCCGACACCGGCGGTCGCGCGGAAGCCGGGGAGCAGGAAGGACGTGTCGGTCGCGCCGTCGGAGGCGTGCAGCAGGCCGAGGCCGAAGGTCGCGTGAAAGAACACCGCGAATTTTTCGTAGTTGCCGCCGCCGATGATGAAGTCGCCGTTGAGCGTGAGGATCCCGAGGCGATCCTGGGCCGCGGGATCGACCATGTAGCCGTAGTGCAGCGCCGGGCCGCCGCCGACCATGAAGCCGCCCCTCCACCCCTGCTTCCACGCGGCGAAGCGAAACGCTGGGCCGTAGGCGTTGTAGGTGCCGGCGATGAGGAACTCCCCGCCTGGTTGCAGCTGCAGGTTCCACTCTTTGTGCTTGCGCTTCCCCGTGTCGGCGGGCGGGGGCGCGGCGGACGGATCCCCTGGCGGGGGCGCGTCGCTCGAGTCGCCCGCGCTCGCCTCCTCGTCCGGCGCCTCTTCGCCGAGGTCGTCGTCTTCGTCTGGGTCCGCGCCGGGCTCCTCGAAGGTGTCGCTCGTGTCCGCGTCGTCCTCCGGCTGCGCGAGGCGCAGCGTGAGCGGCGGGAGCCCGACGCTGGCGATCGGCGAGGGCGCGGCGAGCAAGACAGACTGCAGGAGCTGGGCGGCGATCACGAGATCACGGTACGAGAGGCCGCGCGAGCTCCGAAGCCGCGGCGCGGCGGCTGTGATCTCGGTCGCGCGTTCGCGGGAGCACGCAGGCGCGTGAGCGACAATATGTCTTTATCGACATGTTGTTTAGATACGTCGTTCCTCACGCGCGCGCGCGGGCGCGAGCGCGACTTGGATCGTAGATGTCTCTAGCGACATTTTTGCAGCGACGGCGATCGTGACGATCGCGGCGCGTGGACGCTCGTTGAGAGCGGCTAGTCGCGGGCGCCCGCGGGCGCCGGCTTCGTGAACACGAGCCGGGTGTAGCTGGGGACGAAGCCGCAGCGCTCGGCGTTGCGCTGGGTCGGGGATCCCGGGTCGCCGACGATCTGCGCGAGCGAGCAGCCAGCGCGCGCGGCGAGCAGCAGGCGTCGCTCGATCAGCGCGCGCTGGATGCCGCGGCGGCGGTGAGCCGCGCGCGTCCAGGCGCCGCTGAGGCAGGCCACGCCGTCGTGGATGTTGAGCGCGCCGGCGGCGACCGGCGCGGCGGGCTCTCCCGCGGCCCAGGCCAGCAGTCGCGGACCGGCCGGGCGCTGAAACGAGCTGCGTCCGACATCGCGGATCATCGCGTGCAGCTCGGGCGGATCGCCGCCCGGCGCGAAGGCGTCGGCGAGACCCAGCGCGTAGGCCTCGGTGTGCTCGGCTGTTGCTTCGCGCAGCTCGACGTCGTCGGGGCCGCTGGACTCGAGGCGCCGCGCGTCCTTCTCGATGTCGGCGAGCGAGCGCACCAAGACGGCTTCGAAGTGATCCGGCCGAAACCCGCGGTCGACGAGCCGCCCGGCGAGGGACGGATCGGCGAGCGGGCACAGGTCGAGCTCGGCTCGCGAACCGCGGGAGAAGTAGAAGCGCTCGACGTGATCGAGCTCCTCCTCGCTGACGGGCCCGTCGAGCCCGAGCCCGAGCGCGTGGCTGAGGAACGAGTCGACGCCGCAGAAGATCAGCGAGCCGCCGGCGACGCGCTCGATCGCGACCTCGACGCGACCGGGGAACAGCGTCGCCTCCGCCCGCGCGGCGGACTCTCCGTCGAGCGCGTTGGCCCGCTCGAGTCGGCGCGCGAGCGCGAGGTCGTGGTGGAGGACGGTCACGGCCCCCGAAGGGTAGCGCGCTTCGTAGGCTCGTAGCCGTCTCAGGCGGGCAGGTAGCCGGCGCCGGCGTCCGCGAGGCCGAGCTCGCCGCGGACCTCCTCGAGATCGCGCGTGAGCCACTCCTCGAGTCGCAGCGTGATCAGCAGCGGCGCGCGCTTGGCCATGGCGCGGCCGCGCTTCCAGCAGGCCCACGCGCGGCGGAGCTGCAGCGGGCAGCGCAGCGGCGCGACGGCCAGGGCGGCGAAGCCGGCGACGCGAAACGTGGCGCTCCAGTTCTGCGCGCCGACGAAGGCCCACACCCCGACCTCGCCGGGCCAGGTCGTGTCGAAGCCGGTGAGCACGTGCACCATGTCGTGGATGATCCCGTAGCGGACGACGAACGCGTTGCGGGCGACGAGCTCGGGATCGAGCGCGCCGGTCAAGGCGATCGGCTGCAGCTCGTTGAGACGAAGGAAGCGCTCGTACTCGTGACCGAAGGTGCCGGCGGGCAGGGCGGCCAGCTCGGCGAGATCGAGCTGCGGGTGGTAGCCGCGCACGGCGTCGAGCTGCTTCTCGATCTCCGGACGCGCGCGGGTGCCGCCGAGTTCGCTCTTGAGCGCCGGAACATCACCAATTCGCGCTGGATCGGCCATAGCGGCGCGAACTTCTCGAAATAGCTGCCAACGGGTCATGCGTGGAACCTCTTTGTGACTGGGTAGTCATATGTTATGACTGCCCAGTCACATCGTCAAGGATCAATCCGTGCCGCGCGCGACATTCTTAAAATTGCCCGAGGACAAGCGTCGACGATTCATCGAGGTCGCGCTCGCGGAGTTCGCCGAGCGCCCCTACGACCAGGCCTCGATCAGCCGCGTGGTCGCGCGTCTCGGGATCGCCAAGGGCAGCCTGTACCAGTACTTCGGGGGCAAGCGAGAGCTGTTCAAGTGGTTGGTCGAAGAGGCAGGTCGTCGCAAGCTCGCGGCGCTGACGGGGGCGCCGCCGCCCGAGCGCGCGCGGCTGTTCGAGCGGCTGCGCTGGCTGTATCTGCAGGGCATGCTGTTCGTCGCGCGGGAGCCTCTGTGGGCGCGGATCGGGCTGCGCGCGCTGGAGCCGAGCCAGGACGAGGAGCTCTCGGCGCTGCGCGTCGAGATGATCCAGCGCAGCCAGGAGTACCTCCGCGAGCTGTTGCAGCGCGGGCAGGAGGAGGGCTCGGTGCGCGCTGAGCTCGACCTGTCGCTCGTGGTGCCGCTCGTGCACGGCCTGCTGAGCGAGGGTCTGCTGCGGGCCTTCCTCGCCCAGGCCGGCGCCGTCGACCCGCTCGATCCAAAGGTCCAGTCGCTCGCGCGCGAGGACGCGCTCGCGGCGGTCGACGCCGCGCTCGGGCTGCTGCGGCGCGGGCTACAATGACGTCGAGCGCGAGCTCGTCGGCGCACCGTCGCCGCGCTCAGGAGGGGGCAGCATGCGGGCTGAGGCTCGATTTACGCGCGACATCTACAGACGGACCAAGGGCTTCATCGTCAACTGGCCGCTGGGCCGACAGCTCGAGCTCGGCGACCTGATCCGTCTCCCGGCGACCCGTGGGAGGTCCTTCGAACTCAAGGGGCGGCTCGCGGAGTACGGGGTCTCGATCGTCTCCGAGCCCGATCCTACGTCGGACGACGAGCTGTGGACGAGCACCTACAAGGTCGACGTCCAGACGGAGGTCGCGGCCGAGGTGAACACGAGCGTCGCCAAGATCGGCGCGGGCCTGGAGCTCGGCTTCGGCAAGCGGGGCAGCTACGTGTTCCAGCCGCGGCGCGTGACCTACGACCGCGTCTTCAACCTCGCCGAGGTGCGGCGCGCGATCCGGGAGCGCGTGCCGCGGGACGAGTGGAGCCCGCGGCTCGCCGTCGTCACCGAGGTCGTGCTCGCGGAGTCGTACGCGCTCTTGCTCTCGGAGTCGCGCGACGCGACGGTGCGGATCTTCGCGGAGGGCAAACCGAGCTTGTCGATCTCGGAGCTCGCGGAGCCGAAGCTGCGGGGCAGCCTCAAGGTCGAGCGGAGCGAGAAGCAGGTGACGACGCTGATCGGCGCGTCCGGGGGGGTCGTGGGCTTTCGCGCGCACCGGATCAAGTGGCTCGAGCTCGAGACCAAGACCGAGGAGGGGCCAGAGAGCTTCGGTGACGACGACGCGCTGTCCTTCGACCTCGTCCCGCTGGCCGAGGACGATCTCGAGGCGCTGCTGTGGAGCGATGAGGACGACGAGCGTGACGAGGACGCGTAGACCTACAGCCCCCAGGGGTGTTCCACCTCCATGAAGCTAGAGGCGAGCTCGCAGGGCTCCTCGTAGCCGGGCTTCGCCGCGCACGGCGGTCGATGGTCTCGGGCGTCAACACGCGTCGCGTTACGAAGCGCGCGCCCGCCTGACGGATACTTCGGGTTGTGTCGACCCATCGTCGACGTGATGGGCGTCCCCATCGCGCTCGGCATCATGGACATCGCGCCGGCGGTCACGCTCGCGCTCGGCGTCGCTTGTCCGCGCTGTCACTTCGGCGGGCGGCGAGTCGAGGGCTCTCAGCGCGGGCAGCGGTACTTCGCGCGGCGCTCCTGACTGGGCGGCCCCCGAGATCGAGATGCCCGTCTCGCTCCGGTCGCCATCGACGACGTGGTGAGCATTAAAGCGCCCGCCCCGTCTCGTGATGAGGAAGACGATCGCGATGATCGCTAGCGTTCCTGACACAGCGATCGCTAGGGTGGTGAACATTGAGCTCAAGTGCGGCAGCGCGGAGACCGGGATCGTGACCATTTCGGGGGGGTTCATCACTCTTCAACTCCATGGGCGTCGGTCGACTCGAGGGACTCGAGCAGGTGATCGAGCGTGCGCTGCCAACGGGCGCACTCCGCTTGAGACGCGCGTACCCGGCCGAGCGCCTGCGTGAGCGTCTCCTCGTCCGTCGGCGCGTCGTCTCGCGAGAGCAAGCGGTTCGGGCTGAGCGTGTAGCCAGCGCGCTTGATCGCGGCGAGGGAGACGCGCTGCGCGGCGCACCCCTGTGTATCCTCGCCCCGTCGCACCGCAGTGAGGATCGCCTGCTTGTGCTCGTAGGAGAGGACGCCGCGACGCCCCGGTCGCTCGCGCTCGACGAGCCGCGAGGCGTCGACAAGCAGGACCTCGTCTTCTTCACGCGCCGCCGCGCGTCCGCGCATGATCACGATCACCGGCCGTAACGAGGTGTTGTACAGAACTCCCGGCGGGAGGGTCACGATCACCGCGAACCGCTGCTGCTCGAGCAGCGCCTGACGAACGAGCCGCTCTTTTCCCCCGCGGGTCAAGAACGCCTCGCTCAGCAGCAGCACCGCGCGCCCCTCGGGCTTCAGTGTCGCTAGCGCGTGGAGCAGGAACGCGAGCTCCGAGCTGCGGGCCGGGGGCAGCTCCGTCGAGAAGCGCTCTTCGAAAAACGGGAGCTGCTCCTCGCCGTCCTGTCGCCAGCGCATCGAGTGCGGCGGGTCGGCGAGCACTCGATCATAGCGCCGCAACCTGTCGTTCGTGACGAGCGCGGGCTCGCGCAGCGTGTCTCCCAGCGCCAGCTGGACGCGCGAGGCACCCGCGAGCTCGAGCACGATTCGGCACTGCTGGAGCATGACGGCGTTGAGCTCTTGCCCCTCGATCGACGCGGCGTTGTCCCCGAGCTCGACGTGCGCCTGCGCCAGGAGCACGCCCGCGCCGCAGCACGGGTCACAGATAGACGCCTCCGCCGGCAGCGAGTCCAGCTCACCCAGCGCGACCATGAGCTCGGCGACCTCGGGCGGAGTCGCGGCGCCCTGCGCCCGCTTCTGCGAGCTGTGGAACACGTGGTCCAAGAACCGCATCACGGCGCGCGCGAGCGCGGGCTCGTCCCCTCCAAGCGGGATCTTGTGGACCGCGTTGACGAACGACCGCAGCGCCGTCGGGCGGGTCGCGCTCGCGCGAGATTCGAAGTCGAAAAATTTGAGCGCGCGCGTTTGATCGAGCTGAACGAGCGTGTCCTTCAGCGAATTCAACGCGCGCGTGGGGTCCGTGTCGCTCGCTGCCTTGGTCCAGAGTTCGCCGCCGGTGCCGAGGACGACGAGTCGCCGGATCAACACGATCGTCAGCAGCAGCGTGGCCGTGGACAGCTCGGTCCCGGGGTCTCGGGAGAGCACGTCGTCGAACACGTGAATCAACACGGACGACACCGCGTCGTCGCGGGCCACCATCACTTGGACCCTCCTCTGGACTCTCCTCGATTGACCCCGAGTAACCCCTCTAGGGCGATCTCGGTGGCCCGAACACGGCTGTTGATCGCGGCCCTCGCGCTCTGCACATACCGCGTGCGCGTGACCACGAGCGCGCGGATCGTGTCCAGCGACGCGTCGCCTGGGCGCGGGACTGGCAAGGCGCGCAGGTCCTTGACCTTGAGGCTCCGGACCGTCGTCGATGTATGCATGCGCGCGTTGAGAGCGCGTCGACCCGGCTCGCTGTCGAGGTATGCGAACAATCCAACTCCGATCGCGCGGTCGCGCGGTCGAATAATCGCGAGCTCCGACGCGACGACGAGCCCCTGCTTGACCGTTTCAGGATCGACCCACGCTGCCTTGAACTGCATCCCTCGGATTACGAGCAGGACATCGCCGGCGATGGCGAGGTACTTGCGTATGGCAGCCCGCGTTGTGTTCAGCGGTTCCGCGCACGCGATCGAGCCGCGCTCGAGGTGTCTCGAGTGGACGAGCCCGAAGGTTTCGGTTGAGTCGCGCTCGTTGTCGCGCGGCGCCGATGCGCGGAGTCGCTGACTCGTGACGCCGGTCCGAACGGTTGCGAGCTCCTCGAGCTTCATCCAGTGTGTCGGTGGTGTTTTCATGTTTCCCAGTAGAATCGAATTTTGATGTCTGGGTGATGAACGCATGGTTATGAGCGGAAATGCGAATTATTGGCTCGAATCCGAGCTTTGAGACTGTACCTGGAGAGTTTGGCTCGTTCCAGTGGTTTTTTCAGTGCACTCTAAAACACGCTCTAACCCTGTCGGCTAGCCGGAATTCAGCGTTGGGTCGTCAGCGCGCCGCTACTGACGGACGCGGGGCGTGGTCAGGAACGCGAAGCCCGGCGCGTAGATGTTCGCCCAGCGCTCGGGTCGCCGCACGCCGAGGCGCGCGATGTAGACATCGGCGGCGTCGACCTCTTTTTGCCCGAGCGCGCCGCCGATCAGCTGCCCGCGACGGCGGCGCGCGCAGGCGGCGTGGAGCTTCATGTCGGCGGCGTCGAAGTCGCGAGCGGCGGCGTCGAGGTGCGAGAGCGCGGCGACCTGCTGCCTGCGGCAGGAGGCGACGCCGGCGCGGATCAGGCTGACCGCGGCGGTCTGGTCGTGGCGGCTCGCGCCGCCGAGCTCCAGGTCGTGGGCGTAGCACAGCGCCTTGGCGAGCAAGCGCTCGACCTGACGCGAGGAGGCGGTCGAGCGCGCGGCGGCGATGGCCGCGGAGGCGCGCGCCTGCAGCCCGAAGATCCGTAAGAACTGCCAGCTGAGGATCCGCGAGTTCTCGACCTCGCCCCAGGCCGCTTCGAAGCGCTCGTGCGCCGCTCGCGGCTGCCCCTCGTAGATGTCGCAGTACGACAGCATGACGAGCGCGAGGAGGTGCTGGAAGTGAAAGCCGTCGCGGGTCCAGCGAGTGAGCGCGACGCGGATGTGCTCGCGCAGCTCGGCGGGGCGATCGCGGGCGAGCAGCGGGAGCGCGCGGAACAGGCCGGCCCACACGGCGCCGTTGACGTCACCTGTTCGCTCGGACATACGCTCCCAGGCGCTCGCGCGGCTCGCGAGGGACTCGACCTCGCCCATCATCAAGAGCGCGCGCAGGCTCGCCATCTGGGCGACGTCTCGCTCCCACGCGACGCCGACGCAGCGGTCCTGCAGCAGCTGGACGCCCTGGTCCAGGCGCTCGAGCGCGGCGCGCCAGCGCCCGAGCGTCAGGCTCGCGGTCCCGGCGATGACGTCGGTGAAGCCGAGCAGGTAGGGGTCGTCGCGCTCCCGCGCGATGCGCTCGGCCTCGCGGATGAAGCTCGTGCCGCGGGTGATCGAGTGCTCGGTCCCGCGGCTCATCATGACCATGCCGACGCTCGCCAGGCTGCGCGCGATCCGTCCGGGGGTGCCGAGCTGCAGCGCGAGCAGCAGGCTGCGCAGGTAGAAGCTGTAGCCGCGGATCGGGTCGACGAAGCCCAGGCCCTTGCCGGCGGACCAGCAGACGTCGACGCGCTGAAGATCCTCGAGCCGGCAGCTGTCGCGCTCGCGCGCCTGGTAGCCGATCCCGCGCAGGCTCAGCTGGGTGGTCGCGCGGATGATCGCGGCGTTGGCGTGGTCGGGGGTCTTCGGGTAGTCGAGGCCGACCTCGGCGAGCAGCGGGCGGAGGATCCGGATGCCGTCGTCGATGTGCCCGCTGACCAGGAACTGCTCGGCCGCGGCGCGCCGCAGCTCGACGGCCTCGTCCGCGGGCGCCTCGAGGGCCATCTCCTCGTAGAGCGGCGCCGCGTCGGCGCAGCGGCCCGCGTGGGCGAGCGCGTCGGCTTGCTTGACCCGCAGCGCGCGCGCGTGATCGGGGTCGCGGGGGTCCCAGCGGGCGGCGAGCTCGTAGAGCTGGGCGGCGCGGTTGAACGCGACCGCCGCGACGGCCTGCTCGGCCGCCGCGAGCGCGCGCTGGGCCGCGGCCTCGATCGCGCCGGCGCCGTAAAGATGGTGCGCGATGGTCCCGAGGTCAGGTTGCGGCGCGCGCTCGAGGGCGGTCGCGAGCGCGCGGTGACAGGCGCGCAGGGTGTCGTGGTCGAGCTGCGCGAGCACGGTCTCGCGGATGCGGTCGTGGTAGCACTCGATCGAGACCTCGGGGCGCGCGCCGTGGACCCGGATCAGCTGGTGGGCGCGCAGGGTGTCGATGAGCCCGCGTCGGGTGAGGTCGAGGCCGGCGGCCGCGAGCGCGAGCGGTCCGGGCAGGGGGCGGCTGGCGACGGCGAGCACGTGGATGAGCTGACGCGCGTCGGGATCGAGCTGGGCGAGGCGCTCGCGGACCACTCGCTCGAGGGACAGCTCGACGGGCGGCGCGTCCTCCGTGTCGGGCGCGGCGTCGCGGGGGCGGGTCGCGTGCCGCACCAGCTCCTCGACGAACAGCGGCGAGCCGTCGGACTCGCGCGCGATCACGCGGGCTTGCTCGCGCAGCTCGGCCGGCGCGACGGGCGATGTGTCCGAGACGCGCGCGCGCTGCTGCTCGAGGCGCGCGGCCGCGAGGCGCTCGGCGTCGGCGGGCGTCAGCGGCCCGAGCTCGATCACGCGTCGCTCGGGCCGGTTGCTCGGCTGGCTCTGGTCGCGCAGCTCGGCGAGCCGGCGCAGCATCACCAGCGAGGCGTCGGCGCTCGCGAGGTCGCGGTAGGTCGTCAGCAGCAGCAGCGAGGGCGGCTCGGGCGGCGAGAGCAGCTCGACCAGCAGGCGCGCGCTGTCCTCGTCGCCCCACTGCAGGTCGCCGATGTGCAGGACCAGCGGGTAGCGGTCCGAGATCCGCGCGAGCAGCTCTTTGAGCGCCTTAAACGCGCGGCGCTGAACCTCTTGATGATCGGGGACCGCGAACGCGCGCCGGGGCACCTCGCTGACGGCGGGCACGCGCTCGAGCACCGGGAACACGCGCGCGAGCTCGTGGATGTCGCGCGGCATGAGGCCGGCGGCCTCGACCCGCGGCAGCCGGCGCAGGTACCGGGTGAGCGCGTCGACCAGCGAGTCAAAGGCCTTGTAGGGGACCGACTCGCGCTCGTAGCAGCGACCGCTGAGGATCACCGCGCGGCCCGACGCGTGGACCTGGCGCAGCTGGGCCAAGAAGCGCTCGATGAGCGCGGTCTTGCCGATGCCCGATCGTCCGCGGACCTCGACGGTGATCGGCGCGTCGCGTCGGTCGACGTCTTGAAAGGCGGCGTGCAGCGCCTCGAGCTGGCGCTCGCGGCCGACGAAGGGCACGCGCAGCGCGTGGGCCTCGGACACCGTGATCGCGTGGACCCGCGGCCGCGGCGTGTCGGCCGAGTCGCCCCGCAGGCGCGCGCGGATCTCCGCGCCCTGGGGCCTTCGGTGCGGCTCGCGGCGCAGCAGCTCCATGCACAGCGCGGCGAGGTCGGGGGGCGCGTCCGGGGCGAGCTGCGCGGGGGGGCGCGGGTCCTCCATCTGCTTGGTCGTGAGGATCTTGAGCGCGGTGCCCATGAACGGCAGCTCGCCGGTCAAGGCCTCGTAGAGCATGACGCCGACCGAGTACCAGTCGCAGGCCTCGGTCGCCGGCGCGCCCGCAGCTTGCTCTGGGGCCATAAAGCCCGGCGTGCCGAGGATGCCGTCCTCGACGGTCATGTCGATCATCCGGTGCAGGGTGTCGCTCGCCAGCCCGAAGTCGAGCAGCACGACCCGGCCGGCGCGCGTCACGAGCACGTTGGAGCTCTTGATGTCGCGGTGGAGGATCCCGGCCTCGTGCAGCGCTGAGACGCCCTCGACGAGCTGACGCAGCGCGGCCCGCAGGCGCTCGCCGTCGAGGATCGTGAGCGCGCGGGCCGGGAACTCGCCGTCCTCGTCGACCCGGATCATGCGCCGCGTGATCGCGTTCTCATCGACCTCGACCGTCGGCGCGTCGGGCGAGCGCGCGGGCGCTTCGTCCACCGACCGGCGGACGTAGTCGGTGAAGCGCTCGCCGGCGACGAACTCCATGGTCATCAACCACCGGCCGCGGTGCTCCGCGAGCTCGTGGAGCGAGACGAGGTTGCGGTGGTCGAGGTTGGCGGCGCTGCGGAACTCGTTCTTGAGCCGGTACAGCGCGCTCGGGTCGAGGTGGTGCAGGGTCTTGAGCGCGACGGTCTCGCCCCGGCGCGGATCGAAGGCCGCGTACACCACGCCCATGCCGCCCGTGCCGACCTGCTTGAGGATCTTGTAGCGGCCGATGCGCTGCGCCTCGCCCTCGTTGGCGGCGGCGACGTCCGACGCGTCCTGCTCCGACGCGTCGATCGTCGTCAGCGAATCGATCTGGGGTGGCGACGCCGCGACGTCGCTACGCCTCTCGTCCAGCTCCTCTAGCTTCACCGGAGCGCCAGTATGCCACTCCTCGTTGGTTGTGCGTGCAACGAATTCCCGGGTGATTCGTCGCGCGGCGCGCACGCTCTGCCGAACGTGTAGGCTCCCCGGGTGTGTTCGACGATTCGCTACTGCGCGTTTGATCTCGGCGGCGTGATGTTCGCCAACGGAACCCGGGCGCTGGGTCGATCTGAGCTGCTCCGGCCCGAGCACCGCGGCGTCGTCGCGCTGCTGCGAACGCCGGAGGCGCGAGCGCTGCGTGCCGGGACCATGCCCGAGGAGGAGTTCTGGCGCTGGATAGCGCCGAAGCTGCCCGCGGGGCTCAGCGCGGACGCGCTGCGCGAGGCCTGGTACGCGAGCTACACTCCCGACCGGGAGATCTTCCGCCTGCTGCGCGAACTCCACGACGCCGGCGTGGCGCTGGTCGCGTTCTCGGGGAACATCCGAAGCCGCGTCGAGTACCTCGACGCGCGCCACGACTTCCGCCGCCTATTTACCCACGAGGTCTGGTCCTACGAGCACGGGGCGACGAAGCCCGACCCGCGCTTCGTCGACGCGCTCTTGCAGGTGCTCGCCTGCCCGGCGCCGGAGATCGCCTACGTCGACGACAAGGACAGCGCGTTGGCGCCGGCGCTCGAGCGGGGGATCCGTGGGATCCGCTACGACGCCGGGGAGATCGCGCCCCTGCGTCGCGCGCTGCGTGAGCTCGGTCTGCCGGTGCAGTGAAGCGTTTTTTCTTTGTTTTTTTCTTTGTTTGTTCACGCGGCGCAGCGCCGCAGGGTCTTGCGCGCCCGCGTGATCCGGACGGAGACGTTGGACTCGCTGATCTGCAGGCGCGAGGCGATCTCGCGGTACGAGTGACCGGCGAGCTTGAGGCCCAGGGCCTCGCGCTGGTTCGCGGGCAGCGCGGCGAAGGCCCGCATCAGCGCGTGTCGACGGCGGCGCGCGTCGAGATCCTCGTCGACGCTGGGGGCGTCGCTGGCGATGTCGATCTCGGGCTCGTGCGGGCGCTGCTTGCGGGCGAAGCGGGCGCCGCAGTAGCGCGCGATCCGAAGCGCGTAGGTCTTGAGCGAGGCCTCGCCGCGAAAGCCGGGCAGGGCTCGCCAGACGCCGAGTCGGATCTCTTGATGCAGATCATCGCAGGCGGCGCCGCGGGCGTAGCGTCGGGCCACGGCGCGCAGCGAGTCGTCGTAGCGCTCGAGCACCTGCTGAAACCGGCGCGCTTGCAGGGTGCCCTCGTCGGCGTCCTCGTCCTCGGCGACCTCGGCGACGGGAGTCACGATCGGCGCGCGCGTGGTCACGCCGCGGTAGCCGACGCTGGCGTGACCGCGCAGCCCGGCGTCAAAGCCGGTGAGCGTCTCGACGATGGCGTGCAGACGCCGCGGCAGCGGGGCGCCCGAGAACAGCGCGGCCCGGACCTCGGAGGCGGCGCGCTCGAGCGGCGTGTGGGCGACGCCCGCGCTGGCTGGGTCCTCGAGCAGCGACTCCGCGCTCTGCAGCCAGGACCAGACCTCGCCGGTGACGCCGATCGTCGGCGCGAACTCCCGCCCGGTGCGATCGCCGAGCCAGCGCGGCGCGGCGCGGTCGCGCCACAGGTGCGCCGCGGCCACGGCGGGCTCGAGCGAGGCGAGCAGCGCCCGCGTGTGTCCGGCGAGCGAGATGATCGCGGCGGGGAGGTCGGGGCGCAGCGGCGCGCTCGAGAGCGAGGGGCCCGCGCCCGCAGCAGGGCGCCCCGCGAGCGCGCGCCGCAGCAGGTGGCTCAAAGACGCGGCCGCGGCCGCCAGCGCTTGGAGCACCGGGACCGCGGTAGCGAGCGCCGCGAGCAGGAGGCCCGTCCACGCGGCGAAGTGGGTCATGAAGTGATGCGACGATACGAACGCCTCGGACATCACGGGGTCTCACGGCGCCGAGGCGCGGAGGTTCCCGGTGACGTGATCGCGCGTCGACAGCCGCTGCGAGGGGGAGATGTCCTCGTGCAGGCCGGCGTGGCGGAAGCGGAGCACGCAGACCGCGGCGACGACCGGCGCGGCGCACAGCAGCGCCCAGCTCAGGGGGTAGAGCGCGATGGGGGTCGCGCGGCTGAGCGCGCCTGGCCACATGGACAGGTCCTCAATAGCGCCGAGGGCGGCGAACAGCTCGACCAGGCCCATGACCGCCCCGAGCCCGCCGAACAGCAGGCCGGCGCGCGAGAGCCCGGCGGCGAAGATGAGGTGGCGGTCCGAGCGGGCGCGGCGGGTGATGTGAAGCCCGATGCTCACGAGCGCGCCGATCAAGGTCAGCGTCACGGCGTGCATGAAGATCCCGCCGTCCTGATAAAATTGGCTGAAGTCGGTCATCGTAGTTCGCTCCTGGTCTGGTCAGTCGGTTGAGTCGGCGGCGTCAGCCGCCTCTACTCTCACCGTGTCGACCGGGAGCGAATCCCTACGGTCTCTTTCTCAATTTTTTTCAAGGTGTTTGGGCGGTGGTTTGGCGCGGGCTGTGTGGTCTGGTCGTTGGTTCGGGTGCTCTGTGAGCCAGGTTAGGATCTCGCGGCGGAGCGGGTCGTCGTTGCCGTTGGCTCTCGGGGCTTTCTTGAGGAGGTCGCGGGCCTCCTCGGCGCGTCGGCGGGCGGCGGCCGCGTGTCCGCGCGCGAGCTCGAGCTCGGCCTGCGCGAGCGCGAGCTCGGCGTTCAGCCGAGCGTCTTTGACGAGCGCGCGCGCGCGCGCGAGCTGGGCGGCCGCGTCCTCCGGTCTGCCCTCCGCGCGGCTGAGACGCGCCTGCAGCAGCAGGGGCTTGGCGAGCTTCTTGCTGTCTGGGCCGTAGCTGGCCTCGGCGACCGTGAGCGCGCGCTCGATGTACTCGGCCGCGTGCGCGCGCTCGCCAGCGCGCAGCGCGAGCTCCCCGAGCACGCGCAGCGGCTTGAGCAGCGCCTTGCTCGGCGCGCCGGCGGTCTTGGCCTCGCGGATCGCCAAGGCCCGTATCGCCAGCCCGCGCGCGGTCTCGACGCGACCCGCTCGCAGCTCGACCTCCGCCAGGTTCGCGAGCGGGAACGAGGTCAGGTAGTGGTCCTTCGCGAGCGCGCGCTCGAGGATCTCGATCGCGCGCTCGTAGTGCTCGCGCGCGTCGTCCAGCGCGCCCTGCTTGTCGTGCAGCATCGCCAGGTTGTTGTGGGTGAGGCCCTTGTGCGGGTGGCTCGGGCCCAGCGCGGCCTCGGCGACCGCGAGCGCGCGCTCGTAGAGCTGGCGGGCGTCCCCGTACCGCTGCGCGCGGGAGCGGAGCATGGCGAGGTCGTTCAGCGGCTCCATGAGCGCGATGTGCTCGGGGCCCGAGGACGCTTCGAAGATCTCGATCGCGCGCTCGAGGTTTCGCGCGGCCTCCTCGTCCTGACCGTCGTAGCCCATGTAGGACTCTCCGAGGTGCGTCAGCAGGCGCGCGTGCGCCGGCTGGTCGAGCGCCTCGATCCGCTCGAGCAGCGCGAGCCCGATCCGCCCCCAGTCCTCCAGCGCCTCGCGCTCACGGCCCGCGTGCGGCGTCGCGAGCAGCATCGCGGTGACGATCTCGGCGCGCAGCGAGTCGTCGCCGACCGCCTCGGCGTGGGTGTAGGCCTCGGTGAGCGCCGGGACCGCCCCGTCTCGCACCTCGACGAGCGCGTTGTGCAGGCGGCCTTGATGCAGCAGCGCCTCGGCCAGCAGCTGCCGGACCGCGAGCTCGCGCGCGTCCGCGACGATCTGCGCGGCCTGCTCGACGCCCGCGTCGAAGCGACCGATGCGCTCGAGGCCGCGCACCTGGTCGAGCCGCGCGTACGCGGCCGCGACCGCGTCGCGCTTCTCCTCCGGGATCGGTCGAGCGCCGCGCGTCAGCAGCTCGATGTCCGCGCAGCGATCGAGCGCGTCGATGCCCGCGACCGCCGGCACGACCCGCTCGAGCTCGGACTTCTCGAGCTGACCTAAAAGACTGATGAGCGCGGACAGCTCGTTCTTCTCGCGCTGGAGGCAGCCGAGCTGCAGGTCGAGCGCGCGGCTCGTCTGCTCGCCGCGCGCGTGCGCCTCGCAGGCGTCTTTGTGCAGCCCCGCCCAGCGCCCGACGTAGTCGTCGAGCATCGACTCGACGCGGGCGTAGACCTCGCCGCCGTAGCCCGGCGCCGCGCTGATCATCGCCTCGCGGAGCTCCGCGCGCGTCGTCTCGCTCCAGATCTCGTCCAGCGCGCTCGCGGAGCCCGTGCACGCCGTCTCGCCGGGCTGGCTGAGCTGGTTGCCGACCGCGACGCCGACCCCGAGCAGCCCCACGGTCCCGACGGCGCTGAGCCAGCGACGGCTCGTCCGCGGGCGGCTCGGGTCGAGCTCGGCGAGCAGCGCCGTCATCGAGGGGAACCGGGTCGCTGGATCCGCGGAGAGACCACGGCGGACGAGCGCGTCGATCCGCGCGGGCACCGGGCTCCCGCGCGGCGCCGGCGGGAGCTTCCCCGCGAACATCGCCCGCGCGAGCTGTGACACGCCCTTGCCCTTGTACGGCCGCTCACCGTACAGGCCCTCGAACAGCACGAGGCAGAAGCTGAACTGATCGGTGAGGGCGTTGAAGTCGCCGTGCAGGAGCTGCTCGGGCGCCATATAGGCGGGCGTCCCCACCAACATCCCGTCGTGGGTCACAGCCGCGTCGAGCGAGCCCGAGGCCGAGACCTCCTCCACGCTCGCGGGGTCCTCGACGGTCGGGGAGCGTCCCTCGGCCGCGCGCGCGAGCCCAAAGTCCGCCACGCGCACGCGCCCATCCTCACCGACGAGCACGTTGTCGGGTTTAAAGTCGCGGTGGACGATGCCGACGCCGTGCGCCGCCTCGAGACCTCGCCCGGCCTGGATCATCAGCGCGACGAAGCGCTCCCACTCGCCCTCGTGGGCACGGCTCCAGGACCGCAGCGTCGACCCCTTGATGTACTCCATCGCCACGAACATCTGCTCCTCGTGGAGCCCGAAGTCGTAGATCTGCACCACGTTGGGGTGCGAGAGCTGGGCCAGCGCCTGGGCCTCGCGCTGCATCCGGGAGCGCGCCTGCGAGGCGTCGCTGACCCGATCGTGGAGCAGCTTGATCGCCACGCGGCGATCGAGGCGCTCGTCGTAGGCGGCGTAGACCGAGCCCATCCCACCCTCGCCGAGCAGCTCGAGGATCGCGAAGCGACCGATCCGGAGCGAGCTCACGCGACGCGCTCGTGCGCCGCGCTCGGGCTCCTCACGCGCGCGCGCTGGCTCGGTCGTCGCGCCGCCGCTGAGCCGCCGCGTCGGCGTCTGCGTATCTTCCGTCTGGTCCATCCCCGGGCTCGTCTCACTGTATCGCTCCGGTACGCGCGTCGGGGGCGGCGGCGCGCGACCTCGTGCGCGCGTGGCGGAATCGCGCGCAGCGAGGTGAACAACAAGACAGGTTTTTTGGAGCAGGCGCCCAGACCGCCTCGCGCCCCCGGCGTTCGTGCGCGCGCCGGTGCGCGGAGACGTGACCGCGCGCGCGCGCCGGGCCCGTCAGCGCTTGTCCATGCAGCGGCGCAGGCCGTCGTGCAGGGTCGCCACGGTCGTGAGCTGCGAGAGGTCGATGCCGACCGTGACCAGCGCCTGCGCGACCTCGGGGCGGATGCCCGAGAGCAGCCCGCGGACGCCGAGCAGCTTGGCTGCGGAGAGCATCTTAAACAGCATCGACGCGGTGCTGGAGTCGATCGACTCGACGCCCGTGAGGTCGAGGATGACGTAGTTGGAGTGCCGCGCGGACAGCTCGGCGAGCAGGCGCTCAGTCATCTCGGCGGCGCGCTCGTGGTCGAGGTCCCCGACGACCGGGAGCACGAGGACGTCTTCCCAGACCTGGATGATCGGCGCCGCCATCGAGCGGATCGCGTGGGCCTGGGACTCGATGATCTCGACGCGTCGCTGCAGCTCGCCCCGCACGCGCTCGCGGTCGGTGACATCGGTGGAGATCGAGATGGCGCCGGTGAACTCGCCGCTCTGGCCGCGCAGGGGGCTGAACCAGTTGTCCCAGACGGTCTCGCCGAGATCCTGGGTGTTGCTGCTCTCTCGCCCGGCGAGCGCGTCGCGGATCCGGCTCAAGGCCTCGTCGGCGCCCTTAAACGCTTCGAACACGCTCACGCCGACGAGCTGGTTCTCCTCGAGGCCGAGCTTCTCGAGGCCGCGCCCGATGTGCAGGGTGATGACGCCCTCGCGATCGTAAGCCGAGACGACGAGCGGCGCGCCGCGGGCGATGGTCGTGAGGTACTGCTCGGCGCGTCGCTGGGCGCTGATGTCGGTGACGCTGCCGACGCTCAGGCGCTCGCCGCTCCACTCGATGACCCGCACCTCCAGCTGGACCGGCACGCGCGCGCCGTCGCTGCGGAGGAGCTGGAAGTCGTAGCGGGCGGGGACGTCCTCGCCCGCGAGCCGTCTCCGGTGCCGCTGCGTGACCTGCTCGATGTCCTCGGGGGAGGTGTGCTCCGCGAACGGGCGACCCGCGAGCGCCTCGCGCGGCTCGCCGAGAAGATCGGCGAAGGCCTGGTTGACCCAGTGGAGGCACTCCGCCTTGATGACGAAGATCGCGGTTGGGAGCCCGAGCGCCAGCGCCTCGAACATGCTCGACGGACTGCTCTCAGCCATCAGCTTGACTATAGGGGAGCGCCAGCGCCTTCTTCAGCCCTGTTTTCGCGCGCGCGCGGCGTTCGCGAATTTGCGCGCGGCTCGACGCGGGCGCCGGGCGCTCGTCAGCGGGCGCGGGTTTACGTACTCTGCGTGCCGAGCCCGGCGCGCCGGGCCAGGAGCGGAGAGGACCTGTGACGAGTACACAACATCATCACGGCGCGGGCGCCTCGGCGTCGGGCGGAGCTCCGAGCGCGGCGGCGCTCACCGATCGGATCCGCGGCTCGCTCTACGGCATCCTTGTCGGCGACGCGCTCGGCTGCCCGATCGAGGGCTGGTCTCCGGGCAAGATCCAGCGGCGCTACGGCGTGCTGGCGATGATGGAGGAGAACATGGGCTGGAGCCCGCGCCCGCGCGGCCTCCACTCCGACGACGGGCAGCAGGCGGTGGCGCTCTGCGACGCGATCCTGGCCGAGCCCGACGCGCCCGCGGCCGGTTTCGCGCGCGGGCTCGTCGAGCTCTACACCGACGGGCCGAAGGATCGCGACATGTTCGGGCATCACCGCGGCACCGGTCGCAACTTCCGGACGACGGTGCTCAAGCTCGAGCAGGGCGCCGGCGTCTACGAGGCCTCGCAGCCCTCGGCCGGGAACGGCAACGCGATGCTGATCGCGCCGGCCGCGTGGTACTGGCGCGACGACCTGGCGACCTTGAGCGCGCGCGTCATCGACATCTCGCTGGTCAAGCAGCACAGCACCTGCGGGGTCGGCAGCGCGGCGGCGGTCGCCTTCGTCACCGCGCACGCGCTCATGGAGGGCGGCTTCGACTCCCTCGAGCTGACGGACCTGCTCGAGTTCGTGATCGAGGTCGAGACGCGGGTGCACGAGCGCGTCCAAGACCGCGGGCTCGCGCCCGGCGCGAGCGCGGACCGGACGTTCTCGAGCGCGCTCCGCCGCGCGCTGAGCCTGTTCGACCGCCGACGCAGGCAGGCGCTCTCGGGCATCGCCAAGATCGCCAACGAGACCGCCGACCGCCGCGTGTTCGCGACTTCGGGCTACTCCGTCGCCTCCGTGATCGCGTCGCTGTACATGACGCTGACCGCCCGCAGCCTGTTCGACGGCATCCTCGACACCGTCAACCTGGGCGGCGACGCCGACACCACGGGCGCGATGGTCGGCGCGATGCTCGGGGCGGCCTACGGCTTTAACAACATCCCCTCGGAGTGGCTCGAGGAGCTGGTGGCCCGCGGCGCGTTTGATGACCGCGTGCCGCCCATGGTCCAGCGCGCGCGCGGCTGGCGGCCGGCGAGCTCGCTGGTGGAGCTCGAGCGCGTCTGGACCAAGAAGCTGATCGAGCCGTTCGCCAAGGAGCGCCCGAAGTACCGCCCGAAGACGCTCGGCCTGGGCTTTGGGCCAGGCTCGTGGAAGCTCGACCCGGGCTTCGACACCGACACCGCCGAGGACCCGCCCGCGCCCGCGCGCGCGGCCGCGCGGGGGCGCGCGCCCAGCAAGCCGAGCGAGCCCGCCAAGGGCTCGGGGCCCTTCGCCAGCCCGCTCGCGGACTTCGTCGTCGACGCGGAGGAGGACGCCGACGACGAGGACAACTACGACCCGGTCGAGGGCGACGTGGTCGCGCGCGCGGCCACGCCCGCCCCCTCAAAGCCGGCGGCGGCGGAGCCCTCGCCGGCGGAGGAGGACGACGCGCCCGATACCCAGCTCTCGCTGTTCGGCGACGGCTGAGCCCTCGCTATCATCCTGTCACGCTCCGAAAGTCCTCGCCGTGCCGCTGCTGCTGCTGTCCGCGCTCATCCCCGCGCTCGTCCTGCTCCTGCTGTTCTACTTCAGCGATCGCTACCCCGAGCCCGGTCGCGTCGTGCTCGCGACCTTCGGGCTCGGCGTGCTCACGGTGATCCCGGTCGTGATCTTCGTGCTGCTGGTCCAGGCGCCGCTCGCCGCGGTCAGCCAGGACCCCTACGTCGTCGGCGCGATCGATGCCTTCGTGCTCGCCTCGCTGCCGGAGGAGGTCTTTAAGTTCTTGGTGCTCGCGCTGTACGTGCGCAAGCACAGCGCGTTTGACGAGCCGATGGACGGCCTGGTCTACGGCGCGACCGCCTCGCTCGGCTTCGCCGCCCTCGAGAACGTGCTCTATGTGACAGGCGGCGGGCTGGGGCTGGCGATCACCCGCGCGCTGACGGCGGTCCCGATGCACGCGGCCCTCGGCGCGCTGCTCGGCTACGGCGTCGCGCGCAGCCGCTTCGACGGCCGCCCGCTGCTGCTCGCGCTGCCGCTGCCGATCCTGCTGCACGGCCTCTACGACTGGCCGCTGCTGACGCTGCGCGCGGCCGGCAGCGGGGAGGGCGGCGCGCTCGCCGACGGCGAGGTCGGGATGCTGATCGTCGGCGCGCTCGTGATCCTCATCGTGACGCTGGCCTCGACGGCTCGCCTGGCCCGGCGTATGCGTCGCGAGCAGCGCGTCCAGGCGGCCTGATCATCATCATCATCATCATCATCATCACGCGCGGCGCAGCGCGGCCGCGAGCGAGCGCACCGTCTCGACCCCGTCGAGCTCCGCGCCGACGCGCCCGAGCTCGCGCGCGAGCTCGGGGCGGATCCCGGAGAGCATCGGCCTCGCGCCGAGCAGGCGGAGCGCGCGGATCATCCGCTGGAGGTGGCGCGCGCTGCTCTCGTCGATCGCGACCACGCCCGTCACGTCGAGGATGACCGTTCGGACATGACGAGCGGCGACGCCGGCGAGCAGCTTGGAGGTGATCGCGGCGCCGCGCTCGTCGTCGAGCTGACCGATGATCGGCACCACCAAGGTCTGGTCGCCGAGCTCGAGCAGCGGCGCGGACAGCTCGAGGATCGCGCGCTGCTGCGACTCGACCAGCGCGAGGGTCGAGCGCAGCGTGTCGATGCGCTGCCCGCGATCCTCGGCGAGCTCCTCGGCCGCGAGCCGCGAGCTCTCGTCGCGGTGCTCGACGAGCACGCCGAGCTCGCCGTGTACAGGGTCCCGCATGGCGCGGGCGTCGATGAGGTGCCAGCGCGGCGCGCCGCGGGCCGACACGCGCGCGAGCAGCTGCACGCGCTCATCGGCGAGCGCGCCCTCGAGGAGCTGCCTCGGCAGCGCGGGGTCGGCGAACCACGAGAACCACGAGTCGAGCTCGCCGAAGGTGCTGAGCGCCTGGGGGTTCTGCGCGAGGAGCCGGCCGCGCTTGTCGACGAGCGCGGTGATGGCCGAGGAGTATCGGCTCATGGCGGCGGCGCGCTCCAGCGGCGCGGGCGTCGCGTTCGTGATCGGGATCGCCTGGGAGAGCACGCCGGCGCGTCCGCTCGGCAGCGTGACGGCCCGCAGGTCCAGGAGCACGCGGGTCGCCACGCCGTCGGGGTAGAGCGTCCACTCCTCGCGCATGTGCTTGCCGGCGGCGACCTGCGCGAAGACGTGCCGCGTCCGCTCCATCACGACCTCGGGCACGCCCGAGACGACGTCGCGGGCGACCAACGCCTCGCGGCTCGCTACCCCCCACAGCGCGACCGCAGCGTCGTTGGCCCAGACGAGCTGGACCGTCTCGGCGTCGAGCGCCCACGTCGCGGTCGCGGACAGCTCGAGGCCG
Organism: Polyangia bacterium; assembly: GCA_030430565.1. GTDB lineage: Bacteria > Myxococcota_A > Polyangia > Nannocystales > Nannocystaceae > JACKDW01. The sequence continues at coordinate 95,677 of JAUIKS010000024.1, forward strand.
GCCACGCAGCGGTCGAGATGGGGCGGAGCGGCGGGCATGCAGGCGCGGGTCGCTCGACACGGTACCGAAGCGGACATGCCACATCAATCATGTCGATCGAGGCAGGAGGCCGCGACGCGATCTCCGTGTCTCAACGACCATGTTTCGCGCTCGCGCGCGGTCGCCCCGGGGGCGCGCGGGCGCGGGCTCGTTAGCGCGGGCGGTAGCGAGCCGCGCGGCGAGCTCGGCGGCGAGCCGCTCCCGCCCGTGAGCGTGATCGTAGCGCTCGCGAGCGCGGCTCGGGTCAGCGCGCTCCGTCAGCGCACGCGCAGCTGCAGACCGCGGGCCCTTCGTCTGGAAACGGCGGCTCGCAGGCCTCGCCGTCGACCTGACCCCACGCGCAGGGGAGCCAGCCGATCGGGCGCTCGCCGCAGAACGAGCCGAGGAACACGTCGACGTCGCAGCTCGGGGTCACGCGCGCGTACACCTGCCCGGCGACGTCGCCGCCGCAGGTGAATTGCTCGCCGCAGCCGTCGCCGAGGTATTCGAGCGCGACGCACAGGCCCTGCTCGCTCGACTCCGCGCAGTCGGTGGCCTCGTAGGCGAAGCGTCGCGCGGTGACCCAGGCGCAGGAGTCCACGCCTCCGTCGGGATCGATCGGCCCGTCGCAGCTCTCCGCGCTTCGCGCCGCGCACACCTCCTCGCGGGGGTCGAGCTCGGCCGCGGGATCACACATCGGCGATGGCGGCGGCGCGCCGCACTCGGTCGCGTCGGCGGTCGTCGTCGTCGTCGTCGTCGCGGTCGCGTCGGCGTCAGCGTCGGTCGCCGAGCCGCTCGAGCCGGGGCTGCAGGCGTTGAGGGTCAGCGACGCGGCGAGCGCGAGCGCGCGGGGGTGGAGTGATAGAGCGGGGCGCATGAACTCTCTCGCCGCGCGTGCGGCGTCGTTACCCTATCAGTCGCGTCACGACGCGTATCGGTCCCGCCGATCCGCGCGCGCTCATCGGACCGGGCCCCTCAGCCCAGGAACACGATGCGCGGCGTCAGCGTCGGGTTCAGGATCTCCAGGCACTCGACGAAGTGCCCCGCCAGCGCGGCGTCGCGGGCCAAGCCGCAGATGATCACGTCAAAACGCGCCTTCGCGCAGCGCGAGAGCGCGTCCCCGATCCCGTCGATGACCACGAGCTGATCGTGGCGGTAGACGCGGCGGGCGCGGCGGAGCGTCGCCGTGTCCGCCGCCGTCACGAGCACGCGTCGACGCGCGCGCGTGTAGCCGTCATGCCGATGCTGTGGTGCTGATCCCGCGTTCACGCCCCGGGAGATTGCACGGCGCGTACCAAGTCGGGGCGGCGGGATGCGGCGAATTCTCGCACGAGGCGGTGAGCGTTCACGGCGCGCCGTGGCGCGATGACCCGGGTGTGGAGAGATCCCAGGGGCACCGTGTCGCCCGGGTCGACATGTCCATTGGGACATGTTTTGAGCGCGTCAGCGCAGCGACTCCTCGTCGCCCGTCGGCGGCGCGAGCGCGTCGACGCGGCGCTGCAGCTCCTGCAGCTCGCGCGTCAGCTCGTCGTGCTGCCCGCGGGCCGCGGCGAGGGCCGCGAGCTCGCGCTCGACCAGCTCGCGGTACGGTTTGGTCGTGCCGTCGATGCGCCCGAGCACCTTGTCGATCTCGATGTCGAGCTGCGCCCCCAGGGCCTCGCGCAGCTCCTCGCGCAGCCGGCTCACGCGCTTTTGAAACTCACGGATCGCCCGGCGTCGCTGGCGGGGCAGGACCGTGAAGCCGAGCACCGCCGCCGCCCCCCCCGTGACGAGCCCGAGGCCGCCCAGCAGGTCGAGCGCGGTCGTGACGATCAGGACGGTGCCGAGGATGCCGAGGCCGGCCGCGCCGATCTGCACATTGCGGAAGGTCGACGCGGCCTCCTGCGCGCCGTCGAGCAGGCGCCGCGCCTCCTCCCCGAGGTCGTGCACGGTCAGCTGCGCGTCGGTCTCGCGCTTCATCGCGTCGAACACGGTCGCGCGGTTGTAGTCGAGGGAGCCGCGCGGCGCCGCCTGCGAGCGCCCGGTCGCCCGCGCGCGCTCGGCGAAGTCGCGCAGGACCTGCTCCCACAGCGTGTAGGCCTGCTGCAGCAGGCGATCGATGGTCTCGCCGACCTTGCCCTCGAGGCGGGCGTCGAGCTTGCGGACCACCGCGCTCTCGAACTCCCGCCCGAAGCGCTCCTTGTCGCGCAGCAGCGCGAGGTTGCTCGGGCGGATCGTCTCGTCGAGGAAGCGGACGCCGCGGCGGTCCAGCTCGAGCATCAGGTTGTCGATCGAGTCGAGGTTGGCCTGGTAGCCGTCCTTGAGCTGCGCGCGCGTCTCCTCGAGCCGACGCTTGAGGTCGGCGAGGTTCGCCTCGTCCTGGGCCAGGCTGTCCGCGCGCGTCTGCAGGCGGCCGCCGATCGCGTCGAGCTGGCGGCCCGAGGCATCGAGCGGCGCGATCAGCTTGAGGCGCATCCGCTGCGGACCGGTCAGGGTGTCGCGGACGAAGCGCTCGAGCGTTTCGAATTGGCTCTGCTCCCAGAGCGCGTCCTTCACCGAGGGCTTGTCGGCTCGCTTCGCGGCGAAGGCCAGCTCCGCGCTGACCGGGAAGATCCGCGGCGCGAAGCCCATCAGCGCCTCGCAGCCGTCGCGGATGTGCTTCAGCACCAGCTCGAGGTTGGCCTGGTCGCCGCGCGCGAGGTCGACCTTGTTGAGCACGAACACGAGCCGGCGGCCCCAGACCTCGCGCATGAACTTGAGGAACTGATGCTCGGACTCGCTGAGCGGCCGGTCGTAGGAGGTCACGAACAGCACCAGGTCCGCGCGCGGGATGAACTGCTCGGTCAGGGTCTGGTGCCGGCGGATGATCGAGTTGGTACCTGGCGTATCGACCAGGTCAACATCCTGCAGGAGCGCGGCCGGGTGTCTGCGCTCCCGCAGATCCTCCGACAGCGTCCGGTCGGCCCGCGCCGGGCCGTGCCGCAGCACGGTGATCATGTCGGTCGTCGGGACCGGGCCCTCCTCCATGACCTCGTCGCCGAGCAGCGCGTTCACGACGCTCGACTTGCCCGCGTTAAACTCGCCGACGAAGATGACGAGGAACAGCTTGTCGAGCTGCTTCACGATGTCGGCGATCGCCTGCGCGGTCTCGGGCGACGCCTCGGCGTCGGCCTCCAGCAGCGCGTGCAGGCGCTGGAGGTGCTCACGTTCAGCGGACAGCAGCTCGGCGACAGGCGGGGAGACGAACGACATGCGCGGGTGCAGAGCATGCGCCGCGGCGGCGCGATCGTCCAATTCGGCGCATGAGGGCGCCTTGGAGCGCGTCTGAGTATTCCCCGGGCGGGGATTATTCAGCCGCCGGCGCGAGCACGTCGAGCGAGGCGCCGATCCCTGGTCCATCCAGCCGCGGCAGGTTCGCGGTCCAGCGCTCCGGCGGGAGGCTCCCGGGCGCCACCGGATCGTCGGTCGTCAACATGTGCGCGTCGAGGTCGAAGTCGTCGATCAGCGCGGCGAGCTGCGCGGCTGCGGAGAGCCCGACGCGCGTCTCGATCATGCAGCCGAGCAGGACTCGCCAGCCCTGCGCGCGCGCGATCTCGATCATCGCCAGCGCCTCGCTGATGCCCCCGCACTTCGAGAGCTTGAGGTTGATCCCGTCCACCGCGTCGAGCTCGCGCAGCGCCGCGAGCGAGCCTCGGTCCTGGACGTCCTCGTCCGCGATGATCGGCAGCGGCGCGGCGCGGCGCAGCCTCGCGGTCTGCTCGAGCGCGCCGATCGGCAGCGGCTGCTCGATGAACTCGACCTCGTGGTCCGCCATCGTGTTGCACAGCGCGAGCGCGTCTGGGAGTGGGAGCGCCCAGCCGCCGTTGACATCGACGCGCAGCCGAGCGCTCGGCGCGGCCGCGCGGACCCGGCGGACGACCTCGACGTCAAAGCTCGGGTCGCGGCCGAGCTTGAGCTTGAGCAGCGGCAGGCCGGCGGCGGCGGCCGTGCGCGCGCGGGCCTCCATGGCGTCGAGCGAGTCGAGCGCGATGGTGTAGGAGGTCTGGCGCGCGGGCGCGGCGAGCGTGGGCGCGTGGCCGAGCGCGTGCAGGTAGGCGTGCAGCGGCAGGTCGCGGCGGCGCGCGGCCGCGTCCCACAGCGCGATGTCAAACGCGGCGCGGGCCGACGAGTGCGCGGGCGCGAGCGCGCGGGCGCGCTCGCCGTGGTAGGCCCGATCCTCGAGGTTCGACGCGTCGACGTCGGCGGCCATGGCCGCGAGCAGCGGCGGCGCGTCGGCGGGATCCTGCTCGAGGTAGCGCACCGGCGGCGCCTCGCCGAGGCCCACGTCGCCGAGGCGAAACACGACCGTGGGCAGGCGCGTGTCGGTGCTGCGCGACAGCCCGAAGGGGTAGCGCAGGGAGAGCGTGACGAGGCGGGCGTGGGCGTGCACGCGCCGCGACGATAACAGAGCTATCGGTCAGGCGCCCGCGGTCGCGAAGATTCGTTGGTGAAACGATCGCGGTGCGGTATGCCAAAAACCTGTGACCGCCGGCGAAGCTGGATCGACCTCGTCATCAACATCTCGCGCCGGCGAGGCTGATCCCTGGGGCGAGCGGCTGCCGCGGCGCCTGGGGCTGTTCAGCGCCGTCGCGGTGCTCGTCGGCTCGACCATCGGCAGCGGCATCTTTCGCACGCCCGCCGTGATCGCGGGGCACGTCGACGTCGGCTGGCAGTTCGCGCTCGTCTGGATCGTCGGCGGCGCGGTCGCGCTCGCCGGCGCGCTGACCCTGGCGGAGCTCGCGGCCGCGTTCCCGCGCAGCGGCGGCACCTACGTGTACATCCGCGAGGCCTTCGGCCGGCTGCCCGCGTTCTTGTTCGGCTGGGCCCAGCTGCTGATCCTCCGCCCGTCCTCCTACGGCGCCATCTCGATCACCTCGTCGGAGTACCTGTGGCGGCTGCTGGGGCGCGACGGCGGAACGGCGCTCGCGCTGTTTTGGCCGTGGTTCCCCTTCGACATCACGATCGCGCAGGGCACCGCGGGCCTCATGATCCTGGCGGTCGGCCTCATCAACATCCGCGGCGTGCACCTGGGCGCCTGGGTGCAGAACCTGACGACCGTGCTCAAGGTCTTCGCGCTGCTCGTCTTGGTGGTGCTCGGGCTCGTGCTCACGGCCTCGCACCCCGTCGACATCCCCGCGCCGCCGGTGGACCCCGCGGCGCCGCCCTCGGGCTCGCTCGCGGCCTTCGGCGTCGCCACGATCGCCGTGCTCTGGGCCTACGACGGCTGGTCTGACGCCGGCTTCGTCAGCGGCGAGGTCAAAAACCCCCAGCGCGTGCTCCCGCGCGCGTTCATCCTCGGCACCGCGGGCGTCGTCGCGCTCTACCTCGCGGCCAACTACGTCTACATCAAGGTCGTCGGCCTGCAGTCCATGCCCGGCTCCGAGCTGGTCGCCGCCGACGTCGCGGCCGCGCTGCTCGGCCCGATCGGTGTCACGCTGATCGCCGGCGCCGTCATGATCAGCACCTTCGGCACGCTCAACGGGACCATGATGACGGGCCCGCGGGTGTTCTTCGCGATGGCCGAGGACAAGCTGTTCTTCAAGCGCATCGGCACGGTCCACCCGAGGTTCGGCACGCCGGCCGCGGCCATCATGCTCTCGGTCTGCCTCGGGATCGTGTTCGTCTCGATCCGTGACTTCGCCGCGCTGGCCGACGGCTTCGTCATCGGCATCTGGCCGTTCTACATCCTCGCGGTCGCGGCCGTGTTGACGCTGCGGCGGCGTCGCCCCGAGCTCCCGCGCCCGTACAAGACCTGGGGCTACCCGGTCGTCCCGCTCCTGTTCCTGCTCGCGTCGGCGGGGCTGCTGACCAACTACGCGGTGACGCAGCCGGGGACGTTCTTCGCCAACATCGGCGTGATCCTCGTCGGCGTCCCGGTCTACTTCCTGTGGACACGACGCGCGCGCGAGCCCGCGTGATCGGCTGCGGTCTCTCGAGGCGCAAAAAACTGCGGGTACGGCCCTCATGACCGTACCCGCATGCTGCGCCTTTTCGTCTCAAAGACCTCAATACAAGGTCGGGGTGGCCTCCTCGCGAGCGAGGGGGCCGCGAGCTGGTGAGCGCGGTCTTGAAGCCAACGCGCTGGCTTCGGGTCGTCGCGATAGTCCGGACACCCCGTCGCCGCGAACGCGCGCGTGCTGTGTGTACCGCCTCACCATCACGATCCATTTCTATGCGAAGCGGGGAGCGTGTCAACTGGCGCTACCGTCCAGCGCGAATGATCGCGCCAGCGAAGACGGGCGCAAATGTGTAGAGTTTGCGCCTGGTGTGCGCGGATGTTCAGCTCGGGCTCGCGCGCAAACGCCTGAAATCGCGCATAAATTGAGCGTGAGGGCGCGATGGGGCGAAGTTCTCGGGTTCTCCTTTTCGCGCGGTGTTGTGTGCTCTTTTTCGTCGCCTGGCTCGCGCGGAACTGTCACATTCAACCGGCGCGCTCCTTCGAAGATGTCTCTTGGGTAATGTTTAATCGCGCGGCGCGGATCGAGCCGCGTGGCCGTCAAACCGCCTCATTCGCCGCGTAGTTGAGCTCTGTCGCGGGAGGCCCCGCGCCGCGCAGCCGAGATCGCGCCCGCGAGGGGCGGCGCGCGGGAGCTCCCCGGGTGCTCGGCGCGCCGACTGCCGCGGGGGCGCGGGCCTGTTCTCCCACGTTTGTGAGCCGCCGTAATTCGCTCAATTGATACGCGTTTTTTCACGCGTGTTGTGAGGGTCGCGGCCTTCCGGGGGCCGGACAGCCGGCCTATTTCAGGCCGTGAGAGATCGCACATCGTAGCGAGGTCGAATTATCATTGCGCGGCCAGTTTCGCCGCTGCGGAAGGCTCCACAATCGTCGTGTGCGCGGTTTGCGAACTCCTGATCGCGCGGATCTGTATCGTCCTGTGAGGGTCGAATTTTGCCGCTAAACACGTGTAGGGGGCTGCATGCCCCAAAAATGATCAAGTGTGTGACCCGCGCACCTTGGCGCGCGTATTTTGTGCCGGCCGTCTCGTCGGCGTTCGCGGCCGAGACTTCGTATGTACTGTCAGACAGTTTATGAACCTTGGGCCGTGTTGTTATTGCACGCACCACGAGCACATTATCCATACATGCGCGGCGGAAGCTTGTATACGCGGCGCCGCGATCGCTGTCACAGTCGGCGCGAACGACCGCGGGCGAGTGACCTCGGTTGAGGTCGCTCGCCCGCTCGTCGTGGCGGGCCGCGGCTGCGGCCCGTCGTCTCGCCGCGTGTTCTACATGCGCTCGAAGACGCCGGCGGCACCCATGCCGCCGCCGATGCACATCGTCACCATGCCGTAGCGGCCCTCGCGGCGCCGCAGCTCCGCGATCATCGTCGCGGTCAGCTTGGCGCCGGTGCAGCCGAGCGGGTGCCCCAGCGAGATGGCGCCGCCGCTCGGGTTGACGCGCTCGGGGTCGAGGCCGAGGGTGCGGATGACCGCGAGCGACTGGCTGGCGAAGGCCTCGTTGAGCTCGATGACGTCCATGTCCTCCAGCTTCAGACCTGTCTGCTTGAGCACCTTGGGGATCGCGGCGATGGGGCCGATGCCCATGATCTCCGGCGGGACGCCGGCGACCGCGAAGCCGACGAAGCGGGCCAGCGGCGTCAGGCCGAGCTCCTTGGCGGCCTTGGCCGACATGACCACGGCCGCGGCGGCGCCGTCGCTGACCTGCGAGGAGTTGCCCGCGGTCACGCTGCCCTTGATGTGGAACACGGGCCGCAGCTTGGCGAGCGCCTCGAGGCTGGTGTCGCGCCGGGGCCCCTCGTCGGTGTCGAAGGTCGTCCCCTCGAGGGTCGTGACCGGCACGATCTCGTCCTTGAACCTGCCGGCCTCGATCGCCGCGAGCGCGCGCTGGTGGGAGGTCAGCGCGAAGGCGTCTTGGTCGGCGCGCGAGACCTCGTACTTGCGCGCGACGTTCTCGGCCGTGAGCCCCATCGAGATGTACAGCTCGGGGCGCGTCTCGACGACGCTGGGGTTGACGACGGCCTTGTTGCCGCCCATCGGCACCATGCTCATGGACTCGACGCCGCCCGCGATGGCGCAGTCGATCGCGCCGACCATCACGCGCTCGGCCGCGATCGCGATGGTCTGCAGGCCCGACGAGCAGAACCGGTTGACGGTCATGCCCGAGCTCTCGTTGGGCAGGCCGGCCATCAGCCCGATGTTGCGGGCGATGTTGAGGCCCTGCTCGCCCTCGGGCATGGCGCAGCCGAAGATCACGTCGTCGACGCGATCGAGCGGCAGGCCCTCGAGGTCAGCGAGCGTCCCCTTGACGACCTGGGCGGCCAGGTCGTCGGGGTAGGTGTTGCGGAGCGAGCCCTTCTTGCCCCGACCGACCGCGCTGCGCCGCGCGGCCACCAGGACGGCATCTTGAAGTTGTGGCATTGGAAATCTTCCTGTTCTGACGAGTACGTCGCGGGTGGTGGTCGGTTCAGTTGCGCAGCGGCTTGTTGGTCGTGAGCATGTGCTGCATGCGCGCGCGGGTCTTCTCCTCGCCGCACAGGCTGACGAAGGCCTCGCGCTCGAGGTCGAGCAGGTGCTGCGCCGTGACGGTGGTCGCCGTCGGCGTCATCCCGCCGCTGAGCACGTGGGCGATCTTGCGCCCGATCAGCTTGTCATGGGCCGAGGCGTAGCCGCCCCACTCGAAGAGCTGCGCGCCGAGCATGAAGCTCGAGCCGCGCGGCGCCCCGATCACGTGGATGGGCTCGTCGCGGTCTGGCGGCGTCCAGCCGGCCTCGGCGAGCGAGATCGCGCGCGCCTTGGCCGAGGCGATCACGCGGTTTTTGTGGAAGGTGATGCGGTCGCCCGGCGCCAGCCAGCCGTTGAGTCGCGCCTCGTCGGCGCTGGTGGCGACCTTGCCGGCAGCCGCGTTCTCGAAGCCGCGGCGGACGAAGGGGTAGGGGTCGCCGTCGGGGACCTGGCTCGCCCAGGCCGAGGCCCGGCGACAGATCTCCTTGAGGCCGCCGCCGGCCGGCAGCACGCCGACGCCGATCTCGACGAGGCCCATGTAGAGCTCGGCGTGGGCCTCGATGGCCGCGCCGTGCATCGCGATCTCGGCGCCGCCGCCCAGGGTCAGGCCGTGGGGCGCGGTCACGACGGGCATCGGCCCGTGGCGCAGGTTCATCAGCGACTGCTGCAGCTGGTGGATGGCTGCGGTCAGCTCGTCCCACTGCCCGTTCTCGGCGGCGTCGAGGACCTGGTAGAGGTTGGCGCCGGCGCAGAAGTTATCCGACTGGTCGCCGATCACGAGCCCGCGGAAGCCCCCGCGCTTCTCGAGCTGGTCCCAGACCGTGGCGAGCATCTCGGAGACGCCCGCGTCGATGACGTTGATCTTGGGCCCGTGGAACTCGACGCACGCGATGCCGTCGCCCAGGTCGATGAGGCTCGCGGTGAAGGTGTTGTGGATGACCGGGGTGCGGTCCTTGACGGCCTTGAGGATGATGACGCCCTCGGGGGTCGGGACGTCGCGGTAGCCGGCGTCCTCGCCGGGGACGTAGGTCTTCGGCTCGCTCGCGCTGCCGCTGTACCAGGTCGCCTTGTCGCCGTGCTGCTCGAGCAGCGCGAGCGCGCTCGCGGCCGGCTTGATCCCCATCTTCTCGAGCTGCTCGACGCCCCACTTGACGCCCACGGCGTCCCACAGCTCGAAGGGCCCCAGCTGCCAGCCGTAGCCCCAGCACATCGCGTCGTCGATCTCGCGCGCGGTCTCGCAGATCTCGCCGAGGCGGTTGGCGGAGTAGTTGAACAGCGGCAGGTAGACGCTGCGCAGGAACGCGCCGCCGCGACCCTCGGCCCGCAGGGCCTCGGCGACGCGCTCGCGGATGTCCCAGGTCTTGCGGATGTCCTTCATGTCCGCGACGCGCGGCTTGACCTTGGCGCGGTACTCCAAGGTCTCGAGGTCCAGCGCCAGGATCTCGCGCTTGCCCTCGGCGTTGCGGGTCTTCTTGTAGAAGCCGCCCTTGGTCTTGTCGCCGAGCATCTTGCGCTCGTACATCTTCTGCAGGCTCTCGGGCACGACCATCAGGTCGTACAGCTCGTCGTAGTTCGGGCTCTCCGGGTCGCCGCTGAGCGCCTCGCGGAGGTTGCCGACCACGTGACCCACGATGTCGAGGCCGACCATGTCGCCGAGGCGGTAGCTGCCGGTCTTCGGGCGCCCCATCAGCGGCCCGTTGAGGAAGTCGACCTCCTCGATGCTGTAGCCCCCGTCGGCCGTAGCTTTAAAGGTCAGCAGCATCTCGGCGATGCCCACGCGGTTGCCGATGAAGTTCGGCGTGTCGCGGCACACGACCACGCCCTTGCCGAGCACGCGGTCCGAGAACCTCGCCAGCTCGGCGGTGACCTCGGGGTCGGTGAAGCTCGAGGGCACCACCTCAAGTAGATGCATGTACCGCGGCGGGTTGAAGAAGTGCATGCCCACCAGGCGCTTGCGCGCGTCCTCGGGCATGCCCTCGGCGATCGAGGCGATCGCGATGCCGCTCGTGTTCGACGTCAGAATCGCGCCCGCCTTGGCCGCGGCGGCCACGCGCGTGAACAGCGACTGCTTGATGTCGAGCCGCTCGATGACGGCCTCGATCACGAGGTCGCTGAGGGCCACGGCGCGCTCGAGATCGTCATCGAGGTTGCCGGGGGTGATGCGCGCGGCGTAGGCCTTGTTCATGAAGGGCGCGGGCTTGGCCTTGCCCATCATCTTCATGGCGCCGAGCGCCATCGCGTTGCGTTTGCTCGCGGGCGCGTCCGCGGGCACGCCCCGCGGCACGATGTCGAGGAGGAAGGTCCGGATCCCGGCGTTGGCGAGGTGGGCGGCGATCTGTGCCCCCATGGTGCCAGCGCCGAGGACCGTGGCGACGAGCTGGTGCGGTGGACGGTGTAGACTCACGGGCGCACAATAGATCAATCAACGTTTTATCGCCCGCTGGGCCCGAAAACGCGGAATTCGGGCGCGATCAACCGGCTCGCGCGCGGCCTCCTCGCGCGAGGTGGGGCAAGAACGCACCTCGACCCGGCGGTCGTTGAGAATTTGTAGACAGATCGGCTCGGCCGATCGCGGTCGGCAGCGGCGCCGTAGAGCGCGGAATAGTCCGCCGAGCGTCGCGCGCGTCGGAGCGCGACTTGGCGATTCCGATCGGGCCAACGCGAAATTCGGATCACAGCGTCGCGCTCGCGATCGCCTGCGCCCGGTGCATGGTGGCGACCGCAGCGTGACGCGATCGAGGTTGCACGCATCTCGCTGGCAGTAGACAGCGTACGCACGCGCCTACGAGCGTCGCGGTGGTTTGTTACGGGCTTGTAAGCCCGTCTGCCGCGCTGAATCAGACCGCCCCGCCGCGCGTATGTACACAAGAAGGGTGCTCGCGAAATTCCGCGAAAAATGTGGACGCGCAGGCCCGTATGCTAGTCTCAATTCGTACTAAGTTTACTTTGGGGGGACGTGGTGATGCGCGGCAAGGCGCTCGGGAAAATGGGGTACTCGAAGGCGGTGTGGGCGACCGGGGTTTTGCTCGCTGTGTCGCTCGTCGGGTGCCGGCCGACGCACCAGCCGCAGGGTGATCAAACCGTCCAGCCAGCCGCGAGCGAGACGGCGAAGACCGCCGCGTCTTCCAACCAGTGGCCCGACGCGAGCGCGACGAGCCAGCAGGTCGCCGCCCTGGACGCGGCCGCAGCCGCGAACGCGGAGCCGGACGAGGCGGAGCCCACGGAGGACGCGTCAGCGCCTCCGAGCGAGCCCCCGCCTCCAGGTCTGGACGGCGCCGCGTTCCTGCTCCAGTCCGACGAGCCCGCCGCCGCGCTCACGCGCATCGACGAGCTGACGCCGCCGCCCGCCCCGGGCAGCGACGACTGGTACCGGCTCAAGACCATCGAGGGGCGGGCCGCGCGTCTCGCTGGGGACTACCAGCGCGCCGTCGCGGCGCTCGAGCTCCTCGTCGCCGACAAGAAGCTCGACCGCCAGCTGCCCTCCGAGCGAGTGCGCTACGAGCTCGCGCTGAGCCTCGAGGCCCTGGCGAGCGCAGGCGTCGCCTCCACCGAGCTCACCGCCGTCGAGGCCGACAAGCTCCGGCGCGAGGCCGTCAAGCAGCTGTCGACGGCCCGCAAGCACAAGAAGATTCGCAACCTCCCCGAGGTCCGCGTGGCCCAGGCCCGCGTCCTCGCGCAGGTCCAGGGCTCGAACGCCTCCGCTACCCGGTCCGCCGCGAGCAAGGCGGTCACGGCCCTCGATCGCGTCATCGCCGATTACCCCAACTGTCCGCACGTCGGCGAGCTCAAGCTGATGCGCGCGCAGGCGTTGATCCGCGCCCGCAAGATCAGCGAAGGCGCCGACGCGCTGCGCTCGCTCGCGATGTCCCGCGCCGGCAACCCCGAGGCCGAGCAGGCCTGGAGCGAGCTGACCGCGCTCGCCGAGCAGGAGCGCTCGGTGAAGGCGCGCCCGTGGTCGCGGGCCGAGAACCTGATCCGCGCCGAGAACGCCCGCCGGCTCAAGAACGTCGAGCTGTCGCGCAGCCTGCTCGACGCGATCATCGACGAGCCCTCGACCCCGCCCTCGGTTCGCCGACAGGCCCAGCGCTCGCGCGCGTGGACGGCCTACAAGCAGAAGGACTACCGGACCTGCGCCGACGACTTCCGCGCCAACTACGAGCACGCCGGCGGCCTCGACCTCCGCAACGACCTGATCCGCTGCCTCGAGCGCGACGCCCAGTACGAGGAGGCCATCGCGCTGCACCTCGAGCGCGCCAAGAAGAAGGGCATGATCGGCAAGCAGGAGCTGTGGGCGGCGATCGGCATCGCGGTCCGCGGCGGCCTCTACGAGAAGTCCCTCGAGCTGATCAACCGGTTCGAAAACCAGTACCGCTCGTACCAGAGCGAGCGCCGCTGGCTCGACGCCTGGCTCAAGATGCGCCTGGGCCGGGACGAGGAGGCGATCGTCGCCTTCGCCGAGGTCGAGCGGCGCGTCCGCAGCAAGGCGACCCAGGCCCAGTACTTCCGCGGCAAGCTGCTGCTGCGCTCCTCCGACCCGGAGCGGCGCGAAGAGGGCGCGGGGCTGCTGCGCAAGCTCAGCGAGCGCAAGGCGCTCAACTACTACGGTCTGCAGGCTCGCCAGCGGCTGCTCGACGCGGGCCTCGAAGCCGGCGCGCCGCCGCAGATCACCCCGATGCCCGACGAGTCGCAGCGCCTCGACTACCTGGCGACGCGCGAGAGCTTCGCGTCCCTGCGGGACGAGGTCGGCAGCGCGTCCGAGGCCCTCGACCGCGCGGCCGCGCTGCACCGCGTCGGCTTCCTCGAGGAGGCGCGCCGCGAGTTCCGGATCGCGGCCGACGAGTACATCGTCAGCAAGAACGGCAAGCGCGGCGGCTACACCCCGCGCAACGAGGACTACATCGCCGGGCTCGGCTGGAAGGCCGAGTGGCGGCTGCCCAAGCCGCGCCCCAGCAAGCAGGCCCGCAAGCTCTACCGCAGCGGCGACACCTCCGAGCGAGCGCGGGAGCAGCTGCGCACCCTGGCCCGCGCGCTCGATGAGCCGTACCGGCTCGCTCGCCTGACGCCGAGCGTCAGCTTCCCCTACCAGTCGCGCTGGCACCCGCGCGCGTTCCGTCCGGTGCTCGAGCGCGAGGCCGAGTCCCGCGGGGTCGATCCCAACCACCTGTGGGCGCTGATGTACACCGAGTCGCGCTTCCGCCGGCACGTCGTGTCCTCCGCCGGGGCGCGCGGCGCCCTGCAGATCATGCCCTGGACCGGGCGCCAGCTGTCCGAGCGGCTCGGCGAGACCGGCAGCTTCGACGCCGACACGCTGTTCGACATCGACACCAACGCGCGCCTCGCCACCTACTACATCTCCGAGCTGATGGCGAAGTTCCACGGCCAGGCGGCGATGGCCTACGCGAGCTACAACGGCGGCCCGTTCAACGTCTCGCGCTGGCTCGCGGCCAAGGCCGCCGGCGGGCAGCCGATCGAGCTCGACGAGTTCATCGAGGAGATCCCGTTCCGCGAGACCGGTCGCTACACGCGGCGCGTGCTCGAGGTCAAGGCCGCCTACGACCTGCTCTACAAGGGCGAGCTGCCGCGCTGGACCAACGACGTCGACGCGAAGTTCGAGGACAACATCAACTTCTGACCGGCGGTCGCGCGCTCAGTCCCCGAGCCCGATCAGTCGCAGCGAGAGCTCGACCCGCGCGGCGCCGAGCTGGCCGCTGAGGTCGAGGGTGTAGAGCGCGTGCCGTCGGTTCACGCGATCGCGCTTGGTCCCTGGAGCCGACCACGCGCCGCCCTCGAAAATTCGATCGAGCGCGAGCTCCTGGCTGCCGCCCGCGGGGATCGAGAGCTCCAGCGGACGCGCGCGCGCGCCGGGCTTGCCGTACATGCCCTCGTAGTGGAGCGTCGCCTGCAGCGGGCCGCCCTCGCGCGCCTCGATCGGGCGGTCGAAGGGGTTTGAGAGGCGGACCGTCAGGCGCTCGGCGTCGCGCGCGACGAACTCGAGGAGCTCGAGGCGGCGGGCCGCGGTGACCTCGAAGTAGTCGAGACCCTCGAGGGTCGCGCGGGTCGAGTGCCCGAGGTTCTGCCCGCACTCGGGGCTGCCCCAGTCCGAGCGCATCTGCGGGATCGGGACGTTCTCGTAGTCCGCCGGGCACGGGCCGACCTTGGTGACGACCGACATCAGCGGCCGCTTGACGCGCCCAAACAGCAGCACGGGCGCGCCGCGCCAGTCGTTCTGCACGTCGCCGAGGGCGCCGAACAGGTTGAGATCACCCGCCCGGTAGTCGGAGCCGCGGTACAGCTGCTTGTCCTCGAGGCAGTACTCCGAGGGGCTCTCGATGCTCATCGGCGCGTTGCCGACGAGGCGCGCGAGCAGGATGTCTCCGGGGCCATCCAGCGAGAAGGGCGGCCCGGAGGGCGCGTCGTCGTCGGCTTCAGGGGCGTTCGCGTCGTGGGCGTTCGCGTCGGCGTCGGGCTGCATATCGTCGCTCCCAGGCTCCAGGACCTCGCGGGAGTCGGGCTGAGGAGCGCGCTCCGCGTCCTCCCCGAGGGGGCGTGAGCAGCCCCCGACGCCGATCGAGAGCACGAGGGCGAGGGCGAGCCGAACTCCGCGCGATGTCACGATGGGAGCATATCAGGCGGCGGCCCTCGACCCGCGCGCGTCGGCGAGCGGCTAGCTGGCCGGCGCGGCGGAGCGACGGGGCGCCGGCGCCCGCACGCGGACGCGCGCGGAGTGCCCCAAAGTTCAGCTCGGCGCGACCCCGCGCGGAGCTCCGGCCAGCGCGCGTCGGCCTCAGGGCGCGCGGCGGAGTTCGCTTGCGTCCGACACCGGGCAGGCGCTAGCGTCTTTGTCGGCGGCCTGATCCGCGAGGGCAGGCGCGATCCGAGGATCCGGCAGGAGCGAGGAGGAACTCAGCATGGCCATCACCGAGCGACTGGTCGCCCTAGGTCAGGGCGCGAAGCGACTCAACGACGGCTCGGATCGATTGAACCGGCTGATCTCCGAGATCGACAAGGCGCTCGGGCGCCTGAACATCGGCATGGACTACACGCACCCGCGTCCGCTGGCCGAGAGTCAGTCGACCGACCCCGGCGGGAAGCGAACCATCGAGCTGGCCTACCTCGGCTACCTCTCGGTGCGCGGCCAGTATCACCTCGTGATCAAGACCGTGAAGATCATGGAGGACAAGGCCGCGATGGCGAACCAGACGCCCGGTCGAGTCATCCCGCTGTTGACCGCGCCGCGAGCCATGCGGCACGCCGCGGTCGACGTGCTCCCGGATCTGGTCGACGCGATCTCGAGCCAGATCCACGAGCTCGTCAGTCAGGTCGAGCGCCGCTGCGAGACCGCCCAGGGTCTCTTGGAGGAGCTGCGCGAGCTCGAGAACACCGCGAGCGGGACGCGTTCGATCGCCGAGGAGCCGAGCGCCGAGTAGCGCCTCGCAGGACAGCCCGCGCGGGAGATTCGTTCACGTCGCGTCCGGCGGCGTGCTACAAGCCCGCATCATGTCCAAGCAGGTCCTAGTCACCGCCGCGTTGACCTACGCCAACGGGCCAGCCCATCTCGGGCACTTGCTCGAGGCGATCCAGACCGATGTCTACGTACGCGCCCGCCGGATGGCGGGGGAGGACGTGATCTGGATGTGGGCGGCGGACACCCACGGCACGCCGATTCAGATCCGGGCGCGCAAAGAGGGCATCCCGCCCGAGACGCTGATCGGGCGCTCGCACGCGGAGCACCTCGCCGACTACACCGACTTTCAGCTCAGCTTCGACATCTACTACACGACCCACTCGCCCGAGAACAAAGCCCACTGCGCCGCGATCTTCAACGCGCTCAAGGAGCGCGGGCACACGGCCGTCCGCGAGGTTGAGCAGTTCTACAGCGAGCAGGACCAGATGTTCCTGCCCGATCGCTTCGTCAAGGGCACCTGTCCCAATTGCAAGTCCGAGGATCAGTACGGCGACAACTGCGAGGTCTGCGGCGCGACCTACAGCCCGACCGACCTGATCGACCCGTACAGCGCCGTGAGCGGGGATACGCCGGTGCTGCGCAGCTCGCCGCACGTGTTCGTCAAGCTCGACTCCTACGCCGACTACGTGGCCCAGTGGGCCAAGCCGCGGGCCGAGGGCGGCGGCTCAGACCTGCGCCCCGAGGTCCGCAATTTCGTCAAGAGCTTCCTTGAGAAAGGGCTCAACGACTGGGACATCTCCCGCGACAAGCCCTACTTCGGCTTCGAGATCCCGGGCTTCCCAGAGAAGTACTTCTACGTCTGGTTCGACGCGCCGATCGGCTACATCGCCGCGACCGAGCGCTGGTGTACGGACAACAACCGCGACTTCGACAGCTACTGGAAGAACGAGGGCGGCGACACCGAGATCGTCCACGTCATCGGCAAGGACATCCAGTACTTCCACTGCGTGTTCTGGCCGGCCATGCTGCACGGCGCCGGCTACACGCCGCCGTCGCGGGTCCAGGTGCACGGCTGGCTGATGGTCAACGGCGAGAAGATGTCGAAGTCGCGCGGGACGTTCATCCTGGCGCGCACCTACCTCGATCATCTCAAGCCCGACTACCTGCGCTACTACCTGGCGGCCAAGCTCGGCGCGTCGCAGAACGACCTCGACCTCGACATGGAGGACTTCGCCAACCGGGTCAACGCCGACCTGGTCAATAAGCTGGCGAACCTCGCGAGCCGCTCGATCAAGTTCATCGTCGGTCGGCTCGGCGGGACGATCGGCGCGCCGGCCGAGGACGCGGCGCCGCTGCTCGAGACGGCCAAGCAGCGGCTGGCGACGGTCCCGGCGCTCTACGCCGAGTTCGAGTCGGCCAAGGCGTTGCGCGTCGCCATGGAGATCGCCGAGGACCTGAACCTGTTCATGACCGAGGCGGCGCCGTGGAAGCTCACCAAGTCGGACCCCGAGCGCGCGCGGGCGGTCAACGCGGCGGCGGTCTACGCGAGCAAGATCATCGCCGCGATCGTCAAGCCGGTGCTGCCCGGGTGGGCCGAGAAGATCGAGCGCATGCTCAAGCTCGAGAGCCCGCTGACCTTCGCCAACGCCGGCGAGCCGATCCCGCCGGAGACGGTGCTGGGCAAGTACGAGACCCTGGCCGAGCGCGTGCAGAAGAAGACCCTCGACGCGATCATCGAGGCCGGCAAGCAGCGCGCGGCCGAGGAGGCCGCAGCGAGCGGAGACGCGGACGAGGCGAGCTACGACTACGAGGTCGAGGCGCTCTCGGACGAGGTGACGATCGACGCGTTTGGGCCCATCGACCTGCGGGTCGGCAAGGTGCTCGAGTGCAATTCGGTCAAGGGCGCGCGCAAGCTCCTGCAGCTGACCGTCGATCTGGGCCCGCTCGGCACGCGCAACGTGTTCAGCGGAATCTCAAAAAGCTACCCAGATCCGGCCGCGCTCGTCGGGAAACACGTCGCGGTGTTCGCCAACCTCAAGCCGCGCAAGATGAAGTTCGGGATGAGCGAGGGCATGATCCTGGCCGCGGGCGCGAGCGATGACGCCGTGACGGTGATCGAGCTCGACCCGCGGTCGCGGCCCGGCGAGCGGATCACGTAGTCCACATCGCGGTCTTGGATACAGAAAAGGCGCGACCACCCGGTCGCGCCTTTTCTTCTCTTCGTTCACGCGGCGTCGTTAGAGCGCCGCCTCGAGCGCGCGGTTCAGCGTCTTGTGGATGGTGTGCAGGCCGGTGCCGAGTCGGCCCTCGCCCGCGAAGTCGCGGACCTGCGTGAACACCCGGTCGATCGCGTGCTCGGCCGCCGTGATGGCGCGTCCGCGCCAGCGCGCGCGTTTTTCGATGGCCTCGATCAGCTCGCGAAGGGCCGGCAGCAGGTCTTTTTCAATGCGCTCCGAGATCGGGTCGAGATCGGGCTCGGCGTAGACCATGTTGTAGTGCAGCAGTCCGGTGAGCGCGCCGCAGGCCCGGGTCTGCGCGACGCGGAAGCGCTCGGTCTTGGCCACGGCGTCGCGTTGCTGCAGCCCGTCGGCGAGGACCTCGAGGATCCCGCGGAGCGCACGCTCGATCTCGCCGATCAGCACCTCGTCACACGGGCCCTGGTGACGCAGGAACGCGACCTCGGCCAGGACGCCGGCCGCGATCGTGAAGCTGTCGAGATCGCGGACGGTCTCGGCGGTGTGATTTGGCTTGCGACGCGAGTGGTGAAGCGAGGTGTCAAACGAGACGGTGAAGCTGGCACGCGGCGCGGCGACCGGGCGGGGTTGTGGCGCGCGCGGAGCCGCGTGCTCGGCCGGTTTCGGCGCGGCCTCGGCCTCGGCTGTCGGTTCGGACGCCTGCGTCTCGGACGGGGGCTTCTTCCCGGCCTTGATCGCGTCCACATCCGCGCGCTTGATCAACCATCGCGAGCCGATCCGGCGGGCCGGAATTCGACCGGTCTGGGCCATATGGCGGACCGTACGCTGACTTTTTCCGAGGAGTTCCGCTGCTTCCTTGATCGAGATGTCCATAGACTTCACTTCTTTCGCGCCGACCCGAGGCCCGGCCAGCCGGCCAGCCAGCTCAGGTGTGGCTTCGCGCATGCTAACCGATGTTGGCATGCCAGTCGCGGAAAAGCGCAGCTCGATTTGCCGCAAGCGGATCATGGATGCCGATGACGGCGACGCGCTTGCGCCGTTTGGCAGCGACGGGTGCATGAAATGCGCGCGATAAAGCATACTGCCCGTGCAGCTCAAACGCCGTTGTTGACGAGTATTCTGTGGGTATGCGGAAGCCGGAGCACCAGTGGGAAACTCCTTCGTTTCGCGCCGTGCGCCGTGAGGCCCTCCCGGAGTCCTGGGCTGCCAAGCCGCGGGCCGAGGCTTTCGATCTAAAGCCGCAGGAACCGGGCGAGGGGCCCGATTTGGCGGGCAAGCGCGGACCCACCGCCTGGCTGTCGCTGACCGACCAAATCATCGACCGCGCCGCCTTTGATCGTGACGGTCGCGAGGTCGTTTTCGCGGTGATGGCTTGGTTGGTCGCGCGCGGCGCTCGCGCGATCAACCTCCGAGATGAGCTCGGTGAGCCGGTCGCCCGGGGGCCGTTTGAGGTCTCGCTGCTCTCGTCCGAGGCGGCCAAGGGCGCTGTTCCCGCGCGGCTGATCACGCTCGCGCCCTCCAACGCCGAGCTCATCGCGGCCGTCGGCTGCGTGGACCGCTTGATCGCCTGCGAGGACTCGTCGGACTGGCCCGCGGAACTCGCCACGCTCGAGCGCTTGGGCCCCGACCTCAACCCCGATCTCGACCGCGTCGTCGCGCTGAAACCAGACCTCGTGCTGAGTTCTTTGTCGGTCCCGGGGATGGAGCGGATCGTCACCGGCCTGCGCCGCCGCGGCGTGCCGCAGCTGGTGTTCGCGCCGCGTCGTATCGACGACGTGCTCGCGAACCTCGAGACCCTGGGGACGCGCCTCGGCGTCGCCCAGGCCGCGCGCGCGGCCCGGGCGAAGATGACGCGCGAACGGGCCGCGCTCTTGGCCACGCGCGGCCCGACCCCGCTGCGCGTGTACCTCGAGTGGTGGCCGCGACCGATGTTTACGCCCGGCGCGGACTGCTTCAGCAACGAGCTGATCGAGCTCGCGGGCGGGATCAACGTGTTCGGCGACCGCGAGGGCTCGAGCGTCGAGATCACGCCGGAGGACCTGCACAAGGCGCGCCCGGACGTCTGCTTCGTGTCGTGGTGCGGCGTGTCCGAGGACAAGCTCGACCTGCAGAACCTGATCAAGCGGCCGGGGCTCGAGCGCCTCAAGGCCGCGCTGTGGGGCCACGTGTTCACGCTCGATGAGCGGTTCTCCGGCCGCCCGGGCCCTCGGATGCTCGAGGCGGCGCGGATCATGGCGCGGGGCATCGAGCGGGTGCGGAGCTCGATCGGGCTCGACAACACCATGGGTCACTGATTCCGTGACGCGCTCGAACCGGCCGGTTTTTTGGAGGCCGATCCGCGGCGTGTCACCGTGCCGACATGATCGGCGTGAACGTGGACCAGGAGATCGCTAACCTCGTCGAGGGCCTCGCGGAGTTCCACGGCTACCGGTCGATCTGGATGACGCTGCACGGCCGACTCTGTCACGCCGAGCCCGATGACGAGCTCGAGGTCTACGGCTACACGCTGGTGGCCACGTTGATGCGCCCCGACGCCGACACGGTGCGCGAGCAGCTCCGGCGGGTGCACGCGCCGCGCATGCCGTCGGCCTCCGTGCTGTCGCGGACCCGCACCGTCGACGTGTTCCCGGGCTTCGCCCACGCGTGACGCGGGGCGGGCTGCGGTCACGCGCGACGACGACGTCGCTTGCGACCGCGTCGGGTGGTGACGCCGGTCTTCGAGATCGCGTAGCCCATCGCGGCGAGGACGCGCTCGAGCTCGGCGCCGGGGGTGCCGAGCCAGCCCGAAAGCGTTCTGGTGAGTCCGCGAAGATCGAGCTCCGCGTCGGGCTCGCGCCGCGCCGCGTCGAGGGCCTCGCGGGCGCGCTCGAGCTGATCAACCCGGATCGCCCGCGGCCCGATCACCGGGTAGCCGGCCAGCTCGTAGACGCGGCGATCGACACCCTTGGCGATCACGAACGAGACCGCGCCGGTCGGGGGCGCCTTCGGTCGCGCCCGACCCGGGGACAGCAGCCCGGCGTGGGCGAGCGCGAGGGCGAAGCGATGGCCGACCCGCCGCGGTCGCAGCGAGCGGGGCGCGAAGATCCACCGCCGGCCGATCCGCACGCCGCGGCGCTCGAGCTCGCGTCGATCCGCGCCCGTGAGATGCTCGAGCTGCGCCTTGGCCTGCTCGAGTCGCGCGCAGCCGAGGCCCTGCTCGAGCTGGTACAGCAGCCCGCGGAGCGCGGGGCTAGTGTCGGCTGCGGGGGCCCGGCGCAGCGGCTCGAGCAGCTCGCCCACGGCGTCGAGCACCCAGGCGTTCAGTCGCCGGCGCAGCTGCGCGCGGGCGCCCTTGCTGCTGACGACGTCGTCCAGCACGCGCAGCTCGGGGCGCAGCAGCTGGGAACCACCGGCCAGGCGCGCGAGCGCGAGTTCGTCCTCGGCGCGTCGGAGCAGGCCGTCGTCGCCGAGCGTGAACGCCCCGTGTCCAGCCTCAACGAGCGCGCCGAGCTCGCGGGGGGCGAGGCCGTGATGGGCGTCGTCGTCGCGCGCTCCGTCCGCGTCGGGGACGAGCGCGTCGAGGGCCAAGAGCGCGGCGAAGGGGCTGTCGACGCGCGCGCGACCAAGTTCGCGGTCCCGCGTGGGCTCGCGCGCTTGGTTTCGTGAACGCGGCCGCGAGCGCCGCCCGTGAGGGCTCGCCGGACGCCCCGAGTCGACGAAGCGCTGGGTCAGGCGCTCGTGCAGCGCGTCGCTGAGGCGATCCTCGAGGGCGCGGGTGCGCTCCTGCCAGTGTCGCGCGTCCGCCAGCCACCGCGTGTGATTGGAGACGTAGGTCCACGTGCGCGTGAACGCGATGCGGTTCATGAGCGCGTCGATGCCCCCCTCGGTGGTCTCGAGGCGCGCGATCCGACTGGCGATCCAGTCGGTGTCCAGGGCGCTGCGCGGGCCGGCGAGCTGTTCGAAGATCTCCGCCAGCAGGCGCGTGTGGCTGTCGACGAGCAGCTTGCGAAAGTCGGGGATCCGGCAGACCTCCCACAGCAGCTCGACGCGCTCGGGTCGGTCGGCGCGCGCGCGGATGTCGGGGCGCGCGGCGAGCTGGAGGAGCGCCTCGTAGTCCTGCGCGAACTCGATCCGCTGCAACTTTCGCGAGCGCGGGCGCTCGCTCAGGCTCGCGATCAGGCGCTCGAGCGAGCCGAAGTCGAGCGCGTGGTTGCGCCACACGAGCCGCCGCTCGGGCGCGAAGCGATGACTCTCGAGCGCCGCGACCACGCGCGGCGGGAGCTCGCGCGAGATGCCGGTGAGCGTGCCGAAGCTGCCGTCGCGGGTGTAGCGGCCGGCGCGGCCGGCGACCTGCGCGAGCTCGGCGGGCTCGAGCGGGCGTCGCTCTTTGCCGTCGAACTTCTGCAGCGACGCGAACGCGACGTGGTCGATGTCCATGTTCAGGCCCATCCCGATGGCGTCGGTCGCGACCATGTACTGGACCTCGCCCGCCTGGTACATCGCGACCTGGGCATTACGTGTCCTTGGGGACAGGGCGCCGAGGACCAGCGCGGTCCCGCCGTGGCGCGTGCGCATGCGCTCGGCCAGCTCGTAGACCTCCGGGAGCGAGAACGCGACGACGGCCGTCCGGGGAGGGAGCGCGCCGATCGAGCTAGCGCCGGCGTAGGTCAATTGCGACAGCCGCGGGTGACGCTCGAGCGCGGCCGTCGGCACCAGCTCCTCAATCAGCGGGCGCATCGTCTCGGCGCCCAGAAACCACGTCTCGACGCGCCCGCGCGCGTGCAGCAGCCGCTCCGTGAAGGTGTGGCCGCGCTGCCGGTGGGTCGCGAGCTGAATCTCGTCGACCGCGAGGAAGTCGACCGTGCGGTCCGTCGGCATCGACTCGACGGTGCACACCCAGTAGCGCGGACGCTGCGGGATGCGCTTCTCCTCCCCGGTCACGAGGGCGACGAGCGCCTCGCCGACCTCCGCGGTCACGCGGTCGTAGACCTCGCGCGCCAGCAGCCGCAGCGGCAGCCCGATCATCCCGGTCGGGTGCTCGAGCATGCGGCCGATCGCGCGGTGGGTCTTACCGGTGTTCGTTGGACCCAGGTGCGCCCGCAGCGACGACGCGAGCGGCTCTCCAGCGACGACCCTGTCCATGTCGCGCCGGCGGCCAGCGGCCGCGCCCGCGTCTGCCCGGCGCATGCCCCCACCGTAGCAGCCGATCGCGACGGGCGCCTGTCAGCCGGTTACGCGCGCTGGGTGTTGTTCGCGATCGCCGCCGCGAACTCGGGCCACAGCGGCTCGGGGATGTCGTGCCCCACGCGGTCGAACAGCCGGAACTCAGCGCCCGGGATCGCCGCAGCGGTCGCCTCGCCCCCGGAGACATCGACGAGCGGGTCGACGCGGCCGTGCAGGACCAGCGTCGGCGCGCGGACGCGCTCGAGCATCGGCTCGCGCGGCGGCGCGGCGAGGATCGCCGCGAGCTGACGCGCGAAGCCGCGGCGGTAGCTGGAGCGCTTGAACGCGGTCGCGGCCACCTCCCGCACGCGCTGGGGATCGAAGAGCGGGCCGTGGCTGCCGATCGCGCGCCAGACGAGGACCGCGTGGTCGAGGAGCGCGTCTGGATCCTTCGGCGGCGTCTTGAGCATGACCCGCAGCGCCTCCCGCTTCGGCCTGCCCACGCGCGGATCGCCGGTCGTCGACATCCACGAGCACAGGCTGAGCACGCGCTCGGGGTGCCGGATCGCCAGCAGCTGCGCGATCATCCCGCCCATCGAGACGCCGACGACGTGCGCCCGCGGTACGCCGAGCGCGTCGAGCAGAGCGCGCGCGTCGTCGGCGAGGTCGCTGAGCTGGTAGGGCACGCGCAGCGAGAGCCCCATGCGCTTGCGCAGGATCAGCTTCGGGATCGGCGGCAGCCCGAGGTGCTCGAGCTTGGTGCTGAGGCCGATGTCGCGGTTGTCGTAGCGAATGACCCAAAAGCCATGTTCCGCGAGGGCCTCGCAGAAGCCGACGGGCCAGTGCACGAGCTGGCACCCGAGCCCCATGATCAGCAGCAGCGGCCGACCGGCCGGGTCGCCGAAGGTCTCGTAGCAGAGGTCGATACCGGCAGCCGAGGCGAATTGCATGGACGCGAGTCAGTGTAGCGCGTCGCGCTAGAACGGCTGCTCGGCGCTCAGCATCAAGTTCTGCGCGATCCGAAACAGCGGGCTGTCCTCGGTCACGAGCCGCGGCGAGCGCTCGACGACCTCGTCGAGCGCGAGCGCGACCGCCCGCGGTCCCTCGCAGCCGACCATCACGTCGCCCGCGAGCGCGGGGCCGCCGGGCAGCTGCCCGTGCAGGATGACGTCGGACGCGGCCGTGCCGAGCAGACCCGCCAGCGTGTTGTCCAGGGCGCTCGGGCTGCCGCCCCGGGCGAGATGGCCGATCGAGTTGAGGCGCACCTCCATGGGCACCCCCCCGTGTAGCCGGCGGAGGCTCGGATCGGCCTCGATGCGCCGCCGCAGCCCCTGCGCCCAGCCGTTACCGTGCTGCTTGGCGACGCCCTCGGCGTAGACGATGATGAAGTAGCGGTAGTCTCGCTCGGCGCCGCGGATCAGCCGGCGCACGATGTTCTCGTGGTCATGGCTGGCGGCGACCTCGGGGATCGCCAGGACCGAGGCGCCGCCGGCGATCGCCGACTGCAGCGCGAGCCAGCCGGAGGTGTTGCCCATGACCTCGAGGATGATCACGCGCTTGTGCGACTCCACCGTGTCGCGGATCTTGCGGATCGCGTCGACGACGTTGTTGAGCGCCGTGTCGAAGCCGATCGAGTAGTCGCTGCCCCAGATGTCGTTGTCGATCGTGCCGGGGATCCCGATCACGCGGAACGGGCGGTCGGGGAAGGTCTCGCGGAAGTGGCGAGCGATCAGCCGCGCGCCGCGGAACGAGCCGTCGCCGCCGACGACCACGAGGTCGCTCACGTCCATCTGGTAGAGGTTGACCGCGGCGACCCGCAGAAACGCCTCGTGGGCGGCGAGCTGCGCTACGCGGTCCGGCGCGTCCGCGGCTGGCACCTTGAGCTCGGGGACGCGCCCGGTGCCGAGGAAGGTGCCGCCGCGGTGGATGATCCCGCGCGTCTCCTGGCGCTGCACGTTGCGGTCGGTCGACGAGTCGAGCTTGCGCGCGAGCCCGCGGAAGCCGCCGCGGAAGAACACGATCTCGCGGCTGGGCTCGCGCATCTTGATCGAGCGGAACACCGCGCGCACGCCGGCGTTCATGCCGGGCGCGTCGCCGCCGCTGGTAAGAATTCCGACGCTCATTGCGGCCTGTCCTACCCCGCGGGTCGTGGGCTCGTCCACTGCGTCACGCGCTGCGCGTGCGCACGCGCGCGGGCGCGCGCACATAACAATAAACCGGGGATCCGGCGCGGCGCCGAATCCCCGGTATTCGTGCTCTACCGGCCGAGCGTCAGCCCTGCTTGGCGACCTCCAGCATGATCTGCTGGATGCGCTTCACCATGCCGGCGGGGTCGCTGATCTCGCCCTCGGCGAGCGCGGCCTGGTCGTAGAGCAGCTCGACCCAGTTGCCGAGGCGGGCGTCGTCCGGGCTGCTGACGGCGAGCTGGTTGGCCGCCTTCACGACGGCGTCCTTCGGGTTCAGCTCGAGCACGCGGGAGCGCGACGGCGCGCTCTGCTTCGCCATCTTCAGGATGCGCTCCATGTTGCGGCTGATCGCGCCCTCGGCGTCGACCAGGCATGAGGAGCTCGTGCGCAGGCGCTTGGACGCGCGGACCTCTTTCACGCGCTCGCCGAGGATCTCCTTGGCCTTCTTGAGCAGCGCGTCGATGTTGCCCTCGTCTTTGCTGTCCTCAGCGTCATCCTCGTCTTTGGACTCGTCCTCCGGCATCTCGAGCTCGCCCTGCGTCACGCTGACGAGCGGCTTCTCGTTGAACTCCTTCAGCTCCTGCAGGACCCACTCGTCGACCGCGTCGGTCATGAACAGGACCTCGTAGCCGTGCGCGTGGCAGGCCTCGAGGTGCGGGCTGCGAGCGACGGCCTCGGCGTTCTCGCCGGTGATGTAGTAGATGGCCTCCTGGCCCTCCTTCATGTCGTCGACGTACTGCTGCAGGGAGCGCAGGGACTCGTTCGACGTCGAGCTGCGGAAGCGCAGCAGCTTGAACAGCTGCTTGTGGTGCGAGTTGTCGGTGTGCACGCCCTCCTTGAGGACCGCGCCGAAGTTCTCCCAGAACTGCGCGTACTTCTCGGCGTTCTCCTCGGCGAGCGCGTCGAGCATCTTGAACACCTTGCGGGTCAGCTGACGACGGATCGCCGAGATCTTGCGGTCCTCCTGGACCATCTCGCGCGAGACGTTGAGCGGCAGGTCCTCGGAGTCGACGACGCCCCGCATGAAGCGCATGTAGAGCGGCAGCAGCTTGTCGCAGTTCTCGACGATCAGCACGCGGCGCGCGTACAGCTGGACCGACTTGCGGTCCTCCATGAACAGGTCCGCCGGCGGCCGCCCGGGGGCGTAGAGCAGCGCCTTGAACTGGATCGGCGCGTCGAGCGAGGCGTGCACGCGGGCGAGCGGCTCGTCGCCGGGCATCACGAAGCCGCCCATGACGTGCTTGTAGAACTCCTTGTAGTCCTCCTCGGTCAGCTCCTTGGGGCTGCGGGCCCAGAACGCGGAGCCCTCGTTGACCTGCTTGGTCTCGCCGTCTTGCTCGCCGTCGTCCTTGATCGTCGTGAGCTCGATCGGGTGCATCACGAAGTTGCTGTAGCGGCGGACGATGTTCTCGATCTTCCAGCGATCGAGGAACTCCGTGGCCTCCTCCTTCAGCGTCAGCTCGATCCGGGTGCCGCGGGTCTCTTTGTCCGTCGGCTCGACCGTGAACTTGCCAGGATCCTTACAGACCCAGCGCACCGGCTTGTTGCCGGGGTGAGCGGAGCGCGTGTACACGTCGATGCGGTCGGCGACCATGAACGCGCTGTAGAAGCCGACGCCGAACTGACCGATGAGGTTGAGGTCGGGGCGCTTGCCCTCGGCCTGCTCCTCCTGCACGTGCTTGAGGAATTGCAGCGTGCCGGAGTGCGCGATCGTGCCGAGGTTGCGCGTGGCCTCCTCCTCGGTCATGCCGATCCCGTTGTCCTCGATGACCAGCTTGTTGTTCTGCTTGTCGCTGGTGATCGTGATCTTCGGCGTGAGCTCCTTGCCCTCGAGCTCGCGGTCGGTGAGGCCTTGAAAGCGGGCCTTGTCGAGCGCGTCGGCGGCGTTGGAGATCAGCTCGCGGAGGAAGATCTCGCGATTGGTGTACAGGGAGTTGGTGACCAGCGAGAGGACCGCGCTCACCTCGGCCTTGAACTCGTGTTGCTTGGCGTTGCTCGTGGGCGTATCGGGCACGAGAAAGCTCCGTCGTTTCGGGTGAGAAGTTCCGGTGATGGTGCGATGACCCCGGCGGCGCGATCACGACGAGTGACCGGCGAAACCGCAGGGTCGCGCGCGGAACTTAAGGAGGGCTCCGGGCGCGTCAAGGGCCTGCTCGGAGGAGATTCCGGAGGGGGACCCTGTGAGAAATCCAATTGAGAAAGTGCACGAAGCCGCGCTCAGGCGCGGCTTCGTCGCGGTCGCTGGGCGCGAGCGCTCGGCTAGCTCTTATTGAGGATGGCCGACAGCCGCGGGGCGTTACTCGCCGAGAGGCGGCGGTGCCACAGCTGGGCGCCGACGAAGCCGGCGGGGCGGACCATGTGGTCCGTGAGTCGGGCGGTGACCTTGAAGCCGAGCGTGCTGTACAGCTGCGCGGTCAGGGTCCAGTCGGCCGGGACGAGCGAGAACACGCTCGCGGTCTCACGACGGGCCAGCTCATCGAGGAGCGCGCCCATCATGTACTCGAGCGTCGGCAGCTGCGACTCGTTCTGCGGCGGCGTCAGGTAGTCGAGCTTGGCGTGGCCGAACGAGCTGTCGGTCTCAGCGCCGACCCAGAAGTCGTTCTTGTTGTAGCGCGCGTGAAGCGCGATGTCCGGATGGAAGATGCCGCGGCGGAAGGGCGCGTAGAGGCAGGTCTCCGTCAGGTCCTGCGTGGCCTGCTCGAGCTCCTCTTCGTTCTCACGGAGCTCGAGGTTGAGGCCGCGCGGCTTGCTCGAGATCTTGTCTTTGGCCGAGACGCTCGGCGCGTTGAGCTTGGGCGCGCCGCCTTGGATCGGCTCGCCGTCCTCGGTGTACACGCGGCTCATGACGTAGGCGTCGGCCGTCCGGAAGTACCCGGGGATCGCGCCCTCGCGCGAGAAGCCGACGCTGCGCCAGCTCTTGGAGTCCTGCTTCTCGACGACGGTGAAGACCTTGCGGAGGCCCTCGGCCCGCGCGATACGGTCGAAGAAATCCCGCTTCTGCTGGTAGTTTCCGACGCGGTAGTCGAAAACGCGCAGGTTGTGGTGACGCCGGTTGAGCAGGAAGCAGAAGTCGATATCACCCTTGCGGTAGTAAATCTCTTCTACGGGCGGCGTCTCTTCGGGCGCGGACTTCTCGTTCTCAGCCGGTTCGGCGGATTGACTGGACATGCATGCTCCTACGCGCACCAAAAGACAAAAACGCCTCCCGAGTGGGAAGCGAGCGGACTGTGCGCTGAACCGCGAGGTCCCGAAAACCAGTACCAAGTACAGTTTTACCTGTCAAAGCTCTTGAAAGGAGCTGGCGCACGGTGGTTTGGAAGCGCGTAACTCGGCAATCATCGCGGCTCCTGATCGCGGCGGTCGCGGGCCTGGCGGTCAGCGGCTGCCGCGACAGTGAATCGACGACGGAGCCGGAGGCTCGGTGCGAGCGTGATCGTGACTGTCGGCAGGGGCAGGTCTGCGCGGACGCGACGTGCGTCGAGGCCTCCGACGGGCAGCTGCCGGATGCGTCTCCGCCGACGGACGATTTTCTTGGCGATGGCGTCGCGCGCGAGGCTCCACACCCCGCGTGGACATGGCGCAGAGGAGGCCCGGGGTTGCCGCTCTCGGCGACCGTCCGCGGCCCGACCTCGGCCCCCGAGGTCGTGTGGGAGCAGCCGCTGGGCGCCACCATCTCGGCGTCTCCGCGGTTGATCGCCCGAGGCGGTGAGATCCACGCCTGCGTCGGCGCGCACCAGGGTCGATTCGTCTGTGTGGTCGTCGAAGGCGCCCGCGCGGGGACGCTCTCGCTCGACCTCCAGCTCGACGGGATCGTGTGGGGAACGGCGGCGGTCGGTCCCGGACCCAATGACGGGGTGCGGCTCTACGTCGGCACCGACGCGGACACGCTGCACGCGATCGAGCCGGCCTCCGGCGCGATCCTGTGGTCACGACGCCTCGGACATTGTGAGCCGCCGAGGGCGCTCGGCCCGATGGGTGTGCGCTGTGATGTCGACGGCGGTCCGACGGTCGCGGGCGACGGCGGGCTGCTGGTCGGCGCCGACGGCGTGTACCGAGTCGAGCGGGACGGCGCGGTCACGTGGCGCTTCGACGGGGCCCCGGTCGAAGACGAGACGACGGACGAAAATCAAGACGCGGAGAAGAAGACGAAGAAGAAGACGAAGAAGAAGACGAAGCCGACGACGAAGAAGAAGACGAAGAAGAAAGACGACGCTGACGAAGAAGAGCTGCCCCCGGCGAAGATCGAGCACGTGTTCGCCGCGCCGGTGATCACGGCCCGCGGTGACATCGTGGTCGGGACGCAGGGCGCCGGCTTGATCGCGCTCGACCCCGAAGGCCGCGAGCGCTGGCGCGTGGAGTTGGTCGGTGACGTCGACAGCGCGCCCGCGCTCGGTCGGGACGGCTCGCTCTATGTCGGCGATGACGGCGGGCGATTGGTGGCTGTCAGCGCGCGCGGGCAGGTGCGGTGGACCGCGGAGGTCGGGGGGCCCGTGCGCGCTGCGGTGACGCTCGACGCGTACGCGCGGAGCGGGAAGCGATCGCGCGCGTCAAACCTGACCGAGCGTATCTACGTCACGACCCTGGCGGGATCGCTGCACGCCTTCAGCAGCCGCGGCGAGTCGTTGTGGGTGTTGGAGGTCGGCGCGCCGATTCAAGCGACGCCCGCGGTGGACGGCGAGGGGACGCTGTTCTTCGGAGCCCAGGATGAGCGGCTCTACGCCGTCTCGCGCGCGGGAGATGTGCGCTGGCGCATTGACCTCCCCGCGGATGTTGATAGCTCGGTGGCAATTTCTCCAGGAGGGCGGCTTGTGTTTGGGGCGGATGATGGCATGCTACGCGCAGTCGCGGGCCCAACCGCGCCGGTGGACCGATGAAGTCGCACGCTTCGACGAAGCAGCACGCGACTCGCTCCTCCAGGCAGCGCAGGGACGCGAGACACAAACATTCGAAGGACTATCGTGAGAGAAAGCAAGACGAAGGCCCAGGGGCCAGTCGTCGCGCGGCTGCAGGTGAACCCGGGTGGGTACGCCTTCGCGGCGCGCCACGACGGCGAGGGCACTGTGTTTATTCCGCCGAAGGCGGTCGGTATCGCGATCGACGGCGACGAGGTAGAGGTTGATTGCTGGGAGGTCGAGCGCGGCTTTGAAGGGTCGGTGCTCTCGGTGCTCGAGCGCAGGCGCGCTCGCATCACGGGCATGCTGCGGCAGGCCGGGCGCTCGTGGGTGCTCGAGCCCGATGACCCGCGGATCCTGCACCCGGTGGTGCTGCACGCGAAGCGCCCCGGGATCGTCGAGACCGACAAGGTCGTGGTCGCGCGCATCCTCGAGTATCCGGCGCACGCGCGCGCGCAGATGGTCGTCCGCGTGGAGCGAGTGCTCGGGCCGCCCGACACCATCGCGACCGAGCAGCAGCGGATCCTGATCGAGAACGACATCAACCCGGAGTTCCCCGACGAGGTGCTCGCCGAGGCGAAGGACGTCCCGACGGAGGTGCGCGAGCGCGACCTCGAGGGCCGCGTCGACCTGCGCGGGCTGCCGTTCATGACCATCGACCCCGACGACGCGCGCGACTTCGACGACGCCGTGTGCGTCGAGCTGCTGGGCGACGATCCGGTGACCGCCGACGCGCGGATCCACATCGCGGTCGCCGATGTCTCGCACTACGTGCGCGCCGGCAGCGAGATCGATAAGGAGGCCGCGATCCGCGGGTTCTCGACCTACCTGCCGAACCGCGCGATCCCGATGCTGCCCGAGGCCCTGAGCACGCACATGTGCTCGCTGGTGCCCGAGGAGGACCGCCTGGCGATGGTCGCGACCATGCGCGTGAACCCGGCCGGCGACGTGTCTCAAGAGCAGGTCCGGGCCGCGGTGATCCACAGCCAGCGACGCCTCACCTACGGGCGCGTCGCCGAGGTGCTCGACGACGAGCGACGCTCCAAGCTCCCGGGCGAGATCCAGGAGCGCGCGCGGCTGCTGCGGCGCGTGGCCGATCGCCTGCGGGCGAACCGTCTGCGGCGCGGCGCGATCGAGCTCAACCTGCCGGAGAACAAGATCATCCTCGACGAGGATGATCCGGAGCGCATCCGCGACATCGTGCCGTCGCGGGCTTCGAAGGCGCTGGTGCGCGCGTACAACCTGATCGAGGAGTACATGCTCGCGGCCAACGAGGCGGTCGCGCGGGTCGCCGCGCGCCACAAGCTGCCGCTCGTGTACCGCGTCCACGACCGACCCGACGAGAACAAGCTGAGCCAGTTCGCGCTGGCGGCCGAGAGCCTGGGCGTGCGGGTGGATCCCGATCGACTGCGCAAGCCGAGGGGGATGCAGAAGTTCTTGAACAAGGTCGAGACCAAGCAGCAAGAGCGCGCGGGCGCGCTGAACATGCTGATGCTGCGCGCGATGGCCCAGGCCGAGTATCGGACCGAGAACCTCGGGCACTTCGCGCTCGCCAGCAAGGGCTACGCCCACTTCACCTCGCCGATTCGTCGCTACCCCGACGTGCTCGTGCACCGCGTGCTCAAGGCCCACCTCAAGCGCGCGGGCGCGGAGGCGGGCCCGGACCCGGTCCCCGCGATGCCGCGGATGCGCGACAGCAAGGGCCACGCGGCGCGCTGCAGCGAGCGCGAGCGGGTCTCGATGCAGGCCGAGCGCGAGAGCCGTCGGCTGTACGCGGCGGCCTATATGCGCGAGCGGCTCGGCGATCGCTTCGAAGCGGTGATCACCGGCTTCTCGTCGAGCGCGGGCGTGTTCGTGGCGATCAAGCACCCGGCGGTCGACGGCTTGGTGCGGCTGGCGTCGATCGAGAAAGATCGCCGCGAGCGCTACACGCTCGACGAGACGGGCGTGCGCATGCACGGGGACCGAAGCGGTCGCGTGCTGATGCTCGGCGACCGCGTGATCGTCGAGGCGATCGAGTCGAGCATGCAGCGGCGCAAGATCGAGTTCGCGCTGATCCAGCAGCTCACGACTTGAGCGCGGCGAAGCTGCTGGTCTCGCCCTCGATCGTCGCGCGGACGGCCGCCGGGAACGACAGGGTCGAGGCGTCCTGATCGTCGCCGTCGTGCGTGTAGACGACCTGCTCGCCGCGGCGGTCGAGGTACTCGACGCGCTTGATCCCGCGCTGGTCCATCACGACGCGGATGCGCTCGACCTTGCTCTTCGCGCGCTTCCCTCGGCCCGCGGTCATCCGCAGGATGATGTTGACGTGGTAGACGCGCGCGCAGGGGACGACGAGGATCTCGCCCGTGCTGGGATCGATCAGCTGGTGGTCCTCGCGCGGCGCGTCCATGCGGTCGCGCAGGTGCCCGAGGTTGAAGCGGATGATGTCGTGCAGGCCCTCGAGGCCCGCGAGCTCGTCACGCAGGGGCTGCGAGTAGAGCGTGACCTCCTTCAGGTAGCGGATCACGACCTCGGGCTTGCCGAGCCGCTCGATCGAGTTGACGCGCCGCGACTGCCGTGACTTCAGGACCTCGTCGTCGACCTGGTTGACCTTGAGCATGTTGAACTGCTCGCGGCACTGACCCAGCACGCGATCGCCCTGCGTGTCGTGCACGCGGATGATGGTGTCCGGGAGGAAGCGCCCGATGTGCTTGCCGCCGTAGCGCTTCCCCCAGTCCTTCAGGCGGTCTTTGATCATGTACGAGACGATCATGATCGCTACGAAGGTGCCGCTGAAGATGTCGAGCTCGAGCTGCGCGAGCAGGCTGACGGTGATCGCGAAGGCCATCGCGATCATCGCCGCGGCCGCGCCCACGAGGTCGTAGGCGAGCCGCCCGACCTCCTCGTGACGGACGTCGAGGTAGAGCGCGCTGAACACGATGCGCTTGATCGTGCGGCGCCAGTGCGGGAGCTCCTCGTTGCTCTCGCCGGCGATCAGCTGGCTGCGGTAGCCGCGGTTGCGCCGGTACTGATGGGCGTCGACGGCGATCTTGACGAGCAGCTCGCGCGCGTTGATCAGGTCCGGGTGGACGACGGGGGAGCGCGCGGTCCGGTGGTCGAGCGCGATGATGACCTCTTTGCTGACATCCTCGACGATCAGCGTCACGTACTCGTCGACCGCGCGCCACGAGTCGCAGATGAGGTCACCGAAGCCGCGCGCGAGGCAGACCTCGTCGAGCTCGCGCAGCCGCTTGGTGGCGCGCTTGATGTTGCGGACGAAGCGACGGGTCCGCCGCGCGGTCGTCTCCTGCATGCGCCCCTCGGCGAGGGGGTCGGGCGCGGGCGCGCTGGTGAGCTGCTGCCGCAGCGTGCGGGCGTCGTCGCGGAGCGCGGAGCGGTAGATGCAGCCGAGGATCTTGATGCGTCGCGCGATCCGCTGGACGCCGCGCGCGGTCGTGAGCTCGCGCCCCTTGAGCCCGCTGACGAGCTGATCGAACCAGCGGTTCGCCTTGCCCACGGTCGCGAGCGACTCGAGCGTGACCGGGGGCGTGCGGAGCCGCAGGAACGCGGCCGTGTCGGCGTAGAAGCGGCTGGAGTTGTAGCTGTGGCGGTCGATCCCCAGGGTCTTGGGGATGAACATGTAGGTCTCGATCTGGTAGTGCTGATGGCGGTTCCCCGGCTTGACCAGGTAGCCGAGCTTCAGCTCCAGCTGGTTGGCGTCGTGCGGCTCTAGCCGCGGCGCGACCAGCTCCTGGACACGATCAACCTCAGCCCGCCTCCCCTGCTGGAGGGGGCGCATGTGCATCCCATCACCCATCGTCCGAACAACCAGCCTACCACGGTCGCTCGCGCGGTCTCGGTCGTCGCGGAGAGCTTGCAAAGTTGTCGCGATGCCCTGATGAGGCGCGCGGGGTTGCTCGCGCGGCGCGGTTGATCATGCGCGGAGGCGGTCGCGCGAGCGCGCGTGACCGCGTTGTTGAGCGTCGCGGCGAGCGTGCGCTCGAGGCCCGCCCGTTCGGGCGGAAATGACTCTTTGGTCATTTTGTTTTGACGCGTAATTTCCTGTCGCCGGGCGGGGGCGGTGTCTCCTGGTCGTCATCCCGCCGCGACGACGAGGTCATACGCCCCGCGCAGAGTGTTCTGGCTGGCGCTCGGGCGCCCCGAGACGAAGACCATGCCCTGGCTCTCCGCGCTGCTGCTCGTGATCTCCGGACGCCCTGAGCTCGGCGAGCTCGAGCGCCAGCGCGGCGGCGCGGCTCGCTCCGGGGCGCGCGCGCGCCCCGGCCCAAAGGCCTTCGGGCGGCTTTGTTCTCGAAAGTTCAAAGGGACAGGTCGCGTGCTCGGGTGGTTCGACGCGCACCGACCGGCTTGTCACCAGTTCGAGCTCGGCGCGTGGGCGGGTCTGTTCTTCCCGAGCCGGCGCCACGTGTTCTTCGCCGAGGGCTTCACGCCCGAGCCGCTCGTCGTCGCGTCGGGCAGCTTCGGCGTGCAGGGCTCGTACGCGCCGCTGCCCGAGCTCGGCGTCGAGCTCGGCGCCGGCGTCATCCCGACGCAGACCGACGCGACGCGGCTGCACACGATGATGTACACGACCCGCGCGACCGTGCTGCTGCAGGCGCCGCTGCGGCTCACGCCGGTGGCGCTCGCGGGCGTCGTGATCCTGTCGAGCTCAGGGCCGTCGCTCGGCGCGGCCGTGACCGCGGGGGCGCATCTCGGGCTCGGGCTCAAGCTCTACGCGACCGACGGCCTCGCGCTGCGCCTCGAGCTGCGCGACACCGTGACCGAAGGGACCGGCGCCCGTCTCGCTCACCACCCCGAGCTCCTGCTGGGCGTGACGGTCGTGCTCCAGCGCTTCGCGCCCTGAAGCCCCGCTCCGCGGCGATCAGAACTCCATCGCGAGGCCGACGAAGAAGGTCGTGTCGCCCATCGAGATGGCGTCCGCTTGACCGAAGTTGTCGACCTGCGAGAATTGAAATTCGCCGAACAGGTAGGTGTGGTTGATGCCGAGCTGGCGGTCGAGCGCGTGGCTCTCGCCCTCGAGGAAGTCGAGCCGCAGCATGCCGCCGGCGTTGAGCTGGTAGCCCCAGGAGCCGCCGCGCGCGGGCTGCATCTGCGAGTTCACGGAGATCTCGCCGTCGGCCCCCTTGGACCACCAGAACGCGTAGGCGACCCCGCCCTTGGCGTAGGGCACGATCGGGACGCGGAGGCGGTCGGCGAGCAGCTCGAAGCGATAGACCAGCTGCAGCGCGAGCGGGATGCCGCTGAAGGAGACCTTGTCGGCGTTGCTGCGGATCGAGGTGTCGCCGGGCAGCAGGTCGTCGTCGGCGATGGTGCCGTTTTGCTCGTAGATGTCCTGGTAGTCGCGGAAGATCGCGTTCGCGCGGTCGCGGAAGAAGCTGAAGGTGAAGCCGAGCGCGAGCGGGCCGGTGCGGCCGGGGTTGAAGAACTGCCACTCGAAGCCGAGCGCGAACATGAACGCTTTCTTGGGCGTGTCGACGGTCCGCCCGATGTCGTCGGTCCGCCCGAAGATCAGGTCGTAGGAGCCGAAGTCGCGGGGGCCGGCGTAGTTGCGATCGATGTTGGGGAGGTAGGGGCCGAACTTGAGCTCGACGCCGAAGCGCTGCGGCGACTCGTACTTCTCGTAGCCGCGCTTCTCCCGGCGATCCTGCTTCTTCTTGGCGCGCTTGGCTCGGCGATCGCTGGGCTCGGTATGATCGAGGGTGTCGCGGACCTCGGGCGGACGCGTCTGGCGCTCCGCGGCCTCCTGGGTCGGGACGGCGGGCGGCGCGTCGGGATCGGGGGGAGGATCGGGCTCCCAGGGGTCGGGGCCGTCCGGCTTCACCCGTACCCGCTGCGCTGGGTTCGCGGGCTCGGGCGCGGGCTCAGACGCGACAGGCGGCGCCTCGGGGGCGGCCGCGTCGTCCGCTGGGGCAGGCTCCTGCGCGAGCGCGAGCCCGAGCGAGAGGCCGAGTGACGAGAGCACCATCGATCCGGTGAGCAGTCCGGTCACGCGCTCCTCCGGCGACGAGTCCGTGTCGCAACCCCGAGCAGGCCGATCAGTCCGAACACGCCCAGCATGCCGAGCCCGGTGCGGCCGCCGTCACGTTCGACGCGGTCGCTGATGTTGCAGAAGCCCGAGGCGCCGCAGGTGCCGTCTTTCTCGCACAGCTCCCACCAGTCGACCGTCTCGCGCGGCTCGACGCCCTGCTTGTAGGCGACCGGCACCGGGTTGCCGAACAGGTCGTAGGCGACGACCATGATGTCGTAGGTCTTGCTGTTGTCGAGCCCGGAGACGCGGTAGTTGGTGGTCGTGTTCGCCAGGTGGTCGGAGCAGACGTAGCTCCAGTCGAGGCTCTGGATCCCACCGGTCGGCAGCGAGAGCGCGTCGTTGACCCGACAGTCCGGCGTGCACGGCTTGGTGACGCCGTTCTCCTCGCCCTCGTCGCAGACCTCGCCCGGGCCGATGAAGCCGTCGCCGCAGGTGGCGAGCACGCACTTCGCTTGATCGCTCTCGTTCGCCTCTTCGAGGTCGATGGTGATGCAGCCGTCGGTGCTGACGGTGTTGCCGTCGTCGCACTCCTCGCCCTCGCCGACTACGCCGTCGCCGCAGACGTTGAGGAGGCAGGTGGGGAGGCAGTTCGGGTCCGAGTCCGGATCGCACTCGTAGGGCGGGGGATCGTCGGTGCCACCGCCCGTGGTGCCGGTGGTCGCTTGCTCGTCGAGCGGGTTGCCGGTGCCGCCTGTTCCATCGGTCATGCCGCCGGTGCCGCCGGTGCCGCCGGTCGTGCCGCCGGTCCCTGTCGTCCCGGTGCCGCCGCCGGCGCAGAGCTTGGACGCGCAGGTCGCCGAGCAGTCGCTCATGTCGGTGCCGTTGAGGTCCGCGCCGTCGTCGCAGGCCTCGCCGGGATCGACGGTGCCGTCGCCGCAGCGGTTGATCGCCTGGCATGAGGCGCTGCAGGTCTCGGTGGCGAGCGCGCCCCCTTCGGCGCCGGGGCCGTCGTCGCAGGCCTCGCCGGCCTGGACGAAGCCGTCGCCGCAGACCGCGAGGGCGCAGCGCTCGGTGCACTCGCCGCTGTTGTCGTTCGCGTCGCCGAGGTCGCACTCCTCGGTGTTCGCGACCACGCCGTCGCCGCAGACCGGGACGCTGCCGGGGCACAGGTTGCCGGGCGTGAAGTAGTTGGTGCCGTCGGGGCGAGTGAAGCGCAGCGTCTCGAGGCTCTTGACCGGGCTGGTCTCGAGGGCAGGCGCGCCGGTCTCGGCGTCGGCGCAGAGGATCCGGTAGCCGTAGAGGTCGCCCGGGGTCAGCAGCGACCAGCTGATGCTGACCGAGCCGTCGCCGACCTCGAAGTTGAAGGAGCTCTCCTCGGGGACCGTGGCCGGCGGGCGGAAGTCGAAGTTGATGCCCTGGGGCGTGTCGGTGTTGGCGGTGTTGATGTTGGTCGTGCCGGTGATGAAGAACTCTTCAGCCTGGCAGGCGTTCGCGCCGTTGCTGTCGGCGCACATCCAGATCCCGCCCTGACCCTCGCTCGCATCACAGGTGCCGACGGGGATCGTGCTGGCGTCGTTAGGGTTGCGGCTGGGGCTCTGCGGGTTGACGCCGTTGACCAGCCAGACCGGCGCGAAGCGGGCGAAGAAGCCGTTTTGCCAGGCCGGCGTGTTGAGGGTGTTGAACTTCGCGCACTCCCGAAACTGACCGATCGGGTTGACCTCGGCGTTGGCGCACATCGTGCCGACGTAGGAGGCGATCTGGACGTTGTCGTAGGCCTCGCCGGTGTTCTTCTGCAGCAGGATCTCGGCCTCGATGTTCTCCTCGCAGGCGCAGCGCGCTTGGTTGAGGAACTGGCGCATGTCCTGGGCGTCCATCTGCCGGACTTGCCGGTTGCCGTCGTCCTTGTCGATCAGGCGGTAGCGGATCGTGAAGTTGTCGGCGCTGGGGAGCGCCGCCGGTGCCTGGGTCGACGCGGGCTGCAGCTCGTCGTTGGAGCCAGCGTCCGCGTCTGCGTAGGCCGTCGGGCTCACGACGCCGAACAGGCCCGCGACCGCGGCGGTCACGAGGAAGGGGGGGAGGATGTTGTGCTGTCGCGCGCGGCGCATGCTGCTTGATCCCACGCGCGCAGGCACGCGCCGGTCTGTACGGTTTATGCCTGTTGCAACCAGGGTGCCACAAGGGGGCGCGTGCAAACTCAAAAGGGAAACCGGGTCGATCGCTCGTTCGTCGTGTGTGGTTGAGCGCGGCTGTGCTCGCGCGCGTGACAAATTGTCAACGCGCGCGGGCGATGGGTGCCGAAGCGGCGCCGCAGCGACGCGGCCGAGGAGCCGCGCGGGTGACGCTCATGGCGGTCGGTGGGCGACGTCACGCGATCTTGCGCGCGAGCATGACGCCATCACGGACGGAGAGCAGCACCTGCTCGACCCGAGGGTCTTCGAAGATCTTCTTGTTGTAGGCGACGATGGCGTGGTCCGAGGCCGCCTGCGGATCGAGGACCTTGCCGCTCCAGAGCGTGTTGTCGGCGACGAGCAGGCCGCCCACCGGGAGCAGCGGGAGCACGGCGTCGAAGTAGTTGCTGTAGTTGGACTTGTCGGCGTCGATAAAGACGAGGTCGAAGCGCGCGCCCTGGCTGGCGAGCGCGGCGATGGTCTCGAGCGCGGGGCCGAGGCGAATCTCGATCTTGTGTCCGTGCCCGCTCTCGTCGAAGTATCGACGCGCGACCGAGGTCGCCACGGGATCGACGTCGCAGGTGATCACGCGCCCGTCGTCGGGGAGCGCCATCGCCATCGAGAGCCCCGAGTATCCGCTGAAGGTGCCGATCTCGAGGATCCTGCGCGCGCCGCTGATCTGCACGAGCAGGCGCAGCAGCGAGCCCTCGACGCGGCCGACCTGCATCTGCGGTGAGTCGAGGTCGCGATAGGTCTCTTCGCGCATGCGCGCGAACAGTGCGGTCTCGGGGAGCGCGTGCTCCTCGATGTAGTCGGTGAGCTCCGGGTCGAGCAGCGTCATGCCGCGTTGGCGCGGGGCGGACGTGGAGCCGTCAGAGGTGCCTGTGGCGCTCATGGCCCCGAGGCTACCACCGCTGCGACGCGGTCGAGGACGCGATCGACCGCGGCGCTGAAGCGATTCGGATCGCTGAGGAGCGACACGGCGAGGATCGGCCGCGCGCCGCCCCGGTCATCGAGGTCGAAGAGGTAGCCCGGTTGGCAGACGACGGCTGCGCGCTGAAGCAGGTCGAGCGTCCAGCCGGCGTCGTCGAGTGAGCCGATCGCCGGGAGGCGGAGCAAGGCGGTCCAGCCGGCCTCGACCTCGAGCGGCGTCACGGCGCTGGCGCGCTCGCGGCAGCGCGTGCGCAGGGTAGCGAGGTTTTTGCGCGTGCGCGCGAGCACCCGCGCCTGCGTGCGCGGGGCGGTCTGCAAGAGCCGGGGGAGGGCGCCCTGCACGGGGCCGGCGACGCTCAAGAAGCTGTCGGCGATCAGCTCGAGTCGGCGCATCGCGTCGCGCACGAGCGCGGCGGGTCCGTGGGCGATGAGCCACGAGAGCTTGAGCTGGGGCAGCGCGGCGATCTTCGACAGGCCCGAGAGCGTGAAGCTCAGGCAGCCGCGGGGGCGCTCGAGCGGGCGCCGTCGACGCTGCGTCGCGGCGGTGGAGAGCGGGTAGTCGTAGAACACCTCGTCGACGATGAGCGCGAGCTCGTGCGCGCGGCACAGCGCGTCGAGCTCGGCGAGCTCGTGGGCGTCGAGGTAGTTGCCGGTCGGGTTGTTGGGGGCGACGACGGTCACGGCGCGGACGCGGCGTCCGTCTCGTCGAAGCTTGGCGAGCCGCCGCCGCACGTCCTCGAGGTCGACTCGCCAGGCGCGGGCGCCGTCGAGCGTGTGCGCGTAGGGGGCCAACACGACCCCTTGGAGGTCGGCGAGGTAGCTCAGCAGCGGGTAGCCGGGCGACGGGACGAGCACGACGTCGCCGGGGTCGCAGAGCAGGGCGAGCAGGTTGGCGTAGGCCTCGCTGGTGCCGGCGCACAGGCAGACATCCTCGGGGCCGACGCCGGGAGCGCGCCGCGGGTAGTAGTCGAGCACGGCCTCGCGCGCGCGCAGCAGACCCAGCGCCTGGGGCTTGTAGGCGGCGTCAAAGGCCTCGTCGAGCAGCGCGCGGATTTCGGCGGCGTCCGGGTGCAGCCCCAGCGCGGTCGGGTTCGAGCCCGTCAAGTCGATGAGGCGCGCGCTCGCGTGGGCGTCTTCGCGGACGCGCGCGAGGGCCTGGGCGAGCTCACTCGGCGCGGTGATCCAGCGAGTGCGACGGGAGAACACGACGCTTCGGCAATATCACTGTTCGCGGGCTTCGAACGACAAACGCGACCCCGGGCGCCCGAGGTCGCGTTTGGCGTTCGCTGGCTCCGCGCTCAGCCGCCCTTGTGGTTGCGGACGAGCTGCACGAGCGCCGGGAGGGTGTCCTCCCACTTGGCGACGAGGCCGTAGTCGGCGATCTGGAAGATCGGCGCCTCCTCGTCCTTGTTGATCGCGACGATCGTCTTCGAGCCCTTCATGCCCGCGAGGTGCTGAATGGCGCCGGAGATCGCGACCGCGATGTAGAGGTCGGGCGCGACGATCTTGCCGGTCTGGCCGACCTGAAGGTCAGCGGGGACCATGCCGGCGTCGGTCGCGGCGCGGCTGGCGCCGAGCGCTCCGCCGAGCAGGTCGGTGAGCTCTTCGAGGACCTTGAAATTGGCGCCCTCGCGCATGCCGCGTCCACCGGACACGACCACGCTGGCCTCGGTGAGCGCCGGACGGGCGCTCTCGGTCTTCTGCACGCTGACGACGGTCACGCCGCAGGTGTTGAGCTGGGTGCCCGCGAGCGCTTGCACCGGGGAGGCGCCGCCCGTCTGGGGGGCGGGGAACTCGGTCCCGCGCGCGGTGAAGAACACCACCGCGCCGGTGAGCTGAACATCGGCGAGCGCGCGGCCCGCCGAGATCGGGCGGGTGAAGACGTTCGCGCTCTTGACCGCGATCACCTCGCTGGCGAGCGGCGCGTCGAGCACCGCGGCGGCGCGGGGGAGCGCGTCGCGGAGCGTCGAGGTCGCGGTGCCGCCGACGTGGGTCGCGCCGAGCGTGCGCGCGGCGTGGACGATGGCGTCCCCCCAGGCCTCAGCGGTGAAGGGCTCGAGCTCCGCGGCCGTGAGCGTGTGGACGGCGGCGGCGCCGAAGCCACGGGCGGCCTCAGCGGCCGAGGCGTCCGCGCCGAGCACGAGCAGGTGCAGCTCGCCGCCGGCCGCCGCCGCGATCTTCTGACCGCAGGTGATGCCGGGGAGGCTGGCCGATTTGACCGCGCCGTTCGCGGTCTCGAGAACGACAAGTACGCGGCTCATAGAACCTTCGCCTCCTTCGTGAGCTTGTTGAACAGCTCTTCAACCGAACCGACGCGTTGACCAGCGGCGCGGGCCGGCGGCGCCGCGATGGCGACGGTCTTCTCCGTCGCGCCGTTGGTGACGCCGAGATCACCGAGCTTGAGCACCTTGACCTTCTTGCGCTTGGCCATGGTGATGCCGCGCAGCGAGGCCAGACGGGGGCCTTCTTGGTACTTGTGCGACGCCGGCGTGACGTTGTTGACGACGCTCGACGGGAGCACGACGCGAAGGTCGACCGAGACGACCGCAGGCAGCGGCAAGCGCTTGATCTCTACGCCGTCGTCGACCTCGCGCCCGACCTCGAGCGTGTCCTTGTTCCAGTTGACCGTGGCGGCGAAGGAGGCCTGGGGCAGGCCGAGCAGACCAGCGACTCGCTGGCCGACCTGGTTGCCCTCGTTGTCCTGCGACAGCTTGCCGATGAGCAGCAGATCGCACTTCTCCTTCTTAAACACGCCCGCGATGGCTTTCGAGATCGCGATCGTGTCGAGCTCGTCGGGGTTGTGATCGACGACCACGCCGCGGTCGGCACCCATCGCAAGGAACTGCGTGACGTGCTGCCGCTGCTTGGCGGGGCACACGCTCATCACGATGACCTCCGCGAGCTTCTTGCCGCGCTTTCCAGCGATCTCGGCCAGACGAAGCGCGGTCTCCACGGCGTACTCGTCAAACGCGTTCGGGACCCACTTGCTCGACGAGGTATCCAGCCCGCCACCGGCGAACTTGAGACTCTCGTCGGGATCGGGGATCCGCTTGACTGTGACCAGAATCTTCAACAGGGCTCCTCCCTCGGCGGGTGTATCGCGCGTGCCCGGAACGTTGTCAATGGCGTTTTGGCGCCAGTAACGCCCGGCCCGGGCCGCGGGCCGAGGTGAATCGGCACGCC
Organism: Polyangia bacterium; assembly: GCA_030430565.1. Lineage (GTDB taxonomy): Bacteria > Myxococcota_A > Polyangia > Nannocystales > Nannocystaceae > JACKDW01. The sequence goes on from JAUIKS010000024.1 coordinate 138,250, forward strand.
GTAACACGGTCCAGTGCGCGGGCATTCGCGAGCACGGGGCGCGCGAGGCGGCCAGGTCACCATTGATACGGCGGTCGACCCGTGTTTGAGCGCTTCCGGCGTCTCGGTTGCGGCGCGACAGGCGGTGGGGTAGCGTTCTGCGCGCCCTCGGGCAGAAATTCTGGCTCGGGACGGGAGTGATCCCGGTAGGCGCAGATCGTTGTTTCGGCGATACTCCCGATATGGGCTGTGCGGCCCTGTCCGTCGCTCCCGACGATCGTTCGCTTCACTCACGCTTCATTCGCGCTTGACTCGCCGCGACTCGCCTCGTGGTTTCGCCGAGAACCAGAGACTCAGGACCGCCGTCGATGACCCCATCTAGGTGCACTCTCGCGCTTTTGGTATTCGCGCTCGCAGCCTGCAACCCCGCCTGCACGGCGCCCGCAGCCGATAGCCCCGACGCCGCGACGCCGCGCTCGGAGCAGGACTCGGCGGCCGCTGCCTCCGGCGCCACGCCCTCGAGCGAGGGGCCGGCGGAGCCGAAGCCCGCGGTCAACAGCGGCGAGATGATCACGACGGCCAAGGGGGTCGACCTCTCCGGCCTGGATGAGAACAAGAAGACCAGCTTCTTCCAGATCATCAACAGCGAGTCGAGCGCCTGCGGCAAGGCCGAGAGCCTGGCGAAGTCGCTGCGCGATGACGCCTCCTGCCGCGACTCGCTCAGCGTCTCGCAGTTCATCGCCGACGCGCTCAAGTCCGGGCACGCGCCCGCCGATATCAAAGACGCGATCGAGATGGTCGTCGACTCGCTGCGCGTGCGCGAGATCAACATCGGGGACTCGCCGGTCTACGGCAACGAGCGCGCGCCGGTGACCATCGTCGTGTTCGCGGACTTCGAGTGCCCGCACTGCCGCGCGGAGGCGCCGAAGCTGCGCCAGACCGTCGACCAGTTCCGCGGGCGGGCCAAGCTCGTGTTCAAGCACTTCCCGCTCAGCAGCCACCCGCGCGCCAAGCAGGCCGCGATCGCCTGCGAGGCGGCCAAGGAGCAGGGCAAGTTCTGGGAGATGCACGACATCGTGTTCGAGAACCAGACCGCGCTCGAGGACGAGGATATCGAGCGCTACGCCCAGGATATCGGGCTCGACATGGGCAAGTTCCGGGACTCGTTTAAGGCCAAGCTCGGGCGCGATCAGGTCGAGTCGGACCGGGCGCTCGGCGAGAAGCTCGAGATCACGGGGACGCCGGCGGTGTTCATCAACGGCCGCTACTTCAACGACCTGCTGTTCGGCGGCACCTTCGCTGGCTGGGTCGATGACGCGCTGCGGCGCTGAGCCGTCGCTCGTGCTGCTCTGTCGCTGCTCTTTCACCTGTCGCGCCGCGCTCAAGGAGGATCGTGGGAGCCAAGGAGAACCGCACCACGGGGCCGTGGTTCGAAGCGTTCGCGCCGCCGACGCTGTCGAACATCGGCCCAGGGTATGACTGTTTCGGGATCGCGGTCGACGGGCCCGGTGACCGCGTGCGCGCGCGCAAGTCCGCCACGCCGGGGGCCCAGCTGCGCTCGATCGAGGGCGACGGCGGGAAGCTGCCGCGCGAGCCTGAGCGAAACACCGCGACGGTCGCGGTCTCGCGGCTGATCGAGCGGTACGCCCCTGGGGCGGGTCTCGAGCTCGAGCTGCACAAGGGCCTGCCGCTGGGCAGCGGCCTCGGCTCGAGCGGCGCGAGCGCGTGCGCGGCCCTGGTCGCCGCGAACGCGGCGCTCGGCCTCGACCTGGGCGCGCACCAGCTCGTCGAGCTCGCGCGTGAGGGCGAGCGCGTCGCCTGCGGCGCGGCGCACCCCGACAACGTGACCCCCGGGATCGTCGGCGGGATCGTGATGATCCCCAACCTCGAGCCGCTGCGCTTCGTCTCGTTGCCTGTCCCAAAAGACCTGTGGTTCGCGCTCTACACCCCGGGCTGCGAGGTCTCGACCAAGGCCGCGCGCGAGGCCCTGCCCGCGCGGGTGCGGCTCACGGACACCGTCCGGCACGCGTCGCGCCTCGGCCTGCTGGTGCACGCGCTGCACGTCGGCGATCTGCAGCTGCTCGGCGAGGCGATCGTCGACGAGATCGTCGAGCCGGTGCGCGCGACGCTGATCCCGGGCTACCCGGACGCCAAGGCGGCGGCGGTCGAGGCCGGCGCGATCGCCTGCAGCATCAGCGGCGCGGGTCCGACGACCTTCGCGATCGCGGGCTCAGAGGAGCGCGCGATCGTCTTGCTCGAGATCCTCGAGGAGGCCTTCACCCACGCGGGCGTGCCCGGCAAGGGTCGGGTCAGTCAGGTCAGCGAGGGCGCGCGACTGGTCTCGCGTCGGCTTCACTGAGCCAGGGGCTTTGCTCAGCTCCGCGCGCGCTTGCGCTTGCCCTGCAGCGCGGCGATCAGCATGACGACCCCGGTGGCGAGCACGGCGGCGCCGACGACCGCGGTCGTGACGCCCGCCGGCTTGTAGCTGCGCGCGAGCATGGGGTCCGACTCGAGCTGTATCTCGGGGCGGGTCACCAGGACGACGCCGGTGAGGAGCGCCGCGCCGCCGAGGGTCGTGGCGATCGAGCCGAGCGTGAGCAGCTGCTTGTTGCGCTTTGAGGGGCGGCGGGGCGCCGCGGCGGCCTGCGCGGTCTCGACGGGCGGCGCGGGGGCGGGTCCCTCGACGGAGGGCGGGCTCACCAGCAGGAGGCCGGCGAGCCCGAGCGAGGGCGCGTGTGTCCCGAGGACCATGACGGCGGGAGTCTATCGCGGGCTCGTCGACCGCGCGACCGTTCCCCGTGCTCAGGGCGCGTCGCGAAGAGTCGCGAAGCGTAGCGAAGAGTAGCGAAGATCAGCGCGAGGTCGCGAGCCGCGTGACGTCGGCGACGGGCTGTACGACCGCGCGCACCATGCTGCGCAGCACCGGCTGATCCTCGATCACGTCGGCGAGCGGCGGGCTGTACGTGTAGTAGAAGCGCACGAGCTCGCTGCCCATGGGGTTGCTGCGCAGCACGAGGTCGCGGAACCAGCGGAGCGTGCTGACCTCGCTCTGCCACGACGCGCCGTAGGCGGCGGTGGCGAGGAAGCAGAAACCCTCGACCTGCTGGAACTCCTGCGCGGGGGTCTTGACGCCCGTCGACGCCAGCTCGCTCTTGTTGGCGCACTTGTCTTCGTAGCGGACGCCGAACTGGTAGGTGTAGTTACCCCAGAGCTGCTCGACGGCGATCGTGCTGCGCTCGCCGGGGACGACCATGTCGGCGGAGACGCTGCTCTCGGTGGCCGCGCCGAGCATCTCCTCGGTCAGCGGGTCGAGCGTCGGGATGTAGTAGATGCGGACCTTGGAGACCTCGGAGAGCGAGTCGTTGGAGCTCGGGTCATCGCTGAGCTCCGGGACGGTGAACGAGAGCTCGACGGTGTCGAAGGCGGTCGCCTGCGCCGTGAGGTCGGTGATCGGCGAGAGCGCGACCGGTCGGCACTGACCCCAGCCGCCGCCGTCGTCTCCGCCGGTGGTCGTCGTGTCTGTGCCGGTGTCGGAGTCGGACGTGCCGCCGGTGGTGTCGTCGCCGGTGGTGCCCGGCTCGGCGCCGGCGCCGTAGCTGTAGACGCCGAAGCGGAACGTCTCGTTGTTGAGCGTGTACTCGAGCAGGCGGTCCGCGCCGCTGCCGCTGCTGACGTTGATGGTCTCGTCGGGCAGGTGGATCGAGCCGGTGCCGCCGTCCCAGTCGCCGTAGCCGAAGTAGTTGGAGGTCCCGATGAAGCCCGCGTCGCGGGCGTCGAGCTCGACCTTGTAGACGACGGAGGGCTGGCCGAGGTAGGGGATGCCGTAGCTCGAGAGCTTGGGATCGACGTAGTGGTCGTTCTCGCGATCGAAGCTCCAGTGCGCGTTCTGGTCGTTCTCGAGGTTGATCTCGATCCACGCGGTGATCGGCCCTTTCTCGAGGGCCGTGGCCGGGACCGTCGCGGTCAAGAATTCCGGGGTGTCGCCGATCGGCGTCGCGCCGGTGTAGGCGTCGAGGTCGTTGATGTCGGCGAAGTCCTTCGCGTCGGCCGAGTCGTGGTTCTCTTCGAATTCGATGAGGTCGTTGCGCGGCGGGTAGCGGCTGGTCTGCCCGGGCGCGAAGCGCCCCTTGTCGGTCTGGAAGGCCTGCGGCGACGGGCAGGTCATCGTGTCGACCGAGATCGTGTCGTGCTCCTCGGGCGTCAGCGGCCTGCAGTAGTAGGTCTCGGGGGAGCTCGAGTTCTCGTGCCAGCCGAGCGAGTTCTGGTCGCTCGCGTCGTCGTCGTAGAACACGACCTTGGGGTAGGTCTTGCCGCGCCGCGACGACCAGACCGGCAGCACCGAGGGGCGCGCGCCGTAGGGGGCGCGCCAGCTCGAGAGGAAGTCCCATCTCCCGGAGCGGTTGCCGATGCCGAGCTTGCCGGTCGCCTGCGTGATGAAGACGTCCTCGACGAACTCGCCGTCCGCGTCCTCGATCCAGATCGCGATCTGAAGGTTGGGGACAGGCTTGAAGTGAAACTCGAGCAGCGCGTCGTCGTCGGCCGCGTGTGCGTCTCCGATCGGAGTCGCGGTGAGTGCCAAGATGGTCAATAAGCCAAGCGACAGGCGGCCCATAAGCGGGATTTTTTGCAACAATGCACCGGCCACGGTTAGGAGTATACACGGCCAGACGAGCAGCTTCGCGCTCGCGCGGAGCGCCGACGCGGCGGCGCGGGTGGTCTGGATCACCGCTGCCAGCGAGCGGGGCGCATAGCATGGTCTCTCCGGCGCAGGGCGGGCACGACGATATGAGGCGAGGGACAGGATGGGGGCGCGGGCGAAGTGTCGCGGTCGCGCTCGGCCTCCTCGCGCTGGCGTGCGCATCGAGCGCTTGCAGCTCCTCCGCGTCCTCCCGGCGCGCGGCTCGCCCGGCGACCCCGCTCGCCGGCACGCTTGCTCCTGGTCCCGACTCGCCGCGCTCCGGGCTCAGCTTCGCGTTGGCGTCGCTCGAGTGGGCCCCGCCCTCGGAGACCGCTGGGGATCTCGACGCGCTCGCCGACACGCTCCGCGCTCGCGCGGGCGAGCCGATCACGATCCGCGCCGGGCCGAGTCTCGGCGCTGGCTGGCGGGCGCGAGCGCGGGCCTTCGTCGCGGCCCTCGGCGTTGAGAACAACAAAGAGTCTCTTGGGTCAGGTTCTGATCCGCGCGCCGCCGTGGCGATGCGCGCGGTCGTTCGCGCGCGGGGCGAGCCAGACGCGCCGCTCCCGTTGGCGCGCGCGCCGGGTCCCGTGACGCAGCGTCCGCGCTACGACCCCGCGGCGCTCGAGCTCGAGGTCGCCGCGGCGCGCGAGGCGGCCGATGGCGCGGCGCGGCTGCTCGTCATCGATGAGGCGGAGCTCGAGCTGCCCGCGTGGAACGCCCTCGAGACCCGTCACGTCGGCAGCTGTGAGCCGGTGTTCGCGGGCCTCGCCGAGGGGCACGAGCGCTCGCTCGCGCTGGTCGCCCCGTTCCTCGACCATGTCGACGCGTCGCTGTGGCAGGTGTTTCGCGGCCAGCTCGCCGTGTACCTGCCCGAGCTGCAGAAAGATCTGGCGTCGTACGGCGCGGACGCGGGTGACGAGCAGGGTCAACGCGGCCGGTGCGGCGCGGCGTATCGCGAGTACGTCGAGCGCTTCAGCGTGTGCCTCGCGGAGGCCTCGTCGAAGCGCGCCTGCGCCTACGCGCCGCGGGCCCTCCTCACCCAGGGCGCGCTGCAGGTCGGGATGATCGAGCCCGACGTGTTCGTCCCGGAGGTCTGCGGTCAGGAGTTCGGGCGCGACGTTCGCGACGAGCTCCGCGGGATGGCGCGCGAGTCAGCGCGGGTCGTCACCGCGACGCTCGACCCCAGCTGGACCGAGCTCGCCGATCGCCTGGCGACGGTCAGCGAGCTCCACGGCGCGCTCGCTGAGATCTGCGTCCCGCGGCGTCGTCGCTTCAGCGCGGCGGATCTCGACGAGCTGCACGTCCGGCTGTCGCGCGTCGGCGAGCTGCTCTCGAGCCCGCCCTTGACCGCGATGAGCCCCCCAGAGAAGCCGCTCGAGGCGGGCGCGTGGCGGGTCCGCGGCGGAGCGTTTCCGGTCCCCGGGCTCGGGGACGCCTACCGCGTCGCCGGCTTCGAGCGCGCGCCCGACTCGCTCGCGGAGCAGGTGCTCGCGCAGGCCCGCGGGATGCGGGAGTTCGCGTTCGGCCGCGCGGTCTGTCAGACGCGGCGAGAGACGCGACCGCTGGCGATCGCGCTGATCGACGCGCGCGCCGGGGCGCTGGAGTTCTTCGGCTACTTCTACTCGGAGGAGCTGTTCTGCGAGGGCCTGGAGCCGCTGACGCGACGCTGAATTGCGCGAGGGACCGATCGTCGACGACCGGTCCCTCGAGTCAGGTCACTCCGAGATTACTCGCAGACGGAGCCGGACAGCCCGCCGCCCATGATGTCGATGGCGCCCGGCGTGCACGTCTGGTTGCCCATGCAGTCCTGGTCGCTGGCACACTCGCCGCAGATGTCGATCGTGATCAGCGGGATGCCGTCGATCATCGTCTGGTTGCAGATGCCGGAGGTGCAGGCCTCGTTGCTGTAGCAGAGCCCGTCGTTGGCGACGGTGCCGGGGTCGATGCACTCGGTGTAGCCGCCGAAGTTCATGAAATCGAGCGTGGCGTTGCAGATCTGGCCGTCGGTGCACTCGTCGCCGTTCGGCTTGCACTCGCCGCAGGTCTGGACCTGCGGGAGCAGCAGCTCGACGCCCGGGATGATGCTCTGACACACGAGGTCCGCGCCGGCACAGATCGCGTCGCTGGAGCACTGCACGCCGAGCGCGGCCTCTTTGCACACGGCCTGCATCGAGAGCGCGTCGAGGGAGCACGACGGCATCTCGGCGGGGCAGTCGGCGTCGGTCTTGCACTCCGAGCAGAACCCGCCAAACATCGGGATCTCGTAGCACATCATCGACTCGCAATCGGCGTCCGAGCCACACATCGAGCCGTTGGGCAGCGGGCCGCCGGCGGTCGTCGTCTGCATCCCGTTGGTCAGGAAGGCCGCCGAGTCGTCGCTGGTCTGCGCGTCGGTGGTGGTGCTGGTGCTGCTGCTGCCGCCGTCGGTCCCGGAGGTGGTGGCCGGGCCGGCGGTGGTCGAGGAGCCGGAGGTCGAGGTGTTCCCGTCAGTGGTCTCGGAGTCGCCCTCTGAGTCGGTCCTGCCGGGGTCTCCGCTGTCGCCGCACGCCGGGACGACGAACGCGAAGCTGGTGAACAGGAGCGCCGCCGTGGCGACGCGGGACAAGCGGAGGTGAAGCATGCTCACGATGGACTCACTGGCAGAAAGGTCGAGGTGGTTGCGACGGGGCGAAGACAGCCCACCAACGCGACCAGCATGCGGGATCGCGGGGTCGACTGTCCAGGGCGCGCCGGATCATTGCGCCGGGGAGGAAGGAGTTGGGTGAATGATCCGCAGCGTCGGCGCGATGGCTCCAGCCCGTGACGTCACGGCGGGTGTCGCTCGTGGTCATCCAGCGTCAACGTCATCAGGTGTGATCGCTGGGCGACGATCCATCCGGTGCTCTGCAGCTCATGGGTGATGAAACTCACCGGCTTTACGCCGTAGAGCAGGATCGGTGTCCCGAGGGCTCCGTGCTCCCGGAGGGCGAGGAGCGTCGGGCGAAGGTGGTGCTCAACGGGTTGTGGGAGCAGCACGCGGTGAATGAGCAGCGCTCGGCCCTCGCGGGACAGGTGGGCGACGGCGGCGGCGAGCCGGATGGAGGTGCGCGGCGGCGGGGTGTGGATCCAGGTGTCCTCGCGCCAGCCGGCGAGCTCAACCCGCCGCGTCCCGTCGTCATCATCGGGCGTCCACGGCTCGGCGGGGGCGCGCAGCCAGGAGGAGAGCTCGCGCCCGGGCTTCGGCGCGCGGGGGTAGGTCAGCCAGGTCTCGTGACAGGCGCCGGCGCGAAAGCCCAGCGACCCGTAGAACGGTCGCAGTCGATCCTCGGCGGGGAGCTCGAGGCGCGTGAAGCCGGCGCCGCGCAGCCGCGCCGCGGTCGCGAGGACGAGTCGGCGCCCGAGCCCGCGGCCGCGCGCGCTCGGGGTGAGCCCCATACCGGAACCATAGGACATGTTGTCGGCGAGCCGGGAGGGGCTGATGAGCATGTAGCCGAGCGCGCGACCGGTCGCGCGCTCGCGCAGCAGCGAGGAGCGCTGCGGGTCGACGCCCTCGCGCTGCAGCTTGCGGAGCAGCCAGCCCGGCGCGCGGTCGCCCGCGCCGAAGATCTCGAGGGCGAGCGCGCGGAGCTCCGCGAGCGCGCGTCGGTCGTGCAGGACGTCGCCGAGCGCGTCGGCGACGGTCACGATCTCGTGGGCGTCCGCGCGGGACGTCACTGCAGGCCGCACGCCCGCTTGCAGCGGTCGATGGTCGCGCGGGCGAGCGCGCGGGCCTTGGCGGCGGAGCGCTGGAGCACGTCCTCGACCTGCTGCGGGTCGGCCTGGAATTGTTGGTAGCGGGCGCGAGCCTCGGCGAAGTGCGTGTCGATCTTGGCGGCGAGCAGCTGCTTGGCGTGGCCGTAGCCGAAGGGCCGCCCGTCGCGCTGCCCGGCGCGGAAGTAGCCGGCGAGCTCCGCGGTCTCGGCCTCGCTGGCGAACAGCTTGTACAGCTCGAAGGTGACGCTCTTGTCGGGGTCGAGCGGCTGTCCGAGCGGCGTGGAGTCGGTGACGATCTGGCCGACGCGCTTGCGCAGCTGCTTGCCCGAGCGGAACACCCAGATGGTGTTGCCGTAGCTCTTGCTCATCTTGCGGCCGTCGATGCCGGGGACGTAGGGCGCCTTGGAGAGGCGGTAGCGGGGCAGGGTGAGCGCGGGCGTGCGCTTGCTGGCGAAGGTCTCGTTGAAGCGCGTCGCCATGTCCCGCGTCATCTCGACGTGCTGCACCTGGTCCTTGCCGACGGGGACCATGGTCGAGTCGTAGGCGAGGATGTCGGCGGCCATGAGGATCGGGTAGGTGAACAAGCCGACGGAGGCGCGCAGCCCCTGGGAGACCTTGTCTTTGTAGCTGACGGCGCGCTCGAGCAGGCCCATGCCGGTGACGGTCGACAAGAGCCAGGTCAGCTCGGTGACCTCGGGGACGTCCGACTGGCGAAACAGCAGCGCCTTTTGGGGGTCGAGGCCCATGGCGAGGTAGGTCGCGGCGAGGTCGAAGACGTGCTTACGCAGCGCGTCGGCGTCGTGGAGGGTCGTCAGCGCGTGGTAGTCGGCGATGAAGTAGAGGCACTCGTTGGGGAACTCGTGCTGCAGCTCCATGTGCTGCTGGATGGCCCCGAAGTAGTTGCCGAGGTGGATGAGGCCGGAGGGCTGAATGCCGGAGAGTACGCGCTGGTTCTTGCTGTCGCCGGTCATGGACGGACCATGCCACGGCGACCTCTCGTTCTCCAGCGTCGTGTTCTCGACGTGCTGGGCGCTACGGCCAACACACAGATACGGAGCGAGCGAGAGCGCCGCGTGGCGGGGAGTGGAGGAGGCTTAGCGGTCGATCCGCAGGGACTTGCGAGCCGCGTGGCGCTCGAGCGCGAGGGCGCAGAGGCGGGTGAGCTGCTCGGGGTAGGGGACGCCGGCGTGGGCCATGAGCCGCGGGTACATGCTGATGCTGGTGAAGCCCGGCATGGTGTTGAGCTCGTTGAGGTAGGGCGCGTTCGTCGTGCGGTCGACGAAGAAGTCGACGCGCGCGAGCCCGTGGCAGCCGGTCGCGCGGAAGGCCTCGAGGGTGAGCCGCTTGAGCCGCTCGATGACGGCGGTCGGGAGCGCCGCCGGGATCTCGAGGCCGGCGATGTCCTTGAGGTACTTGCTCTCGTAGTCGTACCAGACGCCGTCGGGGAGCACGATCTCGCCGGGCTCGCTGACGATCGTGCCGGGGCCGCCGTCGCCGAGCACCGCGAGCTCAACCTCGCGGGCGTCGATCGCTTTCTCGATGAGCAGCTTCGGGTCGTAGCGCATGGCCATCTCGATGGCGACGCGCAGCTCGTGTTCGTCGTGGGCGCGGCTGATGCCGATCGAGCTCCCCTGGTTCGCGGGCTTGACGAAGCAGGGGTAGCCGAGCTGGGCGCCGACGCGCTCGACAGTGGCGCGCAGGAGGTCGGCGCGCTCGAGCTCGTCGGGTCGCGAGAGCTGGCGGCCGTCGAGCTCGACCCAGGGGACGAGCGGGATGCTCGGCTCGTGGTGGAGGAGCGCGCGCTTGCAGACGATCTTGTCCATGCACAGCGCGGACGCGAGGACGCCCGAGCCGACGTAGGGCAGGCCGAGGACCTCGAGCATGCCCTGAAACGTCCCGTCTTCGCCGTAGGGGCCGTGGAGGACGGGGAGGACGAGGTCCGGCGCGAGCGCGCGCAGGTCGGTGACGAGCTCGCCGCGCGCGACGATGTCGGCCAGCGGGAGCCCGGGTGCCTTCGCGGTGCGCCACGAGCCGTCCCGGTGGATCCCGAGCAAAACTGGCTCGAAGCGATCGGTGTCGAGGTTGTCGAGCATGGCGGTCGCGCTCCGCAGCGAGACCTCGTGCTCTGAGCTGCGTCCACCAAACACGACCAGCAGCCGTGGCCGCGGCGTCTCTCCATCGCGTCGCTGAATCACGCGCGCTCCTATGTCGACAAGAATCAAGTCCGCCGGCGATCCGGCGGACGATCGTCTACGTCGGGTTCGCTCGCGGTATTCCGACGAACCCGGTCGCGGCTGGTTCGCCTACTTCTTCTTGCCCTTCTTCTCGTCGGCGCGCGCGGCACGCTTCTCCTCGGCGCGGCGCTTGAGTCGAGCCTTGAGCTTGGCCTGGCGTTTACGGCGGCGCATCTTCGGCGTACGGCGATTGTCGAGGTGTCCCATGTCGGTCGATCTCCTGGGTGAGCGGTTGGCCGGCCGGAAACACAGAGCTGTCCAAAGGGGACAGGCGCGAGACGACCGTGCGGGCGCGCGAGGATGGCCCGTGAAACAGCGATTGGTCAAGGGTGCGCGGGCGATAATGCGCCGAGGGCGCGCGGTGAATTCGTGAGAACAGTCCGCGAGCGCGCGCGCCGATCCGCGGCGCGATCGGAGGTATGGTCCGCTCCCATGCTCGACATCAAGCTGCTGCGCGACCAGGGCGACGCCATCTGCCAGAACCTCGTGGACCGCAACGTGCACGTGTTCTCCGAGCTCTCGCCGGAGAGCGGCGCGGACTGGGCGAGGCGTACCGTCGAGCGGCTGCAGGCGCTCGATCAGCGCTACCTGGATCTGCTGAAGGAGGGCGACGAGACCCGCCGCAAGCAGAACGAGAACACGGCGGCGATGAAGAAGGTCGGCAAGCTGCCGAAGGCCGAGCAGGCCGCCGCGCGCAAGCCGTTGATCGAGACCGGCCGCGCGCTGCGGGACCATGAGCGAGCGATCCACGCGCAGGCTGAGGAGGCGCAGGCGGAGCGCGACGCGGCGTGGAGCCTGGTCCCCAACATGACGCACCCCGAGTCGCCGCGCGGGCATCACGACGAGGACCACAAGGAGCTGCGCACGGTCGGCACGATCCGCGACTTCGCGGCCGAGGGCTTTGAGCCCAAGGATCACCTGGAGGTCGCCGAGGCCCTCGATCTCGTGGACTTCTCCGCCGGCGCGCGCGTCGCTGGCCAGAAGTTCTACTACCTGAAGAATGAGGCGGTGCTGCTCGATCTCGCGCTGCAGCGCTACGCGATCGACGTGGCCCAGCGCCACGGCTTCACCCTGCACGTCACGCCCGACCTGGCCCGCGAGTCGATCCTGCAGGGCCTCGGCTTCAACCCGCGCGGTGAGTCGACGCAGGTGTACACGGTCGAGAATTCTGATCTGTGCTTGGTCGGGACCGCCGAGATCACGCTGGGCGGGATGCTCGCCGACTCGATCCTCGAGGAGGAGGAGCTGCCGATCTTGCTGGCCGGCTTGTCCCACTGCTTCCGCACGGAGGCCGGCTCGCACGGCAAGGAGTCGCGCGGGCTGTACCGGGTGCACCAGTTCACGAAGGTCGAGCTGTTCGCGTTCACGGCGGGGAGCTTTGAAGAGAGCGCGGCGATGCACCAGCGGCTGCTGGCGATCGAGGAGGAGATCTTCCAGGCGCTCGAGATCCCGTACCGCGTCATCGACATCGCGAGCGGCGACCTCGGGGGGCCGGCGTACCGCAAATTCGACCTCGAGGCCTGGATGCCGGGACGCGGCTGCTACGGCGAGATCACGAGCACGAGCGATTGCACGGACTACCAGGCGCGCCGGCTGAAGATCCGCTATCGACCCGCGCCGGTCGACGGCAAGAAGCAGAAGCCGCGCCACGTGCATATGCTGAACGGCACGGCGGTGGCGAACTCGCGGGCGCTGGTGGCGATCCTCGAGAATCAGCAGCAGGCCGACGGCAGCGTGCGCGTCCCGAAGGTTTTGCGCCCCTGGGTGGGGCTCGACGTCATCGGTCCGCGGTAGCACAAGCGCATCGGCAACGCCCTTTCGGAGGACCTCGCCATGCGGGCGACGGGCCGCTGCTTAACGCGTGGGCTCCCTCCACCTTCCGGGCGGCGAGCGTCTGGACGAGCTGAAGCGGACGGGCGCCAACACGCTCGCCGTCCTCAGGCGGCTCCTCCCACGCTCGCGCGCGGCCCTTGAGCTTCGTTGAGACGTCCAGCAGCGTTTCCTCTGAGAGGGTCGGTGAGTAGGCAGGCTCGCGCGCGGCCCTTGAGCTTCGTTGAGACGTCCAGCAGCGTTCCCTCTGAGAGGGTACGCAGACTCGCACACGGCCCGTGAGCATCGGTGAGTAGGCAGGCTCTCGCGCGGCCCTTGAGCTTCGTTGAGACGTCCAGCAGCGCTCTCTCTGAGAGGGGACGCAGACTCGCACACGGCCCGTGAGCATCGGTGAGTAGGCAGGCTCGCGCGCGGCCCTTGAGCTTCGTTGCGACGTATGCCTGGGGACGTAGACGAGCTCGCGCGCGGCCCTTGAGCTTCGTTGCGACGTATGCCTGGGGACGTAGACGAGCTCGCGCGCGGCCCTTGAGCTTCGGCGAGCCCAAACCAGCCAGCAGCCGTCACGAGAGTCCGGGAGGCGCCTCGCGTCGCCGCGGGCTGCTAGCATGTACGCGCCAGCACAGGAACAAACACTGGCGGGAGGCTGCATGGAAGCGCCGAAGACGATGGTCCTCGCGCATCGCGGGGCGAGCGACGCGCGCGTCGAGAACACGATCGAGGCGTTTATGCACGCGATCGAGCGCGGGGCGGACGGGGTCGAGCTCGATGTCCAGCTGAGCCGCGACTACGAGGTGGTGATCTTCCACGATGATGATCTGCGCCGGCTCGCGGGGCGCTACGATCGTATCGAGACATTAACCTCGAGACAGATCGCTCGGATCCGGTTGGCGGGGGGCGGTCGGGTTCCGCGGCTGGCGGAGCTGCTGGAGCGCTGGCCGACCGATCGCTGGCTGAACGTGGAGTTCAAGCCGGGGGTCGACGGTCACGTGCTGGTCGAGCGGACGATGGCGCTGCTGGCGGGGCGTCCGCGGGTGATCTTGAGCAGCTTTGATCCGCGGCTTTTGCTGCGGGCGCGCGGGGTCGGCTCGCAGTACGAGCACGCGCTGATCTTGGGGGCCGAGAGCGCGCCCTATCTGCACGCGCGCGGGGCGAAGGCCTACGGCTGCGCGTCGGTGCATCTGGATCATCGGCTGTGTACGCCGCGGGTGATCGAGCATCACCGAGGGCAGGGCCTCGAGGTCGGCGCGTGGACGGTGAACGACGCGCCGCGTAAGCGGGCGCTGCAGGCGATGGGCGTGACGCGGCTGATCACCGACTGTCCCTGAGACGCGCTCACCGAGCGCCTCGAAGCGAGCTACGCCGGCGGGAGGAAGTCGCGCTCGATCGCGGCGTAGTCGACCTCGACGTCGAGGCGCGCGAGGACGGAGTAGAAGCCGAACTGGAGGCGATTTAAGAAGAACACGCCGGGGGGGAAGGAGACGAAGCTGCCGTCGCGCTCGCGGATCGAGGCGGTCGCGATCTGGCGGAACTGGTCGACGAGCGCGGCGACGTAGCTGCGGGTCATCCGAAACGGCGAGTCGAATTGCGGGCGGAAGGCCTCGTGGAGGTAGGCGAGCGCGCGGCGCTCGTGCGCGCCTCCGCGGAGGCCGAGCATCTCGCGGCCGGCTCGTTCGAATTCACGGCGGTCTCCGGTCGAGGCGGCGCGGTGCGTCGCGCTGCCGAGCCGTCGACGCTCGGGCGTGACGGGCTGGACGCAGCCGAAGTCGATGAACGCGACCTGGCCGCTTGGGAGGAAGAAGTAGTTGCCGGGGTGGGGGTCGGCGTTGAACATGCCGCCGACCAGCGTGCCGCGGTAGACGAAGCGCCACATCGCGCGGGCCCAGGCGGCGCGCTCGGCCTCGGGGGCGCTGCGGGCCTCGTCGAAGCTGTAGCCGCGGATGAACTGCGAGGTCAGGACGCGCCGGCCGCTGTGACGCGGGTGGATCGCGGGGACGACGACCTGGGGGTCGTCGCGGAAGAAGTCGGCGAAGCGCTGCTGCCTGGAGGCCTCGATCTGGTAGTCGAGCTCCTCTCGGAAGCGGGTCCTGACCTCTTCGAGGATGCGCCGCGACTCGAGCTTGCTGCCGCCGACGACCGCGACGGTGCGCTCGAGCAGGCCGGCGTTCTGCAGGTCGCTCTCGACGGCCCGGGCGACGCCGGGGTGCTGGACCTTGACCGCGACCTCTTGGCCGTCAGGGAGGCGGGCGCGGTGGACCTGGCCGATCGAGGCGCTGGCGATCGGGGTCTCGCTCCACTCGACGAACAGCTGATCGATCGGCGCGCCGAGCTCCTCCTCGACGAGGCGACGGATCGCGGCGGGCGAGGAGGCGGGCGCGGCGGCGAGGAGCTTCTGCATCCATTTTTCGTAGGCGTCGCGCTGGCCCTCGGGGATGACGCCGTCGACGTAGCCGGCCATCTGCCCGACCTTCGCGGCGACGCCCCGGAGCGTGCCGAGGGCCTCGGCGGCCTTGCGCGCGACCTCCTCGGTGGCGGCCTCGCGGTTCAGCAGCATGTTGGCGCCGGTGCGCGCGCTGACGCTCGCGAGCCGCGCGAGTCGCCCCAGTCGGCTCCCGGGGATCTTGCGGCCTTTGCCAGACATGACGTGGTCCCCATATCACCGTCGCGGGGCGCCGTCACCCGCGAGTCACGGGAAACAGGTCCGCGGGGACAGGGGGGACGGGCCGCGCGCTCAGAACGAGACGTCGATGTAGACGTTGGCGAGCGCGATGTTGGACTTGTAGACGCCGTTGGCGTCGGCCTGCCGGGTCGGCGGCTGGAACTGGTTGAGGACGTTTTTGCCCTTGGTGTCGAGCGGGAAGTAGATCAGGTCCGTGAGCGTCAGCGCGAGCGCGAAGTTGCGGACGATCTGGAAGCGGCCGCCGAGCGAGACCGACATCTTGTGCATGTCGAGCAGCGCGGGGTCGATGGTCTCGACCGGGACCGCGGAGCTGTCGTAGCCGAGGCCGGCGAAGCCCTCGATCTTGTCGTTGAAGAAGTAGCTCGCGCCGAAGCGCACGCCGCCGCCGTTCTTCCAGAACCGCGGGAGGTGCTGGGTGACGGCTTTGACGGCGGGCTCGCCGCCCGAGCCGAAACTACCGGGGTTCTCGAGCGCGGTGTCGGCCCCGGGGAATACGCAGCTTCGATCCTCGACGCCTACGTCCATGACGCACTGCTTGTCCATCACCGACCAGCGCGTGAAGTCGCCGAACAGGCGCAGCTCGATCTGCGGCTGCGGGCGGTAGCGGAAGCCGAGGCGCACGATGTCGGGGAAGGTCTGGGTGAACTCGACCTCGGTCTCCCTCGGCTGGCGCTCGCTGGCGAGCACGTTGACGAGCTTGCCCTTGAGCTTCATGCCGCCGACGACGTTGGGCTGGCTGGTGTACGAGGCGCCGACCCAGAACTTCTCTTGGAGGTGCCAGACCGCGCCGACGCCGAAGCCGCCCTGCCAGCCGCTGACGTCGATGAGGCTGCGGCCCTCGTGCAGGTTCGCCGGGTTGTCGAGGTCGTCGGGGTTGAAGACGAGGTCGTCGGTGCCGTTGGCGTTGCGCGCCCGGATCGTGTTGACCGAGCTGTTGATGGCGCTGCCCGAGACGCCGATCGCGAGGCCGATCTTTTTGAGGTGAAAGGCCAGCGAGCCGGTGAGGTACATCGAGCGGATCGAGCCGTCGATGGTGAACCAGCGCTGGACGCCGTCGACGGCGCCGGGGTAGCGGTCGCTGCCCGCGTACTTCTCGTTGCCGTTCCACACCGCCTGCCCGCCGAAGGGGATGGAGAAGCTGGCGCCCGCGACGAACAGGCCCTTGGTCCCGAAGTCGGAGGTGACGCCGGCGAAGGGCGCGGCGATGGTGTTGAACAGCGTGGCCTTGCCGGCGTTGGCGTCGAGCGCCTCGTTCGGCGTGCCGGCGCCGGGGTTGTTGATCGCGGACTCAGGGCGGTTGTAGCTGGCCCAGCGCAGCGCGAGGGTGCCGTCGATGAAGATGTGCGTGCCGGTCGAGAGCGCGGTCGCGGCCGGGTTGTAGTAGGTCGCCGTCGGGTTGGCGGCGGTGGGGTGCCCGTGCTCGCCGCCGAAGCGCGCGGTCGAGAGCCCCGAGGCGCGGGCCTGCTGGCTGACCCCGAGCGCGAGCGCGAGGCCGAGGAGCGCCGCGGCGCCGCGTGACCACCGGCTCGACGGCTTGCGCTGGGCTGTCAACACGGTCGGCGAGATCGGCGTCGGTGTGGGCATCGGGTCGTCCTTGAGGTCTGCCGCGAGCGGGCGGTCTTCGGCCGCCAGGTGGGCAGCGCGTGCGTGACTACTCAGCGCGACTCTACTATGAAAGCCCGCCGCGAGGGGTATGAATGCGGGGGCGTTCAATGTGTAGTCAACGATTCTCCCGGGGGTCCGGCGGCCATGAGCGCGCGGCTGCAGGAGAAAAGGAACTCGCCTATCGACCCGTTGTTGTGCGACCATGACTCGTGGAGCTCAGGTGGCTCCGGTGAGCGGGATCCAGAGCGTATGCAACAGGAAGATCGGCCAAGGCGGACGCGAGGACATCGGCACGACGAGGGTGAGCGCCGTCGCGCGCGGACGGGGCTGCTGACCGCCGCCGCGCTGGCGCTCGTGACGGTGACCGCGTCCGGCTGCCCTGACGCCGAGGGCAAGCTCGACGGCTTCCTCGAGGACACGAAGGTGCTGCGCGACCTGCCGCTGCCCAAGGAGGACCTCGGCGGGCAGCTCGAGGACATCTCGGGGACCTTCCTGATGGTCGTCGCCTCGTCGATCTCGCCGATGACCCCGCTGCAGTTCATCGCCACCCAGGAGTTCACGCCCGAGGGCATGGGCGGGCGCCTCACGCTGACGCTGCAGCCGCTCTCGCTCGACGCCCAGAGCATCGACTTCCCCCGCGAGCCGACCGGGGACCCGCTCGTGATCCCGGACATCATCGTCAACGAGGACGGGAGCTACGCGTTCCCGGCCGGCGAGGGCGAATTTCAGACCTTCATGGTCACGGGCGCGGCCAACCCGATCACGGGCAGCGATATCGTCACGGAGCTGCGCTACGTCGGGTCGATCCAGAGCGCCGACTTCGTCTGCGGGATCATCCAGGGCAACGTGATCCAGCCGCTGCAGGCGACCCTGGACGGCTCGACCTTCTCGGCGGTCCGCGTGGAGAGCACCGCGTCGGCCGACCTCCCAGTCCCGTTCATGGACTTCCCGGTCGACTGCAGCGAGACGCCCATGGGCGGCACAGACGGGACCGGCGGCGAGACCACGGGTGGCGGCGGCGCGACGACGACCGGCGGGTGATCGCTCAACTGTAGGCGAGCTGATGGCGCCGTGGCGGTCGCGCGCAGCTCGGCGGTCGCGCTGCTCTCGGTCCTCGGCAACATCCTCGACTTCTTCAAGATCGAGGCTGGCACGTTAGAGCTCGAGTCGGCCTTCGAGCTCGCCACGGTGCTCGATGACGCCCTCGAGATCGTCGCGCACGTCGCCTCCTCACGGAGACGCTGCGCCGCTGGATCGCGTGAGCGGACCGAAGGCTCAGCCGATCGGCGGCGCGTCGTGGTGGTCCTCTAGCTCGCTCGGCTGGGGCGGGGGCGGGAGCAGGTGCTCGCAGGCGGGGGCGTGCGCGTCCAGGCCGAGCACGCGGCCGTCGTCGGTGAGCATCAGCTCCAGCCACTCGGCGTGCTGACAGCGCCCTGGCATCGACCACGACGCGCACTCCTGATCCGCAGAGTCGATGAAGATCGTCCGATCGGGGCAGCAGATCGACTCGACGTGGCGGTCGCCGTAGCGAAGTTGCGAGTCGGGCCCCAGCCTGAAGTGCCCGGGCGTCGTGACGCAGGCGGTGAAGGTCTCGAGATCGACCTCGTGGCCGTTGATGAACACCCAGCGATCACCCCAGCGGGGGCTCGGGGGCCGCGTCTCGATGTGCCCGCGCTGCTTGTCCGCGTACCACCGCTCGACGCGGGCCCGATCGGCGGCGCTCACCTTGTGCCCGTCGCGCGGGCGGACCCGGAGCGCCGCGCCGGCGCCGGGGTTGCCGCAGCCGCCGGCGACGAGGCCCAACGCGAGCGAGAGCACGATGCACGTCTGTCGCGCGGCCTCCACGTTCGAGCCCGTGATCACGCGGTACGGTATACGCGCGAGAAACGAGACAAATTAAAAAAGTGCGGCCAGCGAAGCCCCAAGGGGGTGGGAAAGGCTCGCTGGCCGCAAGCGGCGTCGGAAAAGCTTAGGAAGCTCAAGAACCAGGTGGTCTACTGCAAGACCTGGGACATGGAAGGCTCACTGAATTCGCCCCTCATATACGCCTCGTACGGCGTACGGAACTTCGAGTGGCGACGTTGTTCCAGCCCGTCGCCGTACGAGGCGTATATGAGGGACAGCGACATTCTGGAATAGCCTTCCTTGTGATGAATGCGATGGAAGATGCCGGATCGGCGCAGCGCCGATCGAGATGCAGAGCATCTGGCTAGACCTACCTCCTGGTCCCTGAAGAGCTGTTCGTTCGCGCACTGATCGGATAACACGGGGACGCTTCGCGGATCAACTGGATCTGACGGGGCCACGTCAGAACGCCGTTGTTCGCGCGTCCCCGAGCCAAAATCTGACCCATTAAGCATGTGTCTGAGGTCAGGGGACCTCGCCTGCGGGTTGCAGACCGCCGCGCCCGTGAGCGGGGCGAGCGGCTAGTCCGGGTAGGCGCGTATGCGGACCTCGAGGCGGTGGAAGCCCGCGATCCCGCCGAAGGTGCCGCCGATGTGGACGACCTCGACGGTCTCCATCATGTCGGGGAACTTCATCGCCGGCGGCGGGAGCTTCTTCAGCGCGTCCGCGAAGGCCTCGTCGAAGGAGAGCTTGTTGGAGTAGCCGACCGACTCGCGGTAGCGGACGCTGAGGTCGTTGAGCATGCCCGAGCCGCTCTGGCCCGGGTCGAGGTTGATGCTGGCGCCGCCCATCGCCGGGATCGCCTGGCCGACCATCACGTCGCCGCCGCCGCTGAGCTGCGTCGACGAGTCGCTGGCGGCGATGTGGTGAAGTCCGGAGTCGTAGGTCGAGGAGGACGGCTCGTCGCCCATGTCGTCGAGCATCGGGATCTCGACGACGTCGCTCTGCGCGTCCTCCAGGCTGAGGCTGAGGACGATGTCGACGAGCTCTTGGTTGGTGAACTCGACGGGCACGCGGTCGTCGCCGTCGGCGTGGCGGACGACGATGTGGTCGGGCGGGCGACCGATCGTGAAGATCTCGCCGTAGCGAAACGGGGTCTCCTCGTCGCCGGTGTCGGTGGGTCGCGGCCGTCGTGAGAGCTTGAAGGTCGGAGCCGGCTGGTTGGCGTGCTCCTGACTGATGTCGATCTCCCAATCCGGCGTCGGCAGCTTGCCCTCGGCGATAATCAAGAGCTGACTCCGCGAGTAGTACGCGGTGATCGAGGTGCGCGTGGCGAGTTGGAACTCGGACATGGACTCAACGAAGCATATCAGGTCCGGCTTATGTCCAGGCCGCGATTTCGACGCGCAGCGAGGGCGCGCGCGACAATATCTTCGGGCCAGGCCGCGCGTCTGGGGGGAGCGCGCCACGGTGTCGCGCGCAGGCCTCGAGGTCAAGGTCGCGCGCGCGCTAGCTGGCCCAAAGGACGAACGCGAGCGATGTCGCGGGCGAGGAGGTCGTGCGCTCTCGCGCTCGCCGTGCGCGCGCGGATCGAGCGTCGCGCGGCCACGCTCGCGGCGCTCAGGACAGTCGGTTCAAGCCGTTGAGCGCGGCTACGCGGTAGGCCTCGGCCATCGTCGGGTAGTTGAAGGTCGTGTTGATGAAGTACTCGAGCGTGTTCGCGTCGCCGGGCTGGGCCATGATCGCTTGGCCGATGTGGACGATTTCGGCCGCCTGATCGCCGAAGCAGTGAATTCCGAGCAGCGCGAGCGTCTCGCGGTGGAACAGCAGCTTGAGCATGCCGACGGTATTCCCGGTGATCTGGGCGCGAGCTAGGTTACGGAAATTCGAGACGCCGACCTCGTAGGGAACTTTCTCTTGGGTCAGCTCGCGCTCGGTTCGACCCACCGAGCTGATCTCGGGGCTGGTGTAGATCCCGGTCGGGATGTCCTGCACGAGCCGGTGATCACATTTCCCCTCGACCAGGTGCGTCGCGGCGAATCGCCCCTGGTCGTAGGCGGCCGAGGCGAGGCTCGGGAAGCCGATGACGTCGCCGACCGCGTAGACGTGCGGCTGCGCGGGTGTCCGATAGAACTCGTCGACCTCGAGCTGGCCGCGGCTGTTGGGCGTGATCTCGAGGTGCTGCAGGCCGAGGTCCTGGGTGTTGCCGGTGCGCCCCTGGGCCCAGAGCAGGACGTCGGAGCGGATCACCTTGCCGGAGGCGAGGTGCAGCAGCACGTGGTCGTCGTGGGGCTGGATCTGCGCGTAGCTCTCGTTGTGCCTGATCTGCACGCCCTGGTCGCGGAGGTGGTAGCTCAGCGCGTCGGTGATCTCGTCGTCGAGGAAGGAGAGCAGCCGGTCGCGGGAGTTGATGAGGTTGACCTTGACGCCGAGCGTGCGGAAGATCGAGGCGTACTCGCAGCCGACGACGCCGGCGCCGTAGATCGTGATGACCTGGGGGGTGTGATCGAGCGAGAGCACCTTGTCGCTGTCGAGCACGCGGGGGTGCGTGAAGTCGATGTCGCGGGGGCGGTAGGGACGTGACCCTGTGGCCAGGACGAAGTGCTCGGCCTCGAAGCGCGCGCCGCGGCCGCGGCTGTCCTCGACCTCGATGGTGCGCGCGTCGACGAAGCGGGCGTGGCCGTGGATCACCGTGGCGCTGTTGCGGTCGTAGAAGCCGCGACGCATCGCGACCTGGCGCGCGATCACGGACTCGGCGCTCCGGAGCATCTGCGGGAAGGTGCAGGTCACGTGACGGACGGCGCGCCCGAGCAGCGGGCTGCGCTTGAGCTCGGTGAGCTGGCGGACGCTGTGCCGCAGCGCCTTGCTGGGGATCGTCGCCCAGTGCGTGCAGCCGCCGCCGACGTCGTGGAAGCGCTCGATGATGGCGACGCGCTTGCCCTCTTTGACGCTCTTCATCGCGGCGCCCTCGCCACCGGGGCCGCTGCCGATCACGATCACGTCAAAGCTCTGGGTGTTCGCGGACACGGCGTGTTCTCCTGTGGCGGGCGCGTGGTGGTGACGCGCCGGGCTGGTTTTTTTTCTAAGGCGGCGCGATGGGGTCCGATGCCGGAGGCGCGTGGTCTACGTCATGACCTGGGACATGGAAGGCTCACTGAATTCGCCCCGGGAAGAGCCCGTAGACGGCGTACGGAACTTCGAGCGGCGAGGTTGTTCCAGCCCGTCGCCGTCTACGGGCTCTTCCCGGGACAGCGACATTCTGGAATAGCCTTCCTTGTGATGAATGCAGAGGAATACGCCCGGGCGGCGCAACGCCGACCTGGTGCAGGGCACCGAGCTAGACCTGGAGTCGTACGCCTCCTGCATCGGACCTGGGGATGGTACCAGGCCGCCGACTTGGTCGGCGAGGTTGATAAGAACTCGAGGTTGCGCGCGTATGCGCTCTGCGGGCTTCGGGTCGCTGCTTAACGCCAGGGGACCCTCCGCCTTCCGGGCGGCGAGCGTCTGGACGGGTGAAGCGGACGAGCGCCAGCGCGCTCGCCGTCCTCAGGCGGCCCCTCCCTGGCTCGCGCGCGCCCCTTGAGCTTCGATGGCTCGGCCCGCGTCAGAGTCTCGGAGGAAGAGCTTTATTGGGCGTGTCGCTCGTTGGCGTCTGGTTGGGAGAGCAAGGGGGCGGAGGAGCGACTCCGCGATCACGTCGCTCCTGACGGCACCTGACGCAGTACGGATGACTCAGACACGCTGCTCGCGCACGCTCCTTGAGCTTCGATGGGCTCAGCTCGCGTCGGCGTCTGGTTGGTAGAGCAGCGAAGCGGACGAGCGCCGTCGCGCTCGATGGGCTCGGCCCGCGTCGAAGTTTGGGAGGAAGTCAGTCGGCGGGGTCGATGTCGAGCGCGGGCGCGTCGGTGGCGGTGTCGCGGGCGATGCCGAGGTGCTCGACCAGCGAGTGGGAGGCGGAGAAGCGGACGGAGGTCGAGGCGCGGACTTGGATGCGCTCGCCAGTGCGCGGGTTGAAGCCGAGTCGCGGCTGCAGGCGACGGACGGAGAAGGTGCCGAAGCCGGGGTGGGCGTAGCGGCCGCCTTCGCGCATGGCGGCGGCGATCTGGTCGAAGGTGGCGTCGATCACCGTGGCGATGTCGTGCTGGCTCAGCTCTGGGAGCTGCTCGCGGATGATGTCCTGAACGGCCCTGATGAGGTCTCTGCGCGTCATAGACGTCGTCTGTGCTCAGGGCTTGGTCTTGCGTCGGCGACGCGTGCGCTGCGGCGAGACGGCGCCCTCGCGCAGCGCCTCGCCGAGCGACTTCGCCCAGCCGCCGAGATCGCCCATGGTGCTCTCGAGCTGGTCTTTGTTGAGCGCGAGCTGTCCCATGGTCACGCGCAGGAGCTCCTTCGCGCGCCGTAGGCGGCTCTTTACGGTCCCCGCCGGGATCTCGAGGACGGTCGCGATCTCGGTCGCGGACATCGCCTCCCAGTAGTGGAGCTCGAGCGCGATCTGGAGATCGACCGGGAGGCGACGCAGGGCCTCGAGCAGCAGGCGCTGCTCCATGTGGCGGGCGACGATGGTGCTCGGCGAGGGGTCGAGGTCGTGGAAGGAGCGCGATTCGAAGCCGACGTGGGCGTCGAGCTTGCGCTTGCGTCGGTAGTGCGAGAGCAGCTCGAGGCGCGCGACGCCGAACAGGAAGGTGCGGAAGCTGGAGGCGCCGCGGAAGCGGTCACGGCTCTCGACGCAGGCGAGCAGTGTGCGCTGCATCACCTCGTCAGTGTCGTCACCGACCTTGTTGCGCAGAAACCGGTGGATGCTCTCGAAGTGGCGATCGAACAGCTCGCTCCCCGCGTCGAGGTCCCCCGCGCGCCACTTGTCGAGAAGAGCGAAGTCGTCCTCCGTCGCCATCGCCGCGAGGCTACCCCGGATAGGGCAGCGCGTCACGGGGCGCCGCGTCGCACGACGGTGAGGCCGGGCTCGAGCGCCGACCGAGCGCTGCGTCGTCGTGGGCTTGCGTGAACGGCGCGTGAGCGCGTGGCGCCACGCCCCGCGAGAAGGGAGCCCCGCCGTCCCCTCGGAGCGCGAGAGGACGACGGGGCAGCGCGGTTCTTCTCCCGACGGACCACCCGCCGGAACTCGTGTTGGTGCTCGACGCGCGAGGGAGGTCGCGCGGTTGAGAGGTCAGGGTGAAGACGCCGACGTCGACGCGCTCATTCACCGCAGCCCGCGTCACGATAGTCGGCGTGCTTGCAGCGGCAAGTGAGCGCCGCGGTCGCGCCAGCGTAGCGAGCGCGCCCCGATCGGGGCGCGGCGCCGCGGCGAGATGGGTCGTTGATGCATGTTCGAATAATCATGTCCCAATGTTCCTGTCTCCGGGGCGTCACGCCACGATCGGGGCGCGCGCCCGCGTCGTGTAGACACGGGCCGGCGACGCCGCCTGCGGGCGCCCGCGACGTGGCGAAACACCACGCCGCCGGCGAGGCGCCCCCGCGGAGATCTGGCGAGCTCGCTCACGCGGAGACGGGCGCCTCAGCGACCGAGGACGTGGGAGAGCGGGACGAAGTGCTCGGAGAGCTCGACCGGCGCGCGCAGGCCGAGCGAGCGCAGGCCGAGGACGCGGTCGCGCTCGCCGTCGGCGTCGTCCTCGAGGCGCGCGTGGGCGTGGGCCGCGACGCGGGCGTGGAGCTGCAGGCCCGCGCGATCGAGGGTCTGGACCGCGCCGCGGAGCGCGTCGGCTGCCTCGGCGCGAGCGTTGGTGGAGGCCAGCAGCGAGGCGCGCGGGAGCGCGGCGAGGCCGGCGGCGCCGGGGTAGTCCTCTTGCTGGAGCGCGGCGAGATCGCGCTCGGCGGCGCGGCGCGCCTGGGAGGACTTGTCGACCGCGTGGCGGCGGGCGTGACACAGCGCGCGGGTGAACAGCGCGTCGACGCGGAGCCGCTGGATCTTCCACAGCGTGGTGCCGGAGAGCTGTGACCAGGACTCGTTGAGGAGGCGCGCGGCGCCGTCGGGGTCGCGGCGGGCGAGCGCGAGGTGGGCCTCGGTGAGCAGCACGTCGGCGTACGGCGGGCAGGCGCCGCGGCTCGTCCAGTGGGCGCGGGCCTCCTCGATCCAGCGCGCGCCCTCGTCGATGGAGACGGAGGCGAGCGCGAGCCAGGCGTCGGCGAGCCGGACCGCGGCCTTGAGCTCGCGGCTGTCGACGCGGCGGGCGAGCGCGGCGACGCGATCACGCTCGGCGCGGAGCTTGTTGAAGTGTCCGGCGCGGCGGAGGTCGTCGAGCCGCGCGCGGCGGAGCTCGGTGAGCGCCCAGGCGTCGTCCGGTCGCGCGGCGAGCAGGGCCTCTTCGCAGGGCGCCGCGCTGGCGATCGCGGTGTCGAGCTCGCCGAGCAGCGAGCGCGCGAGCGTCTCGATCGTCTGCAGCCGCAGGCGGCTGGAGCGCTCGTTGACCCCGTCTCCCTCGATGAGCGCGCGGGCGCGTCGCAGGAGCTCGCCGACCCGGCCGCGCGCCGCGTGGCCGCGGCGGGCCTCGGTCCAGGCCTCGAGCGCGAGCGCGCGGGCGACTCGTCGCGGCTCGCCGAGGTCGAGCGCGCGGCGCAGGTGTCGGGCCTGCAGGTCCTCGGCGGCGTCGAGGTCGGTGGCGGCGAGCCCGAGCGCGCCGACCTCGAGCACGTCGACGCGCGTCACGGCGATCGCGGGCAGCGAGGCCTCGTCGCGCGCCTGAAACTCGTGGCCGCGCAGGCGGGTGCTGCCGCGGCGCAGCCACTGCAGCACACGGGCCGCGCCGGGCGGCCGCAGGCTCGTCTCGCGCATGGCGGTGGTCAGCATGGCGCAGCCGACGTTGGTGATGCCCTGGGCGAGCATGAGCGCGGCGGCCCGCGCGAACAGGCGGGGGTCGGCGGCGGGCTGGTCGCGCGCGAGCTCGACGAAGGCGTCGGCGGCGAGCGTCCAGCGACCGCTGCGGGCGAGCGCCTCGGCGAGCTCTGTGCGCAGCGCCTCGGTCGCGTCCGCGTCGTCGCCGGAGAGCTCGAGCGCGAGGCGGTAGTGATCGGCGGTCTGGTCGTGGGCGCGGGCGCGGGCGGCGTCGCGGGCCGCCGCGATGATGTGCTCGCGGGCGCGGGCGAGCTGTCCGGCGGCTCGCAGGTGCTCGGCGAGGATCGTGTGGTCCGGCGGCGCGGCGCGGGCGTAGATCTCGGCGAGGCGCTCGTGATAGGCGCGCAGCGTGACGCCGTCGAGCTGCGCGACCGCGGTCGCGCGCACGCGCTCGTGCCAGGTCTCGAGGATCGTGTCGTCGTCGCTCGCGGTGACGCGCACGAGGTGCTCGCTGTCGAGGTGACGGAGGATCGAGCGGGCGTCCTCGTGGATCCCGGCGGCCGCGAGCGCGTCGCGGAGCTTGATCGGGCGACCGGCGACGGCGACGATCGCCAAGAGTCGACGCATGCGCCCGCCGAGCTGCGCGATGCGGACGTGCAGCAGCGCCTCGAGCGAGACCCGCGGCCGGCGTCCCTCGGACTGGGCGACCGCGACCTCGCGCTCGACGAAGCGGACCAGCTCGTGCACGTAGAGCGGGCTGCCCTGGGACTCGCGCGCGATCGCTTGCGCCGTGTCGGCGCTGGCCTCCGGCGCGCGGACGGCGAGGAGGCGCTCGGCGATCGCCAGGCAGGCGTCCTCGGCGAGCGGCGCGAGCTCGAGCTGGAGGACGCTCGGGGCGGTGTCGACCTCCCGCGCCAGCGCGAGCAGGGGCGCGAGCGCGGCGCTGTGCTCGGCGTCCTCGCTGCGGTGGCTCGCGATCAAAAGCGCGCGGGGAGGCGCGGGCGGGGCGAGCAGCGTGGCGAGCAGCTCGGCGCTGTCGACATCACCCCACTGCAGGTCGTCGACCCAGACGACCACCGGGGCGCGCTCGCCGATCCGCCGCAGGATCGAGCGGAACGCCGTGAACGCGCGACGCCGGAGCTCGCGGCGGCCGACATCCTCTACCAGCTGATGCGCGTCGGTCTCGCGGGCCGCGAGCAGGCGGACCTGCAGCAGCGCGGGGAACAGCAGGATGAGCGCGTCGATCCCTGCGGGGATCAGCGCGCGGGCGCGCTCGTCCGGGAGCTGCTTGAGGTGTCGCGCGAGCGCGTCGACGAGGCCGTCGAGCGCCTTGTACTGCGTGTTGTCGCGCTCGTAGCAGCGGGCCTTGAGCAGCACCGCGGCCGCGTCGTCGCGCAGCTGGTTGCAGAAGTGACGCAGCAGCGTGGTCTTGCCGAGGCCCGCGCGCGAGGAGACCAGCGCGGCCGCGGGCCTGGCGCTCGCGGGCGGGGCGGTCACCCGCGCGAAGGCGCCCTGCAGCGCGGCGAGCTCGGCGTCTCGGCCGACGAGGCCGGCGCGCGCGTCGGGGGCCGCGGCCGCGCTGACGAGCGGCGGCGCGGCGCCTCGCGTAGGTGCCCGAAGAGACATGCCAGGCCCGCGCTCGCCGCCCTTGAGGAACACGCGGAAGATCGCGCGCTCGTCGGGGCGGTTGCGCGGGTCGGGCTCGAGCAGCCCCATGCACAGCTCGGCGATGTCCTCGGGGATCCCGCCGAGCAGCGCGCGCGGCGAGATCGGCGGGCGCGACTGCTTGGCCTGCATCATGTCGGCGAGGTTGAGCCCGAAGAACGGCGGGTGGCCGGTCACGACCATGTAGAGCGTCGCGCCGACGCTGTACCAGTCGCTCGTCGGGCTCGGCGGCGCGGCCCGGGCCTGCTCGGGCGACATGAACGCGGGTGTCCCAACGACCATGTGGCCGTGGGTCGACTCGAGCGCGCCCTGGCCCTGCTCGCTGACGAAGCCGAAGTCCATGAGCACGACGCGGCCGCTGCTGGTGACGAGCGCGTTCGAGGGCTTGATGTCGCGGTGGAGCTTGCCGAATTGGTGCAGCGCCGAGACGCCGGTGCACAGCTGCCCGAAGACGTCGCGCAGGCGCTTGAAGTCGGTGACCGGCGAGATCGAGAGCGCGCTCAGGCTCTCGGAGGCCTCGCGCGACAGCGTCGAGAGGTCGCTGGTGTCGGGCAGCTCGAGGCCCCAGAGATAGCGCTGCAGCGGGATGCCGCGCACGAGCTCCATCGAGAAGAAGTAGCGCTGACCGGCGCGCCCGAGCTCGTAGAGCGTCACGAGGTTGGGGTGGCTCAGGCGCGAGAGGGCGCGGAACTCTTTCTTGAACAGCGCGAGCGCGCGGGGGTTCTTGCTGCGCAGGACCTTGATCGCGACCGTCTCGTCGTCGCGCGGGTCGATGGCCTCGTAGACCATGCCCATGGCGCCCGAGCCGAGCAGGCGCACGATCTCGAAGCGCCCGATCGTGACCGGCTGGTGCTTCTTCTTGAACACGCTGGCGCGCATCAGCGCGCGCAGGCGATCCGCCTCGAGATCGAGCTCCGGTGGCGCGGGCGCTTCGCCAGACAGCGGGTCTCGCACTCGCTCAGGGTACCCCGAATCGCGCGTCCAGATCAGCCAGCCGCTGCTACGACGGCGCGGCGGCGCGGTCGAGCTCCGCCGCGGGCGCGGCGGCGATCGTCGACTCCGCTGTCGCGCTCACGCGTCGCGCGGCGTGAAGGACCCGCTCGGCGGCGCGGCGCGTGAGCTCAGGCGCCGCGGCGCGTCTCTCCTGGACGATCAGCAGCAGCTCGCGACCCGGCATCAACGCGAGCGTGTGCAGGTAGCGTCCGACGGCGCGCGGGCGGACGCCAGCCAGCCCGTCGAGCGCGATGTGGCGGATCGTGTAGTCGGCGGCCGCGCGGATGAACCAGTCGCCGCGCGTGCAGTCCACGCGATCGATCGCGCCGCGCGCGTCGACGGTGCAGTGCCCGAGGTAGCCGGGGAGCCGTCGCAGCGCGCGGCGTGCGGCCAGCAGCTCGCGCGACCCCTCGCGCTCGTCGAGCGGATCGTCGAGGACAAATTCGAGGTGTCCGTAGAGCAAGGAAGAACTCCGACCACGCGACGATAGTGCGCGGGTCGGAGTTCCCCGAATTTATCGCGAAACGCGGACAGTCAGCGAGGCGCTCAGCCGCCGACGGCACGCAGCGCGGCCTCGACCGCGGCGTCCTGCTTGGACATCTCGGTGAGGATCGCGTCGCAGGGGATGTAGTCCTTGATCGTGATCTGGTTCTCGGGCGGCTGCCGGAAGGGCACCGAGTCGCCGCCCTTAAACGCGACCTGGCCGGCCCAGGGCACCAGGCGCGTCGGGACCTGGCCGGCGCCGGCGACCAGCGCGACCGCGACGCACGACTGGCCCTGACTCGTGAAGAACACGTTGAGCGAGGGGGCCGCGCAGCCGCTCTTGGGGCACACGCGCTCGGGGCTCGGGCGCACGGTCATCGGGCGACCGGGCAGCGCCTTGCTCGCGATCTGCTGCATGTGCTGCTGGATCGAGGCCGCCGTGGCGGCGTTCTGCTCGGCGATGCTGCTGGGGATGATGCGCGGCCAGAGCACGACGACGCCGCCGGCTTGACCGGTCTCTTTGGACACCTCCGGGCTGTGGTAGCGCGGGTCGTCCTTGCTCCCGGGGACGATCCCGTCGGCGTTGGTCACGGGCTGCTGCGGCTGACCGTTCTGGCCCGGCTGGCCCGGCTGGCCCGCTTGGCCCGGCTGGCCGTCTGCCGGCTGGCCTTGACCCGGCTGTCCTGCGTTCGCCTGCTGGTCGGGCGGGTTGGACTGACCGTTGTTGTCTTTACATCCGCCGATGCTGACGATCGCGGCCAGTGCCAGAACTCCGAGGTACGAACCCTTGGGCATAGGGCAGAGTGTACCCGACCTGTCGGTCAGAGCTGGTGTGATCAGGATTCTGAGCGCGTCGCGCGAATTCGCGCATTTTTTACGACGGCGCTACACTCAGGGCTGCATGAAGCGCGCCGAACGTGCCCAGCGGATCCATCAGATCCTCGATGACCTCTACCCGACGCAGCCGATCCCGCTCACGCACGCCGATCCTTACACCCTGCTGATCGCGGTGCTGCTCTCGGCGCAGACCACCGACGCGCGCGTTAACATGGTGACGCCGGCGCTCTTCGATCGCGCGCCGACGCCGGCGCAGATGGTCACGCTGTCGGTTGATGAGATCCGCGCGTTCATCCGCAGCGTCGGGCTCGCGCCCGCGAAGGCGCGCAACATCCATCGGCTCTCGGAGCTGCTGCTCGAGCGCCACGGCGGCGAGGTCCCGCGCGATTTCGCGGCGCTCGAGGACCTCCCGGGGGTCGGGCACAAGACCGCGAGCGTGGTGATGGCGCAGGCCTTCGGCGTGCCGGCGTTCCCGGTCGACACCCACATTCACCGGCTCGCCGCGCGCTGGCGGCTGTCCAACGGCACGACGGTCGAGCGCACCGAGCGTGATCTCAAGGCGATCTTCCCGCGCGAGGCGTGGAACCGCTTGCACCTGCAAATCATCTACTTCGGTCGCGAGCACTGCCCCGCGCGCGGTCACGACCTGACGCGGTGCCCGATCTGCAGCTGGGCCGCGACGAAGAAGCGGATCCGCGAGGAGATGGCGCGCGGGCGCTCGAGCCGCAGCCGCGCTCGCGCCTGAACGTCGGGTCAGGATCGGCGATCGAGGTACGCGCTCGCCTCGAGCGGCGCGTCGAGCAGCAGCGCGGCCAGCTCACGCGCGGCGCGACGCAGCTCGCGACGCAGCGCTCGGTCGGCGAGCGCCCCCAGCGGCAGCTCGCGCGCGACGAACTTGCTGATGCGGATCCGGTACACGTCCGCGCGCGAGAGGCTCTCCCCGGGGCGTGACGGCGGATCCTCGGGATCGTCGACAGGTCGGCGGATCGTCTCGAGCAGCTCGGCGAGCGCGGGCTCGAGCGCGTCCGCGGCGGGCGAGCGCGGCCCGCCGAGACGGAGCACGAGCGCGCGCAGGCCGTCGACAAACGCGCGCTCACGCGCGAAGTCCTCGTGGGCGCCTTCCTCCACGATGAAGAGATGTACACGTCGCGTCAGGGGGTGAACACCCGTGTGGCGGGCGCGCGCCGGCGCCCCCGTGAACGTGCGAACAGATCGGTGCAGGCGGCGTTCCGCGTTATGATGCCGAGGTGAACCGCAGGTTCCTCCCAGTGCTGCTCGTGGGCCTCATCCCCGCCTGCCTCGAGGACAACGACGCCTACACGGCGGGGCTCGACGTCACGTCTGGGCCGACCGGATCCGCCTCGACCAGCGCGGTCACGACCGCGCCGACCGGCCCGGGGACCCAGGGCCCGACGGGCTCGCCGACCGGCCCCGGCGACGGCGACGGCGACGGCGACGGCGACGGCGACGGCGACGGCGAGACCGGCGGCACCGGCGACGGGCGCCCGGTCTCCTTCGTCCCGGCGGGCCCGTTCATCCGCGGCTCGGACGACGGCGGGACGGACGAGGCGCCGGTCGCGAGCGTCGCGCTCTCGGCCTACGAGATTCACACCTACGAGGTCTCGGTCGCCTCCTTCGCCAAGTGCGTGAACGAGGGGCCGTGCCAGGAGCCGATCGCCGAGGACCCGGTGTGCAACTGGGGCAAGGCCGGGCGCGACGCCCACCCGATCAATTGCGTCACGTGGGAGAACGCCGAGGCCTACTGCGCGTGGGTGGGCAAGCGCCTGCCGACCGAGGCGGAGTGGGAGAAGGCCGCGCGCGGGGAGAACGGCGCGACGTACCCCTGGGGCAACGCGGCGCCGACCTGCGAGCACGCCGTCAGCAACATCCCCGGCTGCGGCGACGGGATGAGCGAGCCGGTCGGCTCGAGGCCGAACGGCCAGTCTCCATATGGCGTAATGGACATGTCCGGAAACGTGAAGGAGTGGGTGCGCGACTGGTACGACGCCAACTACTACGACGCCGACGTGACGGCGGACCCGCAGGGCCCCGACGAGTCCCCGCTCATGCGCCGATCGCTGCGCGGCGGCAGCTACTACAGCACCACCGCGACGCTGCTGCGCGCCGCGAGCCGCGGCAACGGGGCGCCGACCAACGCGCCGAACGACGTCGGCTTCCGCTGCGCGCGGTCGATCCCGTGAGGGGCGCGGGCGAGGACCGTACATCTGCGTACTCGCGCGAGCAGATCCCCCACGAGGTGATGAAGGTGATGGTGAGCGCGGCGCGAGCGAGTGATGAGGTCGTATTCGAGCGGGACGACCCGCGCGCGGCGCCGAGGTTCACGAGCCGCGGGCTCGGCGAGCGCGGCCGCGATGCCGGGGCGCTCTGCGTCGCGCGCGGCGGGCGTCAACGCTCGTTGCGCGCGGCGAGCAAACACGCGATTCTTGGGAGTGCGATTGCGCGGCTGCGATGGTGAGCTCGGATTCAGGAGCGTCGCGAAGAGGCAGGCCCCACGGCCGCGTGGCGGACGAGGTTGATCGGCGCGGGAGTGAGCCGATGTCGGGAGGATACGGAGACAGCGCGTTCGCGGCCCGCGACTCGCAGGAGATGGCCCTTGAGCTCGAGATGGCGCTCGAGGACATGTCCGATGACGAATTCGCCCAGTCGCTGCGCGCGGCGTGGCCCGAGGCCGCCGAGCCGCTCGCGCAGTACGAGCAGTCCCAGGCGATCGCGCCGCTCGTGCAGGTCGAGGGCCCCTCGCCCGCCGAGCTCTCGGGGCGCTTCGCGTTCGCCTCGCCCTCTGGCTCCTACGCGCCGTCGAGCGGCTCAGACAGCGCGCCGGCGTCGGGCTTCACGCGCTCGAGCGAGACCCTCTCCGCCGCGCGCGAGCGTGAGCTCTCCGAGCGCTACGTCGCCGAGTCCTCACAGGACGCGCGCGCGGCCGAGGACAGCCTCGCGTCGTACAGCTCGGGCCGCATGTCGACCCCGGCGCCCGTCTACATCGCCCATGACGAGCCGCCGGAGCCGGCGCTCCCGCTCATCGACGACGAGGACGAGGACGACTACCGCGGCGAGGCTGAGATCGAGGTCGCGCTCGTCGGCGAGCTCGAGCTCGACTTCTCCGACGACGACGAAGCCGAGCTCGAGCCGGCGCGTGAGCCCGTGTTTGAGTACTCCGATCCGGCGCTGGACGAGCCGGGCTTCGCCGCCTCGCGCGTCGAGGAGCCGGCGCCCGTCAACGGCGTCGGCGAGACGCTGTTTCACCCCGAGGCGATGGCGGTCCAGACGCGGATCAGCTCCGAGCCCAGGACGCCGTCGAGGGACGAGCTCGACGATCAGGAGCGGGAGTCCTACCACCAGCTGATCGTCTCCGGGAAGGCGCACCCGATCATCGAGCGCGCGGCGGCGCGGCTCGAGCCTGACGCGCCGCGCCTGCGCAGGCGCGGCGGCTCGGAGGCGCTCGCGGTCGACAGCGAGGCCGGCACGCTCCGCGTCGGCGACATGAAGACGATCATGAGCGGCGAGGGGGCGCACTCCGGCGTGCGCCGCTCGATCGCGCCGCTCAAGACGCGGCGCGGGATCCCGGACCGCGTCGATCGCTTCCCGATCATCAGCAAGCTCGGCGAGGGCGGCATGGGGGTCGTCTACTCCGCGTTCGACGAGGAGCTCGATCGCCGCGTCGCGATCAAGGTCGTCCGCGGGATCCGGAGCCTCAACGAGAGCGCGCGGCAGCGGATGCTGCGCGAGGCCAAGGCGATGGCGAAGCTCTCGCACCCCAACGTCGTCCAGGTCTACCAGGCGGGGCTGTTTGAGCAGGGCGTGTTCGTGGCGATGGAGTTCATCCGCGGGCAGACGCTGTCGGAGTGGCTGGGCCTCGACGACCCGCCGCCGACCGCCGCGAGCGCGCGGGCCAAGAGCGGGGCGTCGACCGGCGCGGCGGGGCGCACGGTCGTCACGCGCCCGTGGCGCGAGGTCGTGAAGATGTTCCTTCAGCCAGGAAGGGGTCTGGCGGCGGCGCACGAGGCCGGCCTCGTCCACCGCGACTTCAAGCCAGACAACGTGCTCGTCGGCGAGGACGGGCGCGCGCGCGTCCTCGACTTCGGGCTCGCGCGCGTCCTCGACGAGGAGGACGAGGTCGAGGCGCTCGGCCGCTCGTCGCTCGAGCAGGTCCGCGAGGAGCGGCGCAAGGAGACCGCCGATCTGACCAAGACCGGCACGATCATGGGGACGCCGGCGTACATGTCCCCCGAGCAGCATCTCGGGCTGCCGACCGACGCGCGCACCGACCAGTTCAGCTTCTGCGTCTCGCTCCACGAGGGCCTGTTCGGCGAGCGCCCGTTCCGTTCGAAGACGCTGATGGAGCTGCGCGTGCAGGTCGAGCGCGGCAAGATCGACCCGCCGTCGAACCCGCGCGACGTGCCGGCCTCGGTGCTCGAGGTCATCCGCCGCGGGCTCGCGGTCGATCCGGGCGAGCGCTACCCCGACATGCACACGCTGCTCGCCGAGCTCGAGAAGACGATCGAGCCGCCGGCCTGGCGTCGCTGGGCCTGGCCGTTGATCGCGCTGCTGAGCGTCGCGGTGATGGCGATCGCGGTGTTCGTCGCGGCGACGCGCGAGCCGACGCCCGAGGAGCGCAGCGTCGTCGACGAGCTCGTCGTCCAGGCCAACGAGGCCGGCGCCCACGCCTGCTGGGTCGTGCCCTGCGCCGAGGACAACCTCGACACCTCGTACCGCAAGGTGCTCGAGCTCGAGGGCCTCGAGGGCGTCGTGGCGCGCGAGGGCGACGAGCGCGGGGCGGCCCTGCGCGACGAATTCTCGCGCGCGCTCATTCGCCTCGGCGACCGGTTTTGGGAGCGCGAGGGCGGCCGCGGCTTCGCGCGCGACTACTACCTGCAGGCGCTGCTCTTCAAGGAGAACGCGGAGGCGCTGAAGCGCTCGGCGCTGACCCGCGGCGAGATCGCGGACTACCGCGAGAAGGCCCGGCTCGGGCGCTTCAGCGAGGTCGAGCGAGTCGCGGCGCGGCCGATGCAGCTGTTGACGATCGAGGATGAGCGCGAGCGGATACAGGCGCTGCTCGCCTATCGCGATCAACACGGCGAGGCGCTCGGGACCCGCGCGGAGCGCCTCGACACGCTGATCGTCGAGCTCGGCGGCCCGCCGCGCGAGCCGACGAGGCCGACGCCGACGCCGGCGCCGGCGCCCGTGCTCGAGCCGGAGCCCGAGCCCACGCCGCCGCCGGAGCCGAGCCCGCCGCCGGAGCCGCGGCCGAAGAAGGACCCGAAGCCGCGCAAGCCGAAGCCCGCCGCGGGGCCGTCACCCGCGGACATCGAGGCCTCGCGGCAGCTCACGAACCAGGGCGACGCGGCCAAGCGCCGCCGACAGTTCAAGGAGGCGAAGACGCTCTACAACCGGGCGCTCGACCTCTACCCGCGGAACCACCGGGCGCTCGACGGCCTCTGCACCGTGCTGTTCGAACAGAGCGACTACGGCTCCGCCGTCGAGTTCTGTGAGCGCGCGGTCGGGCGCGCGCCGGGCAACGCCCGCTACCACATCCACCTGGGCGACGCGTACTACAAGACGCTGCGCTTCAGCCAGGCCCGGACGCACTACCTCAAGGCCCGCCAGCTCGGGGACCCGAAGGCCGAGCGCAAGCTCGCGAAGGTCCGCGCGAAACTCGGAGAGTGAGCCCATGACAGGATGTCAGCAACGAGCAGCTCGTGGTGAGAGTCCGCGCGCGCGCGCCAGCGGCGAGCGTCCGCGCGCCGCCCTCGCGGTAGCGATCGCGGCGTCGCTCGGCCTCGCGCTCACGCCGGCGGGGGTCGACGCGGCGCCTGCCCCTTTGGTCATGTCCGCCCAGCCCGCGCCTGGGCCCGCGGCTGCGGTCACGCCCGCGCCCGCGGCTACGCCTGGGCCCGCGCCCGCCCAGCCCGCGCCCGCGCCCGCGCCCGCCCAGCC
>JAUIKS010000025.1 GCA_030430565.1 Polyangia bacterium
CCCTCCTCGAGGCCGGCGCTCCAGCCCGCGCCGTGGATCGCCGCCAGCGAGATGTCCTCGTGGACGAGCACGCGGTGGCTCTGCGCCGCCTCGCGCACGGCGAGCATCGGCGGCGCGTCGGCGATCGTCTCGGTCAGCGCGACCAGCTGCTGCCGGGTCTGCTGGGCGTCGCCCGCGAGCTCGCGCTTGACCCCGGTGCGCTCGTAGGAGCCGTCGAGCAGCCAGACGTCGATCGCGGTGGCGTCGAGCGGGCGCGCGAGGTCGAGCGCGAGCGCGCGCACCCACATCTCGAGCTCCGGGCGCTCGCGCGCGGTCGCGAGCGCCCGGCGGAGCTTGCCGATCTGCCCCTCGGCGGCCCGCAGCTCCCGCGCCCGCGTCGAGGCGTCCCGTCGGTGCTTCTCGAGGCGCGCCGAGACGGCGCGCATTCGGAGCAGATGGGCGATGGCGCCGAGCAGCACGAGCAGCAGCGCGAGCGCGCCGCCGAGCAGCCAGCCGCGATGCCACCGCGGCGCCTCGGCCTGCGTCAGCTCGAGCACGGTCTCGGTCGAGTCCCACTCCTCGAGGCCGGTCGAGGCGGCGACGCGGAACTGGTACGCGCCCGCCGGGAGGCTCGTGTAGATCGCGGTCCGCCGCGTGCCCGCCTCGGTCCACGCGGTGTCGAAGCCCTCGAGGACGTAGCGGAAGCGCAGCTGCTCGGGCGCGACGAAGGCCGGCACCGTGTAGTCGATCGTCAGGGTGCGCGCGCCGGCGGGGAGGGCGAGGGGCGCGGACGGGTCGCGCGGGACGCCGTCGACGCGCACCGACTCGAGCACCACCGGCGGCGCGGGGACGCGGGCCGGGGGCTCGGGGTTGATCTTCACGACGCCCGCCTCGGTCGCGAACCACAGGTCGCCGTCCTCGGCCCGCCAGGCGTTGGGCGCCCCGATGTCGCCGGGCGGGCGCACGCCGAGGTTCGCGCTGCCCTCGATCGCGCTGCCCTCGATCGCGACCGGGCTCACGCGCTCCCGCAGGCCGTCGGCGACCTCGGCGAGCTCCTCCTGCACGACCCGGTAGAGCCCGCGCTCGCCGGACAGCCAGAAGTTGCCGGCGTCGTCGTCGAGGATCTGCAGCACGCTGTCGTCGAGCAGGCCCTCCGCGGCGGTCAGCGCGTCGATGACCCCGTCCTGGATTCGCAGGAGGCCGGAGTGCTCGGTGCCCACCCACAGCGCGCCGCCGGTGTCCTCGTGGATGACCCGAATGACATCCGCGACGATGTCGTCGGGTCGGTCCTGGCGCGAGATGTCCTCGCCGTCCATGCGCAGCAGCCCGCCGCCGCGCGTGCCGATCCACAGCTGGTCGGCGCTGTCGACGTGCAGCGCGGTGATCGTCTCGCTCGTGAGGCCGTTCTCGCTCGTGAAGTAGCGGAGCGGGTCGCCCTCGTAATTGTCGTTGTAGCGGACGAGGCCGCCGCCCTGCGTGCCCAGCCAGAGGTTGCCGCGCAGGTCCGAGGTGATCGCGGTGATCGAGCGCAGCGGCAGCGCGTCGTCGTCGAGCGCGCGCTCGATCTTGTCCTGACGCAGGCGCGCGAGGCCGTCCTGGGTGCCGATCCACAGCCCGCGGCTCGGCTGCTCGTGCAGCGCCTGGATGTTGTCGTTCGGCAGCTTGCTGTTCTCGTGATCGAAGATCGTCAGCGAGCCGCCCTCGGAGCGGACGAGGCCGCCGCCTAGCGTGCCGAGCCAGATCGCGCCGGCCTCGGTCTCGAGCACCGAGCTGACCGCGTCGACGGGCAGCCCCTCGCGCTCGCCGAAGCGCACGAAGGGCGCGTCCGCGAGCTGCTCGAGGCCGCCGCCGAGCGTGCCGATCCAGAGGTTGCCGTAGCGGTCCTCGGTCAGCGCCTGGACGTTGGGGCTCTCGAGGCCGTCGTCCTGCGTGTACCGGTTGACGCGGCCGTTGGCGATGCGGTTGAGCCCGCCGCTCGCGGTGCCGATCCAGACGTTGCCGTCGCGGTCGACCTGCAGGGTCGTGACGGTGTTGTCCGACAGCCCCATCTCGGTCGTGTAGAGCTTCCACGCGCCCTCGCGCAGGCGCCCGAGGCCGCCGTCGGTGCCGACCCAGAGGTCGCCGGCGGGGTCCCGCGTGATCGCGTTGATCGCGTCGCTCGGCAGCGCGGGCGCGTTGTACACGGCCACCTCGGGCCTGGCCTCGAGGCCAGCGCCGAACTCGACGCGCGCGAGCCCGGCGCCCGCGGTGCCGACCCAGACCACCGACTCGGCGTCGAGATGCAGCGCCGTCAGCACGTCGCTCGGGAGGCCCTCCGTCGCGGTGTAGCCCCGGAGCTCGCCGGTGCTCGGGTCGCGGCGCGCGAGCCCGGCGGTCGTCGTGATCCACAGCGCGCCGCGCTCGTCGGCCGCGAGCTGGGCGACGCCGCCCGAGGGCAGCCCGCGCGCGCTGTCCAGGGTGTCGACGAGCACGCCGGCGCGGAGCTGCGCGACCGCGCCGGCGTCGGTAGCGACCCACAGCGAGCCGTCGCTCGTCTCGATCATCGAGACGACCCGATGCCCGCGGAAGGTCGGGCTGTCGTCCGCCGCGGGGCGCGTGAAGCGGATCCCGTCGAAGCGGACGAGGCCCCCCGCCGTGCCGATCCACAGGAAGCCGTCGCGGGTCTGCGTGAGCGCGGTGATCGTGTCGTCGCCCAGGCCCGCGCCGGCCTCCCACACGCGGTGGCGGTACTGCGTGATCGCGCGGTGGGGATCGAGCGCGGCGGCTGGCGCGGCGACCCACAGCGACGCGAGCGCGGTGAGCACGGTCAGTCGCCCCGAACGACGCCAGCGCGGATCACCGAGCGCACGACGAAGCACCTCGGCATTGTGCAGGGAAATCCCGCGGCTCGCCAGAAGTCCGCAGCGCCGTCCGCGTTCGCGCTCGCGCTCCGTCGCGCGGTCTAGCCAGCGTCTAGTCGGCGCTCACTCGACGTCAGCGTTCGACTCTGAGGGCGCGCGCAGGAGCACGCGGCGCAGCAACCGGAGCGCGAAGGGGGTCGAGGTGATCACCGTCAACGCCGCCAGCAGCAGCGCCGGGCTGAGGTAGTGCTTCGCGCTCCAGAACACCTGCGCGCGCTCCGGCAGCTCATGCGCGATCAACCATCGCTCCGCCGTCCACGCGTGCGGGGCGATCAACACGGCGACGAAGATGCTCGTCAGCCACAGCCCGATCAGACCGATCGCGCGACCGAGGACCAGCAGGCCGGCGCACACGACGATCGAGATCATCGCCACCCGCGGCCACGCAGGGACGTTTTCGACCGCCGCCCAGATCACCTGGTGCTGCGAGAGCTGCAGGGTGTGATCGAGCAGACCGCCCAGCGCGCCCGCCGAGTAGATCGACCACCGGATCGTCCGCGTCTGCGACGCCGTGAACGGCGCCCAGTGATTCGGCAGCCAGCGGTGACGTGAGGTCTCGCGCTCGAAGCGACGGACGAGGTCGGGGGAGGCGAGCAGCGCGATCGCAAGCAGCGGGAACACCCCGAGCGTCGCGAGGTTGACGTGCTCGAGCCCGAAGCGCAGGTGCGGCCACTGCTGCGCGAGCGCGCCGACGCACGCCCCGACTGCGGCCGCGCGCGCGAAGTAGACGCGGACCGCGAAGGCCACGGTCGCCAGGACGTAGACGAGGAAGTTCCCGAGATCGAGGGTGCGCGGATCCAGCAGCTCGGAGCAGCAGAGCGCGACGCCGCCGGCGAGGATGAGGAGCTCCCGCGGGCTGCGGCCGCCCGCCCACGCGAGGTCGCGGTCGAGCCGCGGAGGGCGGGGCGCGGGGGGATCGACGGGGCTGTCTTGCGCGTGCATGGCGATTTCGCTCTCGCGGAGACGCGTCACGCCTCCGATTGATTCCAGGGGAGCGCCCGTTGCGTTGGCGCCTCGCCTTCGCTCGAGGGTATCACCGCGCGCGCGCGAGCGTGCGCAGCCCGAGCCCGCACAGCAGCGCGCCCATCAGCTCCCCCGCCCCTAGGAGCCACGTGATCGCGCGCTGCGGACCGTCGACGCAGACGCCGAGCAGGCGCGCGAGCGCCATCCCCGACAGGGCGCACAGCGCCGCGCGCAGCCCGAGCTCGAGCAGGGCGGGATCGCGCTTGGAGCCGCGGAGCAGGAGCCCGAGGTAGCACGCCAGCCCGAGCTCGAGCCCGCCGTAGATCGCTCGGATATCGGTGAGCGCGGTCGCTGATCCCGCGAGGATGTCGACCTGCGCGGCCATGCCCGCAGGCGCGAGCAGGAAGGCGAGCCCGGCGGCCGCGAACAGCAGGGATGACAAGAGCAGCGCGACGCGGGCCATCGTCATTGCTACTACAGCATTCACCGCGTCGAGGCTGCGACCGGCTGTCAGCGATCTCCTCGACTTCCGCCGCGAACGCGCGCCCGAGTACGATGCGGCATGCTCTCTGGACTCGAGAAAGCGCTGCTCGCCGTCCTGCTGCTCGTGCTCATGACCGGGATGGGCGCGACGCTCACGCCGCGCAATTTTAGTGACATCGCGCGTCGACCCAAGGGCGTGCTGATCGGCCTCGCGTCGCAGTTCGGCTGGATGCCGCTGCTCGCCTTCGTGCTCGCCCAGGCGCTCAACCTCGACGAGGCCTTCGCGATCGGGCTGCTGATCGTCGGCTGCACGCCGGGCGGCACCACCTCGAACCTCTTCACCTACTACGCGCGCGCCGACGTCTCGCTGAGCATCTCGATGACCGTGGTCTCGACGCTGTGCGCCTTCGTGATGATGCCGCTGCTGCTCGGCCTCTACGTCGGGCAGCTCGACAACACCTCGATCACGATCCCCTACGCGAGCATCCTCGTCACCTTGGTGCTCGTGCTCGTGCCCGTCGCGATCGGCATGGCGATCAAGTCACGCAGCGAGCGCGCGGCCGAGCTCACCGAGAAGATCGGCAGCGTCGCTGGCGTCGGCGTGCTCGCGCTGCTGATCATCAGCGGCCTCGTCAACAACAGCGAGCTGCTGCTCCAGACCTCCGCGCCCATGTACGTCGCCGCGATCGGTCTCGGCGTCGCCGGCATGGGGCTCGGCTACCTGGCGGCGACGCTGCTTCGCCTCGGTCGCCCGCAGCGGCGAGCGGTCGCCCTCGAGACCGGGATCCAGAACAGCCCGCTCGCGCTCGGGATCATCGTCGCCACCTTCCCCGACGCCCTGCACGAGCGCATGATGTGGCTCCCGCTGCTGTACGCCCTGTTCGTGCTGCTCAGCTCCTCGCTCGTCACGCTGTACTTCGCGCGGACCTCCCGCGACGTCAGCGAGTAGCCCGCGTCGCGCGGAGTCGCGCGGGTGATTGACAGGCCCGCGGCGTCGCGCGAAACCAAGGGGGTGCAGGAGGACCAGCCCGCGCTCGAGATCACCAACACCCAGTCGCTGCTCGACGCGCTCGATCGACGCGGCGTGAGCGAGGCCGAGCGACGCGCGTTCGATGAGCGCGTCTGGGCGGCGCGCGGCGTCGACGCGGCCATCCTCGTCACGGATCTCTCCGGCTTCACCCGCCTGACTCGGCGCCACGGCATCCTCCACTTCCTCGCCGTCTTCCGACGCTGTCAAAACATCTGCCTCCCGCAGATCGAGCGCCACCGCGGGACCACGCTCAAGCAGGACGCCGACGACCTGATCGCGCTGTTCCCCGGGCCGCTCGAGGCGGTCTCCGCCGCGCTCGGGATGATCAAGGCCGCCGACGAGCTCAATCAAAGCCTCGACGAGGACGATCAGGTCGGCCTCTGCATCGGCGTCGAGCACGGTCGCATGCTGCGGCTCGACGACGACGCCTTCGGCGACGCGGTCAACGTCGCCTTCAAGCTCGGCGAGGACATAGCGAAGGCCGGCGAGGTCCTGATCGGCGCGCGCGCGTACGCGGCGGTCACCGAGGCCGGCTACGACTTCCGCGGCTACGCGGTCAGCGAGGCCCGCGGCGTCGAGACCGGCAAGGTCGTGCTCGAGCACCACGCCGTTCACTACGTCGGCGACGCGTCTTAATCTCCTGCGCCTGTGTCGGCTTTTGTCGGGTCGCGTTCCGTCCGTTCGTTCGTTACGTCGACGACTCGTAATCATCGCCCGCGCCTGTGTCGGGTAGCGTCTCGAGAGCATGGGAGACCCACACCGTGGGACCCTCCCGTGACTCCCGCGAACGCGTTCGCTATATGGACTCGACGCATCGTGAGCGCAGCGGCGGAGCGGGGCGGAGAGGGAGGGGCGGGGGGTGACGAGACCACCCGTCCAGTTGTGCTGACGATCCAGCTCTGTAGACTCGCCCGCATGGCAAAGAACATCCGCAGGATCATCTCCACCGCCGGCGCGCCGAAGGCGATCGGCCCGTACTCGCAGGCGGTCCTGGTCAACGAGCTGCTGTTCTGCTCTGGGCAGCTGGGCCTCGACCCCGCCACCGGAGAATTCGTCTCGGACGACGCCGCCGGTCAGACCCGGCAGGCCTTACAAAACGCCGGCGCCGTGCTCGAGGCCGCCGGCACCAGCTTTTCGAAGGTCGTCAAGACCAGCATCTTCCTCGCGGACATCAACGACTACAAAGCCGTCAACGACGTCTACGCCGGCTTCTTCTCCGCGCCCTTTCCCGCGCGCGCCGCCTTCCAGGTCGCGACTCTCCCCAAGCACGCCAAGGTCGAGATCGAGCTGATCGCGATCGTCGGCGACGTCGAGGACCAGTAGCGCCCGCGGCTCGAGCCAGCGGGGCGCGGCGACGCGGCGGCGCGCCCCTCGGCTCAGCGCTCCTCCGTGAGCTCGCAGACCGCCGGCATGTGATCGAGATAGACCGTGTCGAGCACCGGCGGCTCGCCGTCGACGCCCGCCGACACGCAGCCGCCGACGAGCGTGTCGCTGACCACGTGGTCGATGTTCTCGAAGATGTGCTTGATCTGCTCCTGGCGACAGCTCCAGGCGCCGCGCCACTCGTCGCGGGAGAGCAGGCACGCTTTGTCGCGAGCGGCGCCGCGCGTGTCCGTCGCCGCTATACTCCTCGAGTATGCGTGTCGGCGCTTCAGGGTATCGCTCGTTGTGTGGGGGCCGGCTGGGGTCGCTGCTGGCGACGTCGATCACCCTCGTGGCCTGCGCGCAGGGCCAGGATCCGTCGTCGCGGGCGCAGGCCTCGCCCCCGGCGCGCGCGCCGTCGGACCAGCAGGCGCTCGGCTTCGTCGACACGCCGGTCACGCGATCGGGGCCGAGCAACCAGGCGGCGCCCGCGTCGGCGAGGGGCGAAGCGACGGACGAAGAGGCCGTCGAGGACGCAGACGAAGAAGACCGAGAAGACATGTCCTCGGAGGAGGCCGACAGCGCGGGCCGGCGCGCGTCGGCGGCGGCGCCGAGTCAGTCGACCTGGAGCCCCCCGAGCTCGATCGGGCGCGGCGGGGCGACGGCGCTCCCGAGCGCCTCGTCGGGCGTCTCGCGGTGGCGGGCGGTTAAGCTGCTCCACGACGCGTTTAAGGGCAGCGGCTGCGCCGGCGGCGTTCCGGGCGGCCCTGGGCTAGAGCGCGCGAAGCCGGCCTATTGGGAGGATAAGGACGAACAGGGCGAGTTCTTCGACGCGACGCGGCGCGGCGCCGTGGTCCTGACCTATCATTCGTGGCACGGCAACGGCGTGACCGCGGATCACGACGTGGAGATCGCCCGCTACGACACGCGGAGCTGTACACGCGAGGACGTGACCGTGAGCGTCAGCGACGGTGGGTTGAGCGCGCGCCTCTACGGCGATCCGAGCTCGCGGGTCGTCACGCAGGCGGTCGGGCGCACGCTCGACCCGGGCGCGCCCGAGCACGCCTACGCGCGGCTCGTGTCGACGATGCGCATGGTCTGCGAGCCCGCGGACACGCTCGCGCTCGGCGACCCGGTCCCGACCGGCGATGACCTCGCGCTGTTCGAGCTGCACGAGCTGCCGTTCACCGAGCAGCCCTGGCACAAGGGTCGCCCGCGCGCGCAGGGCTGGGCCTGGTACCCGGTGGAGGGGGAGGAGTACGAGGGCGAGGCGGTGCGCACGCGCGTGATCGCGGCTCCGGGCGCGGTCAAGACGCTGCGCCGCGTCGGGCGTCACGAGGTGTTCGGCGCGGCGCTGCACGGGCGCAACGGCGGCTTCGCGCTCGGCGTCTACGACCGCGTCAAGCGGCGCCACCGCTGGGTCATGCTCACGCGGGTGTGCCTGCGCGGCACGTCGATCTCGTGGCTCGCGGCGGGCGAGGAGCTGGTGGTCGGCTACGCCGTCTCGCATCACCCCGTCTACGCGGAGGAGGGGCGCGACGGCCTGTTCGTGCTCGACCTCCGCCGCGGGCGGGCGTTTCGGCTCACGCTCGAGGGCAACTCGCTGGTGTGGGAGGCGTGCCCGCCGGGCGAGCTCGACCGGCGCGGCGAGGACGAGGAGGAAGACGCGGAGGAAGACGCGGACGAGCGCTGCGAGGACTGGTTGATCTTCGAGCCGACGGACGCGCTGATCGGTCGGTTTCGGCACGACGACAGGACGCTGCGGGCGCGCTCGGGCGCGCTCGTCTCGCTCGCGCGCCTGCGCGAGGCGCTCGATCGTCGCTGAGCCGGCGGTTGCGCGTACACGGATCGCGCCGAGACCTGTTCGTATATACATGCGCGAAAATACTTCCTTGACGTCCCGGCGCGCGCGACGTGATCCTCGGGCGCGCCAGGAGTCGTTGCATGTCGGTCTTTGATCTCTCATCCCCGGAGCTGTGGACGAAGATCAGCGAGCTCCTCGATGAGGACGCGGAGCACGTGTGCGTGATGCCGATGACCACCGTCATCAAGCCCGTGCGCGCGACGACGGTGATCCAGACCGACGCCGGCGTGACGGTCGCGGGCGCCCCGTGCCCGCCCGGCAGCGTCGACGTGTCGGGCGTGACCCCGGCCGCGCCGCGCGAGCCGCCCGCGACGAGCGAGGACCTCGCGCCGCCCGCGTCAGCCGCGTCACCTGGGCGTGTGGACAGGGCCGTCACCTACGGCGCGCGCGTGCGGCTTCGGTCCAGCTACGCTCCCGAGTCGCTGCTCGGCGTACAGGGGCACGTCGCCTGCGTGGAGGGGACGCGCTACGACGTCGCCGCGGGTCGATACGACGGAGAGCCCCGCGAGCGCGCGGCGGCGTGGACGGTGGTCTCGAGCGCGGGCGCGGAGGGGCCGGTGCGGTTCGGCGACATCGTTCATCTGCGCAGCGAGTTCGCCGAGGGCAGCTTCCTCGACGTCTGCGGGCGGGCGGAGTGCGCCGCGAGCACGCGCTTCAACGTCTCGACCCACGTCGAGCGCGACCGGGCGGGCAGCGGCACGGGCGCGTGGAGGATCGTCTCGGCGGCGCGCGCCGCCGAGGGGACCGTGGTGCGGGCGGGCGACGAGGTGTTGTTACACAATCAGTACGGGACCGGCAGCTACCTCGACGTGTGCCGTGAGATCGACGACGCGGGGCCGCGGTACAACGTCGTCGCGGACGCCGGACCAGGGCGAGACGGCGAGAACACGGCGACGTGGTCGTTCGAGGCGCTCGAGC
Organism: Polyangia bacterium; assembly: GCA_030430565.1. GTDB lineage: Bacteria > Myxococcota_A > Polyangia > Nannocystales > Nannocystaceae > JACKDW01. The sequence goes on from JAUIKS010000025.1 coordinate 9,500, forward strand.
GTTAACAGCGAGGGGCGCGGCCGCGGGGCTCGCGGCGGGTCGCGATCGCGATCGCGCGGCCGTATACTCTCCCGGTGAGCGACCCCGCGGACTCCGGCGCGCCGGCGCGCTCCCAGCCGGCGCCCTCGGCGAGCTTGACCGACGTCACGCGCGTGTCCGCCCAGCGCCGCGCCGCGGGCGAGCGTGATGAGGTCGCGGGCGCGTTCGCGTCGACCGAGCGCGTCGCCGCGCGGCGGTCCACGCCGAGCGCGCTCGATGAGGACGCCGATGTCTACGGCCATGAGACGGTGGTCTCGGTGCGCTCGGCGAGCTCGGAGGCCTTCCCCGTGCGCGAGCTCGACCGCCGCGCCGCGCTGCGTCGCGGCGACAGCGTCGGCCGCCTCGTGATCCTGGGGACGCTCGGGGCCGGCGGCATGGGGGTGGTCTACGCCGCCTATGACCCGCAGCTCGATCGCAAGGTCGCGCTGAAGATGCTGCACACCGATCGCGCGCATCTCCGCGACGCGCGGCTGCGGCTCGAGCGGGAGGCGCAGGCGCTCGCCAAGCTGTCCCACCCGAACATCGTGGGCGTGCACGACGTCGGGGTGCACGAGGGCTGGCTGTGGATGTCGATGGAGTTCGTCGACGGGGTGACCCTGACGAGCTGGCTGCGCGAGCGCGACCGGGGCTGGGCGGAGATCCTCGAGATCATGAAGGCCGCGACCCAGGGGGTCTCGGCCGCCCACGAGGCGGGGCTGCTGCACCGCGACATCAAGCCGGACAACATCATGATCGGCCGGGACGAGCGCGTGCGCGTGATGGACTTCGGGCTCGCGCGCGCGGACGCGGCGCGGGCTGAGCCGTCGTGCAGCTCGATGGCGCACGCCGAGTTTAACGCCGGGCGCAGCGCCTTCGACGCGACGCTGACGGTCGACGGCGCGTTCATGGGCACGCCCGCGTACATGGCCCCAGAGCAATTCGCGGGGGCCGAGCTCGACGCGCGGACCGATGTCTTCTCGCTGTGCGCGACGCTGTGGCGGGCGCTCTACGGCCAGCGCGCGTTCGAGGGCGAGACGATCGATGACCTGAAGGAGTCGGTGTCGAAGGGCGAGCTGCGCGCGCCGCCGGCCGACGCGAGCGTGCCGCTCTGGCTGCGTCGCGCGCTCGAGCGCGGCCTCTCGAGCGACGCCGACGCGCGCTACCCGAGCGCCGACGCGCTGCTCGAGCGGCTGAACGACGACCCGGCGGTCCGGCGTCGTCGCCTGGCCTCGCGGGCAGGCATCGTCTCGCTGCTCGCGGGCGGCGGGGTGCTGGTCGCGGCCGGCGTCACCGCGCTCGCGTGGTGGGTTTCGGAGCGCCGCGAGCGTGCGCGCTGCGAGCGGACCGGCGCGCGCGCGCGCTGGGATGAGGAGCGCGCGCGCGAGCTGCGAGCCGCGTTCATGGCGACCGAGCTCGAGTACGCGGCGGACACGTGGGAGCGGGCGGCGGCGCGTCTCGAGGCGTGGACCGCGTCGTGGCGAGACGCCCGCGTGCGGGCCTGCAACAGCGCGCGCGCTGGCGTTGGCGTTAGTGTCAGTGCTGCGAGCTTCGCGGAGATATGTCTCGACAGACAGGCCTGGCAGTTCGCGGGCACCGTCGAGATCCTGCGCGCCGCCGACGAGGCGCTCGTCACCCGCGCCGTCCCGATGGTCGCTGGGCTGCCGCCTGCGTCCGCGTGTGACGACGCCGGCGCGCAGATCGCCGCCGCGGCCGCGAGCGCCAGCGAGGTCTCGGCGGAGGAGCTCAACCGCGTTCGTGAGCAGCTCGCGCTGGTGGCGGTCGATGAGCGCGCGGGTCGCTACGAGCGCGCGCTGAGCAGGGCCGAGGCCGCGCGCGCAGAGGCCGAGGCGCTCGCGGACGAGGTCCTGCGCGCCGAGGCCCTGGCGACGCTCGGATCGGTCCAGGCCGCCAGCGGCGCGTACGAGGCGGCGGAGACGACGCTGCGCGACGCGTTCTTCCTCGCCAGCAGGATCGGTCACGACCCCATCGTCGCGTCCGCCGGCGCGTCGCTCGTGAAGGTGGTCGGCTACGATCGCGGGCGCGCCGAGCAGGGCTACGACTGGGCCGAGCACGCGCGCGCGGCGACGCGGCGCATGGGCATGGAGCCGGGGCCGCGGCTGCTGGAGTTCCTCGGCTACGCGCAGGCGGGCGCGGGCGCGTACGAGGACGCGGTGAAGAGCTTCGAGCGCGCGCTCGCGCTGCGCGTGGAGACGCTGGGGCCCGAGCACCCGGGGCTGGCCGAGACGCTGGGTGACCTCGGGGTCATGCACGCGCAGCTCGCCGACTACGCGCGCTCGACCGAGTTCATGACGCGGGCGCTGGAGCTCAACGAGCGCGCGCTCGGGCCGAGCCACCCGGTCACGGCGCGGCACCTGTACAACTTCGGCGGCCTCGAGCGCCTGCGCGGGCGGCTCGGCCCGGCCGCGGCGCTGCTGAGGCGCGCGCGCGCGATTCAGGAGGTCTCGTTGGGCCCTGAGCACAGCGAGCTCGCCGACACCCTGCGCGAGCTCGGCCGCGTGCTGCGGCAGCAGGGGGAGCTGGAGGAGGCCCGCGCGCTGCACGAGCGCGCGCTCGCGATCGCCCTCGTCGCGCTCGGCGAGCACTCCGACACAGCGGGCTTTCGGACCGCGCTCGGCAAGACGCTCGAGCGCGCGGGCGCCCTCGACGAGGCGCTCATTCAGCACCGCAAGGGCCTCGAGCTGCGGGAGCGCCTGCTCGGGCCGGAGCACCCCGATCTCGCGGAGTCGCTCAACAGCGTCGGGGTCGTGCTCGCGCGCGTCGGGCTGCTCGAGGAGGCGCTGCCGCGCTACCGACGCGCGCTCGAGCTCGGCGCGCGCGCGTTCGGGGAGGAGCACGCGTACCAGGCCGCGACCCTCGACAACATCGGCGTCGCGCTCACGGAGCTGGGGCGGCCCGGTGAGGCGCTCGAGCTGCACGAGCGCGCGCTGGCGATCCGCGAGCGCGCGCTGGACCCCGGGCACCTCGACTTCGCCGCGTCGCGCGACTGCATCGGCCTCGCGCTCCTGCGCGCGGGGGAGGCCGCGCGCGCGGTCGCCTCGCACGAGCGGGCGCTCGTCGTGCGCGAGGCGACCGGCGGCCCTGACCATAAGCTGACTGGAGAGACACATCAGAGGCTGTCCGAGGCGCTGCGCGAGCGCGGCGAGCTCGCGGCGGCGCTGCGTCACGGCGAGCGGGCGCTCGAGATCGCGTCGGCGACGCCCGCGGCCGCGCCGGACGTCCGCGCGCGCGCCCTCATCTCGGTCGGTCGCGCGCTCTTGGAGCTCGCGCGGCCTGGCGAGGCGAGCTCGCAGCTCGAGGACGCGGTCGCGCTCACCCGCGACCGCGCGCTCGATCCCAAGATCACGGCGGACGCGAGCTTTCACCTCGCGCGCGCGCTGGCGCTTGACGAAGACGCGCGTGGGCGCGCGCGCGCGGTCGAGCTCGCGCGCGCGGCGGTCGAGGGCTACGCGGCGCTCGGCGTGCGCGCGGAGGCGGAGCGCGCGGACGCGGCGACATGGCTCTCGAGCCATCACGGCTAGGTCTGGCGCCGCCCCTGGCCTACCATGGGCGCTGACTACGGCCGCGCGTCGGCGCTGTCGCGCGCGGGGGCGACTCGATGACGAATTCACAGAGAGGCGACGCGTCGCCCGCGGGTCCACGCCGCGCGCTGCTGATCTACGCGACGCGCTCGGCGCTGCGCGGGCTCACCGACGACGGGGAGGTGCTGCGCGACGGGGATCGCGGGCCGCGAAGCTCCTGGCTGAAAGAGCATATCGCGGCTCGGGCGCACGAGCTCGGCGGCTGCCAGATCGCGCTCGAGCATCACGCCGCGCCGGGGCTCGCGGACCAGCTGCTCCGCCGCCAGCCGGGCGCGCGCGCTGTGTTTCGCGAGGGCGCGTGGCGGTCACCCGAGCACAACGAGGACGCGGCGCTCGGCGGGCTCGCGTCGTTCTTGCAATGGGCGCGTCGGGAGCTCCAGGCTGATCAGCTCTCGCTGCTGATCCTCGGCGACGTCCTCGATGTCGAGGACGAAGACGACGCGGCGAAGATCTCGGAGCAGGCGCGCTCGCTGGCCTCCTGCTTCGGTCGGCAGAAGAACGCCCGGCCGCTGGGGCTGAAGGCGCCGGAGACGGGGAGCCGGCCGCTGGGGCTGAAGGCGCCGGAGACGGGGAGCCGGCCGCTGGGGCTGAAGGCGCCGGAGACAGGGAGCCGGCCGCTGGGGCTGAAGGCGCCGGAGACAGGGAGCCGGCCGCTGGGGCTGAAGGCGCCGGAGACAGGGAGCCGGCCGCTGGGGTTGAAGGCGCCGGAGACAGGGAGCCGACCGCTGGGGCCGAAGGAGTCTGAGCCCAGCGAGCAGCAGCTGGCGCGCGTCCTCGGCCTCGATGACGGGGCGCGAATGTTCGCGCGCGCGCACCGAGTCATCGACGCGATCGCGGCGGCGTCGGCGGGCGCCCCGAAGCTCGCGCTGGTCGGCGCCGACGACTCCACCCTCAGCTACGTCGGGGTCGCGCTCGAGCTCGCGCCGTACACGTCGCGCGTCGTCACGACGTCGCCCGGCCTGCCCCGCGCGACAGGTCCACTCGGTGAGTTCCTCGACTGGCTGGCGACCGGGGACGAGCGGGCCGCGCTCGCCGGCTTCAGCGAGCGCGCGGGCGTCCTCCGAGCGCGCTGCCACGCCGCGCTCGTCGAGTTCTCGCGGGGTGGAGATCGCGCCCTGGTCGCGCTGGCGCATCAGTTCGCGCACAGCGCGGCGTACTGCTCGATCGTCGACACGGCGCGCCTGAACCCGCTGCGCGCGCAGCTCGAGCGCTTCGCGGCGGCGTCGAGAGCGGAGCTCGAGCGCGCGACCGCGGACGAGCGCGAGCAGTTCTACCTGTACATCACTCGAGCGCTGGCCGGCGTCGACGCGCGCACGATGAGCCGCGACATGCTCGAGTTCGTGGATCTGCTGTTTCAGCGGACGGGCCAAGGGATGTCGTGGAGGCCAGGCGCTGAGTACTGGGCGTCCGCGGTCGCGCTGCGCCGCGCGTTCTTGGGCTGCTTCTCGGAGTCGGTCGACGCGCGCCCCGAGTCGCTGCGAGGGGTCCGCGTGTACCTGCCGGTGCGCGCCGAGCTCCCGGTGCCCGAGGAGTACTTTCACCTGGGGATCCTGCGCGCCCCCGAGTCGCTCAAGCCGAGCGAGTGGATGCAGCTGCTCGTCGCGCTCCGGCAGGTCGCGGGCGCGCGCTCGCTCGACGAGCGCGCGCTGCGGGCCGCCGCCGCCGAGCAGCGCATGCTCTACGACCTGACCGCGTTCTGGACGCGACGCGCGACCGCGGAGTCAGGGCCGCGCGAGGGCCCGTCGCGCGCGTCGACGATCGCCCCGCGCGAGCAGTGGGGCGTCGTGATCCACAGCTTCGTCGGCGACAGCGGCGAGCTCGTCGCGCTCGCCCAGCGGCACAACGAGGCGCCGTCGCCGGTGCGCGTCGCGCTGCTCGGCGCTAAGAACGAGCGCGGCGACTTCCTCGAGGTGATCCCCGGCGTGACGATGGTGAAGCCGCGCCCGCCCGAGCCCGACCTACGCCGCGGCGACGCCGGGCTCGTCGACGCCTTGCTCCGCAGCGTCCGCCTCTGCCACGCGCGTCGCCTGTGCGTGGTGATCCGCGGCGCCGCGGACGAGCGCGCGCCGTTCTTCTTGGGCGAGGACGAGCTCTACAGCGGTCGGCAGCAGTCGATCACCACGCTCGCCACGACGCTGAGGACCGTCCTCGATCGTCACGGCGTCGAGCGTCTCGAGCTCTTGATCCTGCACGCGCCGCGCTCGCTGACCCTCGAGGTCGCCTACGAGTTCCGCGACGTCGCGCGGCGCCTGCTCGTCTGGCCGAGCGGCGCGGGGCAGGCCGCGCTCGACTACGACGCGCTGCTGCGCGGGCTCGCGGCCACGGTCGCGCCCGAGGGCGCGTTCTTCCAGGCGACGCTCGCGGCGCTCGCGGCCACGTCGCGGCAGCGCTCGCTCGAGGAGCTCCGCCGCGAGTGGGAGGATCGGCTGCTGCGCGAGGCGGTCGACGCCGCCGCGCGCAGCTCGGGCGGCGCGGCGCGGGCGCTCGACCTCGAGCGCGTCGAGGAGCTCTCGCGCCACCTCGACGCGGTCTGCCGGCTGCTCTTTAACCACCTCGACAAGGAAGAGGTATGGTCTTTAGTGCAGGTCGCGCTCAAGACGATCGAGCGGGGCGGGCGGCTGACGAGCTTCGTCGGCGAGCTCGGCGAGGCCGTCGCGCGCTCGGATCGCTGGCGGCCGACGCAGCGCGACGAGGGGGCGGAGATCGAGCAGATCATCGCGCAGCTCAAGACGGCGCGCGAGAGCGTCGCGCGGGCGCTGGACCAGCAATTCGGCGCGCGCGCGGACGAGCTGCTGCTCGACTCGCGGACCGTGATGCCGCGCGACATGGCGCAGCTCCGGTTTCACCAAGAGGTGCACCTGTTCGCGCTGCTCAGCTCGTGGCGGCTGCTCAGCAGTACCGCGTCCCACAAGCTCTGGGACATCATCCGCTCGTCGCTCGCCTACACCAGCGGGCGGCAGCGCGGCGAGCTGCTGCGCAAGCTCGCCGACCAGCGCCACGTGGTGCGCTTCGCCTCGCTCGCGCCGCCGCCCTCGATCACGCTCTCGCTCGAGCCCGGCGTCGGGCGGGTCGACCGCGCGACCGGGCGCAGGCTCGAGCTCGACGACGACGTTCGCTACCGCGTGCGCCTGTCCTCGAGCGGCGCGGGCGCGGCCCTGGCCCAGGGCTCCTCGAGCGTGAACCCGCGGGCCATCGACGAGGCGCTCGGCGGCCTCGACATGCTGCTCGGGAACACCTCCGCGACCCAGGCCGAGTGGAACTACCTGCTCTCGCTCGGCGACAGCCTCGGCGAGGACATCGTCGGCGACCTCAGCGAGCAGCTCAAGTCGCTGCGCCGCGCGCTCGAGCGCGAGGAGGATGACCCGAGGAGCATCATCCACCTCGTGCTCCGCATCCCCCGCGAGCTCATGCGCTACCCGTGGGAGCTGATGAGCGACGGCGAGATGATGCTCGCGCGGCGCTTCGCGCTGGGCCGTCAGGTCTGGACCGACACGCCCCGCGTGATCACGCCCGAGGAGCGCGACAACACGCCGATGCGCGCGCTGATCGTCGGCGACCCCAAGCTGCTCGCGCCGTACACCGAGGACGACCAGCTCGCGGGCGCCAAGCAGGAGGCCGAGGAGGTCGCCGAGACCTTCGAACGGCTCGCGCGCGAGCTCGGTCGCGCGATGGACTTCCGGCGCGACCGCGACGTCTTCATCGGGACCGTGCTCACGCGCTCCGCCATGCGCCGGCTGCTGCGCGACCGCGGCTACGACATCGTGCACTTCGCCGGACACGGCATGTTCCACGCCGGTCACCCCGAGCGCAGCGCGTGGCTGCTCAGCGACGGCCCGCTGTGGGCGAGCGAGCTGCGCAACACCTTCTCCTGGTCACGCTCGCCCCCGTGGCTGATCTACGCCAACGCGTGCGAGGCCGGCATGAACGCCGACGCCGGCAGCTCGCGCTACACCGGCGACGTCTTCGGCCTCGCGACGGCCTGCATCAACCAGGGCGTCAAGGCCTACATCGCGCCGCTGTGGCCCATCGACGATCGCTCCGCGAAGAGCATGGCGACGAGCTTCTACCGCGAGCTCGTGCTCCGTCGCGCGACCCTCGGCGCGGCGCTGTACACGGCGCGCCGCGAGACCGAGCGGATCGCCCGGGGCGGCGCGCTCGGAGACCCGCTCGGGACGTCCTCGCCGAAGACCTCAACCAGCCCGCTCGACGCCTTCGACATCAGCTGGGCGAGCATGGTCCTCTACGGCGACCCCCGGGCGCGCCTCAACGACGCGCTGGTGTCGATGTCGCCGATCGAGAAGCGTGCGGCGAGGCCCGCCGCGCAGGCCCAGCGCGGCGCAGCGACGCCGCGCGTCGCCTCGCTCCCGCGCGAGACCAGCCCGATCGAGCCGACACGCCCGGCGAGCCCGAGCTCCGGTCGCGCCGACGGCCCGAAGCCCGCGCCGCCGATCGTCGCCAACTGGTTGATCAACGACGGCTCCGGCGCGATCGCCTACGACAACACGAACACCGGCGCGCACGGGGCGATCCACGGGAGCGCGCGCTGGCTGGGTCGCCACCTGATCTTCGACGGCGCCTCGTGGATCGACTGCGGCACCAAGGCCTCGCTGCGCGGCGCGGCGCCCTTCACCGTCACCGCGTGGATCAAGACCACCGCCTCCGGCACGATCATCCAGCAGCGCGACGGCGGCTTCGACGGCGCCTACGCCCTGCGCGTAAAACCCAGCGGTCACGTGTCGTTCTTCGTCTACGGCGACGGCGCGACCCAGTTCTCGATCTCGTCGGCCGACACCGTCAACGACGGCGCGTGGCGGCACGTCGCGGCGGTCCGCGACGGTGACGAGGGCCGCGTGTACCTCGACGGCGTGCAGTCGGCGAGCGGCTCGGGACCCGCGCGCAGCCTACAGAGCAGCATCGCGGTGGCGATCGGCGCGGACGCGCGGGATCAGAGCAAGCGCTTCAGCGGGTTTATCTATGACGTGTGTGTGTTTCAGAGCGCGCTGTCGCCGGAGGAACTCGCGGCGCTCGCGTCGATCCGCCCGCTGGATCATCCCTGAGCGACAACGGCTCGCCGCCGGCGTGCTACCATCCTCGGGTCGTAGGCGATGCAGATCACGAAGCCAGCGTTTCGCGCCGTCGCGCTCCTGCTCGCGGCCGCGGTCACGTCGGGCTGCGCCGGCGACGACGGCGAGACCACCGCGAGCGCGTCGACCGACTCCGCCAGCACCACGAGCGCGGGCGGGTCGACTGAGACCACTGGTGACGCGAGCTCTGGCGACATGACCTCTGGGACTGGTTCTACCTCGGGGTCAACCGGAGGAGGCGGCGACGGGGATGGCGACGGCGACGGGGATGGCGACGGCGACGGGGACGGCGACGGAGACGGAGACGGAGACGGAGACGGAGACGGAGACAATCCGGTCTGCGGGGCGTTTTCAGACAAGGTCCGCGAGTGCCTCGGCGACTACTACGGCGATGACGCCCTGTACACGTGCTTGGAGCTGTTCGGCTACCTTGACGACTATGGTCCAGACTGCGTCAGCGCCTACGAGGACTACTACTCGTGCCTCGCCGCGCTCTCGTGTGAGGTGCTAGAGAGCGATCTCGGGTGCCAGGAAGAGGTCGCCGTGATCGACGGCGTGTGCCAGGACTAGCCGCGCGGGCGACGGGTGAGGCCAATCGTCTCGGCCGCGGCCTTCATCGCGGTATCATCCGCGCGTGAGGTATACGCGGCTCTTTCGGCACGGGACGGTCGCGCTCGCGTTGGTGCTCACGAGCTGTGAACCTCCGTTGCCGCGGATGAAGACGACGCAGCTTCCGGGCCGCGACGGCGGAGGAACGCTGGAGGGGGTTGTGCGCGATCTGGACGGGCAGGCGCTCGCCCGGGCTACGATCTTGATTCGCTGCGAGTGTCTCGCCGGCGATCGCTACGCGACGACGAACCAACACGGGGTCTTTCGTTTTCAGCAGCTCCCGGACGGGGACTACGCGGTCGTGGTGTTCTTCGGGAGCTTCTCCTTCTCGTCGCGGAGGGTTCGTATTCGCGACGGGCGTGGCCTTCGACTCGAGGTGACGCTCGACCCGCGGCCGCGCGACTTCGCGCGCCCATCGCGCCCACCGCGGACACGAGGTAGCTTCGATCTGAAGCCGTGACGACGCGCGGGCGACGGTAGCCGCTCGGACGGCGCGTTGGGGTGTCGCGAGGCCGAACTATCACGTGGTCGAAGAGACAGGCTCGGGCGCTCCTGCCTCGCGTCGGATGCAGCGTCGCGCCACGATCCACAGGCCGATCAGCAAGATGTGCCAGGGGACAGGTGAGGGCGCGCCGCTCCGCGGCTGCCACGCGAGCAGCCGCGACTCGTTCGGCGGGTGCAGGAGATCGGCGCAGCGGAAGGCGAGCAGCGTGGTGTCCTGCGCCTCGCGCTGGGCTCGACGCGCCCACGCTTCGTCCGTCTCGCTCGCGCCGAAGGCCAGCGCCGGGACCGTGCGTCGAACGAGCTCGACTCGCTCGACCTGCGGCCCGCCGCGCAGGCACGCGTAGCGCGCCAGCCACGGCCGCGCCCACGGTCGCGCCGCGCTCATGCGGAAGGACTTCTCGCGCTTGTGCCGACCGAGGATCGGTCGGCGCGTCGAGTCGGGCGCGTTGGGGCTCTGCACGATCGACGCGCGACGGCCACGCGCGTCGATCCCGAAGACGTACACAAACGCCTCCTGCGTCGGTGGATCCGGCGCGTACATCATCCAGTCCTGGTACGTCCGCGTGAAGCTCGTCCAGGTCGCAAACGGGCGCGAGATGGCGGTAACGGCGGGTGTGCGGGGGCGCTCGTGGGGCAGCGCGTAGAGCAGCGCCGCGGCGACGTGAACCGTGCAGAACGCCGGCGCTAGCACGCGGCGACGGGGGACGCGTCGTCGCCACGCGCGCGCGATGAGCAGCGAGGCGGCGGCGAGGGTCAACCACGGCCACGCTTCGGGCGCCGCCGCGATCACGGCGCCGGATCCGGCGAGGTACACGAGCAGCTCGAGCGGTGTCAGGACGCGGGCGTCGGCGCTGCGGCTTCGCGCTCGCGAGAGCTCCGGCGCGCCGTTGTCGAGCAGCAGGTACAGCGCCGCCGGGGACAGCGCGAGGACGTCGACGGACAGCGTGGCGAACAGCCCGAGGTGGAACAGCAGCCCGAAGGGGATCCACAGCCGCGGCGCGCTCACCGTGGCGAGCAGCCGCGCGCCAACGGGTGTCTCGAGGGCCAGGCAGACGACGAGGCCCGCGCCGGCGCCCAGCGACAACCACACCCACGGCGCCGCGCCCAGCTCGGTCGCGGGCCTGTAGACCGCGGCGAATAGATACGCGCCGACGGCCGCGGCCGCGACCGCGAGCGCGCGCGTCCCCAGCGTCGGGCGCGCTCGCGGGCCGGGGATCGAGCGCAGCGTGTGGATGACGGTCAGCGCGAAGCCGAACTCGAGCGCGAGGGTGAGATGACTGGCAGCCCAGAGCGCCGGCGCCAGCTCGCCGGCGTGCGCGCGAACGGCCCAGCGCGCGTGGAGGTGATTCGTCAGCGCGTAGTGGACCCCCTGTCCGTTCATCCATGTCGCTCCGTCCTTGGCGACCGCGTTGGCGAAGTAGATCAGGATCAGCTGCAGCGCCAAGAGCACCCGCGGCCAGCGCGGGATCGGCCGCAGCGGGGTCGCGCGGGCGTCGAGCGAGCAGGCGGCGCCGCAGTCAGAGAAGCACAGCAGCAGCAGCGAGATCGTGAGCACCTGCTCGCCGGCGAAGGGCAGGAAATTGCGCGACCAGGTCGAGAGGTACAGGGCCAGCGCGCTCCACTTCGAGACCGTGGTCCACTTCCCGACGAGCAGGCCGAGCAGCGCGGCGTAGAGCGTCGCGAAGTGGAGCTGCACGGCCAGCGGCGAGTCCCAGAAGTGGAGCAGGCTCCAAGACGTCCCGAGCGGGTACTTGAGGAGCGTCCAGCGGCCGGGCGTGAGCACGTCGTCAAACTGCGAGAGCGCGTGCGTGTAGCGTGCGCCCGCGGTCGTGAGCAGGCCGGCGTCGGAGTACAGGAGCTCGCCGCTGAGATGCAGCGAGACCGCGTTCACGAGCAGCAGCGAGGCGAGCGCGACGCGAAAGCGCGCGAGCGGGCGCGGGTCCTCATACCCGAGCAGCACGTCGAGCGCTCGCTCGCGCCGCGCCATCGCGAGCATGGCGAGCAGCGCGATCAAGAGGAGCGTCGCCGCGTCGGTCACGTCGTCACAGCGTCGCGCGCCACACGTGCGCGCCGATCCCCAGCGCCATGTTGAGCGCGTTCGTGACGATCATCAGCACGCCTACGCGCGTGAAGCGGGTCTTGATCGCGGGCAGCTCCGCGGCGGTGGCGAAGGTCCGCCGCGGCCACAGCGTCCACGAGACGTAGACGAAGCAGCCCGCGCTGGTCGCGAAGAGCAGCAGCTTGAGCGCGAAGAGCGAGCGCCACAGCGCGTCGCCGTTGACATGGTGCCCGGGCCAGACCGCGAGCGCGGCGCCCGAGAGTAGGATCGCGACGATCCCCGAAAAGACCTTCCAGCGCGCGCCGTGGACGACCGTGAAGATAAAGTCCTCGAAGTCCGCCTCTCGCGTGACGCGCTTGAAGTAGATCTCGGCGCGCGGGTGCAGGACGAAGATCGAGAACACCATCGCGCCGATCCACACCCCGCCCCCCAGCACGTGTACGCCCAGGAGCGTGGCCTCGGCGAGCAGCTGCGCGATCGACATACGCCGATGGTCTCGTTTCTCTCGCTTCTAAAAGGCCCCTTGGAGGGTAAGGCCGGCGTAGCCGCGTCCGAAGCTCGGGCTCAGCGCGCCGAGCCGTCGCCCGCGCTCGCGCTTGTAGGCGCCGGCGTAGGCCAGCATCAGCGCGCCGAAGGTGATCGCCGCGTAGCTGAGGTTCGCGGTGGTGTCGAGCAGCAGCTGGTTCTTGCGGGCGCAGACCTCAACGCCCTCGTGCGCGCATCGGTTCTTGTAGCGATCCGTCAAGAACACCGCCCGCGTGGCGATCAGCGAGAGGACGCCGATGCCCAGCAGCCCGCCGCCGGGGCCGGCGATCGGCGCCATGTTGCGCGCCTTGTCGTGGCGCAGCGCGGCCCCGCGACCGAGGAAGTGCCCGCCGAGCGCGCCGAAGGGGACTGAGACGAGCTGGAGGCCCACCGCGCCGACGCGGTAGCCCGAGCCGGTGCGCTCGCAGTCACCGATCGCGGAGAGCGGGGAGCCGGCGTCGAAGACCCCGCGGAAGCAGCCCGCGACGTGGTTCGCGTGCAGCGTCTGGAGGCCGACCGCGCCGCCGAGCGCGAACAGGCTGAACACGGTGAAGCCGGCGCCGACGCCCGTGAGCGCGCCCGCCGGCGGAGGCGTTCGCTGGGGCTGGGGCTGGGGCTGGGGCTGGGGCTGCGGCTGGTACTGAGGCTGGGGCTGGGGCTGCGGCTGATACTGGGGTTGAGGCTGTGGTTGAGGCTGAACCTGTCCCGTGGGATAGGCTTGGGGCTGCGCGGGCTGGGGTTGGGGCTGCGCGGGCTGGGCCGGGGCGCCAGGCGGGCGCGTCGCCCAGTCCGGCGCGGGTTGAGGCTGGGGTTGAACCGGCTGGGGCTGGGGCTGTGGTTGGGGCTGGGGCTGAACCGGCTGCGGTTGTGGTTGCGGCGCAGGTTGAGCTGGCTGGGGCTGCGCTGGCGCTGGCGCTGGCTCCTGCGCCTGGGCGACGGGCGACCCCAGCGCGAGCGCGAGCGTCGGCGCGAGCGCGAGCGGGACTCGCCTCCAGCGCGGCCGACTCGTCATCGCGCGGCGCCCCCGGGCTGGGCGACTCGGCGTCGTCTCCACAGCGGCAACACGAGCGCGAAGGCGAGCGCGCCGAGCAGCTCGAGGGGGCTCGCGCCGCGATCGATCGCGCAGCCGTTGAGATCGGGGTCGCAGTTGCGGTCGACGGGGTCGTCACCGGGGCAGATCAGCGAGGGCGCGGTGTGACCGACGGGCTGCCCCTTGATCTTCGAGCACAGCTGCTCGAGGCCGCCGTTCTCCTCGCAGAGCGCCGCGCACTCCTCCAGCCCCGAGACGCAGGTGAGGGTCTCGCGGTCGCAGAAGCCGGCGCCGCGGTACTGGGTCTGATCGTCGCAGTGGCAGGCGACCTCGCAGACGTTGTCGTCGCCGGTGCTGCAGGCGCCCAGCCAGACGCCTGTCGTAAGGGTCATGAGCAGCGCGAGGGCTGCCAGTGATCTGCGGTTCGCGTGCACTCTTCTACGACCCTCCCGTGGTCACGCCGCCGCTCGACGTGCCCGTGCTGTCGGTCTCCCCGGTCGTCCCTGAGCCGGTCTCGCCCGTGCCGTCCGTGTCGCTTGTACCGCCCGTGCCGTCGGTGTCGGCCGTGCCCGCGCTTGTATCGGTGCTCGTGCCCGTCTCGGTCCCGTCGGTCCCGGCGGTCCCGTCGGTCCCGTCGGTCGTCGTGAACTCCGTCGACGTCGAGCTGCCGCTGGTCGTCAGGCCGTCGACCGAGCAGGTCTCGTCGGTGCACTGGTAGGCGCTCCATCGGCACCCGCAGATCGAGATGTTGTCGCGCGCGCACAGCCCGGGCACGAACTTCGACTCAAACAGCTCGTCGTGGAAGGAGCCGTCCTCGCAGCCCCAGGCCGCGTCGACCCCGACCGCCGCCGGCGCCTCGCCCCCGCAGGGCGAGAGTTCGTCGTGATCGCTGATGCAGCGCGCGACGCAGCTCGTGTCCTCCTCGCAGCTGTCGCCGACGCAGCGCACGCAGTCGCGGGCGCACAAGAACGCGAGCTGACAGCTCTTCACCGGGCTGTCCGGCGCCGACTTGATGTCGATCGGCGAGCTGCACCCGCCGAGCGGCGTCGCGCTCACCACAGCGAGCGACACAAGGATCAACGTCAGCACGCGCGCGCGCACGCCACGAGTGTATCGGTCGCGCGCGGACGCGACAATTCCATCGCGTTGTCTCCATGTCGCGCGCGCGTAGCCGCGACGCGGCGTGAATCCATGTTCGGTCCGCATTCGCGTCTCGAGCTCGAGGGCGCGGTCAAAACAAAAAACCGATCTCGCGCTCGTGCGTATCGTGTAGGGTCGCCTCGGCTCGCGCGCGACATCCCCCGCTGTTTCTTCGAACACCGCCGCCCCGTGCGTTCCCAATGAGACCGCTGCTCCTCCTCTTGGCGCTCCAGGCCGCGCCCGCGCCCGCTCCCCGGCAGACGGAGTCCGTGGAGCTCTCGGGCGAGCGCTGGCGCGAGCTCGCGGCCGGAGCCGAGGCGGTCGACGGCGTCGAGTCGCTCGCGGCCTGGGCCAGCGCGCGCGACGTCGAGCTCGAGTACATCCCGGGCGGCGCTCGCGGGGCGCCGCCGGGGCTCAAGGTCCGCGCGCGATGGACGATCCGCGCGCTCGCGCCAAAGCCATTCCTCGGCGCCCTCATCGGCCCTGGCGCGGAGATCGAGTCCGTGCGCTGGAACGGGCGACCCGCGACGATCGCGACCACGCGCTTCGGCACGGTCGTCGTCGGGGAGGTCACGGGCGGGAGCGCGACGATCGAGCTCGCGGCCTTCGTGCCGGGCGACCCCACGCGCGCGGCGCTCCCCCTCGAGCTGCTGCCGGCGGTCACGGGCTCGCTGCGGATGCGTCCCTCGAGACAGGTCACGCCGGGGGCCGAGGCCGAGACCGAGGTCACGCTCACGCCCGAGCTGCTCGTCGGCGCCTCCCGGGTCGCGCCGGTGCGGGTCGGCGCGCGATTCTGGGCGGGGGACGAGCGCGTCGAGCTGCGGCTGGTCGCGGGGCGTGAACCCGCCGACGGCAGTGAGGGCGCGGACGCGGTCGAGAAGACGCTCGCGGTCGCGAGCGTCGGGCTCGGCGTGACCGTCGGCGACGCGGCGCTCCGCGGTCGCGCGCGGGTGCGATGGGAGCTGCGCCGCGGGCAGCTCGACGCGGTCTCGCTCGCGGTCGCGAACCTCGGCGCGGACCTCGAGCTGACCGGCGCAGGCGTGCGCTCGTGGAGACGGGTCGGCGATCGCGTCGAGGTCGAGCTGCAGTCGCCCGTGCAGGGTCGCGTCGAGCTCGAGCTGAGGTGGACCGAGGCGATCCCCGCGGGTACCGAGTCGACGCTGCCGCTGCCGCGGATCGAGCCCGAGGGGGCGTTTCGCACCATCAGCGCGGCCCAGCTCGCGCGCGACGGCGAGGTCGAGGTGCTGCCGACGCTCGACGGCTGGGACGCGCTCGCGTCCGCCGAGCTGCCGAGCTGGGCGCAGGGCCTCGTCGAGGGCGTGCCGACGGCGGCGTTTCGCGTGGTGGGCGTGGGGGACGGCCGGCTCGACCTGCTCCGCTTCGAACCCGTCGCCGCGCCGCCGGCGGTCGTCGACGTCGCGAGCTACACGATCGCGACGACCCGCGAGGGGCGGACGCTTACGCGGGCGCACTACGAGCTCCGCAACGAGCGCGCCGCGTTCCTGCGCATCGAGCCGCCGCCGGGCGCTCGGATCATCGGCGCGCGGGTGGCCGGCGAGACCGCCCTGCCGGCGCGCGGGGCCGGCGACGCGTGGTTGATCCCGCTGCAGCGCTCGGTCGAGACGGTGGAGGGGTTGATCTCGTTCCCGGTCGAGGTCGCGCTGCTCGGCGAGAGCACGGCGTGGCGCCGTCGAGAGCGGCGCGAGCTCGCGCTGCCGACCGTCGACGCCGAGGTCGCGATCACGCGCGTCACCGTGTACCTGCCGCCCGACTACGACTCGCGGCTCGACGTCGGCGACGACGACGTGGTCTCGTCCTTCACGAAGGGCGACGGCATCACCTACGGGCTCGGGCTCGGGGGCGTGGGCGCGGCCGAGGCCGACGCGCGCTTTCAGTCCGCCGTCCGCCACTGGCTCAACAACGACTTCGACCAGGCCCAGCAGGAGCTCGACGCGCTCGAGGAGATGGGCGCGAAGAGCGAGAACATCGACCGCCTGCAGTCCAACCTCTACGTCATCCAGGGGCAGAGCGAGGGCAAGGACAAGTCGCTCGAGCGGCGCGTCAAGGAGCAGGCCAAGGCGCGCGCGGTCGATCAGCAGCGCGCGCTCGAGGACCAGCGCCGGCAGGCTGAGGAGTACCGCCGCGCCGGCGAGTACGACAAGGCCGAGGTGACCTACCGCTCGGCGATCGAGATCGGCAAGAAGCTCGAGCGTCTCGAGCAGCGCGAGTCGGTCGAGCAGAAGAAAGCCAACGTCGCGCTGAGCGACGAGCTGGTGACGCTCGAGAAAGAGCGCGCCCGCAAGCGCACGTTTGGGCGCAGCGGCGGCGCGACGAAGAAGAAGAAGAAGGGCAAGAGCGTCCTCGACACGAAGTTTAAGAACGAGTCGCCGGACGAGACGAGCGGGGTCGATGAGGCGTCGACGCCCGCCGCCCAGCCCGCGCAGCCGGAGACGGGCGCGGTCCCGGAGACCGTCACGATCGAGCGCGATGAGCTCGAGGGGCTCTTGAACCCAGACAAGGCCTCGGTGCGGACCCCAGAGCCAGCGCCAGCGCCGGAGCCAGAGCCAGCGCCGGACGCTGCTGAGGGTCGCTTCACCGTGGACGGCGCCAACATCAACGGGCCGACCGACAACGCGCCCGCGCGCGTCCCTGACACCGACGCCGTCTACGTCGAGCTCGAGGACGCGCCGACCGGCGGCCACGCCAAGGCGCCGGCGCGCGACGCTGACGGCAACGTCATCTACAAGGTCAAGGACAAGCCGCGCGACACGACGAAGCCCGACACGACGAGCCGCGACTTCACGGCGGTCATCGACGTCGCGCCCACGGCCTCGCGTGACGCCGCCGGGGTCGCCGTCGGCGGCGAGGCCGAGCCCGCGCCGCTCGAGGAGGAGGAGGAGCAGCCGCTCGCGGCCGCGGCCGAGCCCCCGCCGCCCGCCGACGCCCCGAGGCTCTTGTCGCGCGCGCCCGGGGTCTCGGCGAGGCGGGCGCGCGTGGGCTCCCGCCGCGGACCCAGGCGAGGGCAGAGCGTCGGGCGCCCGGACTCCTCTCGGCGTGAGCGCAAGGGGCGGGGGCCGGGTCCAGCTGGCGGAAAAGCCAGCAAGCAGACGAAGCCGCCCCCGAGCCCGCCGCCCGACGCCGACGCGGACGGGGTCCTCGACCTCGAGGACGCGCCGGCGGAGGGCGAGGCCTTCGCCGACGAGGACGGCGCGCCCGATCCGGCCGCGACCCTCGAGAAACTCCCAGCCCCCAAGACGACCGCGTCGGCGCTGTCGCTCGTCATCCCGGCCGCCGGCGAGGCGGTGCTCTACCAGCGCCAGCTGCTCAAGCCCAACGAGACCTACACGATTCAGCTCGACGCCCGTGAGCGGCGTCGCGCTCGCAGTCGCCACAACAGGAGAACGCGATGAGAACCCTGAACGCCGCAGCGCTGTGCGCCGCCTTGGCCTTGATCACGCTGTCCGCAGCCGCCGGGACCGCGCGGGCCGAGGAGCCCGAGCGCGTGATCATGAAGCTCGACGACTTCCTCCGCCTCTACGAGGAGAACAAGACGCGCGCGCAGGCCGAGACGGCGCCCCGCGACCACGCGCTGTCCTCGGCGCGCTACCGCGGCGAGGTCGTGCTCGACGAGGGCAAGCCGGTCTCGGCGGTCTTCACCGCGAAGATGCGCGTCGAGGTGCTCAAGGCCAAGGGCTGGGCGCGCGTGCCGATCCTGCCGGCTACGGTCGCGCTGCAGTCGGCGAAGATCGGCAGCGCCGAGGCGCCCGTCGTGATCGAGAACGGCTTCTACACGCTCGTGACCGCGCGGCGCGGCGCCTTCGATCTTGACCTCAGCTTCGCGGTCGGCGTCACGACCTCCGAGGGCAAGAGCGAGGTCACCTTTGAGCTCGCGCCCTCCGGCGCGACCTCGGCGGTGCTCTCGGTGCCCGCGCGCGAGGACCTCGACTTCACCGTCGCCGGCGCGCGCTTGACCTCCGACACGGTCGAGGGCGAGACGCGCGTCGTCGAGGCCTCGCTGCCGGCGACCGGCTCGCTCTCGATCCAGTGGCAGCGCGAGATCCCCGAGGCGGCGCGCCAGCAGTCCCGCGTGTACAGCGAGGTCTACACGCTCGTCGGCCTCGGCGACGGCCTGATGCGCGCGACCACGACCATCCACAACACGATCCTGTTCCGCGGCGTCGACCAGTTCCGCGTCAAGCTGCCCGAGGGGATGACGCTGCTCGAGGTCACCGGCGCGGGCATCCGCGACTGGAAGCAGGAGCAGGACGGCACGCTCAACGTCGCGCTCAACTACGCGGCCGAGGGCACGTACACGCTCAAGCTCGAGATGGAGCGCGTGATCAAGGAGGACGACAAGGGCCTCGGGGCGCCGATCGCCACGCCGCTGGGCGTCGAGCGCTCCAAGGGCTGGGTCGGCGTCGAGGCGCGCGGCAACATCGAGATCGGCGCGGGCGAGTCGATCAAGGGCGCGACGCCGGTCGATGTCCGCTCGCTGCCGGCCGCGATCCTCGGGATCACGCCGCAGCCGGTGCTGCTGGGCTACAAGTACCTCGGGGCCGAGGTCGCGGTCCCGCTCGAGGTCTCCTACCACGACGACATCGACGTGCTCGTGACGCTGCTCGACCAGACGCGCGCGCGCACGATGTGGACGCGAGAGGGCCGGCGGCTGACCTCGGTCAAGTACCAGATCCGCAACAACCGGCGTCAGTTCCTGCGCCTCGAGCTGCCGAAGGGCGCCGAGCTGTGGAGCGCCTCGGTGGGCGGCCGCGCGGTCCAGCCCGCGCGCGCCGGCGACGGCCGCGTGATGATCCCGCTCGTGCGCTCGCAGTCCGCCGGCGGCGCGCTCGCGGCCTTCGAGGTCGAGGTCGTCTACGTCGAGAACGGCGCCGCCGTGGCCGACAACGGGCGCGGCACCTTCACGGCCACGCTGCCGCGCCCCGACGCGCCGAGCACCTACGTCGCGTGGACGATCTTCGCCCCGCAGAAGGCCAAGATCGCGCGTCGCTCGGTCGAGGGGAACCTGCGCCACGTCGACTACCTCTCGAACCCGATCCCCGAGGAGGACATGAACTACATCGAGACCGAGACGCCGCAGGTCGCCCAGCAGGCGACCGAGCAGAGCGACTCGGGCGCGCTCGGGGAGGGCGCGGTGCCGGTGCCGGTCAGCCTCCCGCTGCAGGGCAAAGAGGTCAACTTCGAGAAGCTGCTCGCGCTCGAGGAGACCCTCGAGATCGAGTTCGACTACCGCGGCCTGCGAAAGCGCTGATGTGTCTTCGTAGACATGTCATCGCGCGCGCCCTGATCGCGTGCGCGCTGACGCTCGCGCCGCTGGCCGCCGCCGCCGGGCCGCCGCCGGAGGAGGAGGAGCGGAGGCCGCCGCGGCAGGTTCGCTATCAGCGGATGGCGTCGCCCGCAGCGCCGGCCGAGGCCGTCTACGACTTCGACGCCGACGCGGTCGGCGACCTCGAGCTCGCCGCGCCCGAGATGAGCGTTGAGACGGTCGGCGTCACCGCCGGCGGCGCCCGGGGGATCGATCTCGTCCGCGCGCAGATCGAGGCCGGCGAGATCCCGCGCGCGTCGCTGATCAAGGCCGAGGGCCTGCTCAGCGAGCACGACCTCCCGCTGCGCACCCGCGCCGGCTGCGAGCAGCTGCTGTGCATCCGGGCCGAGACCGTCGACGCGACGATGCTCGCCGAGCCGGCCGTCCACTACCTGGCGCAGCTCGGCTTCGCCAGCGACATCGACCTCACCGCGCTCCCGCGCCCGCCGCTCAACGTCGTGATCGTCGTCGACCTCTCGAGCTCGATGGCGGGGGCGCCGATCAACACGGCGCGCGCGGCCGTGGCCGCGATCGCCCGCGAGCTGGGACCCGGTGACCAGCTCTCGATCCTCGGCTTCGGCGTCGAGCCGCGGGTCTACATGCCGCCCACGCGCTCGCCCGACCCGAACTACGTCGAGGCGACGAGCTACCAGCTCGAGCCCCGCGGCGCGACCGCGCTGGAGCGCGGGCTGTTCGCCGGCTTCGAGCTCGCGCGACGCTCGAGCCGCGGCTTCGCCGGCGCGACGCGGGTCATGCTGATCACCGACGATCGCCCCAACGTCGGGCGGACCACGGCGAGCCCGTTTCTGGCGCTCGCGCGCTCGTCCGCGGCCGCCGGCGTCGGCCTCACGACGATCGGCGTCGGCGCGCGCTTCGACGCCGCGCTGGCCTACAAGCTCAGCGGCGTGCGCGGCGGCAACGTGCTGTACCTGCGCGGGCCTGAGCACGCGCGCCTGCGCATCGGCGAGAACTTCAGCGGCCTCGTACACGAGCTCGCGCGCGCGCTGGTGATCGAGATCGAGCCCGCGCCCGGGATGCGCGTCGTCGACGTCTTCGGCGTGCCCGGCGAGCTGCTCACGCGCGAGGGGGATCGCGTCAGCCTGCGCGTCGAGACGCTGTTCGTCAGCAAGAAGCGCGGCGCGATCTACCTCGCGCTCGCGCCCAAGGGCCGCGCGAACCTCCCGCGCGCGCCCGTGCGGCTCGGCGCCCACCTCGGGCGCGTCTCGATCCGCCTGCGCAGCCTCGACGGCGCGCTGCTCTCGGACCAGGTCGCGCTGCGCAACATCAGCTCGCGGCGCGCGAGCCCGGGGCTCTCCCGCGGCGCGCTGCTCGTCGACGAGTTCGCGACGCTCCGACGAATTGGCGAGCTGTACCATGAATCAGGTGATCCCGCGGCCGCCTACGAGCTCGCGCGGGCGCTCGCGGAGCGCTTCAGGCCGGTGACCGACGACGAGCTGCAGGCGCAGCGCGAGCTGGTGCTGCAGCTCGAGCGGACCCTGCACGGGCGCGCGCCCGAGGCGGGCGCGACGCGTGGCCTGTTCGCGCCGCCGCGCTGATCGGCGAGGGTCGACGCGCGAAATCTCGCGGGGGCCGCGAGCGGCGGGGGCGGCCTCGAGCGGTGCCCACGGCGCGCGCGCTTCGTGTACCCTGATCGCTGACTATCCATACTCACGAGGACCTTAAAGAACATGCTCCAAGCGCCCTGTCCGAGCACCGCGCGACGCCCTGGCGGGCCGCGGCGCGCCCTCCTGCCCGCGCTGCTGCTCCCGCTCGCGCTCGCCTGCAACCCCGAGTTGACGCCCGCGACCACCGACGCGAGCGCCGGCTCCGAGACGACCGGTGGGAGCGACACCGAGGGCGAGGAGACGACCACGAGCACGGGGAGCAGCGGCGCGATCACGCAGACCGTCACCGCGCAGCCCGACACCACGAGCGACGCGACGACCGAGACCGGCGGCGCGAGCGACGGGACCGAGACGAGCGGCGCGACCGAGACGACGAGCTCCGCGAGCACGGACAGCGCGAGCTCGACGAGCGAGGGCGGCGGGGTGTGCGGGGACGGCGTGACCGAGGGCGACGAGCAGTGCGACGGGGGCGGCGAGGACACCGCGCAGTGCGACGTCGACTGCACCCTCGTGGTCTGCGGGGACGGCCACGTCAACGCGGCCGCCGGCGAGCAGTGTGATCCCGGCAGCGGGCTGACCGACGCGCCCGGCTGCGTCGGCCCCGAGACCGCGCTCGCGGAGTTGGAGCTGCTGTGCCTCGACGGCCAGCAGATGTTCGTGACCGCCAGCACCTACCAGATCGACGCGGCCGCGCCGTCGCCGGACGACGCCTTCCACAGCCGCGGCGATCAGGACGAGGGGCGCGTCAGCGCCGACGAGCGCTGTCAGCAGGAGGCCGACGGCGCGGGGCTCGAGGGCAGCTACCGCGCCTGGCTGAGCGTGCAGGGTCCCGGCGGCGCCGCGATCGATCATGTAGGTGTCCCGATGAACAACTCGTTGCTGCTGGTCGGCTACCTCGGCTACGACCCGCAGCGCGACGTCGGCCCCGACACCTTCGTGTTCGCGGACAGCTGGGACGTCTCCTACGGGATCGTGCCGGTGCACCCTGACGACGCCGCGTTCATCCGGCCGGTCGCCGGCGTGTACCCGGCGCCCGCGGAGATCACCGCCTCGTGGACGGCGAGCACGCTGCTCGGGCAGCTCGACACGCTGATGGGCGCGGCCAGCGACTGCGGCGCGTGGAAGGACGACAACCCGATGGAGAGCGCCCGCATCGGTCGTCCCGGGATCCCGTATCAGTGGAGTCAATCCGACAACCCGCCGAAGGTTCTGGACTGCGGCGCGAAGGCGCGGCTGTTCTGCGTAGAGGCGCCGTAGGCACGCTTGACAGGGCCTGACGGCGCGCGGGTTACTCAGCCGCGCCGCTCGGCTACCATCGGCGCGTGCGAAGCCCTGACTGGCGCGTCCTCCTCGCTGCGCTCGGCCTCATGACGGCGTGCGGCTCGCCCGCGCCGGCGCCCGAGCTCACCGTCGACGCGCGGCGCTGTAAGCCTGGCCCGGGGGCCACGGGCTCACCGCGCTCGATCGAGGAGGCGGTCGCGCTCGCCAACACGCTCCCGTTCCCGGTGACCGCCGAGTGCCTCGTCGAGGCGCTCGATCGACCGCTGCGGATCGAGGCTTCGAACAGCCGCCTCAGCGTCCAGCCGGCGGCGGGCGATCGGAGCCCGCGCGTGTTCGTGTGGACCGACGACCGCCTCGTCATGACGATCGCGGTGGACGGCGAGGGTCGTGACCTGGTGGAGTTCGGCCAGTTCGTGACGCCGCGGCGAGCGATCAAGGGCGAGCTCGAGTTTCCGCTGACGGAGCCGGCGACGCTCGCCGACGCGCTCGCGCGCGTGCGCAACCCGGACTACCCCAACATCACCTCTTGCTTCGTCTGTCACGATCGCGAGCGCGACGAGCCCTCGATCCCGGGCGCGCGCAGCTCCCTGGCGCTGCGCCCCAAGCCGTCCTCGCTGGTCCCCGTCGAGGCGCTGCGGGGCGAGCGGGCGGCGTGCGACGACGCGGCGGAGCCGGCGCGCTGCCGCTGGCTCGAGGCGCTGTTCGCCCACGGGCCCGTCGAGCACCGGCCCTTCGACCCGGCGCTGCGGCTGTTCTGAGCGCGCGTCGTCGCGCGCGGCGAGTTTTTTTTCGCCCTGCGGCTCGCCGCGCGTGAGACACCAAGCGGTGGATGCCGAGCGCGAGCGTGATCGTGAGCCCCGCGTCGCCCTTCGCGCTCGAGCGCCTGCGCGAGCGCCCGGAGCTGGCCGGCGCGATCTATCACCTGCCCCACGGCTCGTTTCGCGGCCTGCCGCGCGCCGGGCTCTTGATCGCGCAGCTGCCCGCCGGGCCGGGCTGGCGCGCGAGCGAGGGTCCGCACTGGTTCGAACCTGACCCCTCGAGCTACGAGCCGCCGGCGCCGATCGAGGGCGCGCCGGCGCCGGCGCGCGTCATGGATGAGCTGCGCTTTGAGCCACATGACATCGAGCGCCGCTTCCCCGTCGTCCGCGGGCGTCTGCCGCCGGCCGACGCGCTCCGCGTGTGCAAGGCGCTCGCGCGCGAGGGGCGGCGGCCGCTGGCCTGGTACACCTACCTCGATCGCGGCGACACGCTCTATCACGACGCGGCGTGGATCTTCGGCCCGCGCGTCCCGGTCACGCTCGCGCCCGGCGTGACCTTCGAGACCGCTGGCGACGGCGGCGAGGACGTCGAGGAGCTCGTCATCTACGACGGCTTCGACGGGCCCAGCTACCGCGGGTGGCTGCTGTGGGGTAACGCGCGCGCGCAGTCCCGTCACCACGACGCGCCGGCGTCCTCGCGGCTCGCCGTCCGCCTCGGCTTCTCGGGGCCCAGCGACTTCCCCTTCGACTTCCCCTCGTACTCCGGCGTCACCGGCAACATCTGGGCGCCGTATCGCGTCGGCTAGGCGGGGTCGGAGCGCGTCGGTCGATTCCGCCCCGGCGAGGGCTGGCGCGATCGCGGAGCCGGCCGCAGCGCGTCCTTGCGTATGCACTGGCCGAACGTCGTCTATACACCGGTACTTTGTTTCATGACCGAACGGGCTGCTGGCACCTCGCGCCTCGCTTGTGGCCCCGGCGCGCGCTGCCTACTATCTGTGTATGCAACAGTCGCGGCGGTTGGTCCCGGTGGTCGTCATCCTCGGCCTTGGCCTGTTCACCCCCAGCACCGCCCGCGCCGCGCGCGTCGTGTACGTCAACCTCGACAGCGTCCTCGTCAAGGACGGCGCCGGGACCAACGACCCGACCATGGATATGGTCTCGGTCAACGGCTACACGCAGACGACCTTCCCCGGCTGGACCGGCGCGACCGACGAGCACAAGGTCGACATCCTCTTCTACATGAAGGAGACCGCGGTGGACTTCGACGTGATCTTCACGCTCGAGCGCCCGCAGTCTGGCCCCTACGACATGATCGTCTTCGGCGACGCCAACACCCACGCGAGCGCCTTCGGCGGCAGCTGCTCGGCGGCCGTCGGCCTCTCGGACTGCACCGACACGAGCGGCGAGTCGATCAGCTTCATGTTCTGGGGCTGCCTGCAGCAGGCGCAGCAGCTCAACGCGCACCGCGTCGCCCACACCGCCCTGACCGCGCTCGGCTTCAGCTGGGGCCTCGAGAACGCCAACGCGAGCGGGATCATCATGGGCAACTACGCCAACTACGACCTGTCCTACGGGTCAAGCTGCGTCGACATCGACGGCGCGAGCAACTGCGCGCACACGGGCTGCGCCGTCGGCGAGCAGAACGGCTCGGCCGATGTCATGGCGCGGCACGGCGCGCGCGTCGACGACGGCCCCGCGGAGGTCGTGATCACCTCGCCGGCGCCCGGCGCGATGATCCAGGGCGCCTTCAACGTCACCGCCGACGTCGTCGACGCCTTCGGCGGCCTGACGGTCTCGCTCGAGGTCGTCGGCCTGGGCGCGAACCCGGTGGTCGACGAGACGCCGGTCTACGAGTGGACGAACATCGAGCTGCCGAAGGGCAGCCAGACGCTGCGCGTGAGCGTCGTCGACGCGGACGACAACCTCAGCAGCGCCGAGGTCACGGTCTGTATCGGGAACGAGGACTGCGCCGGCGACGGCGACGGCGACGGTGACGGTGATGGAGACGGAGACGGTGACGGAGACGGTGATGGCGACGGAGACGGTGATGGCGACGGGGACGGTGATGGCGACGGGGACGGCGATGGCGACGGGGACGACACCGACGGCGGAGATGACGATGATGACGACTCCGTCGGCGCCGTGCCCACGGGCCCCATGAGCACGACCTTCGGCGAGGACACCGACGCCGACGTCGGCTGCGGCTGCCGGGCCGACGCGCCGGCGGGCGGAGTCGGCGGGGCGCTGTCGCTGCTCGCCCTGCTTGTGTTCACACGCCGTCGCCGGCGCGCTGGCTGACGAGGGCGAGCTGTCCAAAACGGCAGGCGCGCCCGCAGGGCCTCCGTGAGGCCTGTGCGAGCGCGCTGGCGTCATGCCTCGAGCGGCTATCGGCGCCGACGCCGGCGCGCGAGCGCGAGCGCGAGCACGCTCAGCCAGAGCGCCCGCTCGCCGCCGGCCGTTGTCGCCGCGCAGCCGCAGCCGTCATCGCCCGCGCCGTTTTGATCGCCGCCGCTGTCGGTGCCGCCCTCGCTGTCGTCGTCATCGTCGTCGTCATCGTCGCCCGAGGACGTGCCAGCGTCGTCGTCGTCGTCGTCGTCGCCGGGTCCAGCGGTCGTCCCGACGCCCTCGAGCCCGCAGCTGGCGTCGCAGCCGTCGCCGCCTTCGGTGTTTCCGTCGTCGCACTCCTCGGTCTCGCTGTCGAGCACGCCGTCGCCGCAGACCGGCAAGGTGCAGTCGGTGCGGCACGCGTCGCCGACGGTGTCGCTGTTGTCCTCGCCGTCGTCGCACTCCTCGCCGAGCTCGATGAAGCCGTCGCCGCAGGTCTCTTCGAGGATGCCGACCACGCACACCTCGTCCAGCGTCCAGCCGCCGAACTCGAGGCCGCCGTCGGACTGCAGGCCGAAGCGGAGCTGGACGCTGCCGTCAGCCGCCTGGCTGGACAGGTCGACGTCGTGGAAGCGCCACTCGCGATCGGTGTGCTGGGTCGAGCCCTCGCCTTGGAAGTTCTCCCACACCGTCTCGCCGTCGGCGGCGATCGTCGCGGTGTCGTAGGTCGAGTCCTCGACGTTGAGCCAGCGGCGGTACTGCAGGCGCACGGTCGTGAAGCCCTGCGTGTCGACCGCGGGCGAGTCGGCGAAGATGCTGACGTTCGCGTCATAGAGGCCGTTGTCCGTGTTGCCGAGGTCGGTGCCGAACACCTTGTCGCCGGCGAAGGCCGCGCCAGGGTCGCCGCCCTTGCCCGCGGGCGCGTCCCACTCCCAACCGTTCGGGGAGCCCGCGTTCGCGGTCCAGCCGTCGTCACCCGGGTTGTCGGCGAAGTCGGTGCAGTACAGCGGCACGGTGCCGCCGACGTAGAACTCGTACCAGGGGTCGGCCGCGTTGACCGGCGCCGAGATCGTGACGTCGGGCGCGGAGAGCACGACCTGGTACTGCACGACCGTGTTCGCCTCCTGCAGCGGGATCATCCCCCGGTAGGTCTCGTCGTCGAGCGCCATCGGCAGCTCGCCGCTCACGCCAGGGTCCTCGCGCAGGCGCCAGCGCAGCAGGACCTCGCCGTCATCCCAGATCGGGCACTCGAACGCGGCCTGGACCGGGTAGCCCTCGGCCGTCGCCGGCAGCTGCGTGACATCCTCGATGTCGCGGAACACCGGCGCGATCCCGTGGAGCGCGAAGGCCCTGTTGATGTCGCAGAAGTTGGGCGTGCCGTTGTCGAGCAGGCCGTCGTCATCGTCGGCGAGCAGCGCCTCGGAGTACATCGACGGGATGTCGACCGCGCGGCTGATCCCCTGGTACCAGAGGTGGTCGGTGAGCTGCGTCCCCTCGACGTCGCCGAGCTTCTCGCGCAGGAGCTTGCGCAGGTCCCAGAGCGTGCCGGCGATGATCAGCCCGGTGGTGTGCGGGCTCGGGTCGATGTCGTCGGGCCACGTCGCCTCGTCGTCGACCGGGTCGATGTGACGCAGCGGGCTGTTGGGTTGGTTGGCGAAGAACGCCAGCCCCATCGCCGGGTCGTTCGTGATCGTCGCGGCGAGGTAGTCGCTGATCCCCTCGCTGAGCGCGCCGTCGAAGAAGCCGACGCCCGGGACGATCGACTGGCTGTGCACCGAGTGCCCGGTCTCGTGATACACGACATCCGGCAGGCGCGCGGTGTTGTTGCAGCCGTTGCCGTCGCGGAAGAAGTAGATCGAGTCGCCGTCCGAGACCGCGTTGCAGCTCTGGTTGATGTTGACGGTGACGGTCTGCTGCTGGTCGAGCCAGCCGAGCTCCGGCGCGACGCCCCGCACGTACTGCTTGACCAGGTTGGCGTGGACGCTCGCCGAGAGCTGGGCGTCCTGGAACTGCTGGTCGGCGAGGCTCCAGGTCAGCGCGCCGCCCGGCGAGAGGTCTTGCTCGCCCGCCGCCGGCTCACCGCCCTCGGTCACGAGCTTGACGTAGGGGCCGTCGACGCCGAGGCCGACCGCGGCCTGCTGGTCGCCGCCCCACGAGACGCCGCCGTCGATGTCGCTCGTCTGACCCTGACCGTTGACGGTGAAGTCGGTGAACATCGCGGGCGCGTCGTAGCGGTCGCCGGGGTGGCGCCTGGGCACGTCGAATTGCACCACGCCGTCGGCCGAGCGCAGCAGCGACTCGCGGGCGACGGGCGCGCCGCTCTCCGCGTCGACGTAGACCGCCCAGCGCCCGAAGGGCAGGCGGCTCGAGACGGTGACGCGGACGACGTGTTCGAAGGAGGTGACCCCGCGCGCGGAGACGATCGGCAGGACCATCGGGCCCTCGACCGTCGGGGCGGCGGTAGCCTCTTCGGTCAGGTCACGCCGCGCCCACGCGAGCGCGCGCGCGCGCAGGCTCGCGTCCGGGAGCGCGTCGCCGGACGAGGCGCTGACGTCGGGCAGCGCCTCGGAGCCGATCAGCATCAGGCGGTCGTGCTTGATCCGCAGGCTCAGCTGCCCGCCGACGACCTCGCGCCCCTGGTGCAGCTGCTGAAAGCCGAGCGTGCGGATGCCGGCGTCGAGGTGGTTGCTGACGAGCGTGAAGTCCGAGAGCGCGGCGCCGGGCGCCAGCAGCTCGAGGTGGCGCTCGAGGAACGACCACGCGAAGTCGCGCGCGCGCTCGGGCGACGCGACGGCGCCCTCGATACGCGGCCCGGCCATCACGAGGATGCGGCTCGGCACCCCGGTCGTCGGGTCCCACAGCGCCTTCAGCTCGCCCAGCTCCCGGCGCAGCTCGGTCCAGCTGGTGCGCGCGCGCGTGGGCAATATGTCCCATCGGGACATCCGCGTCAGTCGTGTCCGCTGGCCTGACGCGAGCTCGAGCCCGGCCTCGTGGGCAGGCGCGGTGGGCCGCGCCCACGCGTCTCCGGCGACCAGCGATAGCAGCGTCGCGCTGCCGACCAACAACGATGTTCTCGTCCTGTTCTTCCTGTCCATGGTTGTCCCCCCTGCGAGCGAACTCGCGGTTGTTCCATACACCGGGAAGAGGTTTCGTTGTTGATGTAAGGAAAGAACGTTTTTGTGGAATCTTCACAGCTCGATACCAAGAACGATGCACGTTCACGGAAAAGCCATGTAAATACATGTGGATAGTGGGTTGGGCCCCGGTGCGAGCGACCACTCCTGCCCCGCGCGGTTCGCGGGACGCGCGAGGAGAACAACGCGCGCCCGACGAGGTCACGCGCGAGCGCAGAGCCGCGCGCAAGAGCGCGGCGACACCATGTCGCCGACGGCGCGAGATCGCGTCGCGCAGCGCCACGTGATCGGCCTCGACGCGCACGAATCATATGTTTTTAAGGACATGTGTCTGCGCTCGCGCGAGGCGGCGTAGACGCCGCGTGTGTGCACGCGCTTCGACATCGGTCCGCTCGAGCGCGACATCATCACGGCAACCGGCGAGGCCGTGAGCAGCACCTTAGCCAACGCGTCGACGCGAACTGCTCGCCTCAACGGGAGTGCACGATCCGCGGCGTGAAAGACGACGTGGTCATCAACCACCCGCTGGAGGAGAGCGTCGGGTGAAAGGGCGCGGCTAGCTCGGGATCGCCTTGCTGATGATCGTCGCGCTGTCGAGGTGCGCTTGAGTGCAGGTCGGCAGCGCGCAGCTCAGCTCGGTCCCGATCTTCCGGGGCGCGTTGACGCAGAGCGCGCCGTGTCGATCCCACGCCGCCTCGACGGGCCACTCGGTCTCGAAGCTCTGGATCCCGTACATGTCCTCGATGTCGATCGCGGTCCCGTTCTCCGTGTTGGGCTCGCCGACGCCGCAGTAGTCGGCGTAGACCATCCGGGCGCAGGCTTGGTGGAGATCCGCCATCGACTGGTCGACCCACGACGAGTAGCCGGCGGTCAGGCACTTCCCGATCACGCTGTTCTCGCAGGCGATCGTCATGGTGTGGGTGTCGTTGTAGGCGTGCGTGCGCTCGAGATCGTCGTCGTAGCGGCCGTGCATGAGGATCGCGCGGGTCGGGTTGTTGTTCTCGTCCTGGCAGGGGGAGCTCCAGGTGGCGCCGTTGAGCGGCCGGTAGCGCAGATCGAGGGTGTAGATCCCGCTCCACTCCGCGCTCTCCTCGACGTCATCGATCCGCAGCACGAAGGACTCCTCGTCGACGTCGTCGAGGTTCAGCGTCAGCTTCTGCTCCGCGCCGATGAAGTCGTCGTGGTGGTAGAACTCGCTCCCGGTGGACCAGCCGATGAGGCTGTTGGAGAACTGCGAGAGCTGCACGCCGACGAGCGTCTTGCTCTCCCCGTAGGTGCCGGCGTAGAGGGGCGTGTGGAGCTTGGCCTGGTCGATCGTCCCGCCGTCGAGGTTCACGCCGTTGAAGACGATACCGTTGACCTCCACGCCGTTGAAGACGATGCCGTTGACGATGTCGCCGTTAAACACGATGCCGCGCTGGTCAGCGTCGACGTCGACGGGCGCGTCTGCAGGCTCGTCGACCTCGATCGCGCAGCCGGCGAGCGCGGGGCTCAGGACCGTCACCGCGAGTACACGTCGCGCGAGCGCTCTCCATCCATTCGCTACCATGGGTTAATCCTAGCGGCAGCGTCGGCGCGCAGCAAGCCGCGTGAGGGCCTCGACGTCAAACTGTCACAATGCGAAACATGCACAGTTGAACATGTGTACTTCTTGCGCGGATCGTCCGTCGCGAATTCGACGGAACGCGAGATGTGCACGCTCTGCGCGCCGTACAACGCGGTTCCGCGGAGCTCGCCGCGCGACGACTGAGGCGACTAATTTGTCGGTACGCGCGTCGTATCGTCGACGCAATGCGACGCGCCGCGTTGTATGTGCAAGCTCCGCGAGAGCTCGCGCCGCGGCGCGAACGTGACACCAGCGCGCAGGCAAGATCGGCGCGCAGCCGCGGCGCGCAGCCGCGGCGCGCAGTCGCGGCGCGCCAAACCAGCACGAGCCGCGCAGGATCGGCGCGGCTGTGCAAAAGTGGCGTATCGGACAGGTCGGTGTGTGTGCTCAAGGCCGCGCGGCGGCGGGCGCGGCCGCGTCGGCGAGCTCGACGCGCTCGAGCCACCGACGGGCGTCTCGCTTGCGCTGCGCGAAGCCCTCGCCGGCGGCCGCGAAGCCGGCGGCCGAGGCCCGCGCGAGGCCGACGGCGCGCGCGCGCGCGTCCGGGCTGACCGCGCTCTCCGGGTCGTCAAGGGTCAGCGCGCGCGCCAGCGAGAGCTGCACGGCGGCGCGCCGCTGCGGCGGCGCGGCGTGCCGCTCCGCGAGCGCCAGGGCCCGCTCGAGGGTCTGGCGCGCGCTGTCGAAGCGCCGCTGCGCGAGCCCGACGTCGCCGAGGCCGGCGAGGATCGGGATCATGAACTCGCTGTCCGCACCGAGCGCTCGCTCGATGATCTCGCTGGAGCGCGCGTAGGCGCGGTGGGCGTCCCCGAGCGCCCCGCGCTCGAGCGCGAGCTCGCCGAGGTTCGCCAGGATGAAGCCGTAGTGCGGGTGCTGCTCGCCGTAGATCCGCGCCGCCTTCTGCTGGGCGCGCTCGAGCACCGCGTTCGCCTTCGCCGGCCTCGCGAGCCCCGTGTAGACGACGCCGAGCGTGTTGAGGATGGCGACGCGGTAGGGGTGATCCTCGCGCAGCGTCTCGGCGGTCTCGAGCGCGGCGAGCAGCTCGGGCAGCGCCTGCTCATGCTCCTCGCGGACGTAGTAGACGGTCCCGAGGTTGTTCAGCAGCAGGGCGCGCAGCGCCGCGGGGCTCTGCAGTCGATCGACCAGCGCGCGCGCGTAGTGAGCGTCGTGCAGCGCCTCGCTGGTCCGCCCGAGGCGCGCGCCGACCAGGAACATTCGCTTGATCCCCGCCTCCGCCGCGAGCGCGTCGGCCTTCACGCGCAGCGCGATCCACAGCGCCTCCGAGAGCGCGAGCTCGGCCGCCTCGTGCTGCCCGCGCTCCATCAGCAGGCTGCCCTCGCGCATCCGGGCCTCCGCGATCAACGGCTGGTACGCGAGCGCGCGCGCCCGCGTGATCGCGGTCCGGGCGAGCGCGAGGCCGGCGTCGTAGCTGCCCGTGAGCTCGAGGACGCGCGCGCGCGCCAGCGCGGCGCGCTGATCCGCGACCTCGCGCGCGACCGCCTCGTCCGCCGGCGGCTCGATCTCCCCCATCAGCCACGCCGCGCTCTCGCAGCGCGCGAGCTCGTCGAGCGCCTCGGTCGCGTCGACGGCCTTCCCGACGACCTCGGGGTCTCCGCTGGCGAGCACGTCGATCAGCTGCGCGAAGCCGGCGCGACCGCGCTGCAGGCACATCATGCGGCGATCAAACAGCGCGTCGGACTCGTATCGCTCGAGATGGGCGAAGCACGCGTCGGCGCGCAGCGTCGACCAGCGCCGCGCGTAGGCGTCGAGCCGCGGCTGCACACGAAGCCATGTCGAGTCCGCGTAGGGCAGGTCGGTCTTCAGCAGCGCCTCGCGGACCTCCTCCGCGCGCGCCTCGCTCCACACTCGCTGCAGCTCGCCGCCGGCCTCGGCGCAGGCGCGCGCGTCGTCCGAGCGCGCGCTGTAGATCAGGCCGGCGGCGACAGCCAGCCCCGCGCCCGCGAGCGCGAGCTGGAGTCGTCGTCGGCGCTGCTTGGGGTCGTGGCGGAGCTTGTCGAGCAGCGCCGTCATCGACGGGAAGCGATCTTCGGGGATCGTCGCGAGCCCGCGCGTCAGCGCCAGGCGGACTCGTCCGGGCACTGCGGTGGTGCGCGGCGGCTCACGCAGCGCGCCGATCACGGTCGCGTCGACGAGCTCCTGCACGCTCCCCTCGGAGAACGGGTGCCCGCCGTACAGCGCCTCCCACAGCGCGACGCAGAACGAGTATTGATCCGAGCGCGCGTCGGCGGGCGCGCCGAGGAATTGCTCGGGCGCCATGTACTGCGGCGTCCCCATGAGCGCGCCGACGCGGGTGAGCTGGCGCGAGAGCACCGAGCTCGTCAGGTCGACGTCGAGCTTCCCGCTGCGCACCGGCGGGCTCGCCTCGTCGATCTCGGTCTCGGCCTCATCGCTGGGGGCCGCGCGCGCGAGCCCGAAGTCCGTGACGAACGCGCGCCCGCGCGGGTCGACGAGGACGTTCGCCGGCTTGAAGTCGCGGTGCACGAGCCCCGCCTCGTGGGCGGCGGCGAGGCCGGCGCCGGCCTGCGTGAACAAGCCGATGATCTCGTGCCACGCGCGCGGCTCGGCGTGGATCCACTCCAGCAGCGTCGTGCCAGGGATGAGATCCATCGCGACGAACAGCCCGTCACCGGCGCGCCCGACGTCGTGCACGCCGACGACGTTGGGGTGCGAGAGCTTGGCCATCGCCTGGGCCTCGCGCTGAAGTCGAGTGACCGCCTCGCGGGTGGCGTGCCCGTCGCGGATCAGCTTGATCGCGACGCGGCGATCGAGCTCGGGGTCGTAGGCGGAGTAGACCACCCCCATCCCGCCCTCGCCGAGCTTGTCGATGATCAAGAACCTGCCGGCGCGCGTCGGCGCGGGCGCGGGCGCGGGCGCGGCCGCGCTGCGCGGCGCGGGCTCGGAGAACGCCACCAGCGTGTCGGCGACCGGCGTCGACACGCGCGGGCGCCCGGCGTTCGGCGGACCCACGAACTCGCGCGCCGCGGGCTGCGAGTCGAGCACCAGCGTGTCGTCGCTGTTCGGCACTCTTCGCTCGTCGCGCTCGCGCGCGCCGGGCCTCGCGGTTTCGGTGGGGCTGCGCATGGCGTGCCTGCCGTGCGAGTGTACGACGCGGAGCGCGTGTCTCAGGGCGCGCGTCGACGCCGCGACGGCGCATCCTTTACTCGATATTGCCCTTTAGACATGCGCGCCCAGTCGTGAGCGCGCGGCGATCGGCGCGGCGTCCGGAGCGGTCACGACGCCGCGAGCAGCGTCGTCCACGACTCCGCGCCGGCCATGGAGTACACGTAGTAGAGCAGCGCGGCGACGCACGCGAGGCGCACGATCTCGACCGGCCAGGCCCAGCGTCGACCCTCGAACAGCCCGCCCCAGACCGCGGTCGTCGCGATCACGAGGGCCGAGGCGGCCAGCAGGAAGCCGAGGCTGAGCTGCTTGTAGTGATTGAGCAGCATCACGACCGCGTACGTGATCGTGATGAAGTGCAGCACGATGTAGGCCTTGATCCACGGCCCGCTGCGATCGGCGTCGTACTTGTGCTGCTTGCGCTCGCGCAGCTCGTCGCCGACCAGGCCCCTGTGGACGCCGCCGGGGTGCCAGCCCGGGTGGCCGAACCACACGCGCAGCTTGTCGCCCCAGCGCGTCATCCCGCGGCTGCGCCGGGCCATGTCGCGGAGGTGGTGGAAGTTGGCCCAGACCGGGCTGAAGCTGGCGAGCGGCTTGGTCGTGCCGTAGACGGGCTCGGCGCGCTCGGGCTCGAACGAGCCGAACAGGCGATCCCAGATGATGAAGATGCCCGCGTAGTTGCGGTCGAGGTACTCGTCGTTGACGCCGTGGTGAACGCGGTGATGCGAGGGCGTGTTGAGCACGGCCTCGAGCGGGCCGAGGCGGTCGATCAGCTGGGTGTGGATCCAGAACTGGTAGAGCGTGTCGATCGCGCCGGCGAGGAAGTAGACGTGCGGCGGCAGGCCGAGCAGCGCGAGCGGCAGGTAGAAGGGCAGCGAGGTCAGGGGCGTGAAGTAGGCCTGCCGCAGCGCGACCGCGAGGTTGTAGTCCTCGCTGTGGTGATGAACGATGTGGGCAGCCCACAGCACGTTCACCTCGTGGCTCGCCCGGTGCCACCAGTAGTAGATGAAGTCGTAGGCGAGGATCCCGAAGACCCACAGGAGGACCGGGTTGAGCGCCTCGAGCTCGAACAGGTGAAAGCGCGTGTAGACGCCGATGTAGGCCGCGCCGAGCGCCGTGCCGAGCAGGACCTTGCCGATGATCTGGTTGCCGATCCCGCAGCTGAGGTCGGTGACGGCGTCGTTGAAGCGGTAGACGTGTCGCCGCCGCAGCCACGCGACCACGGCCTCCACGAGGATCATGGCGAAGAACGCGGGGATGGCCAGCGCGATGATGCTCATGAGGTCGTGTTGCGCCCGTTCTACGCTCGTGGTCGCGGCGAGCCGCGCTCGAGAGTGTAGCGCGCGGCGGCGCGGCGGCGCCACTCGACGGGGCGCGCGGGCGTCAGCGGCGGAACGGGAGCGTGTTCATGCTCTCGACGATCATGTCGTCGGCGTTGCACGCCTCGCGAAACTCTCGCCACCGCGCCAGGTGATCCTCGCCGGCGCGGGTGTGGGAAAATTCGTGCTCGCGCTCGCCGACCGGCAGCGCGCGCAGGGCTGGCTCGAGCATCTCGGCCGTGAACGCCGCCGGGTTGAGCAGCCACGCGATCGCGGGCGTCATCATGATCACGAAGCCGAGCAGCAGCGTGACGCGGGCGACGCCCCAGAACCCAGGGGCCCACGCGGCGTAGAACAGGACCGCGGTCGCCAGCGCGAGCGCGGTGATCATCGCCGCCGCGCGCTGCTGGCTGTGCTCGGGCGAGTCATCGACGCGACGGGCCGTGCTGCGGATCGAGCCGATCAAGCGGATCGCGTGGCGTCGCGGCGCGTCGGGTGACATCGGCACCGGCTCGGTGAAGTGCTGCGTGCTCACGACGGCGCGGAACTCCCCACGCGCGACGCTGACGCGGGTCCCGTCGAGCATGCCGGAGAGCGAGGTCTTCGAAGTCTTGTAGCCGGCGGAGGCGGGGAAGTGCTGCCGGATCAAGCGCTCGACGCAGGTCGCGAGCGCGGCCCGGGCTTGCGTCGCCTGCTCTGAGGTCCATCTGGCGGAGCGACGGGACCAGAGGAAGCGCTCATCGTCACGTCCAGACATAGAATTTAGGCTACCTGCACCGCGGGGGGGAGCCAACCATTTGTGTCCGTTTGGCCATCTTGCATCCAGCGCCGCGCCGGCGCGCGAGCCCGCGCGAGCCTCGGTCCGGCTCCGCGCGTGCGTGCATGTGGGACGCGTCATCCGGTCCACGGTGTCCTGTACGCGGGACGCACTCGCGCCGAAATTGCGGGCTCGATTTGGTTGCCGTTGGCGCGTGTAGCTACACCGCAGTCGCCGACCCGCTGCGCTGTGCTCGCATGGTTGACAGGTCACATCCATCGGCAGGAAGATGCGAGGCGATCACGGTCGCGTTCGCGAGCGCGATCGCTAGGAGAGGCGCTCGCACGGACGCGAGGCGCTGGGCACACAACACAAGGAGCGGTGAAGATGGTGCAATACGTTGATCCTGACGCGGAGCCAGAGGGGGGCGCGACGGAGCGCGACGGGTGCGCGCAGCGGCGCGACGAAGGCGCCTCCGAGCGGCGACGTCGCCTACAGACCGACGAGTTCGCGGTCGATCTCTCCGATCTCGAGGGCCGCGATGAAGCTGCTCCCGGGCCGGAGGACCTCAGCTCGACCTACGCGACAGGCTGCGAGGCCGCGTCACCGGGGCTCATCCGTCGGCTCCACGGCTACTTCGGCGGCGACGCGCGGCGCGTGCACGCGGCGATCGACGGGTACCGCGGTCTGTACGCGAGCGTCGGCGCGTACGTGTCCCAGTGCCTCGACAGCGACGGCGTGGCGGAGTGGCTGCTCCCCTACATCGACCACGAGGCGATCGGTCGAGACTGGACGCTCGGCGGCACGATCTGGACGCTCCCGGAGGAGCTCCACGATCGCCAGCACGAGCGCACGCCGCGTGAGGGGCTCACGCGCGGCGTGCACGTGTTCGTCGGCTGAGCGGATCGTTAAAATGACCCTTTGGACATGTCGTTGCGTCTAGCGCCGCCACGTCCAGCCGCTCGCGCCGGGGCGCGAGCGCAGCATCTCGAAGAACTGCGCGCCGCTGATGAGCTGCGCCTCTAGCTGGCCGAAGCCGATCGTGTCGCCGACCTCGACCTTCACGCGTGTTCCGGGTCGCAGCGCCTGGTGGTTGACGTGTGTCCCGTTCGAGGAGCGCTGGTCGCACAGGTACATGAGCCCGCGCGGGCCGACCAGGAAGTGCGCGTGCAGCTTCGAGATGTACGAGAGCCGGAGCACGATGTCGCAGTTCTGCGCCCGGCCGACGCTGATCCGATCCGGGAACGGGTTCCCGGGTCGCTTTTGCACGGGGGCGACGCGCCACGACGCGTCGAAGGCGGCGCCGTCTTCGAAGAACTCCCCGTCGTCGCCACGCGCCGGCATCTTCACGAACACGGTCTGGTACTGGATATCCTCGTCCCACTCATCGTCGACCTTCGACGGTGACTTGAGCAGGTACAGCGAGCCAAACTTGCGCACGAAGCCGGCCTCGTCGAGTTTGCGCGCCGCCTGACGATAATCATCGACCGGTTTCACGGGGTCAGTCTAGCACCCGCACGCGGACCGCTCGGCCCGAAACTCCGGACATGTCGGTGCAGGCGCGATCCTCCTGGGCGCGGCGCTTGGGCGTTCGCGAGCGCGCGTTCGCGAGCGGGGGTGCGCGGCTGCGGCCGCGTCGGGGCCGGGGCGCGGTGATCCTCGTTGGGGGATATGGACACACTCGCGCCCGTTCGCGCATGATCGCCATCGACCGTCAGGCGCGGCGCGCAGGGCAGGCGAGACCAGCAAAACCATCGGCGGCAGGAATCGATCAGCATGACAATTGGACACACCATCATCGGCAGCGGATCCCAGGGCGTACTCGTGCTTCACGGCTGGATGGGCGACTTCACCGTGTTCAACCCGATGCTCCCGTACCTCGACACCGGGAGCTTCACGTACGCCTTTCTCGACTACCGCGGGTACGGGAGGTCGCGCGAGCAGGCGGGCGAGCACACGATGAAGGAGATCTCGGCGGACGCGATCGCGCTCGCCGACGAGCTGGGCTGGGACAAGTTCCACGTCGTCGGTCACTCGATGGGCGGAATGGCCGTGCAGCGCGTCGCCGTCGACGCCGGCGCGCGCGTGCGCAGCGGCGTGTGCATCACCCCGGTGCCGGCGGCGGGGGTGCCCTTCGACGAGCAGGGCTGGGGCCTGTTCTCGGGCGCGGCGGACAGCGATGACAACCGCCGGATGATCCTCGACATCACCACCGGCAACCGGCTCTCGGGGCAGTGGCTCGACTGGATGGTCCGGGCCTCCCGCGAGACGACCACGCGTGACGCCTTCGCCGACTACCTGATCGCGTGGGCGAAGACCAACTTCCTCGAGGAGGCCAACGGGCTCAAGACGCCGCTGCTGGTCATGCCCGGGGAGCACGACCCCGCGCTCAGCGAGGCGGTCATCAAGCAGACCTTCATGGAGTGGTACCCCAACGCGACGCTGCACGTGCTGCGCAACGCGGGGCACTACCCGATGCAGGAGACGCCGGTGCACCTGGCGACCGTGATGGAGGCCTTCATGCGCGAGCGCGGCGGCCAGCAGGCCGCGAGTTAACTCGTCGTCTCTGGGGCGCCGCGCGGTTTCGGTCGCGCCGCGTGAACGCGCGCGCGCGCGTCGGGCCGCGAGCGCGCGCGCGCTCCTCGGGGGCGCGCGTGCCCACGGCGCGGCTCAGCTGGCAGTAGGATGTTCGCGTGATGGTCTTGGACGAAGTACGCGCGCGGCGGCTGCACCCCCGCCTGCACCTCTCATCGCTCGGCCTTGCGCTCGGCCTTGCGCTCACGCTGCCTTGCTGCGCGAGCTCTGGCGCGCCGCCGACGGCGAACCCCGGCGCGACCTATGAGGTCACGGGCGACAACCCCAACTACGACAGCGGGTGCGCCCAGGGCAGCCCGACGGGCAAGCTCGTACGCAAGCAGCGCTTCAAGCTCGTGAGCGTGAAGGACGGCTGCTGGCTGATCGAGTTCGACGACCAGACCGAGACCTATATCCGCCCCGAGCGCGTCAAGCTGGCGGAGTAGACCTGCCGTAGCGGTCAGGTTCAAGTCGCTCACGGCGGGATCAGGTTCAAGGTGCGCGGACGAGCGAGCGCGTGCTCCTCGGCCGCGACCAGCGTGGTCACGGAGAGCGCCATCGGCCCGGCGTGGCGCTGCAGGCCGGTGAGCAGCAGGACGCCCTCGTCGCAGAGCACGTAGAGCGCGCCCGACCGGCCGAGCTCGAGGTCGATCGGCGCGGTGAGCTGGGGATCGTCGGCGACGATCGTGTCGAGCTTGCTGCGCGTGTCGAGCTCGTAGCGGACGATCTGATCGCGCTGGTGGTCCGCGACGTACAAGAGCCCGTCGGTCCCGAGCGCGAGCCCGGTCGCGGCGCCGAGCTCGTCCTCGTCGCCGAAGCTCTCGAGCAGCTCGTCGCGCTCGAGATCCCAGAGCTGCAGCGCGCCGCCTCGCGCCGGCCCGCGCATCGCCGCGACCAGGACCAAGCCCGAGGGGAGGAACAGGAAGTCGTGGGGGTCGACGAGCCGGGCCGCGGCGAGCTCGCCGAGGAGCCGCCCGGCGCCCTCGCGCTCCTCGAGCACCACGATGTTGCGGCTGTCGTTGCCGAGGACGTAGAGCAGGTCGTCGACGAAGTGCAGCTCGACCGGCTCCTCGAGCCACCAGGTGTCGCGATAAAACAGCGAGACAGGCTCACCGGTCACGCCGTCGTAGCGGTAGATCGTCGAGCTGTCGAAGTGCGCGACGTAGAGCAGCCCGTCGTGGTGCACGCGCGCGCTCGAGGGTCGCGTGAGCGGCTGCTCCCCCGGCAGCGGCGTCGAGAGGAGCGCGCCCGAGGCGCTGTCGAAGCGCAGGACCCGGTCTGAGTCGCGGTCGCTGAGCAGCAGGTCCCCGTCGCCCGCCCGCGGCCCGCAGCGCGTCATGTCGACGCAGGTGGCGAGCGGCGCGAGCTCGTCGGACGACGCGTCGATCGTGGCCTCGCCCTGGCAGCCCGCGAGCGTGAGCCCGAGGACCGCGAGCGCGAGGAGACGAGGCACCACCACCAAGCCAGCGTAACACGGGGGTGACAGCGAGGTGACACGGCGCGCGCCGGCGTCTCGAGAGCGCGCGCCTTGAGGCGCGCCAGGATCGAGCTGTCATTTCGGTCATGTCTTATCGCGCGGGATCGAGCCCCGGCGCGGGCTCGCGCAGCAGCGCGCGGAGGCGGGCGCGCTCGGGGATCCCGAGCCGCTCGCCGAGCCAGCTCGCCAGCGGCGCGGCGTCCTCGAACGCGCGCCGCTCCGGGTGCGCCGCCTCGCGGATCATGCGGTTGATCTGCAGCGCGACGACGGCGCTCAGCGGCAGCAGCGTGCCGGTCCGCAGCAGCCGGCGCTCGTCCTTCATCGTCGCGACGTAGGCGTCGACGACGTCGGGGGGGAACACCCTCGCGCCGCGCAGATCGACGAAGCAGACGTACTCGCCCTCGACCCGGTCGATGACGGCGTCGTGGTCGCGGCCCCACTCGATCGCCTCCTCGACCGAGACCGGCGACCAGATCGCGATCTCGACGAGCCGGCCGACGCGGTTGGCGACGCGGTACATGATCAAAGTGTAGCTTTGAACATGTCTATAGAAGCTGCCGCCAACGATCGAGGCGCGCGCCCCTGCACCCGCCCTCGCGCGGAATCGCGGCGCCGGCGCGGCCTCGAGCGGCGGTCGTCGGAGGTCATGCCGCGCGCCCCATGGTGTAGGCTGGCGAGGCGTGAAGAAGACCTTGCCCTGGCACAAGAGACGTCGACGGGCGCGCTCTGTCAGCGACTCGCGCGGCGGGAGCTCCCGGACGACGCCGCTGCCCGAGCCGGACGCGACGCGCGTCGCCGACGCGGCGGGCTTCAACGATCTCGCGCGCTACTGCGCCGAGATCGGCATCTCGCCGCGGGTGAGCCCGGGTCTCGACGAGGACGGCCCCGAGGTCGATCTCGAGGGCGAGCGGCGCTACTCGATCGGCGATGAGCTCGGGCGAGGCGGCGGCGGCGTCGTGCGCCTCGCGGCCGACCGCAACCTCCGACGCTCGGTCGCCCTCAAGTCGCTCGCGCGGGAGCACAGCGAGAGCGCCTTGCACGTGCAGGCGTTCCTCGAGGAGGCCATCATCACCGGCGGGCTCGAGCACCCGAACATCGTGCCGGCCTACGAGCTCGGCGTGCGCCCCGGCGAGGGCCTGTTCTACACGATGAAGCGCCTCGACGGGCAGACCCTGTCGCACATCCTGGAGCGCCTGCGCGAGCGCGACCAAGAGTACGTCGAGCACTTCACGCTGTACCGTCTGCTCGGCTTCTTCATCGAGATCTGTCGCGCGCTGATCTACGCGCACGGGCGCGGCGTGATCCACAGCGACCTCAAGCCCGAGAACGTGGTGATCGGCGCCTACGGCGAGGTCACCGTCGTGGACTGGGGGCTCGCGCAGGTGCTCGGGCCCGACGGCGTCCACCAGGCCCGCGCGCGCATGCGGGCCGGGACGCCCGAGTACATGGCGCCCGAGCAGATCACCCACGAGGGTCGCGAGCTCGACGCGCGCGTCGACGTCTGGGCGCTCGGCGTGATCCTCTACGAGCTGCTCACGCTCACCCAGCCCTTCGTCGGGGAGAGCGCCCGCGAGACCGCGGCGAAGGCCCTGCTCGAGCCCCTCGAGCCGCCCTCCGAGCGCGCGCCGAGGCGCCCGATCCCGAAGGCGATCGAGGAGGTCGTCGCGCGCGCGCTGCACAAGCAGCCCGAGTTTCGCTACGTCTCCGTCGCCGAGATGCTCTGGGACATCGACGCCTACCTCGCCGGCGCGCGCGAGCAGATGCGACAGGCGGAGCTGGCCCAGCGGACGGTTGATCAAATCGAGACGATCCTCGCGGGGGTCTCGAGCGTCGAGCGTGACCTCGAGCTCTTGGAGAAGGCCGCGGGCGTCGAGCCGGACGAGGACAGCCAGACCCTCGAGATGCAGCACGTGCTCGCGGACGCCTATCAGCAGGGCGTTCACCATCTGCGCCGCGCGTTTCGACTGGTCCGCCGGGCGCCGATGCTCGAGGAGTGCGCCGCCGGGCTCTACTGGCGGATCTTCACCAACCTCTACCCCGGGCGCTCACAGGCGCCGAGGGTCCTGGCGCAGATCGGCAGCGACATGCTGATGACCCTCGGCGTGCACGCGCTCCCCTCGATCGTCCGCGTCGGCACCGAGCGCGCGCGCGTGCGCGGCCACGTGATCGACGACAGCGACAACCCGTGGCTGGCGATCGTGCGGACCCTGACCGAGTCGAGCAGCGGCGACGCGACGCGCCGCGGGATCTCGACCATCGCGCGCTTCGTCAGCCGCATCGCCTTCCTGCGCTCGATCCCGATGTTCGAGCGCATCCCCGATCACAACCTGCTGCCGGTCTGCGAGGCCTGCGAGGAGCGCAGCTACGAGGTCGGCGAGGTGATCTTCGCCCAGGGCGAGCGAGGCGACGCGCTCTGCGTCATCGTCGACGGCTCCGTCTCGATCGTGCGCGACGGCGCGGAGCTCAACACCTGCGGGCCGCACAGCTGCGTGGGCGAGATCGCGGTGCTCGGCGAGACGACGCGGACCGCCAGCGTGGTCGCGCGGACCCGGACCATCGGCCTCATCCTCGCGGCCGAACGCTTCCGCGCGATCGCGGTGGAGAACGGCGCGCTCGCCATGGGCCTGGTCGCGATCCTCAACGAGCGCCTGCACGTCGCCATGGAGCGAGAGGCGGCGCTGCGCTCCCTCACCAACACCCTGCTCGAGCCCAAGCGCTCGAGCTCGTAGTTCCCGTTGTCGATCGCGGGCGCTGTGCCGCGATTCGTCGTGTTGGTGATACACGCGGGGCTCTTGAATGAAGGCCGGGGGGCCTCCATGCGGGAGTCACGTGA
Organism: Polyangia bacterium; assembly: GCA_030430565.1. Lineage (GTDB taxonomy): Bacteria > Myxococcota_A > Polyangia > Nannocystales > Nannocystaceae > JACKDW01. The sequence continues at coordinate 52,215 of JAUIKS010000025.1, forward strand.
ACGACACCCTTCGGGCGCCGATCACATGCTTTTAAGTCCTCCTACGACCCCCCGCCCTCGGAGCGGACGCTGGTGCGGTAGGGTCTACCTATGACCGACGCGCCGGCGATCATCGACGCCTGGATCCAGCACCCGACGCCCGCGTTCATGCGCGAGCCGATGTTCGCCACCTTGCTGCGCTGGATGGGCGTCGACCAGGTCCCGGAAGAGATCCCCCTCGAGATGACCATGGGGGCGCTCGACGCCGCCGGCGTCTCCCGGGCGCTCATCTCGGCGTGGTGGGGACCCCGGGGCCCGCTGCTCTCCAACGATGAGGTCGCGGCCTGGGTCGGGCGCTACCCGGCGCGCCTCGTCGGCGTGGCCTCGGTGGACCTGCACCGACCGATGGCGGCGGTCCGCGAGCTGCGGCGCTGCGTGAAGACGCTCGGCTTCCGCGCGCTGCGGGTCCTGCCGTGGCTGTGGGGGCTGCCCCCCGACGACCGCCGCTACTACCCGCTGTACGCCGAGTGCGTCGAGCTCGGCGTCCCCTTCTGCCTGCAGGTCGGCCACGCCGGGCCGCTGCTGCCTTCTGAGCCAGGTCGCCCGATCCCCTATCTCGACACCGTGGCCGCCGAATTCCCCGAGCTCACGATCGTCGGCGGTCACATCGGCTACCCATGGACCGAGGAGATGATCGCCATGGCCACGAAGTACCCGAACGTCTACATCGACACCTCGGCGTACAAGCCCAGCCGCTACCCGGCGCGGCTCGTCGAGTTCATGCGCGCGCACGGTCGGCGCAAGGTCCTGTTCGGCAGCAACTACCCGATGATCCTCCCGGGCGCCTGCCTGGTCGACGAGCAGCTGGAGGGCCTGGAGCTCGACGCCGAGGCCCGCGCGCTGTTTCTGCACGGCAACGCCGCGCGGGTCTTCGGACTCGAGTAGCGCGGACGTCTTCGGCCTCGCGGGATCCGTGCGCGGGCGCGCGCGGCCTCGGCGTGGAGAGGTCCTCACACGGCACGCTGGCGCGCGTTGAGGGCGCGGCACCGGGCGCGCGCGTGATCCCAACGAGATCGCGTGAACGCTGGATTTTCATCGTCCCAATGGGAACACTTGCGAGGCTCGTAACGCGCTCGGAGACGTCCATCCGCGCGGTTTCAGCCACCTCGATCGGGGATCGAACCATGGCCAAGAAAAAGACGGCGAAGAAGACGGCGAAGAAGACGACCACCAAGAAGACCACAAAAAAGAAGGCGGCGAAGAAGACCGCCGCCAAGAAGACGACTTCGAAGAAGAAGGCGGCTGCCAAGAAGACGACGTCGAAGAAGAAGACGACGGCGAAGAAGACGACGACGGCGAAGAAGAAGACCGCCTCCAAGAAGAAGACGACTGCGAAGAAAAAAGTGGCGAAGAAAAAAGTAGCGAAAGCAGCGGCGCCGGCCGCCGCCGCGCCGGCCCCCACGCCGAACGACGACGGGGTGCTCGAGGAGGCGGTGCTCAACTGGACCGACCTGACGGGCGCGCGCACGGGCGCGACCTCCTTCGGCTCCAACAAGTTCTACAAGGCCAAGATCGAGGAGGCCGGCGGTCGCTTCAAGATCACCTTCAATTACGGCCGCGTCGGCCAGCGAGGACAGACCAAGATCGAGTGGGCCCCGACGCTCGACGCGGCCCGGCGCAAGTTCAACTCCAAGGTCAACAAGAAGATCGCCAAGGGCTACCGACGCATCGAGATCCGCAACGAGGCCGAGGAGCGCGCCAAGGCCAAGGCCAAGGGCGTCAAGACCGAGCACGGTGAGAAGAAGAAGAAGTCCACCGGGCCCAAGCGCGACTTCCACTCGGAGGTCGAGACGCTGCTGCGGACGATGTACTCATCGACCGGGAACGCGGTCAAGAAGGGCCTCAGCTCGGCGGCCGGCGTCAGCAACAAGGCGCCGCTCGGCAACCTCTCGGACCGCCAGCTCGACACGGGCGCGGACATCCTCGAGGAGATCGAGTCGCTGCTGAAGAAGGGGAGCCCGGCGCGTCAGAAGATGATCAACCTGACGAACGACTACCTCTCGAACATCCCGCGTAACATCGACCACGCGCGCCGCGGCGGCCGCCTGGACCTGGACCAGATCCTGATCAACACCACGGAGCGGATCGACGAGCAGCGCAAGTTCATCACGCTGCTGCGCGACATCCACCTGCAGGAGGGCGTCTTCAAGGACGCGGCCGCGTCCGACGATCCCGTCGAGGTCTGGTACGACGGCCTCGGCTGCGACATCTCCTTCGTCGAGCCCGGGACCGCGGAGTTCAAGCGCGTCAAGGGCTACTTCGACAACGGCCAGTCGCCGATGAACTCGAACTTCTACAACAAGCTCAAGGTCATCAAGATCTGGAAGGTCGAGCGCAAGAACAAGAAGACCGACTTCGATGTCTACGCCGAGAAGATAAAGCAGCGCAAGAACGCGACCGGCGTGATCGTCGGCTGGCACGGCACGCGGACCGAGAACCTGATGGGTATCTCGCGCTCGGGCCTGCTGATGCCGGAGAACCTGCCGAAGGGTGTTCACATCACCGGCAAGGCCTTCGGCAAGGGCATCTACCACGCGCCCTGTTGGGACGACGCTGGCCAGCCGCGCAAGGCCAAGGACGGCAAGACCTACAAGCGCTACAACGGCGCGCTGAAGAGCATGAACTACACCTCGCTGCGCGGCGCCTACTACGGCACCTCGAACGTCGGCAAGCGCGGTCACATGTTCTTGGAGGAGATCGCGCTCGGCGTCCCCGAGGTCCACCTGACCGCCTGCTGGGATCGCCCGCGACCGGCTAAGGGCTTCGACTACATCTACGCGCAGGCGTTCGGGAACCCGCGCCTGAGCCACGATGAGATCGTGACCTTCGACGAGCACGCCTCGCGCCTGACCCACATCCTCGAGATCGGGCACAAGCGCGGCTGAGCTCGGTTGTCGTGGAGCCGCTCGATCGCCCGCGCGCCGCCTCGGCCGCGGGCGATCGCGCTTTTTTTTTCAAAGAAAAGACCTGTCCCGAAGAGCGGGGCGCCTGCACGCCGCGGGGCGCCCCGCGGGATGGCTCGTACGACTACGCGCCTTCGGGCTCGCCAGAGCCGGCTGAGGTTCTGGTCGCCGACGCGCTGGAAGAGCTCCCGGCGTCCGACGTCGGTCCATCGCTGGTCTCGTCCGTGGCGGTTGTGCCCGTTGTGCCCGTCGTGGTGGCGCTGTCAGGGGTCGCGGTGGTCGTCTCGGACGTGCTGGTGTCGGTCGTGGCGCCGCTCGGCTCCGTGGCCATCGGGCTCGACTCGCTGGCTCCGGAGGTGCTGACGGTCGTCGTCCCGTCGGTGTCGCTCGTGGAGTGCGGGGGGCCCTCCGAGGACGGCACGCCGTACACCGAGTCGCCGCAGCCGCCCACCAACGACAAGCCCACGAGCACGACGCTCGCGGACCGCGTGAGCGGTCGCCGACCCAACGTCGCGTCACAGTGGGGACAACGTCGCTCGTCGCGGCGGACATGGGACCCGCACGCGGGGCATGGCGTCAGCGGCGTCACCGCGCGAGCATAGCAGGAAACCCGGCGCCGCGCGTGCGAGGCCGGGCTCTGCTGTCGACGCGTGCGCGGTCTTTGGGGAGGCCGCTAGCGCGGCATGCCCTCGATGTGCAGGCCGTCGTCCTCGACGCGCGCGAGGATCTCGGAGTCGGGGTCGAAGGGGTACACGAACTGACGCGGGAGGTGGAGCAGCGAGGGGTGCGCGTAGCGGAGGTTGGCGATCGGCGACTCGTCCTCGTCTCCCTGTCCCTTGTCACAGATCAGCATGTCGGGGCCGTCGGCGATCAGGTACAGCTCGACCTCGTCGCCGTGCACGCCGGCTTTCTCGAGCAGGCGCTTGGGGATGCGCAGGCGCCCGTCCTTGCCGGGCTTGAGCTCGAGCTCCTGGATGTTGGGGTCGAGCGCGAGCTGGTCGTCGTCGACCGCGACCGAGACCGGCGCGAGCGCGGTCTTGCTGCGCTGCTGGTCGGTGTAGCTCTGCGGCGCGTCGGTCTTGAGGTGGTAGAGGAAGGCCTGGACCTTCTTCGTTCCGCCCGCGAGCACGTCGATCAGCGAGCGGTTGTAGTCGGTCCCCATCTCGTCGTCGTCGAAGAGCTCGCGGACCAGCGGCGCGACCTCGCGGTGACGGACCTGGCGCAAGCTCTTCTTGACGACGTTGGACACGTCGAGGGCCGTGAACATCAGACCCTGCTCGGTGAACTGATCGACGACCCTGCGCGTGACACCCATGAGGACGTTCTGCGAGACGTTGGACACCTGGACTCCCCTGCCGTTGCCGTTGCCGTTGTGTGGTGTTTGTGCGCGGCGCCTGACGATCGTGAATGGACCCCGAGCTCGCGTCGCTGCGCAAACAGAGCATGCCCGCCGCGCGAGTGGGCGCGCAAGTCCAAATCCGCCGCGCGCGGGCCCGTGATCCCGTCGAGATCACGCGGCGCGCGACCTCGCCCTGTGTCATGCTGTAGCCGCGTCTGTTGTGAATTTCTTCGGTCACGTGACGGTCGCGCGATGGTTTCGCGCGGACCCTGGCTTCGCGCTCGGGGCCATGCTGCCCGACTTTATGAGCATGGCGAGGGTCCGCCTCGCGGGCGTCGACGACGAGGATGTCGCCGCTGGCGTGGCGCTGCACCACCGGACCGATGACGCCTTTCACTACGCGCCGATCTTCCTCGAGCTGATGGACGAGGCCCAGGAGCAGCTCGAGCGCGTGGGGGTCGGGCACGGCCCCGCGATGGCCTGCGCCCACGTCGGGGTCGAGCTGCTGCTCGACGGATGGTTGGTCGAGCAGGGCGTGCTGGGGCCGCCGCGCGAGCTCGGGCTCGCGCCGCCGCTCGACGGCGGTCGCGATCTGCAGCTGTACCGCGCGGCGCTGCAGCACGAGCCCGTCGCGCTCCGCTGGCGCGGCGAGGGGGGCGATGAGCGCATGCGGACGCTGCGACGACGCCTGCGCGAGAGCTCGATCCCCGGGGCCTACCGCGATCCTAGCTTCGTCGCCGACCGGCTGGTGTGGATCTTGTCGCGACGGCCGCGGCTCGCGGTCGACGAGGCCGGCGCGGTGGCGCTGGAGCGCTGGGCGCCGCGCGGGGCCGCGGCCGTGCGAGCGCGCGCGCCCGCGTTGATGCGGCAGGTCGCCGAGCGCCTCGGTGAGCCGCCGCAGTCGTCAACGTAGTACCGTGGGGCGGATGGACTGCCCGTTCTGCGAGACAACGATGAGGTCAGGGCGCGTCGAGCTCGAGGCCCCGGCGGTGACGCGCGTGTTGACCGGCGAGACCGGACTCGTCGCGCGCGTCGTGTTCGTCGACGAGCGGAGCGGCGCGCGGACCAAGGCGCCGTCGGGGCTCGTCTCGTACCGCTGCGACGCCTGCGAGGCGATCGTGCTCAAGGGCGAGGGCGCGGATGACTCGCTCTACTGCTTTGAGTGCGGCGCGCCGATCGGCGCGAGCGAGAGCGCCTGCCCCGCCTGCGGCTGGAGCTGGTGAGTCGAGGCTGGTGCCCCGCGCGAGCGCGCGCGGAGGTGCTCGATCGTGGAGCGCAGGCGCGGCGTGACGCGGCGCGCTACGATCGGCGGACGTGCGCGACGACCACCCGCGCGAGCGCTTGGCTCGCCTGCTGCAGCGCTCGCCTAGCGCGGAGCGTTGGCGGCGGGCGCTCGAGCGCGTTTCGTTGGCTGACGATGATCCGCTGTGGGCCCAGCTTCGGCGCTGGCCGGCGGCGCTGCGGCGTGTCGACATTACGGAGGATCCGTGGGTCAGCGCGGACGCGCTGCGCGCGGCCGGTCAGCTGCTGATCACGCTCGATGAGCGCCTCGACTGGCTCACGCTGGTCGATGCCCCGCTCGCGCTCGAGGGCCTCGGGGTCGCGGGGCTGTCCTCCGGGCAGCTGCCGGCGCTGCGCGAGCTGCTGCAGTCGCCGGGCCTAACGACGCCGACGCCCCACGTGTACGTCGAGCTCGACGCGCTCGCGGCGAGCGAGGCCCGCGAGGCGCTCGAGCTCCTGCTCGGCGCGCCGGCGCGCGTACAGGGGCTCTCGCTCGATCTGCGCGGGCTCGAGGAGGCCAGCCTCGACGCCGTGTCCGGCTGGCTCGCGGACTCTCTCGACTCGAGCGTGCTCACGGAGCTTCAGCTGCACCTCGATCCGTCACAGCGCGAGGGCGTCGACCGGCTGCTCACGTTTGTCGAGGCGCGGCTGCGGCGGCTGCGGCGGCTGTCGCTGGTAGGCCTGTCTCGAGGGGCACGCGCGAGGATCCTCGCCACGCTGCGCAGGGAGCCGTCGGCGCTCGTCGCCCTCGAGCTCGACGAGCTGAGCGACGACGACGCGCTCGCCCTGCTGACCGCGCCGCGCTTGGCCGAGGTCGCGCGGCTCAGCCTGTGGCCCGGCCCGTTTGGCTGGTTCGCGGACCAGCTGCGCGATCGCCCGCGCGAGCGCTGGGCTACGTGGGCGTCCCATCCTCACCTGCAGCGCTGGCTTCAGGACGTGCTCCGTCGAGGCGGGCGGTCGCCGCAGGAGCGCCTGGCGCTGCCGGGGCCCGAGGCGATCGCGGAGCTGTATCTGCGTGACGCTCGAGACGCCTGGATCCCGCAGGGCCTGGTCGACGCGGCGCGGCTGCGGCCCGTGCTGTTTCACCCCGACGGCCGCCCGCGGACGTTCCCCGGGGTCGTCACGCTGAGCTTCGGCGACGGCTGGCTGGGACCGCTGCTGCCCGAATTGTTCGCGGCCGGACACGGCATGTTCCCAGAGCTCCGCGGGCTCGACCTCACCCACTGCGCCTTGCTCGACAGCGCCGCGTACCGGGCGCTCGGGCGCTCCACGCTGCTCGAGCCGGAGCGGCGCGTGGCGATGCGTTGGCGGGTCTTCAGCCGCGACCTCAACAGCTGGCGCGACGAGGGCGCGGAGATGTTGGCGCTGATGCTCGACGAGGACCTTCCGATCTCGCTGCGGCGTGAGCTGTGGGAGCCTGTCCGCGAGTACATCGCCATGCTCGACGCCGAGGACGCCCGGCGCGAGCTCGCGCGGCACGCGATCGCTGTCCCGGCGTCGCGCTCGGTCCGGGCGCTGCGGGGGGCGCTGCGGGGGGCGCTGCCGAAGGAAGTCCGGCGCAGGTCGCTGCTGCGATCTCGAAGATGGCCGAGTGACCAGGTAGCCTGAGACTCAGTACGCGCCGTGGGGGCCGGCCGCGATCGTCACGCGCGAGCCGAGCGCGGGCGCGCCCGCGCGCCCGCGCGCCCGGGGAAGCCCTCGAGCACGCGCGCGAGCGCGTCGACGACCGTCTGAAACGGCACCTCGGGCCGCTCGCTGCGTTGTGGCCTCTGGGGCAGGTGAGGGCGTCGAGCGCGGCGCGCTGGCGGGCGTTGGCCCGCCGCAGGAGGCGAGCGCGAGCGCGGAGCCCCGCAGCCCGTAGCGAGCGGGCGCGATGCGAGGTGCGCCGGGGCGCGCGGTCATGGCCGCAAGAGTATCGGATTGACGAAGAGGCGCCGTGGGTATCATCGACGCGTCGATGCGGATCCCGGGGACGACGCTGCACACGAGCTTGTCCGTGGGCGCGATCAAGGACTACCTGGGCGTCTACACGCCCGCGCGCGCGTCGGACATCCTGCTCGAGCCGCCGGCGGATCCTGTACGGACCTGGCGGGCGCCGCTGCTCGGCTGCGAGATCGCGAGTCACGACTTCGAAGATCCGGTGCTGCCGGCGCGCGAGCTCTTGATGAGCCGCGCGCTCAACTGGGCGCTCCCGCTGCGCGACCCCGACGCCCGCTGGGCCTCGCCCGACGAGGCGCGCGCGAGCATGGCGCGCGAGTTCGCCGGCATGATCCGCCCGCGCGTCGACTGGCGGGCGCCGCTCTCAGACGAAGCGCTCGCGCTGTTCGTGCGACAAGGGCTCGCGGCGCACCTGCTCACGCGCGACGAGGGCGGCGAGGGCTATCGCGTCGACCTGCTGGCGATGCGCCGCTACCCGACGCGCCGCGGTCTGCAGCCCTACGGCGCGCGTCTTCGGCTGTCGCCCGCGCTCGAGCCGGTCGCGATCGACTGGGAGGGGTCCACGCGCCGACCCGGCGGCGTCGACTGGGAGGTCGCCAAGCTGGTGTTTCGGGCGTCCGTCGCGGCGATCGTCACGATCCGCGATCACGCGCTCTACTGTCACTTCAAGGTCGCCAACGCGGCCTGCGTGGCGACGCGGGGCTCGCTCGCGCCGGCGCACCCGGTCCGGCTGCTGCTGCGCCCGTTCCTCTATCGCACGGCCAAGATCAATTTTGACGGCTACACGATGCTCGTCCGTCGGCGCGCGATCTTCCACCGGCTGTTCGCGTTCACGTGGCGCGGGCTGCGAGCGCTGTACGCCGACGCGCTCTCCAGCTTCACCATGCGCACGCTGCCCGAGTCGCTCGCGCGGCGCGGCGTCGCGGAGCTCGAGGGCTACGCCTACGGCGAGGACGCGGCGCGCGTGTGGTCGATCGTCTGTGACTACGCGCGCGCCCAGCTCGCCCGCGACTACCAAAGCGACGCCCGGGTCGACGGCGACGCGGCGCTGCAGCGCTGGTGGACGCGCCTGCGCGACACCGCCGGTTCGGCGCTGCCGCTGCGCGGCGTCGCGGGCCTCGTCGAGCTCTGCGCCCGCCTCATCTTCAACGCGGTCGCGGTGCACGAGCAGGTCGGCGGCTCGATCGGCGACTACCTCACGCACCCCGGCTTCGCCCCGCCCGCGCTGCAGCGCGGGCGCGCGCCCGAGGAGATGTGGGCCTCGAAGAACACGCTGTACCAGGCCTACATGCTCGGCGCGCTGACGAACCTGAGGATGCCGCGCGTGCTCGAGGACCTCTCGGGCGCGCTCCCGGACGAGCACGCGCGCGCGTGCATGCGCGGCTTTCAAGCGGCGCTGACGGCCTGGGCGCGCGAGCTCGAGCGTCGCAACGCCGGGCGACCGCAGCCGATGCGGACCTTCGACCCCACCAGCATGGAAGTGAGCGTCTCGATATGAGCGAGCCGGCTGATACTCCCCTCGAGCCCCTGCCGAGCACCCCCAGCGCGTGGAGCCGCGCGCTCCGGCTGCTCGGCGTTCGTCGCGGGCCCGCGCTCGCGCTCGCGACTGAGTACCGCGTTCCCGGTGAGGAGCGCGTCACCGACGAGCTCATCGACGAGATGCTGGCGATGGTGCGCCGTCGCGACGCCGACGGGCCGCCGATGCGCGGCGCCCACCCCAAGCAGACCGGCTGCCTCGAGGCCGAGTTCACCGTCGACGAGGCGCTCCCACCCGCGCTCGCGGTCGGCCTGTTCTCACGGCCAGGTACCTACAAGGCGCTGCTGCGCTACTCCAACACCGCGCCGCGCGTGCAGCCCGATCGCGTCACGGACGTCCGCGGCGTCGCGATCAAGGTCATGGGCGTGGGCGGCCGCTCGCTGCTCGGCGACGAAGACCAGGACTTCTTGCTGGCCAGCGCGCCCGCGCTCGCGACCTGCGACGTCCGCGACTTCCTCGAGCTCACGCGCGCCGACCTGCACAGCCACCTGCTCTGGTACTTCCTGGACCTGCGCAAGCGCAACCTGTGGAAGCTCGGCGTCGCCCTGCGCGCGCCCAAGCAGCGCTTCGCGAGCCCGGCCGACTACCGGTACTGGAGCGCCTCGCCCTACCTCCTCGGCGAGGGGCAGGCGGTCAAGTACGCCGTGGTCCCGCGTCACCCCCAGGCGGGCAGCCGCAGCGAGCGGCGCGCCGACGATCACCTGCGCGAAGATCTCGAGCGCCAGGTCGCGAGCCACCCGCTGACCATGGACTTCTTGGTGCAGCGCCAGCTCGACGCCGACGCCATGCCGATCGAGGACCTCTCGGTGCGCTGGGACGAGCGGCGCTCGCCCTTCGTCAAGGTCGCGACGATCCGCGCGCCCCGGCAGGAGCTCGCCGCGGCGCTGCGCGAGCGCGCCGATCGTGCGTCGTTTAACGCGTGGCGCTGTCTGCCGGAGCACCGCCCGCTCGGCAGCGTCAACCGAGCCAGGCGGCGCCTCTACGAGGTGCTCAACCGCGAGCGGACGCGGCGTCTCGAGGCGCGTGGCCAAAAAGCCAGCTCGCGCGGATGAGCGCGCCGGAGCGCGGCGGTCGCTATCGAGCCGACGACGTCCGCGTCCTCCCGTATGATGCCGGCGCGTGGGCGACTAGGTCTTTGGGACAGCGTCGCGCGCGCCGAGAAAGGTGAGCAGTCGATGGCGAAGCGTCTCCTGTTAACGCGCTCCATGGGTCGTCAGGCCGCCCCCTCGTGCCGGATCGGGCCCGGCGCGCCGATCGTCGCGGCGCGCGACGGCAACGGCGTCGCCGTGGTCGCGGCGATCGGTCGCGAGGGCGCGGTGCGGCTGTTCGTCGAGGGCGCGAACAACCGGTGGGAGACCGTCGAGACCGGCCTCGTGGGCACCGCGCTGGAGCTCGTGCCCGATCCCCAGGGCGGGCTGCGCCTCTTCGTCATTCACCAAAAATTGCTCGGCACGGTGCACCGCGCCGACGACGGGACCGTCAGCCCGCCCTTCGTCGGCCCCGTCAGCGCCGGCCCCGGCGTGATGGTCAACGTCCGCGCGGAGGCGGTCAACGGGCAGCTGTGGCTGCGCATGGCGTGGTCGCTGTCGGGCGGGGACGGCCCCTATCTCGTGTTCGGCGGGCTCTGGACCGGCAACCTCGCGCTCCCGCTGCTGCTCGACGGGCGCGCCGTCGACGATCCCGAGGCGCTCGGCTGGGGTCGCCGCCCGGACGGCAGCGTCGCCCTGTTCGCGCTCATCAGCCCGCAGCTGCTTATTAAGCCATGTAAGAAGTACGCGCGCGTGTGGACCGACCGCGGCTCCGGGGCGCAGGAGGACGGCTCGATCTGGCGCCCGCTGCCGGCGCCCGGCTACTTCGTGTGCGGCGACCGAATGCGGCGCGCCCACGCGGACCCCGGCATGCTCGGCGAGACTACCCCGACGATCGCCGCGGTCGAGGATCCGCGCCCCGGCGTCCCGCCGATGCTCGCGGCGCCGACGAGCGGCGCGCGGATCTGGGATGACGAGGGCTCCGGCGCCCATCAAGACGGCTCGATCTGGGCGCCGCTGCGGCCCTACTACCTCGCCATGGGTCACCTCGGCTCCGGCAAGCACAGCTACCCCGACATGAGCGCGGTGCGGATGCTCCGGGCGGACGTGGCCGCGGTCGCGTACCTCCAGGGCGGGGACAAAAAGCCCAACGGCGATCACGGCTGGCGGATCTGGTGGGATCGGGGCTCCGGTGCCGACGCGGACGTAAGCGCGCACGCGGTCCACGACGGCGACAACAAGGACTTCGGGACCTTCGTCGCGCAGGCGAACTACCTGCAGCCGCAGCCGACCAGCGTCGGCCTCCCGCCGAAGAACCCGCCGCGCCGCAGCGTGCTGATCGCCTGGGCCGTCGGCAGCTTCACGGTGCTCGCGGCGCCCGAGGACGGCTTCGTCGGCTGGGGTCTGTCCGTCGCCACGCGCACGCAGGGCGCGAGCGCGCTGCTGTTCGGCGCGGAGGACGGGCTCGCGGTGTTCGACCAGGAGACCCGCGAGGTCTCGCTGTGCCCCGGCGCCGCGCGCCCGGTGCTGCTGCGCACGAAGGTCGCCGCGCAGGGGAAAATTGACATCTTCATGATCGACGAGGACGCGCGCGGGACCCTCGTGCGGCGGTCCTCGAACGGCTGGATCGCGCCGCGTCGTGTGCCCCCGAACGCGCGCGTGGCCTCGGGGGCGCTGCTCGAGCGCGCGGGCCCGGGGAACGCAGGCGTCGTGGTCACGCGGCCCAACGGCATGGTCCAGCGATGGCTGTTTGATCAGGGCGCCTGGGTCTCGGCCAACCTCAAGCGCGACCGCGATCGCGGCTTCGCGTACACGGGCTATCGCGTCAACCTCGAGCTGCGGACCAAGAGCGGCGCGCCGGATCTCGAGGGCTCGCTCACGCTCTCCGCCGCCGCGCCCTGTCGCGTCGACGTCGGCAAGCGCACCCTGCTCTTGCTGCCCAACGCCTGGCTCACGGTCAAGCCCGACGCGCGCGGGCAGATCGCCGTGAGGGTGCAGGCTGTGGGCCTGCGCGCGACCAACCTGCGCGTGCGGGCGGACTTTATCCCCGCAGACACGCACCTCGAGATCGACCCGAGCGCGCCGCTGTGGCGACGGCTCGAGGGGGTCAGCGGCGACGAGCTGCGCGGGGCGACCGACGCCGACGGTCAGCCCGTGTTCCTCAAGGACGCGAAGTACACCGCCGAGATCACCGACAAGGCGGCCGCCGGCCTGCAGACGCTCGCCAGCACCCTGCGCGCGACCGGCGGCGCGCTGCCCAAGTGGCTCGAGGTCCGTGACTCGGCGATGGGGGTCGTGCACGTCACGACCCCGCTGCCCGAGCAGCTCCCCAGCGACGCGGTCGCGCTCGTCGGCGCGAAGTTTATCGGCGGCTGGATCGGCGACGCCCTCGACGCGATCGAAGACGCGGCCGAGGACATCGGCGAGGCGATCGAGGACGGCATCAACGAGGCCGTGGAGGCAATCAACGACGCGGTGAACGCGATCGGCGACGTGATCGGCGACATCGTCGAGGCCGCGCTCGACATCGCCGACACCGTCTACAGCGCGATCGAGACCGCGATCGATCACGTCGTCAACATCGTCGAGATGATCGGCGGCTACATCACCCGCTTCATCGAGTTTCTGGCGTGGCTGTTCTCGGGCAAGGACATCCAGCGGACCAAGAAATTCCTCTCGCGCATGCTCGACGTCTGCACGGACCGGCTGCTCGACGACATGCCGGGCGCGGTCTCGAGCGCGCTCGATCGCTTCAGCGGCTTCTTGGGCGGCCTGGGCGGCTCGATCGGGCTCGTCGAGAACCTGCCGGGGATCCCGACCGAGGTTAAAAAGGGCGTCGGCTACCTGCTCGACGCGGTCACCGATAACCCCGTGCTCGACGCGCTGATCGACCTGGTCGGCGAGCTCTTCGACACCGAGCTCGAGGCCCCGCTGCCGCCGGAGCTCGCGCGCTTCGACGCGATGCTCGCGGGCTTCGAGTCGGCGGCCGACAGCGCCGCCGGCGACTCCGCGGGGAGCCACGTGGACGAGCACACCGGCGCGCTCGTCGGCTCGCTGGGCGCCAGCGCCACGCCGATCACGGCGCTGGTCAGCTACGCCGGCGATCACCCGGACTTCCTCGTGAGCGCGCTGCGCCGGCAGCTCGACGCCGACGTCGAGATCCCGTTCTTGGAGGAGGTCTTCGACTTCCTCGGCTTCCTCGGCGACGTCGACCTCTCGTTCAACATGCGCGACGCGGCGCTGTGGATGCTCGCCTTCGCCGGGACCGCCTTCGCCAAGATCGTGACCGGCGACGCGCCCGTCTCGGCCGAGACCCTCGAGCAGCTCGACGCGTGGATGAGCTCCGGCAAGCACCGAGACCCGGCGGGCGTCTTGAGCTTCGGTGATGACGACGGCCCCGGGCGGGCGTGGGGCGGCGAGCCGCCGCCGTCGGCGGTCGGCGCGGCGCTGCTCCCCCTCGCCGGCGCCGCGCAGCTGCTGCTCGGCTTCCTCGAGGCGATCGACGACGCGACCGAGAGCGACTGGCTGATCAAGGGCGGGCTCTACACGCTGACGCTGCTCGAGCACGTCCTGACGACGCCGTGGCTGGTCGAGGCCGACGCGCCCGCGCCGGGCTGCGACAGCGGGGACGCGGTGCGCAACCTGAAGTGGGTGCTCTCGCCCGTGCCGACGCTGATGCAGGTCGCGATCAACATCAAGAACAAAGGGTCAGGTGGCTCGAAGACCAGTTCGAAGGCCAAGACCGGGATCCACGTGGTGTGGGGCGCGGCCGCGCTGGGGATGGGGATCGCAGCGCACGTCAAAGACCCCGGCGAGGGCAGCGTCGTCGAGGACTTCATCGACCCGCTCCCGAGCCTGCTGAAGTTCCTGCGCCACGCGGGCGGCAAGGGCAAGGCCGCGCTCGCGGTGATCGACGTGGCGGTCGGGTCGGCGAAGATGGGCGTGAGCTTCGCGCGCTCGTAGCAGGCGGTGCTCGAGCGCGCGCTCGAGCGTTGCGCACACGCGGCGGCGCTCGAGCGCGCGCACGAGCGGCGGGCGCTCAGCCCTCGAGCAGCGCGCGCAGCGACGTGTCCCGCGAGAGCGACCGGACGCGCTCGGGCGCGGACATGCCGAGCTCCCAGGCGAGCTCGACGGCGAGCTCGACGCGCTCCCGCTGCGCGCGCGCGGCTCGTCGCGCGCTCGGGCGCTTCGCTCGTGGTCAACGCCGTGAGCCGCGCGTCGATCGCGGCCAGGCGGGTCTCGAGCGCGGCGATCGTGTCATGCTCCAAAGCTGCTGCGCTCCACGAAGCGCGGGCGACGGCGTCGAGGTGACAGCTCGCGCGTGAGGAATAATTCGCGCTCGACGCCCGCTCTCGCGATGGTTGTGATGGTTGTGTAGGCTGGCGCTCGGTCCATGTCGCTCCTCTCGAGACCAAGCCCGCAGCTCGGCGCGATGTTCGGGGTCTTCCACGCGCTCGGGCGCCTGCTCGTCGCGCTCTCGGCCCTGCTGTGCGTCCACGCGCTGCTCTCGCTGATCGCGGGCGAGTCGTCGACGCTGCTCGGCTTCGTGATCGCGGGCGCCGTCAGCGGGGTCGTCGGCGCGGCGCTGTGGCTCGTGTTTCCGCGCGAGCGCCTCGACGAGACGCCGGCGATGCTCTTGACGGGGCTCGCCTGGATCGTGCTCTCGCTGGTCGGCTCGATCCCCTTTCTGCTCGCGCTCGACGCGAGCTTCATCGACGCCTTCTTCGAGACCGTCAGCGGCTTCACGACCACGGGGATCACGATGTTCTCCGGGCTCGACAGCATGCCGCGCACGATCCTGCTGTGGCGCGCGGTGACCCAGTGGGTCGGCGGCCTCGGGATCCTGACCATGTTCCTGCTGCTGATCCGCGACAGCCCGGGCGCGCACGCGCTGATGGGCGGCGAGGCCCACAAGATCGTCGCGCCCAGGCCCGAGCCGGGCCCGTTCACGACCCTGCGGATCATCGCGACGATCTACCTGGGGCTCAGCGGCTTGATCGCGCTCGGGCTGCTGGTCGGCGGCATGAGCTGGTTCGACGCGATCACCCACGCGATGACGACCGTGTCGACCGGCGGCTTCTCGACCCACGACGCGAGCATCGCGTACTACACCCTCGAGGGCGTCGGGCGGCCGCGCGTGATCGAGTACGTGCTGATCGTCGGGATGATCCTCAGCGGGACGTCGTTCTTGGTCCACTACGACCTCGCGCGCGGGCGCGTCTCGGGGCTGTGGAAGCGCCCCGAGACGCGCTGGTGGTGGCTCCTGCTCCTGGGCGCGACCGGGCTGCTCGCGCTCGGGCAGCTGACGCGCGCGGGCGCGCTCGCGGGCCCGCCCGAGCTGGCGCTCGCGGGCGCGAGCTCGCTCGAGAGCGGGCTTCGGACGCTGCTGTTTCAGGTCGCGGCGATCGCGACGACCACGGGCTACGGCACCTATGACATCGCGGGGCCCTACTTCGGCGCGAGCTCGCGCCTTCTGTTCCTCTCGCTGATGCTCGTCGGCGGCTGCGTGGGCTCGACCTCCGGCGGCTTCAAGGTCCTGCGCGTCGCCCTGCTCGCGCGGATCTTCTGGCACCAGGTCCGCACGCTGCTGCTGCCGCGCGGCGCCCGGGCCGGCGTGCTCTACGACGGCGCGCTGGTCGACGACGACGAGCTCGAGCGCGTCGCGGGGCTCTTGTTCCTCTGGCTCGCGCTCCTGCTGGTCGGCGGCCTCGTGACCGCGCTGCTCTCGGATCACGGCGCGCTCGCGTCGGTCTCGGGGATGTTCAGCGCGCTCAACAACATCGGTCCCTGCTACATCCCCGTCGACGAGCTGGCGCGCTTGCACCCGGTCACCAAGCTGCTCTACATCATCGCTATGCTCGCGGGCCGCCTCGAGATCCTGCCGATCGCGCTCTTGCTCGTCCCGCGCGCGTGGAGGCGCTGACCTATGTACATCATCATCGCGGGCGCCGGGGTGCTCGGCCAGGATGTCGCGCGGGCGCTGGTCGCCCATCGCCACGACGTCGTCGTCATCGACCTCTCGCGCGAGGTCTGCGACACCGTGTACGCGCAGATCGGCGCGACCGCGATCCACGGGAGCGCGACCGACATCCACGTGCTCGAGGACGCTGGAGCTGCCCGTGCGGACATGTTCTTGTCGCTGCTGCACCGCGACGCGGACAACGTGGCGACCTCGCTGCTCGCGCGCTCGCTCGGCGTCAGCCGCGTGATCGCGCGCCTCCGCGACCCGAGCTACGAGCCGTCATTCCGCGTCGCCGGGGTCACCCAGCTGGTGCGCGCGACCAGCGTGCTGCGCGACCAGATCCTGATGCACGTCGAGCACCCCAAGATCGAGGAGATGATGTCGCTGCGGGGCGGGCGGGTGCAGGTCTTCGCGGTCGCGATCCCGCAGCAGGCGTGGGCGGCCGACCGGACCGTCGAGGAGGTCGCCAAGACCCGCGGCTTCCCCAAGCGCTGCAAGTTTTTGGGCCTCATGCGCGAGGGCAGCGACGAGGTGCTGATCCCCCGGGGCGACGACCGCATCCACCGCGGCGACACGGTGCTCGTGCTGGCGACCAACGAGACCATCGAGCGCGTCGTCGAGCTCGTCACGCGAGCGTGAGCCAGAGCGGGTAGGGTCTACCTATGCCCCCCGCTCGATCACCTTCGCTCGCCCTCATCCTGCCGCTCGTCTGCTCGCTCGCCTGCGGCGACGACGGGGGCGGGGGCGAGAGCGACAGCGCGTCGACGAGCGCGGGCTCCGAGGGCGCGAGCACCGGCGGCGACGGGGCGAGCGACGCGACGACGAACACGACGATGAGCTCGGGCGGCGTGACCGACATGTCCGGCGCGACCGACATGACCGAAACAACAGGCGATAGCGAGACCGGCGCGACGACGGGCGCGCTGGACCCCTGCGAGGACGGCAGCGGCGCGTGCCCGCCGGTCGTCATCATGGGCTACTGGCCGCCGACCAACGAGATGCTGCGGCCGTGGAGCCAGAACCCCGAGCAGAACCCCGGCGCGTGGCAGGGTAAGAACTGGGAGGGCTACGGCTACGACATCTACGCGTTCTTCCCCGAGTTCCCGCCCGACGGCGACCCCTCCAACGACCCGATCGGCTCCCCCGGCTCGGTCGGCGCCGAGGGCTCAGACCTGCAGGTGGACTACCAGGACACCTCGAGTGATTTCTGGCGGATCGTCGACGAGTACGAGCCGGTGATCTTGGTGACCACGAGCCGCGGCGGCATGATCGGCTGGGAGGTCGAGGCGCTCGAGGGCGGACACGCCGATCCCGATAACCCCGACCCAGACAGCCCGCCCGAGCTCGACTGGATCTCCGACCAGTACGGCGACGTCACGCACCCGACCATGGACAGCGTCGACCCGCGCTCGTGGGACGCGATCTCGACCTACCGCCAGGGCGAGACCCTGGGCACGCAGCTGCCCGCCGAGCCGATCGTCGACGCGGTGTCACAGCTCGGCCTCGCCAGCGCGCAGATCGAGTACGGGACCAGCGGTCGCTACCTCTCGGGTTTCCTCGGCCTCCACGGCCTCTACTACAACAGCGTGACCGAGACGAACCTGGCCGCCGGGCACATCCACGTCGGCCGCGAGGTCCCGAGCGAGGACGCGCGGTTGATGATCGAGGAGACCATGCGGGTGGTGCTCAGCGAGGTGGGGCGCTCGGCGAACTGACCGCGCTCGCGCTCGCGCTCGCGCGCTCGAGCAGCGCCGTGAGCACCGTCAAGACATCGAGCTTGCCGAGGTGCTCAAAGGCGACGCGCAGCCACGCCGAGGCGCCCTCCGGGATCACGCGCGGTGAGCCGTCGGCGAGCGAGCGAAGGATCGACTCGGGGACGCCGAGCTCCGCAGGCGCGGGGGTCTGGCGCGACGCGTCCCACGCGACGTGGAAGACGTAGCGGTCTTGGCTCCACTGGCGCGTCGTCGTGCGCAGCCGCACCTGCACCCCGCGCCCCTCGAGCCGCCCCTCGAGCTGCGTGACGGCGCGGGTCGCCTTGACGACGTACAGCGCCGGGTAGCGCTCGAGCAGCGCGTCGCGGCGGGCCGCGACCGCCTGGGCGCGGCGCTCTCGCCACGGCCCGGCGGCCTGGACCTTGGCGACGCAGCGCGGGCACAGGTAGCCGTACTCGTAGCCGGTGAACACGCCGCGGGTCTTCTTGACCGGCGAGGGGGCGTCACACATCGAGCAGCGCGGCACGAAATTGGGGAGGCACTCGCCGCACGCCCACCACGCGACGTGGTGCTCCTCGATCGGCGGGGGCTGTTTGCAGCGGTGGGCGTAGATCGGCATATCGTCTCGGGTCTCTTGCGCCTACACGGAGCGCGAGCGGGCGACGCTCGGTCGAGGTGATAGCATGCGCGAATGTTGTCGAGCGACCCTACCCTCGATCGATCGTGTGCGCGCGTCGTCGCGTACGGCGTCGCGCTGAGCCTGGCGCTCGCGTCAGGCGCGTGCGGAGACAGCTCAGGAGGGACCGGCGACAGCGCGAGCACCGGCGGCGCCGCGACCAACGCCTCCACCCAGGCGACGGCCGGCGGCTCCGCGACGCAGGTGAGCGCGAGCTCCGGCACCGACGGCGCGACGGGCGGGGGGACGAGCGGCGGCGCGAGCACGACGACGGCGACGGGCGCCGACACCAGCGGCGCGGGCCCAAAATTCGACGTCGGTCCCGAGGAGACCGGGGGCGAGAGCGAGAGCGAGAGCGAGACCGGCGTGACGCCGAGCTGCAAGGTCGTCGATGACATGAACGCGGTCCCCGACTGCGATGAGACCGCGCCGCCCGACGCCTTCGAGCTCGACCTGCAGTGGTCGTGGGACGGCCCCGAGGGCTACGGCGAGAGCATGGTGATCACGCTGGTCGGCAACCTCACCGACGACGACCAAAACGGCGAGATCGACCTGTGCGACGTGCCCGACATCGTCGTCACGACGTACGCCGGCGGCGCGACGAGCGGGCGGATCTACGTGCTCGACGGCGAGACCGGCGCGGAGCACTACCACACCGAGATCCCGCTCTACGGCTACATGACCCCGGCGCTGGGCGACATCGACAACGACGGCCTGCCCGAGCTCGTGACCGTGGACGCCAGCTACAACCTCGTCGCGTTCGAGCACGACGGCGCGCACAAGTGGACCGGCGGCGCTTGGCCGCCGAACGACGCGAAGTTCGGCGCGCTCGCGCTGGCCGACGTCGACGTCGACGGCGACGTCGAGATCATCGCCGGCAACCTCCTGTTCGATCACACCGGCGCTCAGCTGCAGGCCTTCCCGGACATCGCCGGGGTCTCGGGCTTCGGCAACTCGAGCGCGGCGGCCGATCTCGACGGCGACGGCGATCTCGAGATCATCCTCGGGCGCAGCGCCTGGCACCACGACGGCGGCGCCTACTACAACAACGCGCAGCTCGCCGCCGGCATCCCGACGATCGCGGACATCGACGGCGACGGGCAGCCCGAGGTCCTGCTGCACTCGGGGCAGGGGATCTCGATCCTCGAGCACGACGGCGCGCCGACGACCGTCGAGCAGCGGCCGACCGGCGCGGGGTCCTCGAACAACGCCTGGCACCGGCCGTCGTGCGTGCACGACTTCGACGGCAACGGCGACCCCGAGATCGGCGTGAGCGCGGCCGACAAGTACGGCGTGTTCGAGCCCGACCTGAGCTGGCAGTGGCTGGCGAACGTGGCGGACGGGACAGGTGTCGCCTCGGGCACCGCCTTCGACTTCCTCGGCGACGGCGGCGCGGAGGCGATGTACGCCGACGAGACCAAGCTGTTCATCTTCGACGAGGACGGCCAGATCCTGCTCGAGGACCTCCGCTCCAGCCGCACGCTGATCGAGTACCCGGTGGTCGCGGATGTCGACAACGACGGCTCCGCCGAGATCGTCGTCGTCAGCAACATGGGCTTCGGCGGGCAGACGGCGCCGACCGTCCAGGTCTTCCGCGACATCGAGGACCGCTGGATCCAGGCCCGGCGGATCTGGAACCAGCACAGCTACCACGTCACCAACGTGCGCGAGGACGGGACCATCCCGTCGCCCGAGCCGGCCCACTGGAGCGACCTCAACACCTTCCGGACCAACGCGCAGATCGAGAACGGCGGCGTCTGCAAGCCGCTCCCACCGGGCTGAGCCTAGGCGTCCGCGCGCGGCTCGTCGCGCGTCACGCGGCTGCCCGATCGGACATCTATTTGGGCGCCCGCGGGCGCCGGCTGCTCGCGCGCCACGACCCACTCGACGAGCATCGACGCGAGCGTCTTGTAGACCGCGAGCGCGTCGCGTGGAGAGTGCTCCTCGAGCTTCTCGATCGCCGCCTTCGAGAGCACCAAGAGCCGCGAGGGCACGACGGCGCGGACCGACGCGCTGCGTCGCCGCCCCTGGCTCAGGAACGCGAGCTCGCCGAAGGTCTCGCCCGGCCCCAGCGTCGCCCGCAGCACGCCGTTGCTGTAGACCTCGAGCGCGCCCTCGAGGATCAGGTAGAGGTCCCGGTCGACCGCGTCGCGCTGGACCACCTCGGTGCCCGCCGGCGCGTCGACGACCGCGCCGCGCTCGCACAGGCGCTCGAACAGCCGCGCGCCGAGCTTCTCGGACAGCCGGTTGACGCGCCGCGAGTCGAGCGCGGTGGCGACCTCGGCGGTGATCCGCCGGTTGTCGATGACCACGCTGCCGCTGCTGCGGACCTTCTTGACGAAGGGCGCGAGATCAAAAGCGGGCAGCGCGTCGGCGCGCTCGAGACGCTCGAGGATCTCGGTGAAGGGGGAGAAGCACGCGCGGAAGCTCTCGACATCGACGAGCGCGACCACGGGCAAGATCAGGCCGGCGGTGGTGCCGATCGGGCGACCGCCGTAGCTGTAGAGCCCCATGCACTGATAGGCGCGCAGCAGGCCCGGGCTGCAGGTCGCGAAGATCAGCGAGGCGCCGTGGTGCTCGATCGCGAACTCGATCGCGTGCCCCACGAGCGTCACCACGGCCGGCGTGCCGCGCTGCTCGGGCGCGACGACGAGGGACGAGATCTCGCAGATGGCCGCGCCCGCGCTCGGCGGGAGCAGGTCGAGCGAGTAGGTCGCGCGCAGCTCGTCGGGCAGCGTCCCCGGCCGCCAGCAGCGGCAGCGCAGCGCCGCGCCGACGCGCTCTCCATCGCCGCCGCCGTCGTCGCCGACCCGGACAAAAAACAGCGCGGTGCCGGGCGCGTCGTCGTCATGGCCGATCAGCAGCCGCCGCCCGTGATCGGCCTCGTAGCGCTGCTGATCTTCACCCTCCTCGACGTAGATCTGGTAGCGCAGCCGCTGGACCGCGAGTCGTTGCTGGGGGGTCTCGACGCGATGAACCAGGAACATTCTGTGGACCGATCTCGAGGGAGCTTGGGTCTGTGACGATACAACTACCGGAGCGCGCTGTCCGGGGATTCGCGCGTCGCGGGTCTTGGCGTCGAGACACCGCGCGCCGCGTCGCGCTCGTGCCGTCGACGCTCAGCCGCGGTCGACGGTCGGCGCCGCGCGGGGCCGCGGTCGCGTGCGGGGGTCCGCGCTCGCGGGGGGACTCCTCGACGCGCGCGCGCATTTATGGCGCTCAGGACATGTAGAAATTTTTGCCGCGAGCTCGTCACGCCAGCGCGCGCGCAATCTCGTGGCTCGACGCCGTCGCCGCGGGCGTGGTATCCAGGCGCTCGGTTAAGCGTGGACGTGTCGTCGCTCCCGACAGCGGAGCGCCCGATGATGGTCGAGGCGCACAAGGTCTACATGATCGGCCCGAGGGTTCAGGTCGTGGAATTTCACGGGGACGTCCGGCCGGAGCATGTCCGTGAATTCAGCGCGCTGATGCTCGCGCAACAGTCGAGGCTCGCGGCGGTGATTCGCGACGCGGCGCAGCTAGGGCGCGTCAGCGCGGCCGCCCGCAAGGAGCTCGCGAAGGTGGCGAAGGGCTTCACCGACTCCGAGGTCGAGATCCGCGTCTACTTCGCCGGCCTCAACGTGGTCAAGCGCGCCATGATCTCGCTCGGGACCAACGTCATGCAGTTCTTCTCGAAGCGCAGCTTTCGTATCGAGGTGGTCGCTACGCTCGACGAGGCGATCGAGCGGGCGACGCGGTACGCGGACGAGGTGACGCGCGAGGAGCAGCGCCGCGCGGCGGACTGAGCGTCCCCGCTCAGTCCGTGAGCCCGCGGTTCTCCGCGACGAGGATCGTCGCGGTCATGGTCGCGACCAGCTTGCGCGCCTCGCCGGCGGCTTTCTCAAAGACGTCCCCCGTGGACACGATCAGCGTCTTGCCGGTCTTCTTGACCGAGGCGACCGCGAGCAGCCGGGGTCCGCGGGCCGGCGCGAGCAGGTTGATCTTGTACTCGACCGTGAGCACGGCGGCGTCCGCGGGCATGAGGGTCAGGGCCGCGTACCCGCAGGCGCTGTCGAGGGCCGAGGCGATCGCGCCGGCGTGCACGAAGCCGTGCTGCTGCGTGAGCGACTCATCAAAGGGCAGCGAGATCTCGACCAGGCCGGGCTCGACGCGCGCCAGCCGGGCGCCGAGCGTCTTCATGAACGCCTGCTTGGCGAAGCTGGTGATGACCCGGGAGCGGAAGTTGGGGTCCTGTGGGAATTGATGGGGCCGTTGTTGATCCATGGCGCGGGTGTGCAGTGTAGCCCTATCGCACCTGGCGTGTGGAGTAATCCGCGTGTCTACGCCGTCTCCGCCGCGCGAGCGACTCGAGCGCGAAGCCGGCGGCTAGCAATACGTTCAGCGCCGTGTAGATCCGGACCGGGAACAGCAGCACGAGCTCGAGCGCGTAGAGCAGGAACGAGTAGCTCAGCGCCTCGCGAAAGCGCAGGCCGGCCGCCTGCAGCCACACGAGCGCGATCATCCACGTCGCCTTCGTGTAGTAGACCTTCTTGGCGACGAAGAACGCCTCCTCGGCCGTCTCCGCCAGCGCGTACTTGGCGAAGAACTGCAGGTGATCCGTGGTCCAGAAGTCCAGCTCGAACTTGATGTGCACGACGGTGTAGCTGACGAGGAAGACCACGTAGAGCGGGGAGCGCAGACGCTGGGCGGACGCGGGCGGCTCGTCGACGGCTGGCTTGGGAGTCGCGGTCACGCCCGGGTTATAGACCAGACCGACTCCTCGTCCTCCCAGGCCGTGACCGTGAAGCCGCGTAGCCCGATGAAGCCCGGCTCCTCCAAGAACTCCTGGACGTTGTGCTTGGCGTGCACGCGGATGCGCTCGCGCTCGTCCTTGCCGGTGATCCACGTCAGCGCGATGACGCCGGGCGGGCGCTTGTTGTCGCTGGCGACGCGCACGGCGTAGCCGAATTGCGCCGGCCCGCGCGCGAGCGGAGCCGCGAGCGCGACGAAGTCCTCGGGCGTGATCGACATCAGCGACCCAGCGCCTCGATCACGAGCCGCGCCGCGGCGGCGCCGGAGAACTGCTGCTGGCCCGTCACGAGCAGACCGCGGCGACGGGCGCGACGCTTCAGAACCACTTCCCGAGGCCAAAGACTGGGCGAAGGGCGAACACCGCCGTCGTCGACGCGTGGTTCTCGTTGCCGGTCTGCTGCGCGAACGCGAGGACCTGCGCGGCGACGCTCGTGATCAAGAACACGCCCCGGCCCAGGCCCCAGCGCAGCTCGAGCAGCGCCGTCGCGTGTCCGGCGACCGTGTCGCGGGGGGGCGCGACGCCGGCGGTCTTGAAGGTCTGGCGCAGCCAGCTCGCGCCGCCGCCGAGCCCGAGCACGATCCCGACGACGGGGAGATCGAAGGTGTGGGTGATGGCTACGTCGAGGTCGTACTGATCCGCGGTGACGAGGACTCGGTCCGCCGCGAAGCCGGCGCGGCAGAAGCCCAGGCTCGTGGAGACGCCGACCCAGCGCGTCTCCACGGGCCAGCCGAGGCGAGCGCCGTGGCACAGCCCCGTGCCTGGCCACAGCGGCGTGCGGAGCTGGTAGCTGGCGGTCGGGCCGTGCGCGAGCCGACGATCGGTGCCGCCCTTGCGCGCGAGTCGAGCGTAGTCGACGCGTCTCAGCGCCGCGTCCTCGACGGTCCGCGTCGCGCCGCTGCCGACGTAAATAGTCCCTTCGAGCAGGTGATCGCGGGCTCGCCCGCGGACGAAGTACCGCCCGGCCTTGACGTTGATCGTGCGCGCGGCGTCGCGGATCCCGACCTCGGAGACGACCGCGCCGTCGGGCCCGCCGGCGAACACGAGGTAGGCGCGCCCCTGCGGCAGTCGCAGCCGCGCGCGCCCTCGCGCGACCTCGCCGACCTGGGTCAGGGTCACGCCGCCTTGCCCGCGGATGTCGAACTCAAAGGTCGGGTGCTGCGTACCGTGCAGGGTTCGACTGCTCGAGCGGACGGTGTGCTCGTAGGCGTACCGATACGCCTCCGCGAGGGTGACCGCGCCGTCGCCGTCGGCGTCCGCCGCCCCGACGAGCCCCGAGACGAGGTAGTGCGTGAAGAACGAGCCGCGCAGCGCGTCGGACTCCTGCGCGTCCTCGTTGGCCGAGCTCGAGGTCAAGAACACGAGCCCCTCGCCGCGCAGGCGGTCCTCGAGCTCGACATCAAAGACGGGCGCGGCGCGGGCCCCCTTGACGCGAGTGAGCGCGCCCGAGCGGCACGAGTCGAGCATCAACATGCGAAATTCCGCAGGTGACCCGCGGACGAGCTGGCGGAGCTGCGCGAGCTCTAGGCGATCATCGCCGAGGTGAAGCGCGTCGGCGTCGGCGTGCCCCGAGTAGTACACCAGCAGCACCGCTTGGTCGGCGTCCCCGCCCGCGCTGCGGATCCGCGCGTTGATCGAGATCATGACGCGACGCACGGTGTCGCTGTCGCGCCCGAGCAGGACGACGACGTTCTCGTCGTGGAACGACCCGAGCGCGCGCAGCACCCCGGCGACGCGCGTCGCGTCGCTCTCGGCGTAGCGCAGCGCGCCCTCGTCCGCCGCGCCCTCGTTGTTGCCGATCACGACCGCGTAGCGCGTGACGCCCGCCCACGCGGAGCGAGGCGCCACGAGGAAGATGAGCAGCACGAGCGCCGCGCGGAGCGGTGCGTAAAACCTCAACGCGCCGCTCGCTTGTCTACGCGGACGCGATCGAGCTCGCAGCCGTGAATCGTCGACGCGTCGCGCTCGGCGAGCAGCGCCTGACGGAGCCGCTCGGGCGAGACCTCGCGCGCGCAGAACACCCCGTAGAAGACCTCGGGACCAGTGACCTCGTCGAGCTGCACCGCGCCGGGCAGATCGACGCGCTCGCCGGGCTGCGCCGCGTAGGCGCCGGCGTCGCTCGGGAAGTAGACGCTGAGCTCGCCGGCGCCGTCGCGGCTGAGCACGGTGATGTAGCCCGGCTCGGTCCAGGAGTAGGCGAAGCGCACGTGGTCGCCCGGGTAGAGCCGCTCGCCGGGGCCGCCCTCGAGCACGGCGTCGCCGCGGCGAATGTAAAACTGCAGCGTCGGCGCGCCCTTCGTTCGCGTCGTCGGGGCGTCGCGGTCCTCGTGCTCGCTCGGCGTCTCGACGCCGACCTGCACGGCGCCGGGCCGCCCGACGACGACGAGCAGGAGCGCGGCCGCGGCGGCGGTGAAGCCCGCCACAATTCGCCACGGCGGCGCTCGGCGAGGCGCGGCGGGCAAAGGCGGGAGCTCGGACGCGGACGCGGACGCGTCATCCTCGAGCGCGCGCAGTCGCTCGCTGCAGCGCGCGCACGTGACGAGATGACTCCGCGCTCGCGTCGCCGCGCGCGCGTCGAGCTCCCGCACTCGGAGCTGATCGAGGACGAGGTCTGAGAGGCAGTCGTCGCCGCGCGTGCGCTGAAGCAGAAGGAGAGTCACGGCCGCGCGCCCTCCGCGGCGGTGACCTGGGTCCGCGCGCGCGCGATCAGGTTTCCGATATGTCGTCTCGAGCAGCCCATCAGCGTCGCGATCTCCGCCTGCGACATCTCGTCGATGTAGTAGTACACGACGGCTCGCGCCTGGTCCTCGGGCAAGCCCGCGAGGAGCTCGATGACGCGTGCGCGCGACTCAGCCCGCGCCGGCGCGCTCTCCGGCGGCGGGCCGCGTCGCGCGAGCAGGCGTCGGCGCGTGCGGGCGTCGCGGATGCGATTGAGACACAGGTTCGTGGTCGCCTTGTAGAGAAACGCCATCAGTGATCCTGTCCCGGAGAACTGCTCAGGCCGCGCGACGAGCGAGGTGAACAGCTCCTGCACGACCTCGCGCGCGTCGGCCTCGTTGCCCAGGATGAGTCGCGCTCGACGCAGCACGGTGGGGCCGTGTGAGCGATACGCGGCTTCGATCGTCGAGCGCACAGGAGCGGAGCCTACCCTACCCGACTCATCAGTCGTCGATA
The DNA here is from genome assembly GCA_030430565.1 of Polyangia bacterium. Lineage (GTDB taxonomy): Bacteria > Myxococcota_A > Polyangia > Nannocystales > Nannocystaceae > JACKDW01. Next base: position 78,593 of record JAUIKS010000025.1, read on the forward strand.
GGGAGAGGTGGAGCGCGAGAGCAGCGCCCCGCGACGCGCGTGATCGTGTCTCAAAGGCTCGGCCACGCGATCGTCTCGAACGCCGCGAGCTCGACGCTGATCTCGGTGGCGAGGTCCTCAGCGCTGAGCGCGTAGGTGTTCGGGGTCGCGAAGCAGGTGTAGCCGGGCTCGGGGTCCACGGGCGGCTCGTCGCAGCTGACGCCCGGGACGACCTCGACCACGTGATAGCCGACCTCGAGCGCGCTGCCGAAGTACTGACCCCAGTTGGAGTCAGCGGTGATCGGGTCGGCGGCGTAGATCAGCACGTGCGTCCCGGAGCCGCCGATGATCGCCTGGGGCGGCGCGTCGTCGTAGAGGCTGAGCGTGATCGTCTCGACGTCGGGGTCCGCGACGATGAACCATCCGTAGGCCAGGCGAAGGCCGTCGGCGTCGGCGAGCAGCGCGTCGTCCGGAGGCGGCTGGAAGAGGTCGAGCGTGAACGCGGCCGGGAATTCGCCCTCGACCGAGACGCGCTCGCCCGACGCCCCGTCCACGCAGAGGTCCCACGAGATCTGAAACGAGTGCGACCAGCCGCAGGCCTGGACGCACGCGCCGTAGACCTCGTGGCTCGCGGCGTCGCACACGTCGGGCATTGGGCCGCACGCTTCGGCGCACTCGATCGCCTCGACATCGCCGCCGCCGCCTCCGCTGCAGCTCGTGATGGGACCGGTGCACTCACCGCCTTGGTTGGAGAACCAGAGCACCGCGACATCAGCGGCCGTCGGGGCGGCGTTGGACGAGACCGCGCCGCGAATCGAGGCGAGCGGCTCACCAGAGTAGTTGTTGTCGACTTGCGGGGAGCAGGCGTAGCTGCTGAGCGCGAGGAGGATGAGCGGGAGAGCGGGGCGAGACGGGATACGAGACATGATTCGGCTCCTTGTGCTGATAAGGAACGCGAGCGACAGGTTTTGGGCACGGCCGAGCGAAGTTTCCTCGAATTTTATTGCGCGCGCAGAGTCGCCGACTCGAGCTAGCGACGCGCGCGGAGTGTCGGCGTCGGCGCGCGCGTGACGCGTGGACGACAGCGGGGCGCCGCGTGGTCCTCGAGCAAGTCAGATTCGCGCGCGCGCCAGATTTTCGAGCGCTCCCCGACGGATTGACTGTACTTTGAGACATGCCGTTGTCACCGCGCGACCTCTCGGTCCTCACGCTCTGTCTGCTCGTCGCCGCCTGCGGGCCAGGGGTCGACACCACGGGCGAGACCGACGCGAGCACGGGGGATGCGGGCGAGAGCGAGGCGACGGGCGAGAGCGAGGGCGGCGCGACGGGTGAGTCGCAGGAGCAGCTGTGCGCGCAGGCGCCCGACCCCGACGGCGCGGATCCGATCGCCGGCGAGATGAGCTGCGAAGAATTCGCGACGCCGACGCTCACCGGCGACGACTCCATCACGGTGGTGATCCGCAACGCCAGCGAGGAGCCGCTGCTGGTCTACGACCGGACGCACGGCTGTCATCACCAGGCGCGCTACTTCGACCTCACGGGCAGCGCGAGCGGGCGCGCGCTGTACCTGCCCAGCTCGAACTGCGCGATCGACTGGCCGTCGTGCGAGGCGTACGTCAACGACGGAGGCTGTCTTTTGTGCCAGACGTTTAACCCGCCGATCTACCTGGCGCCCGGCGGCTACGTCGAGCGCGCGTGGGACGGCCTGCTGCTCGCCGAGACCGTGATGCCGGGCGCCTGCCTGCCGGGCGGCGGCGAGGACCTCGCGTGCAGCGTCAGCGCGCAGGCGGGCGCGGGCGCCTACACGGCGCTCGCCGGAGCCGCGCGGCTGAGCGACTGCTCGGAGGAGCAGATGACCTGCGTCGACGAGAGCGACTGCCAGGAGGGCGGGCTCGACGAGCACGGCGCGTGTCTGCTCGAGCCGCAGGAGTTTTGGGAGCTGCCGGTCGTGGTGACGGCCGAGACGAGCTGGAACGGTCTCTGCGACCAGATCGAGCTCGTGCTCGAGGGCTGACCGAGCCGAAGGGCGTGACGTCCGCGCTTTGACATTTTTTGACAATTTTTGACGACGGAAGAGCCCTCCAAAGGCGGAGGTCCCGACGCAACCGCGGCGCGGCGCGGCCGATGTCACCTGCACACGAGAAATCATGCTACAGGTGAAGATGTTCGGAACCGCGCGCCGGCTTAGCGATATGTCAGCGTCCCTCTCTCACTCACCGCCGCTCATCATCTGCCTGCTGGCGGTGAGCCTCGTGTTCGCCTGCGGCGGGGTGTTCGACGACGCGGACGCGCACAACGAGCAGGCGAGCGGCAGCGGGACGTCGAGCGTCGACGAGGCGCCGGGCGACGACGACGACGACGCCCCGGACGTCTACACGTCGACCTCGAACGGGGCGCCCGGCAGCTCGGATTCGAACTCGAACTCGGGCGCGGGTTCGAGCACCGGCGACCCCGATGATCCCGACAACCCGCCGACCGACGCCGACGCCGACGCGCGACCGATGATCATGCAGGCGGAGGTTCAGGGCACGCACGCGCCCGAGCCGATCACCGCCGCCGGCCCCGTCGCGCTCTCGGTGTTCGCGCTCGACGACATGGGGATCGAGCGCGTCGACTTCTTCGTGGGCGACCAGAAGGTGGCGTCGGTCACGGACCACGACTTCGGGCACTACGCCTACACGCTGGCGATCGATCACCAGGACGACGCGGGCGAGCTCGAGTTCTACGCCGTCGCGGTCGACAGCGCCGGCCAGACGGCGACGAGCGACGCGGTCGCCTTCACGGTCGCGCTCCCCGAGAGCGGCGCGGTGGTGGTGCACGAGCCCAACCAGCCCTTCCCGGGCGAGCATGTCTACTGGGAGGACGTGGCGGTGAGCCCGACGGGTGAATTGTTCATCGTCGGCTTTCGCCTGAAGGACGGCGTGACGACGATGCTGTCGGAGCGCCGCGGTCCGGGCGGCTCGTTGATCGACGACCAGTGGATCGCCCCGACGCAAGGGCGATACGGCGTGGCCGTGACGTTTATGGGGTCGACGCCGATCGTGGTCGCGCGCGATGTGGACGGGTCCTCGTGGATCACGCGGTACACCGCGAGCGGCTCGAAGATGTACCTGTACACCCAGGACGACGTGGAGTGGCGCGATGTCGCGGTCTCCGATGAGCTGGTGTTCGTGGTCGGGAACACGGGGGTGTTCGGGGTCACGGATACGGTCGCGCGCACGTGGACGATGACGCCGACGCTCACGCCGCTCTGGGTCCAGACGGAGACCGAGGGTGGAGATAAAAATACGGCGCGGGCGGTCGCGGTGGCGGACGGTCGCGTGTTCGCGGTCGGTCAGGTTACGTACAACGATCTGCCAGGGGAGTTTGGGGCCGCGTGGGCCTACGCGGCCCAAGACGGCGCGCCCCACTGGTCGAGGGTGTTCACGAAGGAGGCCGAAGACATCCTTGACGTCGCGGTGCTGCCCGACGGTCTCCGCACCGCGGGCTTCTGGTACGTCGACGAAGGTAGGCGGATGCTCGTCCGTCATCTCCAGGTCGAGGACGGTGTTGGGGTCCCCATCGACCTGCTTGAGCAGACGGCCGAAGTCGAGCGGGCTTACGCGCTCGCCGTGTCGAGCCACGGCGAGTACGTAATCGCTGGCGCAGAGTGCGAGAATGGTGAGTGCTTCGCGCAGAGCCGTCGATACGCGGGAGATACGAAGAAGTGGCAGGAGCTGAGCGGTCTCAAGTCGCCGGTCACGCGCTTCGTCGCGGCCAAGCCGGCCGAGTACGGCTACGTCGTCTTGCTCGGGCAGCACGACGTGAACTACGGTAACGGTCTGCAAGGAAGCTCGTGGCTCCACGTCGTGCACCCATAGCCGCTCTGTTCGTACTGGTGGCGTGCGGCGGGTTCGAGCAGAGCACCGGCGGCGACGAGGGCATCACGAGCGTCAGCGGCACGGCGACGAGCGACGAAGCGAGCACGTCGACGACCTCGACGACGGGCGTGGGCGCGGAGTCGACGAGTGACGATTCGCCGGGGATGACGACGGGGCCGGTCAAGGACGTGGGGGCGGACGACTGGGATCTCCCGGCGTACTGCGGCGCGCTCGACATCGTGCTGGTGGTGGAGCAGTCCGGGTCAACGCGAACGGAGATGGCGTACCACGTGGCGTACGAGCTGCCGGCGGCGATCGAGGAGCGGCTGCCGGGGTGGAGCGTGCACTACCTGCACGTTCCGGGGACGTCTCCGGCGTACGAGCCTGACTGCGAGCAGGGGTGCCTTCAGGACGGATTTTGCGGGGCGCCGTCGCCGGAGTTCCCGTGTGAGCTGCTGGGTCCGTGTGACTGGGTGACGGGCGCGGGGATGATGTGGCGGTCGCTGGTTGAAAAATGTATCGAGGGGCCGCGGCGCTGGGTCGACGCGGGGGAGGAGGACGCGTCGGCGATCATGCACTGCATCTGGAAGGGCGGTACCAACTCGGGCTCATGGGGCGCGCTTCAGCCAGCGCTCGCGTCGGTGAGCCCAGAGTTGACGGGTCCGGATGGTTGCAACGCGGGCTTTTTGCGAGAGGACGCGTGGCTGCTGCCGGTGCTCTTATCGCACGGGTGGCCGACCATCGACGGCACGCCTGCGTCGTGGGCGGAAGAGCTTGCAGAGACCAAGGGCGGCGATCTGAACGCGGTGGTGCCGGTAGCGATTCTCGATCCCCAGACGAACCCGTCAAACCCTCCCGGTTGCCAGGAGGGCGGGGGGGATAAAACAAACGGCTACCACGAGCTGGTAGAGCAGTTCCCGTTCGGGGTGATCGGCGATCTTTGTCAACCGTATACGCCGCCGATGCTCGAGGCGATCGATCACATCGCCGAGGTGTGCAAGGCCGGCGAGGTCCCGGATTAGCCGAGGCTCGTGGCTCCACATCGTGCACCCATAGCCGCTCTCGCCATGCTGCTTTCGTGCGGCGGGTTCGAGCAGAGCACCGGCGGCGACGAGGGCATCACGAGCGTCAGCGGCACGGGGACGAGCGGCGAAGCGAGCACGTCGACGACCTCGACGACGGGCATAAGCGCGGAGTCGACGAGTGATGATTCGCCGGGGATGACGACGGGGCCGGTCAAGGACGTGGGGGCGGACGACTGGGATCTCCCGGCGTATTGCGGCGCGCTCGACATCGTGCTGGTGGTGGAGCAGTCCGGGCCGACGTGGACGGAGATGGCGTACCACGTGGCGTACGAGCTGCCGGCGGCGATCGAGGAGCGGCTGCCGGGTTGGAGCGTGCACTACCTGCACGTACCGGGGACGTCTCCGGCGTACGAGCCTGACTGCGAGCAGGGCTGCCTCGAAGACGGTTTCTGCGGGGCGCCGTCGCCGGAGTTCCCGTGTGAGCTGCTGGGTCCGTGTGACTGGGTGACGGGCGCGGGGATGATGTGGCGGTCGCTCGTTGAAAAATGTATCGAGGGGCCGCGGCGCTGGGTCGACGCGGGGGAGGAGGACGCGTCGGCGATCATGCACTGCATGTGGAAGGGCGGCGAGAACTCGGGCTCGTGGGGCGCGCTGCAGCCCACGCTCGCGTCGGTGAGCCCAGCGCTGACGGGGCCGGATGGTTGCAACGCGGGCTTTTTGCGAGAGGACGCGTGGCTGCTGCCGGTGATGCTGTCGCACGGTCACCCGGGCCCTGGCGATCCGGCGGAGTGGGCGGCGGAGCTCGCGGTGTCCAAGGGCGGCGATCTGAACGCGGTGGTGCCGGTAGCGATCCTCGATCCCCAGACGAACCCGTCAAACCCTCCCGGTTGCCAAGAGGGCCCGGGTGACCACACAAACGGCTACCACGAGCTGGTAGAGCAGTTCCCGTTCGGGGTGATCGGCGATCTTTGTCAACCGTATACGCCGCCGATGCTCGAGGCGATCGATCACATCGCCGAGGTGTGCAAGGCCGGCGAGGTCCCGGATTAGCCGAGGCTCGTGGCTCCTGGCTTAACGGTCAGCCGTTCGCCATGAACAGCTCGCGATAGGGAAAATCCGAGCCGAGCTCGCGCAGCCTCGCGAGCATCATCTCGTCGAGCTGGGCGCGGAGCTTCGGCGTGATGAAGTCGAGGTCGCCGGTCTTGCCGCTGCGGATCATCTCGCCGCGCGCGCGACCGGTGAGCAGCGGCATCCGCGGGGGCGCGAAGCAGGACTGTTTGGACTTCATGTACGCGAAGCTGCACTTGTGTATGACCGCCGCGCGCTGGTCGGCGTCGAGCGTCACGCCGAGGTGCCGGGCGACCCGGTCGACCGTGCCGGCGAGGTCGCGCTTCATCTCGGGGAACATCAGCACCAGCACGTTGGGGCGGTCGCGCCAGCTCCAGTAGCTCGCCATGTGCTCGGGCCACATGCTGATCATCGACGTCGGCTTGAGCGACAGCTCGAGCCACTGCTCGGGGCTGATGTGCGCGCGCAGGCCGAAGGTGCTGGTGACGAAGTAGTACGCGGAGACGACGATCTCTTTGGGGTCGCGCGCGACGCAGAGGTAGCGGGCGTCGGGGCTGTAGGGCACATAGGCGGCTGGGAGCGCCGTCTTGATCGCGCGCAGCCCGGTGGGGGCGCGCTGGCGCGGTCCCGGATCGTCGAGCGGGATGACGCCGGGGAACAGCGGCGCGTCGGGCCAGGGGACGAGATGGTGGATGTGCTCAAACTCAGCCGCGCCGCGGTGCGCGAGCTGAACCGCCATCTGCATGGTCCAGTTGGTCCCCGACTTCGAGAAGCAGGTGACGAAGACGTCGTGCGCGCCGGGCCGGTAGCCGGCGAACACGGAGGCCATCGCGTGCTTGGAGGACATCCGCTTGAGCGCGAGCTCGAGCGCGCGCGAGCTCTGGCCGAGCGCGCGCGCGGCGGCCAAGAACAGCTGCACGGGGAGTAAGGGGCTCAAGAGCGGGGCGGTGGCGTCCATCGCGGCTGAGCGACGATACTCGAAAAGCCGCTCCGAGGCCCGCGCGACGCGCTACGCGTCGGGCTCCCACTGATAGCGGCGTAGATCGACACGACCGCGCTCGTTGAAGCGGACGCCCTCGCGCTCGAGCAGCCGACGCTGACGCGCCCGTCGCCCGCCGAGCGCCGGCAGGCTGATCTCGCCGCGCGCGTTGATCACTCGCTGCCACGGGATCGGGCTGCCGGGCGGGAGGGCGTGCAGCGAGTAGCCGACTTGGCGCGCGCGCCCGGGCAGACCGGCGAGCCGCGCGATCTGTCCGTAGGTCGCGACGGCGCCCTTCGGGACCTGGGCGATGACCGCGTAGAAGCGCGCGTAGGTCGGGTGCACGACCGCGGCGTCGTCGGCCTCGTCTCGCGGCGCGCGGCGGGGCGTCGCGCGGCGTTTGGAGGAGCCGTTGCGGGTTCGCGTTCGCGGCATGCAGTCGCCCGGTATACACCGGCCGCGCGCGAGCGCGCGAGCCGTCGCGCGCCGCAGCGGCGGATCAGGGCTTCTCGCTCGAGGTCTCGCGGGGTGTCTCGCGGGGTGTCTCGCGCGGCGGAGCGGCGGGCGCGGGCGTTTGCTCGTTCGGCGTTCCCTTTCGCCTCCGCTTCGGCGGCCCGAGCCACCACTTGTGGCGCTTGATGTCGTAGGAGCGACCCCAGTAGACGTCGACGCCGCCCGAGGCGCGGTTGCCGAAGTAGGTCTCGAGCGACCAGTTGGGCTTGAAGCGGTAGCGCGCGCCGAGCTCGGCGTCGTTGGTCGACTTGTCGTGGGCGGGGACGTTGGCCTGGTAGCGCGTCTCGACGTAGACGTTCTTGCTGACGTTCTTGCCGACCTTGAAGATCGGCTGGCTGAGGTTGTCGCCGAAGGACACGCCGATCTTGTCGACGCCGATCGCCTGGTTGATGTGCCGCTGCAGCGCGGGGCTCGAGAGCGCGCTGAGCAGCGAGGCGGCCTGGGCCTTCACTTTCTCGGGGTCGGCGCTCTGGGTGTCGGAGGAGCCGGTCACGAGCATCGTGAAGATCTCGGACTCGGGGTAGGCGGGGATCGAGGACAGCACCAGCTCGGGCTGGGTCGCGCGGCCGCGGATGGTGGCGATGATGGTGACCGGATCGATGGTGGTCGTGGCCTTGAGCTCGATGTAGGGGATCATGTCGCCGCCCGGCGGGATCGTCACGACGCCGCGCTCGACCACGAAGTCGTTGCCGATCAGGTTGAAGGTCCCGTTGTCGTTCTCGAGCGCGCCCTTGGCCGAGACCGCGTCGGTGATGGCGACCTCGACCTCGCCGCCCCAGGACATGTCGATCGAGGGGCCGCGAATGCGCAGCGGATCGACGAACTTGACCGCGACGCGGGTGGGGGCGCCGGGCTCCTCGGCGGCGTCGCCCGTCTGCGCGGCCGCCTTCGGGAGCTCGGGCAGCGCCTCCTCGTCGACGAGCTCGACGTAGGTGACGCGATCGCTGGTCGGGATCCGCTTGGGCGCGGCGACGTTGGTCGGCTGGACGTCGACGAGGGTCTCGGCGATCGCGATGTCGACGTTGACGCCGCGCGCGTCGACCTTCGCCGCGCTGGTGATCTTGGAGTCGATCTTCATCCGCGGCAGCCCGGGCTGCCGCAGCGGCAGGTCGTTGATCGCGAGCTCGACGCCGGCGTCGACGTCGCCGTGTGGGAGGACGACCGCGGCCCGCCCCGTCGCGTCGATCGAGCCGCGGCCCGTCGCGATGCTGAGGCGCTTGAGCGCGGCGGTGATCTCGTTGCCCGCGCTCGAGAACGCGAGCTCTACGTCGACGTCTTGGAAGCGCTGGCGCAGCGGGACGACCGTGACGCCGGCGTCCGCGACGGTCGCGGTGCCGGAGAGCGCGGGGGCGCCGATCGTCCCGCTGGCGTCGAGGTCGGCCGAGAGCGCGCCGACGAGGTCGTAGAGCGAGGTCGGCAAGAAGCCGCTCGCGGGCTTGAGGTTGAGGGCGTCGACGTCGAGGCGCAGGCGCAGCGGCGCGGCGAGGGGGTCGAGCGCGCCGGACTGCAGCGCGAGCAGGTCGAGCTCGCTGACGGCGTCGAGGTCGAGCACCGGGGTCGGGCGGGCCCGCTCGTCGCGGGTCTTGTACGGCGCCTTGAGGAGCAGGTTGAGACGCTGCTCGCGGGGGTCGACCGCGATCTGTCCGCGCAGCGGGTAGCGGGTGTCGTCGGCGCCGACGTGCCCGGTGAGCGCGGCGGCGAGCTCGAAGTCCGACGCGCCGCCGCTGGCGTTGAGCTCGAGGCCGAGCAAGAAGTCGAGCTCGGGCGGGAGCGGCTGGAGCGCGGCGACGAAGTCAGGGTCGAGGTTGCGGACGGTGAGCGCGAGCGCGTGCATGCCCTCGCGGTCCCAGTCGACGCCGCCGGTGACGGCGTCGACCGTCACGGGCGCGTGCGCGGACAGCTCGACGCTGCGGACGCCGTCGCGGCGCGCGACGAGGCCGACGTTCGCGGCGCCGGGCTGGTAGTCGGCGTGCAGCCCGAGCTCGGCGACGCGAGCTTTCTCGAGGGACAGCTTGTCGACGCCGGCGTCGAGCTGGAGCGCCGGCGCGAGCGCGGTCCCGGTCACGCTGAGGTCGATCCAGGCGCGACCGCCCAGCGCCGGCAGGCCGTCGACCCAGGGCGCGAGCGCGGCGAGCTCGGCGCCCGCGAGGCCGAGGCGCAGCTCGTGGGGCTTGTCGTGCTCCCAGTCGACGCGCCCGCGGCGGGGGTCGAGATCGATCGGGGCGCGGGCGGTCAGCGCGACGGTCCGCGCCAGCGGGCTCGAGGCGTCGAGTTCGAGCTCGACCTCGCCCTCGCGGTAGGCGACGCGCGTGAGCAGGTCGCCGATCGACTTCTCGTCGTAGCTCAGCGCGTCGACGCCGAGCTCGAGCTGGGCCGTGAGCGCGCGGGTGATCGGGCCGTCGACTATGACGTCGAGATCGGTGGTGCCAGACAGCGCCACGTCCGGCGCCCAGTCGCGGACGAGGCCGAGGTCTACGCCGTCGATGTCGACGTGCAGCCGGTGCCGCTTCTGGGCGAGCCACGACGCGCCGGGGGTGGGCACGAGCGCGGCCCGCAGCGGCACCTCGGCGTCGACGGCGAGGCGTCGGATCTTCGGGTGGTCGAGCTGGACCTGCGCGGTCGCGCCCTCGCGGTCGTAGCCGGCGAGCACGCGCAGCGTACCCAGGGTCTTCTCGGCGAAGCGGAGCTCGCGGCCGTGGACGTCCAGCTCTAGAGTCGGGCGGCGCGCGCTGCCGGCGAGCGCGAGCTCTACGTCGAGCGAGCCGGCGAGCGGCGGCCGCTGATCCTCGGGCCCCGCGAACGCGAGCAGCTTTGGGAGCTGGGCGCCGCGCAGCGAGAGGGTGGTGCTCAGAGGGCCGCGCGCGAGCGCGAAGCGGCTGGTGGCGAGGTTCGCGGTGAAGGGGATCGCGGCGCGCAGCGTGAGCGCGTCGATCGGGCCGTCGCGCAGCTCGAGCTCGGCTCGCGCGAGGCCTGGCTCGTAGCCGGCGGTGAGGTCGAGCTGACCGAGGGTCTCCCCGAGCATCGCTAGATCGCGGCCGCGGACCGTGACGGCGGCGCGCGGCGCCTTCGCCGGGCCGTAGAGGTGCACGTCGAGCTCGGCGCGGCCGCCCGCGCGGAGCCTGGGCGCGAAGTTGTTGGCGAGCGCGAGCTGGAGATCCTCGACGCCGACGCGCAGGTCGTTGGTCCCCTTGGGGTCGTAGGAGCCGTCAATCGAGATCCGCGCCGGCGCGCGCAGCGTTGGGGGAGCTGGCTTTTCAGACTTGTTTTCAAGGGGCTCGCGGTCGGCGCTCGTCGCGACCGCCTCGCCGAGCGCGAGCGCGAGGCGCTTCACCGTGACGGCGCCGCGGTCGAGCGCGACATCGACGATCGCGGGTCCCTCCTGGGTGTCGGCGTAGGTCTGCAGGCCGAAGGCTGCGGCGCGGAGCCTCCGCAGCTCGGCGTGCAGCTGATCGCCCTTGAGCGTCGCGTGGACGTCGAGCGCGGCGCGCTCGAGCGGCGGGATCTGCCCGACGTCGCTCTTGATCCGGCAGGTGATGTCGCGGGGCTCGAGCGCGCCGGCGCAGCGCAGCTCGAGGTGGGCGCGGCCGACGAGCTCCGGGCGCGCGACGAAGCGATCGACGAGGCGAGCGACGCGCGAGAGCTTCGGGGCGTCGATGGTCGCGTCGAGCTCGAGCTGGCCGCGCGCGTCGGCGCTCGCCGTCGCGTTGACGGTCGCGCCGGCGGCGTTGAGCTCGAGCCGCGCGCTGCCGGTGCGCGCCGTGGGGGAGCCGTCGGCCGTGAGCTCGAGGCGCACGGGCGTCCGCGGGTCGCAGTCGAGGCACTCGAGCTGGGCGCGGAGCCGCAGCTCCTCCTCGGGGTCGCCGGCCAGGGACACGCGGGTCTCGAGGGACAGCTCGCCGGGGTCGAGCGCCGCGCTGAGGCGCGCGAGCTCGGCGGAGCTGCGGAGGTCGAGGTCGACGCGCAGCTCGGGCTCGAGCGCGGCGGTCACCTCGAGCTCCGCGCTCGCGGTCCCCGGGACGTTCGCGCGCAGCTCGGCGGTCAGCTCGGGGGCGCCGCCGCGGGCCGCGAGCTCGACGGTCGGCGGGCCGTCGGTCGGCAGCGTCGTCATCGAGGTGAACCACTCCTCCTCGGCCTGGGCGCGCAGCTCGTCGAGCGAGCCGCGGATGGCGTCGAGGTCGAGCTCCAGCGGGCCGAGCTCCAGCGACGCCCAGTTGCTGGTCAGGCGCAGCTGCTCGAGGGTCGCGCGCGGCTCGTCCCAGCGCGCGGCGATGTGCAGCTCCTCGACGTCGAGGCCCGAGACGGCGGGGACCCGCGCGGCGAGGTCGAGCTCGAGGGTCGCGCTGCGGCCCGCGCCGTGGGCCGAGAGGTCGAGGTGATCGAGATCGAGCATGACCTCGGGGGCAGGATCGGGCTCCGGCTCGGCGAGCGCGGCCAGGCCGCGCGGCGGCGAGGGGGCGCGCTCGAGCAGCACGCGGCGCAGGTGCAGCTCGAGGTCAATGGTGGCCGGAAGGTCAGGTCCGAGCCCGGCCTCGGGGTCGGGCGGCGGCGGCGGCGGGGCGTCGGGATCACGCGGCGGCGCGAGGTCGGCGAAGCCGGGGACATCCGGCCCGGGCACGAAGATCCGCGCGCCCTCGAGCTCGACGCGACCCAGGGTCAGGTTACCCCGCAGCGCGCGCCCGAGGTCGAGACCGAGCGCGAGGCGCTCGAGCTCGACGAGGCGCGTGCCCGCGGAGTCCTCGAGCGCGACGCCGGAGATCACGAGGCGGTCGGCGAGCGCGCCCTCGATCTTCGCGATCTCCACGCGCCCCGGGATCATCCCGTCGTAGACGCGCGCGCCGGTGTTCAGCGCGAGGCGGGTGCCGGCCGCGGTGAACAGCACCAGCAGCAGGATCGTGACGATCAGCGCGAGCAGGCCGAGGACGATGCGCACAAGCCAGCGGAGCGCGCGGCGCCACAGCGGCCGCGGGGCCGTGGGCGCGCGCCCGGGCCGGACCCCGGGCGCGAGCTCGGCCTCGGCCTCCTCCGCGGGCGGGGGCTGACGGTCCGTCTCCACGGTCAGAACGCCTCTCCCAGGCTGAAGTGGATCGCCCACTGCCGCGGCTCGGGGAAGCGGAGGTCGTCGCGGTTCAGGCGGTAGCCGAAGTCGAGGCGGAAGATGCCGATGGGTGAATTGTAGCGCAGCCCGCCGCCGGTCGAGTATTGCCAGCCGCGCGGGTCAAACTCGGTGACGCCCTCGCGGATGTCTCCTAGGTCGAAGAAGCCCGCGGACCAGAGGTCGGCGACCAGGCGCACGCGCAGCTCGGCGTTCATCAGCACCTCGGAGTAGCCGCCGATCGGCGCTTGATCGCAGCCGACGAGGTTGCCCTCGAGGTCGACGCCGGTGCAGGTCTGAACGCGCGGCGACAGCCGTCGCAGCGGCCAGCCGCGCACGTCGTTGGCGCCGCCGAGGTAGAGGCGCTGATCGAGCGGCACCGCGCGCCGATCGCCCTCGCCGTAGGGGAACAGCATACCGACGCGCCCGCGCCCCGCGAGCTGCACGCGCTGATGTGGCCGCCAGTACAGGCGCAGCTCGGGCGAGAACTTGTGGTAGTTGAACTGGCTGCCGATGTAGCGGTTGGAGAAGTCGTAGACCAGCGAGAGGCGGGCGCCGTTGGTCGGCGTGATCAGGTCGTCGGTGAGGTGCAGCGTCGCGTTGGCCTCGAGGTAGCTGAGGAAGAAGCGCTCGCGGAAGTCAGCGCCCAGCAGCGCGCGGTTGTCAGGGTCCTGCAGCGCGGGCGTCAGGTTGAAGAGCTGCTGGTAGAGGTTGTTGTAGCTCAGCCCCAGCTCGACGAAGCGCGTGATGAAGCGCGCCACGCCCAGCGTGTTGGTGACGTTCCAGAACTGGTAGCCCTCCCAGATCCCCAGCTCGAAGCCCGGGTGCTCGGTCCAGATCAGGTGCTTCTCGAGCAGGCCCTTTTTGCGGAAGATCAGGTCGAGCTCGAAGATCGGGCCGTGCTGCTGCGCGGCCCAGAAGTTCGGCAGCTCCGCGTAGCCGGCCCGCGTGATCACGTCCATGCGCGTGAGCCGGCCGAAGATGCTCTCGTGTCGGTACCGCAGGGACACGCGCTGCTCCCAGCGCACGGGGTCGATGCCGACGCCGCCGCCGACCTTCACCGACTGCAGGCGCGTCTCCTGCACCCGCGCGACCAGGTCGACCGTGCCGTCGTCCTTCGGCGGACCCTTGCGCACCGAGACCGTGCTGAAGACCTCCATCCCGTAGATGGTCTTCTCGACGCGCGCGACCAGGGCGGGGCGGTAGGGCTCGCCGCGCGCGTACTCGATCTCGCGCTGCACGAGGTCGGGCGGGACGAAGGTGAGGCCCTCGATCGTGATCGCGCCGATCCGCGCCGGCGCGCCGGGGTCGACCTCGAAGCGCAGCTCGGCCCAGCGCTCCTCGCGGTGGACGTCGGCGTGCTCGGTGACCTCGGCGTGCGGGTAGCCGCGGGCCTCGATCGCCGCCTGCATCGCGGCGGCCGAGTCACGCATCGCCGGGAGCGAGATCGGATCGCCGAGCTCGAGCTTCAGCTCGCGCTCGACCGCCGCGCGCTCGAGCGGGAACTTGGGGTCGCGCGTGTAGTCGGACCAGCGGACGTCGATCGCCCGGATCTTCGCGGGCAGACCCTCCTCGACGACGATCTTGGCGCGCGCGAGCTGCTTGAGCGGCTTCGGCGGGCGCTTGCCGCGTCGCTCGCGGCGCGCGACCTTGCGCGCGTGCTTCTCGGGGTCGCCCTTGGTCTCGACCTCGACGACGACGCTCACGGCGCGGGCGTCGTGGTAGCCGTGGGCCGCGTACAGCTCGGCGACGCGCTCTTTGTCAATGGCCTCGAGGCCAGGTACGTAGTAGCGCTTGCCCTTGAAGCTGAGCCGCGGCGAGGGGCGGAGGTTGAGGTACGCGAGGAACTCATCCTGCCCGAAGACGGTCACGCCCTCGACCTCGACCTCGCGGATCACGGGCCCCGGCGGGAGCTCGCGCTCGCGCGGCCGCTCGCTCCGCTTCTCCTTCCCCGCGCAGCCGAGCGCGGCGCTCAGCGTCAACGCGGCGGCGAGCGCTCCGACGCGATGGGCTCGCCGGCGGCTGGGGACGGAGCGCATTAGAGGAGAGTCAGCGCAACTGCGCTTCGGGGCAAGTGCGGCGCCCGTGGCGAAGCGCTACAGAAATTTAGCTACGGACGCGAGCGCCACGTGAGCGTGTAGCCTGGGGGCAGCTCTAGCGCCGCGCTCACGGCCCGCTCCAGCGTTCTCGCGCCGTCTCGCTCACCCAGCGAGGGGCCCGCGAACTCGACGCGTACGCCGCGCCGCCTGTCCTCACGGGTGATGTCGACGGGCGCGAGCTGCTGGCGAAGCTCGACCAAGGCCCGCAGCGGTATCGCGCCGCGCTCCCCCTGGACCGTGAGCTCGAGCAGCGCCTGGGCAGCTTTCGCGCGCCGCGGCGTCACCAGGATGATCGGGGTCGCGTCGGGCCCGCGCCCGGAGGTGCCGACGCGTCGCCCCCCGCTCGCGAGCTCGATGGTTCGCAGGACCTCGTCCCTCGTCACGCCGAGCGCGGCGAGGCGCGGGCTGTCGAGCGTCAGCTCCTGCTCGGGGCGCGTGGCGCCGTCGAGCACCGCGGCCGTCAGCGCTGGCTGTCGCGCGTGCACGACGCGGGACAGCTCCCGCGCGAGCTCGTGGAGCGTGGCGAGCTCGGGCCCCTGAAGAACCGCGACGCGCCGCGGCGGAGGCTCACCCGCGCGGAGCAGCGCGCGGAGCTCGAGCCCGGGGAGCTGGCGCAGCGCGCCCGCGATGGTTTCGAAGCTGGGCGTTTGATCGAGCTCCGGCACGGCGTGCGCGGACGTGATGATCAGCGACCACGGCTCGCTCGCGCGCGACGGCCGGGCGCGGAGCGTCCACTCGGCGCCCTCGAGGACGCGTGGGAGCTCGTGGGTGGCGAGCTGGTCGAGCTGGTCGAGCTGGTCCGAGTCGCCCGCCGCCGGAGCCGGCGCGCGCAGTTCGAAGTGATGCGAGCGCGGGCGCTCGAACAGGGTGATGGTCGCCGGCGCGCTGCTCTTGAGCTCGGCGACCGCGGCCCGGAGCGCGCGCGCGCTCGCGTCCGCGTCCTCGGCTCCCTGGGCGCGCCAGAGCGCCACGCTGACGGCGGCGCCGCGCGAGGTCCACGGCTCGCACGAGCGCGCGGGCGCGAGCTCGATGGACGCGAGGTCCCCGAGGCGAATCGGCGCGCCGTCTTTGACCTCGAGGACCTCGTCCGTGAGCGTCTCGATCGTCTCGGGGGCGCGCGTCGTCGGGCGCGCGCCGGGGAGCTCGATGTCGCGGGCGCGCAGCGCCGCCTCGATCTTGGTGGAGGTGGACGCGATCGTCATGCCGAGCGCGGCGAGCCTGTGGGGGTCGAGCTCGACGCGGAGCTCCTGCTCGCCGCCGCAGAGCTCGACGCGCGCGACCTCGGGGCGCGCGCGCTGCCGATCGGCGAACTCCCGCGCGAGCGTTCGAAGCGTGACGAGCTCGCCGTCGTGATCGAGGGTGACGATGAAGTCCGGCGCCGCGCCGCGATCGACGAGCGTGATGACGGGCTGCTCGGCGTCGCTGGGGAGCTGCTGGGCGGCCTCGTCGACGCGCGCGCGCGCGTCGACCAAGGCCTGCTCGGGCGCGCGCGACATCTCCATCGTCAGCTGCAGCTGCGCCTCGCCCTCGCGCGACGTGCTGGTGAGGCGCTCGAGCCCCGGCGTCGCCGCGAGCGCCTCCTCGAGGGGCACGGTGAGCAGCCGCTCGACCTCCTCGGGCGCGTAGCCAGGCGCCGTCACGCTCACCAGCACCACGGCGCCAGCGGGGGCGGGGGCGGGCTCGGCGGCCTGCTGCGCGGCGCGCTCGGCTCGCTGGGCCGCGGCGTCGAGGAGCTCGCGGGCGCGCTCGGTGCAGGCGAGCGTCGCGGTCAGGGCCACGCAGGCGGCGACCCCCGCGAGCGCGCGTCGGCTCGTCATGATCGTCATGATCATCGCCGGGGACTGTATCACGCGCGCGCGGGCGCGAGCTCGCGTTTGACGAAGCTGTCCCCGGGGTCTTGTTCGGCGTGTGCTAGCCGGGCGGCTCCTGCGGCGGCGTCCACAGGCCCTCGAGGTTGAGCCCGCCCGGGTAGCCGTAGGAGGTCGCCCAGTCGAGGCCCATCACGAGGATGCCGACCGGCGCCTCGGCGGTGATGAACTGCTCCCCGTCGGCGCACTGACCCTCGCCGCCCTGGCCGTCCACGTCGAGCTCGACGTGACCGTACTCGTAGCTGGTGCCCGGGATCGCGGTGAAGTGGTCATCCGAGACGACGCCGAGGCAGTCGAGCGTGACCTCGGTCCCGGCCTCGCGGATGATGGTCACGTAGTCGCGCGGGTAGGAGGTGTCGGTCAGAAACGGCAGCGCGGTCAGCCACTGCTCGACCGGCGGCATCTGGATCATGTAGGGGTCGCCGGTCGGGCCCTGGTCGCAGGTGTTGGGCTGCGGCGTATCCTTGATCACGTTGTAGCAGCCCGACATGTACTGCACGAGCATGAACGGGCTGTCGCTGTGGGCGGTGAAGCTGCTCGCGGTCGCGAAGCCGCTGTGCTCGTAGGGCATGTTCAGCTCGATGCTGTCGCCGACCCCGTCGACCGGCGGCTCGAGCGTGATCGTCTGGTTCTCGACGCCCGCGATCACGCGCCAGTAGACCTCCTCGGGCTGCGGGTTGATCTCGGGCACGCGGTGCGGGTGGCGGGCGGCGACGTAGTTGTTCCCCCAGCTCGACAGCGGCACGAGCTGCTCCTCGAGGTGGTCGCAGGCGTACCAGGGCGGGCCGGGGATCAGCGTGCACTGGGCGCCTGAGAACACCGCGACCGGGGCGTCGGCGCCGACGAAGAAGCCGGTCGCGTCGTCGCCCGGGCGGTAGACCCAGGCGTCGAAGGCGTCGAGCATCGCGTCGCCCTGGGTCGTGGTCACGGTCGTCCCGTCCTCGATCGCGATCACGGCGACCCACCCGCCGGTGGCGCTGAGGTCGGCCCAGCCCATGCCGACGTAGGCGGTGTCGAGCGCGTTGACCGGCAGCATCAGGCTGGCCTCGGAGACATGTGACGGGCCGCCGCCTACCGGGAACAGCTGCATCGCGGTGATCGGCACGTCCGCGCGCACGCGGAAGGCCGCGAGCGCGTTGAGCCCGGCGCCGGTGAGCATGTGCTGCTCTTGCAAGAGCCCGCCCGTGCCGTTGATCTTGGTCACCTGGCTCGACTTGGGCGCGAGGTCAAACGCGGCGACCTCGCGCAGCGTCCCGCCGGGCCCGCGCATGTCCTCGATCACGATGTGCGCGGTCTGGTCCTCGCTCGGGTTGCCGACGCTGATGCCGTAGGGGAGCGCGTTGGCGTTGGAGGGCACCTGCGCGGCCCAGAACTCGCAGCCGACGCTGGTCGCCGTGAACTCGTCGATGTTGTCGCAGGTCGGCGTGACCGGCATGTCGTCGGTGTCGCCCGCGAAGTCCGCGTCCGCGCCGACGTCGAGCTTGGGGCCCACGGGGCCCGTGGTGCTCGTGGTCTCGCCGCCGGTGCTCGCGTCGCTCGTGCCCTGCGTGGTCTGGTCGCCCTCGCCCTCGGTGGCGCCGGCGCTGGAGCTCTGGCCCGAGGTCGCGTCCGCGGTCACGGCGGGGCCGGTCACCGCCGCGCTCGGGTCGCCCTCGCTCGAGCCGTGGCCGTCGCTGTCGCCGCAGCCAGGGAGCGAGAGCGCGAGCGCGAGCGCGAAGAATGAATATGTTTGAAAGGTCATGTTTAACCGCCTCTGCGTCACTCGCCGCCCCGCGGCCGCGCGCGCGGATCGAGGCGGCGCGGCGTGCTCAGCGCGAGCGAGAGATTCTCCCGCAGATTATGTTGATTGAACACCTTTTTCTCGACGCGCTCGAGCGCCTCGAGCTCGCGCTCCACCCATCGGGGGGCGTAGCCCCCCTCCACCGCGGCGCGCAGCATGCCGCGACCCGGCGCGGCGTCGGGATGGTTGTAGATGCGCGCGAGGTCGTCGGCGTAGCGGTTGAGGCCGTAGCGGTGCCCAGGGCGATCCGCCGGGATCGGCATGCGCGCGAGCGTGGCCTCGGTCAGGCCGAGGCTGTGGACGACGCGCCACCGAAACCGCCAGTGCGCCGTGGCGCACCAGTCGATCGCGACCGTCTTCTCGTAGGCGAAGCGCTCGGGGTGTCGGCCGGCCTCGCGCCGCGCGGCGAGGTCCTCTCGCCACAGCGCGAGCTTACGCAGCTTGGGCCGCCTCCGATGCCGCCCGGCGTCGCTGATCTTGTGGACCATGTTGGGCGAGCCGGGCCCGCGCAGCGCGTGGAGCCTGCGCTGCGGCGGCTGCTGCAGGAGGCTGAGGCCGGCGACGACGAGGCTCGTGAGGGCGCACAGCGTGGCGAGCCGCCGCGCCCCGAGCCGGCCGCGCAGCGTCGTGTGGAAGGCGAGCTCGAGCGCGCCCGCGGTCGCGCACACGACGAGCACGAAGGGGAAGGCGAGGAAGCGGAAGTGCATCGCGTCGCCGCCGATGCGGATGACGTAGAGCGCGACCGGGAGCGCGAGCAGCAGCATCCACAGGCGCGCGCGCAGCTGCAGGCGCGGGGCCTCGGATCCCGCGCCGCGTCGGCGCCAGGCGAGCCACAGCGCGAGCCCGGCGAGCAGCAGCAGCAGCTCGACGTGGTAGCTGTAGAACGCGTTGACGAAGTAGCGCCAGCCCTGCACGGGGTCGCGCTCGTGTTTCAGGTAGAAGGTGTTGGGCAGCAGGTCGGCGTAGTAGTACAGGCGAAAGCTCAGCCAGCCGAGCTGCGTCGTGACGCCGAGCGCGGCCGGCAGCAGGATCGCGCGGAGGGCCGCGCGCGCGCTGCGACGACCACGCCACGTCCGCAGCGCGACGACGCCGAGCGCGAGCGCGAAGGGCAGCGCGAGCTCGGGGCGCACCAGCGGCGAGAGGCCGACGAGCACCTGGGCGGCGCGGTCTCGAGGGTCGACGAGCAGCAGCGCGTAGGCGACCGCGACCAGCTGCACGAAGGGGCTCTCGAGGCCGGAGGTGTAGAAGCAGGTCACGCCGTAGCAGGCGGCGAGGAAGGCGAGCGGGAGGTTGACGCGCGCGCGCGCGTCGGCGCTCTCCGGCGGCGCGAGCCGGCGATCAAGGCGCACGAGCAGCCAGCCGGTCCAGGCGAAGCAGAGCAGCCCGGTGCCCAGCCAGATGTGCCAGAAAGTGAGGCCGAGCGCGCGCGGGATGAGCAGCCACAGCATCCACAGCGGCGAGCTGTAGCCCTCGACGTACTCGCCGAGGTTGTAGACCAGGCCCACGCGCGTGAGCACGGCGTTGTCGGCGTAGCGCGCGTAGATGAAGCCGTCGTCCATGACCCACGCGTAGCGCCACACCAGCGCGAGACCGAGCGCGATCAGGAGCCACTCGTGCGCGAGCGGCCAGCCGCTGCGGGCTCCGGCGGTCGGGCTCGAGCGCGCGTCGGTTTTGGAGGGGGGCGGCTCCATCGCGGAGCGTGCATCGTAGGCGGGCGACCCGCAAAGCGCGAGCTCGACGGCGTCAGTCACCGCGCTCCCGTCAGCTCGTGGCCTCCTCGGTCGCCGTTGATGCGTCGGCTCACAGCGCCGGCTCACGCCGAGCGCGGCGAGGCGCTCGGCGTGTTTTAACCTGGCCTTCTGAACATTTTATCCACGCCGCGGGGCGCGGCGCTGCTCCGTCAGGCGGCCCCGCGCGGCCCCGCGTTGAAGGTTGCGCGCCCAGGGAACCATGACGAACGCGCCGCGCTGAAGCAGGCGAGCATGACCGCTGCGGAAGCGCTACGAGCGGGCGCTCGAGGACGCGACCGTCGCCGCAGAGTCATGGTGCGCACTGCGGGCTAGTACCACAGCGCGAGGTCGACGGTGTAGACGTGCTCGAGGTCGACGGCGAACTCGTCTCGGGAGAACACGCCGCGCCGCAGCGCGAACACTGAACTCGAGCCGCAGTTAACGATGTCGCCGATCTCCGGCCCGCCGCGCGCGTGGAACTCTCGCACCATGGTCTGGAGCCGCCCCGCGAGATAGATGACCGCCCGCGAGAGCAGGTCACCCGCGAAGTCGGGGGCGCCCGCGGGCTTGATCCACCACGACATCAAGGGCGTCGCCTCGTCGCGGTAGGGCGCGTAGAGCGTGACGATCACGCGTCCCGGCTCGGCGTGGGCCTTGACGAACTGCGGCAGCGCGAGGTTGAGCACGGCGAGCTCGGACTCAGTGGGCGCGGCGGATGTGATCACCATGGCGAGTCTCGTTCAGTCCTTCATCAAATAATATGCGCTCTCGAGCGCCTACGCGCTGGGCGCGTCAGGCGGGGCTCAGCTCACCCCGGCGAGCGACTCTACCTTGTTGACCAGGTCCGCCGGGAACGTCTTGTCCGCGGCTTTCTCCTCGGTCTTCTTCTTGTTGTCTTTCTCGCCATCTTTCTCGCCGTCCTTGGCGGCGGGCGCCTCCCCCTCGGGGTCGTTGCTGTCTTTAAGTTCTCCTAGCTCGGTCTCGCTCGACATGACACCGAGGAGACCACAGAGTCGTGGTGGCGACAACCTCCCGGGCACGCGATCGCGCGCGCGCCGGGGGGTCATGGCCGCGCGACGATCGGCGCCGGCTGGATCACGCGCTTGACCATCGTGCCGGCGGGGATCGTCTGGCCCTCGGCGACCTGGTTGATCAGCGCGACGGTGTCGCGTGTGATGTCGCGGGGCGCGTCCGGCCCGAGCAGTCGATCGGGCGTGAGGTCCTCGGTTAAGACCACGAGCTTGATCCGCGCCGGCTGCACGCCGAGCAGCGCGGGCTCCGAGATGGTTCGAAAGCTCGCGAAGGTGCTGTTGATCGCCGGCTGGTGCGTCGTCCACTGCTCGACCGCCGCGAACGCGAGCAGCGCGACGACCTGCGGGCCGTACTCGACGAACACCACGCGCGCGTGCAGCTGGGCCTGCGGTCCGCCGTCGCGGAACTCGGTCGACTCGCCCTGAAAGCCTCCCACCGTCACCTGCTCGGTCGGCTTGTGGGGGAATTCCGACTCGCCGAGGAACTCGCTGGTCGCCGCGCGGGCGCTCGTGAACTTCGTCAGGCCGACCGCGACGATCACCTCGTGATCGGGGAGGATCCCGGCGACCATGCCCTTGTCGTAGGCGAGCTCCCAGCCCGCCGGGAAGTCGACGCGGTAGCCCGAGCGCGGGCGCAGGTAGGTGGTGCCCTGGACGAAGCCGTCGCGCGGGTCGTCTCCGAACAGCGCGCCGTCGAGCTGGCGCAGGTACGGCTCGCGCGCCCATGTGCCCTGATCGCCGCCGCCGCGCTCGGCGATCAGCCGGTCGATCCGCTGCTTGCGGGCGGCCGGCGCGGGGTGGGTCGAGAGCCAGGCCTCGCGCTTCTCCTCGCTCTCGTGTTGGGCCGAGACCGCGGTCAGCGTGGCGAGCACCCGGCTCATGCCGTTGGCCGCGTAGCCGCTCGCGGTCGCGTAGCGCAGCCCGAGGGTGTCGGCCTGCTCCTCGTCCTCGCGACTGCGGCGCAGCAGCGCGAGCCCGGCGGAGCCCGCGACGAGCCCGCCGACGTGGCGGAGGTTGGGGTCGATGACGCGAAACAGCCCGACGCCGCCGCGCGCGATCTTGACGCGGCTCAGCTGGTTGGCGCCGTGCTGCGCGTTGACGTGCGCGATCTCGTGGCCGAGCACAGCGGCGAGCTCGGCCTCGGAGCCGAGGTGCGTCAGCAGCCCGCGGGTCACGTAGATGAAGCCGCCGGGCCCGGCGAAGGCGTTGACGTCGGGCTCGTCGAGCACGCGGAAGCTCCACGGCAGGTCGCGCTCGCCGGCCGCGACCAGCCTCTCGCCGACGCCGCGCACGTAGGGGCCGAGCGCGGGGCGCTCATCGTAGACGCCGATCTGCTCGACGATCGACGCGTCGGCCTTGCGCCCGATCTCGATCTCGCTGGACTCGCTCACGAGGTTGAACTTGAGCGAGCGCGTCGCCTTGTTCCACGAGCAGGCGGCGGTCGGCGACAGCGCGGCGAGCAGCGTCGCGGTCACGAGCAGCCCGCCCAGGGGTCCTCGGTGTGTGTTCCTCTCGGCTCGCGTGCGGAGCATCGCCATGGGAACTATACCGCGCGACGCGTTTGGGTTTCGAAATCTCCTGGGCCGAAACCAAGCGCTCGCGCGCACGGCGAGCGCGGGTGCTCGTCCGCGTCACCGGGTCTCGGGGCAGGTCTTCGCGATCACCTCGAGCGCGGCCGTCGGGTCGCAGCCGTACAGCCCCGAGCCCCAGGCCGGGTTGAGCTCGACCGCCGCCCAGCCGCGATCGCGGATCAGCCCGACATCCAGGACCACCGCGTCGGGCACGTCGACCCGCGCGTCGGCGAGCAGCGTCGCGGCGAAGGAGAGCGCCGCCTCGCGCTCCTCGTCTGTGCACGGCCAGGAGCCGTCCTCGGCCTGGGCGAGCGCGCCCTCGCGGGCGTAGACCGAGTGCGCGCGCACGCGGCGGTCCGCGACGAAGCAGCGAAACTCCACGATCCACTCGACCGGCTCTGAGATCAGCGTCGGCGTGTCCTCGGGCAGCTCGGCGGTCCGCGGCAGCGCGTCGCCCGAGGCGTAGACCTGGGCCGGGAAGCACTTGCTGTCCGCCGGCTTGATGAACACGGGGCCAGGTCGCAGGCGCGCGTCGCCGAGGGTGGTGTACTCGAGCGCGCGTCGCCCGAGGGGCGCGGGCAGGCGCGCGAGCCAGTCGAGCGCGGGCTGCACGAGCGGGCGCCCGAGCTGGTCGGCGATCGCCTCGACGAACAGCGCCTCGCCGTAAATCGCGACGGTCCCCGCGAGCGGACCGGCCGCTGCGGCGCGCCAGCCCGGGAGTCGGGTGACCGTCCAGCCCGCTCGGCTCGCGGCCTGGCGCATCAGGCGAGAGTCCTCCGAGAAGCGGGGGGACAAAATCAGCGTCTTGCTCGGGGAGGTGGCCATGGTCGTCGTCGTCGTCGCGCGCGTCCGCGCCGATGATACGCCACGGCGGGTGGTCTTCGAGGGTGGCGCCAAGGGGCAAAAGGTGGCTTTCTAGCCATATCACTGGCGAGCTCGCTAACGCGCGCTCGCGCGCGCGTGCTCCGCACCGGATCACGTCGATCACCTACGCTCTCCGGCGCCATGAACACGACCCCCTACGCGACGATCGTCGAGTCGCTCGAGCAGCGCGGCTTCGCGGTGCTCCCGCTCCTGTCACGGGATGAGTGCGCCGCATTCATCGACCAGATCTGGGACTGGATCGAGTCCCTGGGCACGGGGGCGCGACGCGCCGACCCGACGACCTGGGGGAAGCAGTGGCCGGGGCACGTCCACGGGATCTTCAAGAACAACGGCGTCGGGCAGGCGCCGTTCATGTGGCGGCTGCGGACCGACCCGCGCGTGCTCGGCGTGTTCGCGTACCTCTGGCGGACGACCGCCCGCGAGCTCCTGTGCAGCTTCGACGGCTGCTCGGTGATGCGGCCGCGCGCCCACTGGCGCTGTAAGTGGGCGCTCGAGGGGCGGGTGCACGTCGACCTCTCGCTCGAGCGAGACGTCGAGCGGCGCGCGCGGCTCTCGGCCCAGAGCCGGCTGAGCACGCCCTGCGTCCAGGGCCTGATCGCGCTGGCGGACATGGACGAGTCGACGGGCACCTTCGCGTGCGTGCCGGGCAGCCACAAGCGCTTCCGCAACCGCGCCGAGCCGCCCTCGGACTGGTACCGCCTCGACAAGCAGGACCTCGCCGCGGTCGGCGATCCCGTGCGCCTGCGCGTGCCGGCGGGCGCGATGGTGCTGTGGGACTCTCGCACGGCGCACTGCGGCGCCAAGCCGATGCCGGCGGACAGGCTGCCCGCGCGGCCAGGTGTTGATCCGGAGGTCCGGTGGGCGTCGCAGCGCGGCGACGGCTTTCGCTACGTCAGCTACGTCAGCTACCTCCCGCGGCGCTTCGCGACCGCGCGCGAGCGGGCGCGTCGCCGCAAGGCCTTCACAGAAGGGCGGACGAGCGGGCACTGGGCGTACCCGCTGCTGCTCAACCAAAAGCGTCTGCGCTACGACACGCGCGAGTACACCGTGCAGCTGCCGGCGCTCGAGCGGGTGCTCGAGCCGCCGCGGGCCGAGCTCGCGCGGCGCCTGATCGGCTTCGACGACGCGCCGGTCAAGCGCGCGTGACGACGGCGAGCGCGGGGGCGCGGTATGATGCCCCGTGCGCCCGATCCTCACCCACATCGCCCAGCAGGTGCGCGAGCTCGACGCCAGCGCCGACTTCTACGCCCGCTACTGCGGCATGCGGATCATCCATCGGCGGGCGCGAGACGGGCGCGCGCACGTGATCTGGTTGGCCGAGCCTGGCAAAGAGGATGACTTCATCATCGTGCTGATCTCGGGCGGGCGCGGCGAGCCGCAGGCCGAGGATGACTACGGGCACCTCGGGTTTGCGATGGACAGCCGCGCCGAGGTCGACGCGGTGGCCGAGCGCGCGCGGGCGGAGGGCTGCCTGGTCTGGCCGCCGCGCGAGGAGCCCTACCCGGTGGGTTACTACTGCGGCGTTCGGGATCCCGACGGGCGCTTCGTCGAGTTCAGCTACGGGCAGCCGCTCGGGCCCGGCGCGCCGACTCGGCGCGACGCGGGCTAGCTCGCTCAGCGCGTGACGTCGACCGCGAACACGCCGAAGTCCGAGGTCGCGGTGCCGACGATGCGGGTGGTCCCGGGCGCGCGCTGGATGATCCCGCCGACCTCCTCGGTCGTGCCCGTGATCTCGAGGTCGAGCTCGACCGGGCCGATGAGGTCGCCGTCCATCGTGAAGGTGCCGAGGAAGCTGCCGGTGAGCTCCGCGTCGGGCAGGCCCTTGAGGCTCATCGTGAGGTCGGCGGGGCCGCCGTTGTAGACGATGTTGTAGTCGTTCTCGACGAGGACGTCGGAGTAGTCCGTGAGGTCGACGGTCAGGCGCATCTCTTTGTTGTTGGAGTTGCCCTGGTCGACCTGTCCGCCGACGACCATCGTGCCCGAGAGATCGCCGCCCTCGGATTGGTCCGGGATGTTGGCGTTGGTCGCCGCGTTGAAGCCGTCGAAGCCGAGCTTGATCGCGCGGTCGACCGCGCGGTCGAGGCCGAGGTAGGCCCGCTCGGCGTCGAGCTCGTTGTCGAGCCCGCCGCTCCCGCTGCAGGCGGGCGCGCTCAGCAGCGTGAGCGCGGCGAGGGTGCCGAGGAGCCAGACGCGTCGGGGTGCGTGCATGCCCCCAGTATGCGGGGTCCGGCGCAGGATGTACATTCGGTCAGATTCGCGCTCACCACTGGCAGTTGACGCCGTTGAGGCCGTGGTTCGCCGGCACGCGCCAGGCGCAGGAGTTGAGGCACTCGTCGTCCTCGTCGAGGTTGCCGTCGTCGCACTGCTCCTCGGGGTCGTTGACCTGCCCGTCGCCGCAGCTCGGCGAGGGCGCGCAGCACAGCGCCTGGTCCTCCTGCTCGTTGCAGCCGTAGCCCGCCGGGCAGCTGTCGCGCGAGCTGCCGTGGTAGCAGTCCATCCCGGTGTCTTGCCCCAGGTTGGTGACGTTGCCGCCCCCGAGCGTGAAGTGCCCCGCGCCGCTGTTCTGTCGGCAGTAGATCTCGCCGACGACGATCGTGCCGCCGCCGACCGGGTAGTTCCAGCCGTCGTTGCGGCTGTTGTACTCGGTGTACGTGCACAGGTGCCACGTGGGCGGGCACAGCGTCTCGAGGTCCTGCTCGCAGGTCGCGTCCTGCGGATCGTCGCAGACCATCATCGCGCCGCTCGGCGCGACGCCTAGCTGCAGCGAGCCGTTCTGGCACAGCGCGGGCGGGAGCGTGCAGTCGTTCGCGCAGTCGTCGTCATCGGCGTTGTTGCCGTCGTCGCACTCCTCGACGCCCTCGTGCACGAAGCCGTCGCCGCAGCTCGCGGCCGCGCAGGCGTCGACGCAGGCGTCGGTGTTGTCGTCGTTGCCGTCGTCGCAGTCCTCGACCCCCTCGTGCACGAGGCCGTCGCCGCAGCTGGCGAGCTGGCAGCCGGCGACGCAGTCGTCAGCGTCGTCGTCGTTGCCGTCGTCGCAGGCCTCGCCCGCGCTCTGGTTGACGGTCGCGTCGCCGCACTCCGCCGGGCTGCAGTCCGCGTCGCACTCGGCCGACTCCCCGCCGTCGTCGCAGCTCTCGTCCCCCTCGACGACGCCGTCGCCGCAGACCGGCGCGGGCCCGGTGGTCGCGCTCGTCGTCGCGGGCTCGGTGGTGGCGAGCTCCGTCGTCGCGCCCTCGCTCGAGGAGCCGGTGCTCGGAGCGCCCGTGCCGGTGCTGGCGTCGCCCGTTGAGCTGGTCCCCGAGCCCGAGCTCCCGGAGCCGCCGGGTCCCCCGGTGGTCATCGTGGATGTGGTCGCGCCCGTCGGCCCAGCGCTGGTCATCGTCGCGGCGCTCGTGGTCGTCTCGGAGCCGGCGCCGGTCGTCGGCGAGACGCCGTCGTCGCCGCAGCCGACGAGCGCGAGCGTGAGCGCGAGCGCGGTGATCTTCGGTAGGAGCTTCGTCATGGCCTGCCTCTTCGCTAGTTTATGTCTTAAAAGACATTTTATTTCTTCGCGCCGCGGCGGCCCTCGAGCCGGGCGCGGCGGCCGGGGGCGCCGGCCGCCGCGTCGTCCGTCGCGTCACGGCAGCGCGTCGCAGAACTCGTCGACGATGCTGACGAGCTCGGCGCCCGCTGGCGCTGCGCTCACGCGGGGGAGTCGCGAGGAGTACAGCGCCGCGAGCTCCGCGGGGTGCTCTGGATCCGCGCCCGGGACCACCAAGGTCGGCGCCTCGATCGCCCGGAGCGCGTCGACGCTCTCCAGCGGCTGGCTCGCGGAGGCCAGGAAGCTCGCGGTCGCGGCGACGCTCGCGGGGTCGAAGCTGGCGACCATCGCCCGCGCGCGCGCGCGGATCTCGAGTGGGAGGCGGTCAAATAACGGGTACAGCGCCGCGATCCCCTCGCGCAGCGCCTGCTGTCCGGCCGCGCGCATCTTTGAGAAGGCCGCGCGCTGGGCCGGCGTGAGCCCGCGATCGGCCCCGGCGAAGACCGGCGCGACGAGCACGAGGCCGCGCAGGCGATCGGGGCGCTCCAGCGCGACGCGCAGCGCGATCCCGGAGCCCGCCGACATGCCGCCGATGACCGCGCGCTCGATCCCGAGGTGATCCAGCAGCGCGACCGCGTCGTCGGCGAGCAGCGACCAGCTCAGCGGCCCCGCGTAGGTCGAGCGCCCGGCCGCGCGCGCGTCAGGGGTGATGAGGCGCCGGCGTCGCGCGAGCGCGCCGAGGTGCAGCTGGCTCGCGCGGTGGTCCGCGAAGCCGCCGTGGAAGAACATAACGGGCAGCCCCGCGCCGGCCTCGACGGCGTAGAGGCGCGCGCCCTCGCGCGCGAGCTCGATCGCGCGGTGGGTGTTGTCTCGAGTCTCGTTGTTGTCGGTGTTCGTCATCATCTCGTCTGCTCCGATCGGTGGCCGCCCCGCGAGGACCAACCACGAACGACGCCAGCCCCGGTCGGGGACTGGCGTCTTGAAAAATCGCCAGCCCCGACCTGAAGCGAAGGAGCTGGCGAACCACGAAAGACGCCAGCCCCGAAGCGAAGGAGCTGGCGAACCACGAAAGACGCCAGCCCCGAAGCGAAGGAGCTGGCGACCGAGACAGGCTACGAGAATCGCGCGGGCCCGTCAAGCGGACTCGCCGCGGGCGGACTATTCTGCGCGTCCATGCTCACCCACGTCGTCCTCTTCAAGTTCCCCGCGCGCGCTGACGCCGAGGAGGCGCGCGCCCGGCTGCTCGCCATGCGCGGGCGCGTCGAGACGCTGCTCGAGATCGAGGCGGGCCTCGACATCACCGGGAGCGAGCGCTCCTACGACCTCGCGCTGATCACCCGCTTCGCTGACCAGGCGGGGCTCGACGCCTATCGCGTGCACCCGGTGCACCAAGCGGTGGTCGCGTTCATCCGCGCGCGCAGCTCGGCCGCGGTCGCGGTCGACTACCTCGGCGCCCCGGAGACGGGCGCGGCGCGGTGACGGGTCCGTCGATGCGGCCGCCGCCCGAGGTCGCGGCCGAGCTCGAGATCGACGTCGCGCTCGCGCGCCGGCTGCTCGCGCGTCAGCGCCCGCCGATGATCGAGCTGTCGAAAGAGCCAGGGGGCAAACGCGACGAGGCGCTCGCGATCACCCGGCTCGCCGAGGGCTGGGACAACGTCATGTTCCGCGTCGGCGCGCGCTGGCTCCTGCGGCTCCCGCGGCGCGCGGTCGCGGCCGAGCTGCTGCGCGCCGAGCTTCGCTGGCTGCCGACCCTGGCGCCGCGCCTGCCGCTGCCCGTGTCCGCGCCGGCCTTCGTCGGTCAGCCCGAGGACTTCTACCCGTGGCCCTGGGCGCTCGTGCCGTGGCTCCCCGGTACGCCGCTGGGGGAGGTCGAGGAGGCGGCGCTCGAGCTGCGGACCATCGCCGGGCAGCTCGGCGCCTTCCTCCGCGTCTTGCACGGGCTGCCGGCGCCCGCGGACGCCCCCCAAAACCCGTTTCGCGGCGTCCCCCTAGCGACTCGAGGAGCCGCCGTCGAGGATCGGATCGCGCGCCTTGTCTCGCTCGGCGAGCCGCTCGACGTGGAGGTCGTGCGCGCGTGCTGGCGTCGCGTCGTCGCGCAGCCGAGCTGGTCTCGCGCGCCGTTGTGGTGTCACGGTGACCTTCACCCCTTCAACATGCTCGGGCGGGGCGGGGCGATCGCGGCCGTCATCGACTGGGGTGACCTGCACGGCGGCGAGCCGGCGCCCGACCTGGCGAGCGCGTGGATGCTGCTCCCGCGCGCGCTGCACGGGGAGTTTCGCGCGGCCTACGGAACGATCGACGACGCGACCTGGCGGCGCGGACAGGGCTGGGCGCTGTACTTCGGCCTCACGCTGCTCGACGCGGGTCTGCGCGCCGCCGGTCCGGCCTACGTCGCGGTGGGGCGACGCACGCTCGCCCGCGCGCTCGCGGACGGAGCGTAGGCCTGTATCATCCCGCCGTGAGCGAGGACATGACCCCGAGCGAAGCACTGCAGCTGCCGTTTCTCAAGCAGCAGCTCGAGCGACTGCGGGCGCGCGAGCGCGAGGGCAGGCCGCGCGAGCACCACTCGCTCGCGAGCGCGCTCGTGAACCTGGCGCTGCTGCTCGACGCCGACGGAGCGCACGAGGAGGCGCGGGGCTACGCGGAGGAGCTAGTCGCGCTGCGCCGCGAGATGCTGGTCCGCTACCCCGCCGAGGGCACGCGCGCGCTCGCGGAGTCCTTGCTGAGCCTCGCCGGGGTCTACCGGAACCTGGAGCGGATGGACGACGCGATCGCGGCGCTGCGCGAGTCGGCCGAGCTACACCGGGAGCGGATCCGCGTCGACGGGAGCTCGGCCACCGTCGCGCTGGCCGATGTCGAGCTGCGCCTCGCCGACACGCTCGGGGACGCCGGGCGCCACGAGGAGGCCGTCGCGGTCATCGACGCGTGTATCGATCGCTGGACCGCGCTCCGCGAGGAAGACGACGATTTCAGGCAGCGCTTCGACTCGCTCCGCGCGGCGCGGCTGGCCGAGGCGCATTACATCAAGAGCTACTACCTCGACGAGCTCGAGCGCTACGAAGAGGCCGCCGCGGCCGCGCGGCGGGAGATCGAGCTTCGCGGCGAGCTGTCGCTGCCCGAGGGCGCGCTCGCCTACGACCTCGCGGCCGCCTACAACAACCTCAGCAACGCGCTCAAGGGACTCGGTCGCGACGCCGAGGAACTCGCGGCGCGGCGCGAGGCGATCGCGCTGCGTCGGCGCTGCGCGGAGCAGGACTTCGCGGGGCACGGCGACACGCTCGCCGAGGAGCTCGAGCGGCTCGCCGAGCGCGCGCGGGCCTGGGGCGACCGCGGCGTCGCCCTGACGACGCAGCGCGAGGCCGTCGCGTTGTGGCGCAAGCTCGGGGAGGAGCGCGAGCCCGAGCTCGCCAGCGCGATCGACGACCTCGCGGGCGACCTGCTCGCGCGGGGCGAGCTCGACGAGGCGCTCAGCGCGGCGCGCGAGGCGGTCGAGCTCTACGATCGACTCGAGGAGGAGGGCGTCGAGTCCGACCTGTCCTTC
The DNA here is from genome assembly GCA_030430565.1 of Polyangia bacterium. Taxonomy (GTDB): domain Bacteria; phylum Myxococcota_A; class Polyangia; order Nannocystales; family Nannocystaceae; genus JACKDW01. The sequence continues at coordinate 109,134 of JAUIKS010000025.1, forward strand.
GAACTCGTCGCGCGCGGGCGGCTCGCCAAGATCCTGCTCGCGGCCGAGCGCTACGAGGCGGCGCTCGCGGCCGCCGAGGACGCGCTCGCGCGCGCCCAGCAGCTCGCCTCGGCCGCGCCGGCCGAATTCAGCAAGAACGTCGCCTTCGAGGCGTGTCGCGTGTTCGAGGCGCTGTACTTCCTGGACCGCGAGCCCGAGGTGATCACGCGCGCGGACGAGGTCGAGTCGGCGCTCCAGCGGGTCGCCGCGTCGAGCCCCGAGGAGCTCCGCGTACCGCTCGCCGTCGCGCTCGAGTACCTCTCCGAGGGCTTGCGCGCGTGCGACCTGCACGAGCGCGCGCTCGTCAGCGCCGACGCGGGCGTCCGGCTGCTGCGCTCGATCAGCGAGCCGGACGACGAAGCGCGCGCGCGCCTCTCCCGGCTGCAGCGCGAGCGCGGCATCAGCCTGACGGAGCTCGGGCGCGATGAGGACTCGCTCGCGGCCTCGGTCGAGGCGGTCGAGCTGCTGCGCTCGCTCTCCTCGCCCGAGCCGCTGGTGTTCGCCGAGACGCTGCGAGACCTCCGCCACGACCTCGCCGCGCTCGGGCGTCACGAGGAGGCGCTCGCCGCCGTCAACGAGTCGATCGAGGTGCTGCAGGCGCTGCCCGAGGACGACGAGGTGCTCACCGATCTCGCCGAGTCGCTCCTCGGCGCGCGCTTCAGCCTGCGCGCGCTCGAGCGTCACGAGGACGCGGCCGCGGCGACCGAGGGGGCCGCGGCCGCCTACCGGCGGGTGTCGGTGGTCGACGACGAGCTGCTCGTGCCGACCCTGCTCAAGCTGCGGTCCGACCTCAACGCGCTCGGCCGCGGCGAGGAGGCCATGGCCGCGGTCAGCGAGGCGCTCCAGCGCGGGCGCCAGCTCGGCGACCCGCTGCTGCTCGTGAAGGTCGGCGACGCCGTGGCCGAGGAGCTCTCCGAGCGCGACATGGTCGAAGAGGCAGCCACCGCGCGGCGGGAGGGCCTCGCGATGCTCCGTCAGCTCGAGTCGGCGGGCGATGAAGAAGACGAAGACGATGATGAGCTGCTCGAGCTGCGCATCAACCACCTCCACGAGCTCAGCTACGATCTCGTGCAGCTCGGACATCACGACGAGGCGCTGCCGCTGGCGCGCGAGCTCGCCGAGCTCTACCGGGACGCCCGCTACGCGCGGATCGAGCCGGACCCGACGCAGCGCCGCGCCGACCTGGCGGCGGCGCTGGAGAACGCCTGCGACGCGCTGCGCGGGCTGGAGCGCTTCGACGAGGCGCTGCCGCTGGCGGAGCGGCTGATCGAGCACCGGCGCGCCTTGGTCAACTCGCTCGAGGACGAGCGCGGCAACCTCATCGACGACCTCGAGCGCCTCGCGGTCATCCTGATGGCGCTCGGGCGCAAGGGCGAGACCGAGGGGCTGCTCGCCGAGGCGAGCGCGCTGCGGGAGCGGCTCGTGGGCGCGTCTGAGCCTGAGTAGGTCCGCGGACCGGGATGTGATACAGGCGCCCGATGCGATCCGCGCCTTCGGTCCCCATCTCGGTGTTGTTCGGCTCGCTCCTCGTCGCGTGCGCGAGCCAGCCGGCGACGTCGCCAGCGGCGCCGGCGCCGGCGCCCGCGCCGTCGTCGGCGCCTCCCAAGGCGCGCGAGTCGGTCGACGACGCGGCGCCCGAGCGCCCGACGAAGGCCCCCGGCTACCGCCAGGTCAGCGCCGGCTTTCGGCTCGCGTGCGCGATCCGGGGGGACGAGAGCGTGGTGTGTTGGGGCGACGATGAGCTCGGCGCCACGTCGCTCGTCCCGAAAGGGCGCTACCGATCGGTGAGGGCCGGCTTTGACTACGCGTGCGCGATCGCGGCGGACACCAACGCGCTGACCTGCTGGGGTCGCCGGGACGAATGGAAGTCGGTCTGGATCGCGGGCGCCGCCCCCGAGGGCGCCTTCGACGAGGTCTACGTCGCCGAGTGGCGAGCCTGCGCGATCCGTTCGGGCTCCGGACACCTCGTCTGCTGGACCTCGGAGGGCGAGCGCCCCGTCGTGACCGACAACGAGGGCTGGGCGCGCGACATCCCCTTCGCCAAGCTCTGGATCGACCGCGACTACACCTGCGGGATTCGTCGCGACAACGGCGAGCTGGCGTGCAACCCGGTCGGTCGCCCTCGAGAGCTCCCCGCCGGCCCCTTCGTCGACATCTACAACCACTGCGCGCGGCGGGCCGACGGCGAGCTCCGCTGCTTCCCGATCGCCGACTCGGACGAGGTCCCCGAGGACGCGTTCGCGTCGCTCGCCACCGGGTCTGGTTTTTACCCCTGCGGTCTGCTCCGCGAGAGCGCGCGCCCGCTGTGCTGGCACGGCGCGACGGCTGACCCCCGCGCGCCGGACGTCCCCCTCGCCTCGCTCAGCACCGCGTGGGGGCTCTCGTGCGGCGTTCGAGCCGACACCCACGAGGTCCTGTGCTGGGGAGATGACGTCGACGAGGGTCACATCGCGCCGACCCCTCCGTGAGGCCGGCGTGATGTCGGCTCCCTCCCGCGCGTGTAGCCTGTACAAACGTTAATGTTGAGCCGATGACGCGCGCGCGGAGCTGGTCTTTGTAGACATGTGAGCCCGCGCACGCTGCGCGTGTAGAGGTCTGAGCCCGCCGGGATTCAGAAAATTGTGCGTTGATCTCGTGCTGTTACGCGAATGGGCGCGGTTGCCCCCAGCTCGATCGGCACCTGTACCGAGCGACACCCCACCTCGTCCCACACGCTACGTAGAACAAAGTCTCGGTCTCGATCGCGGCTCGCGTCGGTCCACGGATCGCCGCGTCGCGATCGTGACCGGGGTGCCTCGCCCCCACGGATCTGACAGCGCGGCGCGCTCCTTCAATATGTCTGTAAGTACATGTAAATCTCGGCTCTATACTTACTGTGTCGGTGCGGTGAGCACGGGCCGCGCGCGGGTGAGCCGCGAATTGACAGCATCATCAAGGAGTAGACCGAACAGTCATGAGTCGAAATATCGCAACCATTGACACCTACAGCACGATCCCTCAAACCGCGAGCTATCGGCCGCCGGTCGCGATGTCGAGCGGATCGTCCGGCGCGCGCGCGCGCGTGACGACGCGCCCGCCAGCGGCGGAGGTAGACGACGCAGACCGCGACAGCGCGTGGATCAGCCGGTCGCGCGCGCTGGCGTGGGCCTGGACCACGACGGCGGTCTTGGTCATGGCGCTCGGCGGGGCGTGGCTGGTGAACGTGGTCGCGGACTCATACGGCTCAGAGCCGACGGTCGACTTCAGCTGGAGCGTGGCGCGGCTCAGCGTCGACGACGTCGCCTCGCGCCCGGCGCTGTACGACGGGCGCGACGTCGCCGTCACGGGCCTCGTGAAGGTCGACGCGGGCGCGGAGGAACCCTCGGGGTCCCACCCCGCCGACAGCTTCGAGCTCTCGGATGACGACGGCCCCGCGTTTAACGATCGCGTCAAGATCGTCAACGCGACCGGCGAGGAGGTGCGGGTCGTCGAGGACTCGCTGGTCGAGGTCGAGGGTCGCGTGCTCGTCAGCAGCGAGGCGAACCCGCAGCCCGAGGACGTCGTGATCGTCGCCAGCCGGATCCACCGCGAGGACCCGGCCGACAAGCTGCGCAAGACCATCGAGCCCCACCCGGCACCCGTCGCGCGGGCGCGCGAGTAGGTCCTCTTCACAGGCGGCGGTGACGCGGGCGGCTGGCGTCCGCGTCGCGCCGCCGATCCATCGATCCATCGATCCACCGCGAGAGACGGTGATTCGCCGGCGCGCTCGAGCGCCGCGCGCGACGGGTAATTGGGAGGCGAGCTCTCGGCCGTAGTGAGGTGGGTCGCGCTCGAGATTTTTTCTAACGCGGCCTGTCCGTGAACCCCGTTGTGCCGGCATTGGATATTGGAGGTAGTTCGTGAAGATATCGTCATTAGACAATCATGGCGGCACGAGCGCGCGGCGCGAGGACAGCCCGCTCGAGACGACGCGCGTCACGGTCTCTGGATCGCGACGGTGCGCGAGCGGGTCATCACGCGTGCCCGCGATGATCGGTCGCTTCGTCGTGCTGCGTCGTCTCGGCAAGGGCGGCGTGGGCGAGGTCTTCCTCGCCCACGACTCGATCCTCGGGCGCAGCGCGGCCGTCAAGCTCCTGCGGCGCAGCGTCCGGGATCCTGATCAGCGCGAGCGGCTGGTCCGCGAGGCCCGGGCGATGGCCCTCATCTCGCACCCGAACGTCGCGTCGGTGTACGAGGTCGGCACGGTCGGCGAGCGCACCTTCGTCGCGATGGAATACATCCCGGGTCGCACGCTGCGGCAGTGGCAGTCACGGCGCGCGCCGAGCTGGCGCGAGACCGTCGAGATCTACGCGCAGGCCGCCCGCGGGCTCGCGGCCGCGCACCGCCTCGGCTTCGTTCACCGCGACGTCAAGCCGAGCAACCTGATCCTCGGGGACGACGGCCGCGTGCGCGTGCTCGACTTCGGGCTCGTCACGCTCTGTGATGACGACGAGACGGATGAGCTCGTGCAGGGCGACTCGTCGCTGTCGGTCACGGGGCGTCGCGCGCTGCGAACCGACCTGACGCGCGCCGGGTCGATCATGGGCACGCCCGACTACATGGCGCCCGAGCAATTCGCGGGCGAGCCGGCGCTCCCCGCCACCGACCAGTTCGGCTTCTGCGCCTCGCTGTACGAGGCGCTCTACGGTGAGCGCCCGTTCGTGGGCGAGACCTACGAAGCGCTCGTCGACAACGTCACGCGCGGTCGCCTTCGTCCGCGTGTCGCGGGCGCCGCCGTCCCGCGCTGGCTCTACGACGCGGTCGTCCGCGGTCTCGACCCCGACCCCGAGCGGCGCCACGAGTCGATGGACGCCCTCATCGCGGCGATCGACCGCCCCCCGGCGCGCGCGCGGAGCTACGCGCTCGGGCTCGTCGGAGCCGCGGCGATGACGGGCGTGCTGGCGTTCGCGTCGGCGACGCGCGGTGAGGCTCCGGCCGGCGGGGCGGCGAGCGAGGAACTCGACGCGCGCGTTGACCCGGCGTTTCCGCGCCGCGTTGAGATGGTGCAGGAGCACGGCGCCGGCGCGCACGCGGATCGGGCGGGCGCGGGGCGCTGTGAGCAGGCGCGCGAGCCGGCGCTCGCGGCGGAGGCCCGGGATGACCCAGAGGACCGGTTGCTGGCGGGCTCGCTGCGGGCTGGCCTCACGCGCGCCCACGTGCTCGCGCGCGTCGGGGCGCTGCAGGCCTCGCAGGAGCTCGCGGCGGATGTCGCGCGTCGCTCCGGGGAGCGCGGGTACGCGTCGATCGAGGCCGAGGCGCTGTTGACCTCGAGTCAGCTGCCGCTCACGCGTCCCCGCGCGGAGCTCACCGCGGAGCTCGATCACGCGGTGGCGGCGGCGGTCGTCGCCGATGTCCCCGCGCTCGCCGCCGCGGCGCTCTCCCAGCGCATGTACCACCACGCGACCCGCGGCGCGCGGGCGGTCGCGGCGCACGATGTCCCGCTGGCCGCGGCGTTCATCGAGCGCGCGCTGAGCTCGGGCGCGCTCGGGCGGCGCCTGCTCGACGACGCCGGCGCCGTCCTTCACGAGGTCTCCGGGACATGTCGCGCGAAGGGCCTCAAGCGCGCGCTCGCGGTGACCATCGACCGGCTCGCGGCGGAGGAGCTCGACGTGCCCTCGGCGCAGCTGTACTTCGCGCTGCTCACCGACGACGCGCCCGAGCGCTGCGAGGGCGTCGCGCGGGCGCTCGAGCTGTTCGAGCGCGCGCCGAGCGAGCGCGACCCGCCCGCGGTTCACTGCGGCGACGCGCCGCCCTTCGAGGTCTCGGGCGTTGACGCGCTGCGCGCGGCGTACTGCGCACGCTTCGTCGACTCGGCGTAGCGGCACGCCGCGCGTTCATGAGGACCGCTCCACGACAACCCCGCGCCGCGCGTTCGTGTGCCGTCTCAGCACCCCGTGCTATGGAGCGGTGAGATGCGCGCGCTCTTGATCGTGTACACAATCGCGGCCGCCGTCACCTGGGCGGGGAGCCAGGGGGGCGCCACGGCGGGCGCGCTGCCCGTGTTCGCCTGGTGCGCGCTGCTCGCCTTCGGTCTCCAGTGGCTGGCCTTTGTGCCAGCCTACCGGAAGCAGACAGAGAAGTTTTATGACCTTACGGGCAGCCTCACCTACCTCAGCTGCACGGGGCTCGCGCTGGCCTTGGTCGGCCGCTTCGACCCGCGCTCGCTGCTGCTCGCGCTGTTCATCCTCGTGTGGGCGGGGCGGCTCGGCGGCTTCCTGTTCGCCCGCGTCCGCGCCGACGGCGGCGACGACCGCTTCGACACGATCAAGCCCGACCCGCTGCGCTTCTTGACCGCCTGGAGCTTGCAGGGGCTGTGGGTCTTGCTGACCGCCGGCGCCGCGTGGGCGGCGATCACCGCCGCGCAGGCGCGGCCGCTGACGGCCCTCGACATCCTCGGCGCGTCGTTGTGGATCACGGGCTTCGCGGTCGAGGTGGTCGCCGACCAGCAAAAGCGCGCCTTCCGTGCGCGAGCCGGTCGCGGCCGCTTCATCACCACGGGTCTGTGGAGCCGGTCGCGTCACCCCAACTACGTCGGCGAGATCGTGCTGTGGATCGGCGTCGCGCTGCTCGCCCTGCCGGCGCTATCTGGCTGGCGGCTGGTGACGCTCATCTCGCCGGTGTTCGTGTACTTGCTGCTCACCCGGGTCAGCGGCGTGCCGCTGCTGGAGAAGAAGGCCGATCGCACGTGGGGCGGTCAGGCCGACTACGAGGCCTACAAGGCCAGGACCCCGGTGCTGCTCCCGCGGCTGTGGTAGCGCTCCTCGAGGGTCGCCGTCGGGCTCACGCCGACTCGGGCTTGCGCCGCGAGAGCAGCTCCTGCGTGAGCCGCTGGCTCCTCCGTAAGATGTCTTTAAGGTCAGCCTCGTCCTCGGCCAGCGCGATCACGCGGTCGCCCGGATCGACGAGCGCGCTCGGGTCGGGGTTGACCAGCAGCCGACGCTGCAGGTCGGCGCCGGCGCTGATCTCGGCGCCGCTGCTGCGGAACAGGCCCAGCGGGACCACGCCGCAGCGGCCCTCGAGGGTGTAGAGCACGCGGCGGACCAGCCGCCACCGATTGCCGTGGAACCACTCGGGCAGCTCGGCGGTGTAGACCTCGGAGTTGTCCTCATCGAAGGTGACGAGGCTGTGGAAGAGCTGCGGGAACGCCGGGTCGGCGCTCGCGGTCGCGAGCCAGGCGTCCGCCAGCTCCTGCCCGCGCACCGGGATGACCCAGCCGCGGAAGGGGTCGAAGAGCTCGCGCGGCTCGTGGTCCCCGGCCTCGACGAGCGTCGAGGGCAGCACCTGCCGGGGCGTGCGGTGCCCGGCGGTCGCCAGGGTCGTGAGCGCCGGCGGTAGCACGGCGCTCTGCTCGGGCGAGATCTCGGCGGCCTGCGCGGCCGTGAGCGCGCGCTGGTGGTGGTCGGCGCCGCAGGCCTGATGGACCGCGCGGGTGATCCGCAGCGGGTGGTAGCGCGGGCCCTTGTTGTAGCGGTGGTCTCCTTGCAGCACGACGACCCGCGCGGCCCTGGGCAGGCGCAGGCCCACGAGGTCGCTGGGGACCTCGGGGTTCTCGTGGTGGATCACGAGGCCCTTGATGCGCGCGAGGTGCAGGCGCACGCGCTTGGGCAGCCCGTCGGAGACGACCACGTGGATCGAGCGGAACTGCGTCGGGCCGGGGCTGCGCAGCAGCCGGATCAGCGGCAGCATCTCCTCGCGGAAGTTGAGGATCACGATGTGCCCCTTGAGCCGCTGGAACAGGCGCGTCTGGTCGCGGCCGAACAGGCTCGTGAGCGCGGCCGTGAACCACGCGAGGAAGCCGAGGCCGGCGATCGTCGCCATCGCGCCGATAAAGCGCGCCGTCGAGCTCTTCACGGTCTCGGCGCTGAAGTTGCCCGTGGCGAAGGTGTTGATCTCCCAAAACGAGTCGTCGAGCGTGCGCAGGTGGGCGTTGGAGTCGTGCTCGATGCTCCAGACGATCACCGTCGAGATCAGCACCAGCACCGCGAACGCGGCGAAGGGGACGAGCGGGTTGGAGAGGTGGCCCTCGAAGTTGGAGCTGAGCCGGTCGCGCAGGATCCCGCGGCGTCGCAGGTAGCGGCGCAGCAGCAGCAGCAGCGTGAGCAGGACGACCGTGATCCCGCCATAGCGCAGCAGCGCCCCGCGTCGTCGGCTGCGCTCGCGATCGTCGGCGACCGGGTGCAGCGGGATCGGCTCCTGCTCCGCGAAGCTGTGCCAGCGCGGGCGAATACCGAGCTGCTTGTCCTCGGGGTGCGCGGCCGCGTCGTCCGCCGCGTCGAGCAGCGCCAGCGTCGCGCGGTTGTGCTCGGCGCGGTGGGCCTCGTGCTCGGCGTTGTCCGTCGTCAGCAGGACCGTCGTCACGCAGATCGTCGGCAGCCCGAACTCCAGCCCGGGGTAGGTCTTCGGCTCGATCTGGCAGACCCGGTAGTAGGGGTAGCCGTCGATCAGGCGATCGATCACCTTGTCGGGCAGCGGGTTCACCGACGCGACCCCGGACGCGATCATGTCCGCGATGTCCGGATGGCCAGGCTCCGTGGTCCGCAGCATCACGAGCAGGTCGCCGCCGCGCATGGCCGCGAAGGCCTTGGACGAGCCGGCCTCGAGGCGGTTGAGATCATCAACCGTGAGCCCGGCGGCGCCGACGATCACCTTGCCGGTCTCGAAGCTGCCCGAGCTCTCCTTGCCGATGTAGATCGGGTGGTCGCCGACCCCCGCGAGGCTGGAGAGCCGCACCGGGCGGCGCACGAGCATGTGCACGGCGCCGTCGGTCAGCGCGGCGACCAGCCGGAGATGGCTCTTGCGCGCCATCTCCGAGGTCACGTCGCACATCCAGCCGCTGTGGTGCTCCGTCTCGTCCGCGCCCTCGGCGGGCTCGACCGTTCGCTCGGCGACGCGGCTCGCCTTGAAGGCCTCGGCCGCGACGTCGTACTGCACCAGCGCGAAGTCGAGCTCGCCCTGGAGCAGCATGCGGATGTTCTCGCACGAGCCCTTGGTCTCGCGCAGATCGATGTCGATCGTCGCGCTCGTGCGCTCGAGCCCGCGGCGCAGCGCCTTGCCGATGCGGAGGAAGCCGCCGCGCTTGCCCCCGGTGCCGAAGCTGTAGAGCGGCAGGCCATTTCGTCGCGGCCGCTCGCCCGCGGCGTCGCCCGCCGGCGCGGTCTCGGGCTCGGGCTCGGGCTCGGCTCCAGCGGGGGTCGGCGCGCCCGCGGCCGCGCCGGGGATCAGCGCGAGCGCGAGCGCGAGGAGTCCGAGGCGGCGCTTGAGGCGATGACGCATAGGCTCGACTCGACGAAGGTTCATCCCGGGGCGTGATTCGGCGCGGCGGTCAGCGCCACGAGGCCGGCCGCGTCGCGCAGCGGCGCCCGGGGGCCAGGGTTGAGCTCGAGGCGCGAGCGCACGCGCGAGCCGCCGCGCGCGCGCGAGTAGAGCCCGACCACGGTGATCGGCGCGCCCGCCTCGTCGCGCTCGAGCTCGATGCACGCGTCACGGAACTGCTTCTCGCGCAGCGCCTCGGGGATCGGCAGCAGCTGGACGCTGTGCTGGCGCTCGATCAGCTCGACGAGGAAGCGGAACACCGCCAGGTCGACGCAGGCGTGGGCCATCAGCGCCGAGCGCAGGAAGCCGTCGTAGAAGATCGTCGCCACGCCGTGCCCGGCGAACTCGAAGGCGGCCTCGGGATCGTCGACCGCGACGACGATGTTGGGCACCGGATCATCCTCGCAGGCGCGCTTGATCGCCGCGCACGCGAGCCGGGAGAACGCGTCGGGCTCGCTGCGCCCGTGGTGTGGGAGCACGACCACGGCGCGGGCGGAGCGAATGTCGAGCTCGTCGCGCAGGAAGGTGGTGAAGCGCTCGATGCTCTGGTTGTCGACCTGACCGCGGCGGTAGCTGAACTCCGGGCGCTCGGTCTCATCGGCGATGCTGCGCTCGATGTAGCGGGGGTCGTGATGGCCCACGCAGACCAGCTGCGCGTCCTCGCCGAGGCGCGCGAGCGACTGCAGCAGACCGATGTCCTCCGGGTCCCAGTTGATCACGACGATGCGCGCGAGACCCGGGTTATGCTGCACGTCAGAGGGCATGTGGACGGCCGGAGGAACACACCGTGGGCGGGTGTTCGTGTCAAGCAGAGTGTGTGGACCCGGCGACGCTCGCTCGCCGTCGCCCCTCCGCATATTTTTCGGCGCGCTACGCGGGCGCTCGCCTCCGCCGCGCGGAGCGACGAACGCTTCGCGCCCCGGTCGCGGCGCTCGCGGGCGACGCCGTGACCGTCGAGAACTCACGCCCGCCGGTAGCACATTTCTCGAAGGACATGTTGGGGCGCAGCGCCGCTTCCCTCGCGTCGCGAGCTCGGCGCGTCGTTCAAAAAAATTCTCGACGCGTTGTAATCACGCGGCGCGGCGCGGCAATGACCTGTTGAGAGCGCCGACGCGTTCGACCCGCGCGACCGAGTCACGCGTCGGGCGAGCGCGCGTCGCTCCGCGAACCTGTCAAAGACAACTCGTCACCGACAACCTGTAAACCAGCCCGCTCGTCCGCGTCGTGTTCAGCTCGCGCGCGGGGGAGGGGGCGCGAAGCGAGCCGCGCGACGTCCGTGCGGGGTCGGACCTCGGTCTGAACCCGGCCCCGGCGGCGCGCGGCAGAGGGAACAACCTACATGCAACGTACGACCACTCTCCTGTCCCGCACCCACGCTGTCACCCGCGCGCTCGCGCTGAGCCTGTCCGCGCTGTTCATCCCGATGTCTCTGCTCGCCTGTGATCTGATCTCGACCGAGCACGGCCCCGACGGCGACGCGCCGGGCGAGGACTGCGGCGCGCTCTTCGAGCAGTGCCTCGAGGGGGAGGGGGACCCCGACCAGTGCCACGAGCTCCTGCTCGAGTGCGAGGGCCCCGGAGCGCCGAATGACGGCGTCGAGTGCGAGCAGCTCTTCGTCGAGTGCGTCGAGCTCTGGGAGGAGGACCCGGCCGTCTGCGAGGAGATCTTCGGTCAGTGCGTCGGCGTAGAGCCGCCGGAGCCGGAGCCCGGCGAGGGCTGCGAGCAGCAGTTCTTCGAGTGCATGGAGATCTGGGGCGAGGACCCGGCGCTCTGCGAGCAGCTGCTGCACGAGTGTGTCGGCGGCGAGCCCGAGCCCTGCCCCGAGCCGCAGCCGTGGCCAGGCGAGGGTTGTGAGCTCGAGCTGCACGAGTGCCTCGAGGGGGGCGTGGAGCCCGACCTGTGCCACGTGATCTTTGAAGAGTGCGTGGGCGGGGGAGAGCCGTGGCCGGAGCCGGAGCCCCCGTGCCCCGAGCCGGAGCCAGAGCCGGAGCCCCCGTGCCCCGAGCCGGAGCCGGGGGAGGGCTGCGAGCTCGAGCTGCAGGAGTGTCTGGAGTGGGGCATGGAGCCCGACCTGTGTCACGTGATCTTCGAAGAGTGCGTGGGCGGGGGAGAGCCGTGGCCGGAGCCGATGCCGGGCGAGGGCTGCGAGCTCGAGCTGCACGCGTGCTTGGAGGGGGGCGAGGACCCGGAGCAGTGCCACGCGATCTTCGAGGAGTGTCTGGGCGGGGGAGAGCCGTGGCCGGAGCCGGAGCCGGGCGAAGGCTGCGAGCTCGAGCTGCATGAGTGCCTCGAGGGGGGCATGGAGCCCGACCTGTGTCACGTGATCTTCGAGGAGTGCGTGGGCGGTGATCCGTGGCCTGAGCCTGAGCCTGAGCCGGGGGAGGGCTGCGAGCTCGAGCTGCACGAGTGCCTCGAGGGGGGCATGGAGCCCGACCTGTGCCACGTGATCTTCGAGGAGTGTCTGGGCGGTGATCCGTGGCCCGAGCCCGATCCCGATCAAGACCCGCAGCTTCCTTAAAAGCCCGATCGGGTATGAGGAGGACGCTCGCCCCGCGCGCGGGGCGAGCCGAAGCGCGTGACAACGCTGGGGGCCCGGTTTCTCGATTGGGAGGAGCAGCTCGCCCAGGAGCCCGGTGCGCTCGACGGCGGCACGCACATCCTGTTCGCGGTCGAGCGGCTCGAGCGCGCGGACGCGGCGTGAGCTCCCCACGCCGCGAAATTGTCAGACCGCGGCGCGCGGCTGGTAGGTTCCGGCATGCTCCGACGCGCGGGTCGACTCGTCGCCACGACCTCCCTGTTCACCCTCTGCGCGCTCGCTACCTCGGCCTGCGGTGACAAGTCACCGCCGGAGACCGAGCGGCCGCGCGCGTCTGAACCCACCGTGGAGGCCACGCCGGATCCGGCCCTGCGCGCGCGCATGGAGACCCTCGCGCGGCGCGTGGACCAGGAGCGCGAGGCGCTCGGGATCCCCGGCCTCGCGCTCGTCGTCGTCAAAGACGATCAGGTGGTGCTCTCGCGCGGCTTCGGTGACCGCGACGTCGCCGCGGGCGCGCCCGTCGACGAGGACACCCTGTTCGCGATCGGCTCCACGACCAAGGCCTTCACCGCGATGCTCGTGATGATGGCGGTCGACGAGGGCAAGCTCTCGCTCGACGACCACCCGCGCGCGTGCGTGCCCTACTTCAAGCTCAAGGACGAGAAGGCCGACGCCGCGATCACGGTGCGCGACCTCTTGACCCACAGCTCTGGGCTGATGCGCACGGACCTCGGCTGGTACACCGGCGCGCTGAGCACCGAGGAGGCGATCCGGCTCGCGGGCGAGGCCGAGCCCACCGCGGCGCTGCGCGAGCGCTTTCAGTACCAGAACGTGATGTACGCGGCCGCCGGCGTGTGCGTCGAGAACGCGCTCGGCAAGCCCTACGCGCAGCTGCTCGAGGAGCGGATCTTCGCGCCGCTCGACATGACCCACGGGACCAACGCCTCCGTCGCCGAGACGCTCGCGAGCCCGCAGCGCGCGGTCGGCTACACCAAGGCGGGGCCCGACGAGGCGCTGACGCCCGTGCCGATGCGGCCGATCGACAACATCGCGCCGGCCGGCGCGATCAACTCCTCGCTGCGCGACATCGCCTCGTGGCTGCGGCTCATGCTCGCCGAGGGCGAGCGCGGCGATCAGCGACTTGTCTCAGAGGACAGCTTTCGCCAGCTCGTCAAGAAGCAGCAGAAGGTCGCGCCGAGCGTCGGCTACACCCTGGGCTGGGGGCGCGACCGCTGGCGCGCGCATCGACGGCTCTCGCACACCGGCGGGATCGACGGCTTCGTCACGCTGATCTCGCTGCTGCCCAAAGAGGGCGTCGGCTTCGCGCTGTTCACCAACATCCAGAACGCGGACATCCACGGCTACGTGACCGAGGAGGTGTTCAGCGCGCTGCTCGACGAGTCCTGGGGCGCGACGCCGGAGGCGGGGGAGGGCGCCGACGCGCTCCCGCCGGGCGCCGAGCGAGAGGCGGGCCGCTACGGGGTCGTCGGCGGCCTCAGCGTCGACGTCACGCACGCGCGCGGCGCCCTGCGCCTGCGCGTCCCCAAGCAGCCCGAGTACGAGCTGATCCACCTCGAGGGTCGCAAGTACCGACTCGGCGCCCCGGCGCCATCTGGTTTTTACGCCAGCTTCCGCCCGGGGGCGGAGGACCCGGCGCGCGCCGAGCTGGTGCTCGAGCAGCCGGGCGCGACCCTGGTGCTGCCGGCGCTGCGCGACGCCGACTTCGAGGCGTTTAAGCGGGCAGAGCTCGCGCCCGAGCTCGCGGCGCTGGTGGGTGTCTACGCGGTCGAGGGGGCCGCGGGCGTCGAGCTCGAGATCGGGCTCAGCGAGGGGCGCGTCGCGCTGCTCGTCCCCGGTCAGAGCCCCGCGCCGCTCGTCCCGCGCGAGCCGGGCGTGTTCGGCCTCGACGGCCTGCCCGCCGACTTCCGCGTCGAGCTCGCGCCCGCGAAGCCGGGCGAGCAGGCGCCCGCGGGCCTCACGATCGTGCAGCCGGGCAACACCACCAAGCTCACGCGCAAGCCCGGCTCGCAGCTGCCGAAGATCACCGCCGCGACGCTGCTGAAGCGCATGCGCAAGGCCGCGGGCGCGCGCGCACTGGCCAAGCGCTCGTCGATCAAGATCACGTCGACGCAGCGGCTCGTCAACCAAGGCCTCACCGCGCGGCGCGTCGTCGTCCGCGGCGCCGCGAACACCCTGCGCGACGAGGTGACGCTGCAGGCCTTCGGGCGCGACATCGGGACCATTATGGTCGCCTACGACGGCGCGCGCGCGCGCGAGCGAGTCAGCTTCATCGACGAGCTGCCCATCACCGAGCAGCAGGTCAACGCGATCCGGCTGCAGGCGCTGTTCGACCCGCTCGCCGAGCACCCCGAGCTGTTCGAGGCGCCGGTGATCCAGCGCGCCGGCACGATCGGCGAGGAGCCGACGATCGTGTTCACGGTCGCGATCAAGACCGGCGGCTCGGTCGTCACGCACGTCTCGACGAAGAGCTGGCGGATCCTCAAGCAGGAGCTCAGCACGCCGATGGGCAAAGACGGCGCCGAGCGGCGCGACACGCTGCGCTTCGCCGACTACCGCCGCGTCGGCGGCGTCTGGATCCCGCACACGATCACGAGCAACGGCCTCCACGGCGAGGCCGTGGAGACCGTCGAGAAGGTCGAGTTCGACGTGCCCGCGCCGGGCGGCGTCGACTCGCTCTGACGCGGCGTATCAGACCGGCGGCGGGAACATGTCGCAGACCGCCTCGATCACGTCGAGCGCCTCCTGCAGCGGCGTCGTGAAGTCGTTGTCGCAGATGCTGCCCCAGTAGGCGTTCTGCGGGGAGTTGTTGACGAAGGAGTGCAGGCGCGGGGCCTTGACCGCGCCGTCGTCGTTCATCACGTCGCCGCAGCTGGTGTCCGCGGGTCCGGAGAACACGACGGTCGCCAGGCGATCGGTCTCGCCGCCCTTCAGGTCGACGAACTGGTTGTAGTACTCCTGCACGGGCGTCGCCGGCGGCGGGATCAGCCCCCAGGTCTCGGGGATCTCCCACACCGACTGGTCGTCCTCGTCGGTGAAGATCACGAGCACGAGCAGCGCGTCGTCACGCAGGAAGCCGGCGTTGTAGGCCTCTTGGTCGATCACGCGGTCGACCAGGGCCGCGCGCGCGGCCTCCAGCGGCATCTCGTCGAACTCGCCGCCGTCCATCGAGGCGATGCACTGGAACTGCGTGGCGACCGTGTTGACGTCGTCCTGCTCGATCCACTTGCCGGGCGGCTCGTCGTTTTGACAGTTCAGCCGGTCGGCGTTGTGCTGCAGGCGGCCGCGGTGGCCCTGGCCGCAGATCAGGTTGAGCACGCACTTGTCGGTCCCGGCCATGTCCGTCGAGACCACGCCGATGCGGTAGTTGATGTTCTTCTCCTGCACGAGCTCCTGGTCGATGGTCTCGACCAGGCTCGGGAACGCGGCCGTCAGCTTGTTCTGCTCGTCGGACATCGAGCCCGAGTCATCGATCACGAACAGGATGTCGACCTTCTTGCAGCCCAGGTCCTCGCCGTCGGTGGGGTCGATGGTGCCTGTGGTCTCGGCCGCGCCGACATCGTACTTCGGCTCGTTCGTGTTCGCGTCGGAGCTCTCCCCCATGCTCCCAGAGCCGTCGGTCCCGGTCGTGCTCCCGCTCGTGCCGCCGCCGCCGGTGCCGTTGGTCGTGGCCGCGCTCGTGACCTGCGAATTCGTGGTGCCCGCCGAGGGCCCCGCCGAGCTCACCTGCCCGTCCGACTCCGAGGCGCTGTCGACGGCGCTGTCACCACAGGCGAGGGCGAGCGCGCAGAGGAGAACAACAGACGAGCCAAGGAATCGATGCATACGCAAACGCTATCACTTGTGGACGGCGGCGGCGCGTGAGCTATCCGGCAACACGCGGCCCGAGGTGGGTGTTTCCCCGGGTGAAGCGACGGCAAGATGTCTCGATAGACATATTGCAGATGTGCGCAGGTGTAGGTGTGAAGCCTACTCCTCGGGGAGATCGATCGCCTCGACGCACTCCGGGTCATCGTGTCGCGTGCTGTTGACGCGTGAAGACACCGGCGTCGCCACCAGCAGGTCATCGGGCGCGGGCACGAGCAGCGCGGAGAGCGAGGCTCGCATGGCCTCGCGGTCCTGCTTCGCGTGCGCGCTTTGGCCCGCCGGCGCGACCGGGTCGAGCCAGCTCGCGAGGCTCGCCGCGCCCGGCGCGAGGATCACCGGCATACGGCGGTGGTAGGGCGCGAGCGTCTGGTTCGCGGCGCACGTGAGGATCGTGAAGCGGCGCAGGCTCTCGCCGGTCTGCGGGTGGACGAGATCGCGGTAGAGCCCGGCGAGCAGCATCGGCTCGCCGCCGGCGCGGTGAAACCAGTAGGGCTGACGCTGCCCCTTGGGACCGGTCCACTCGAAGAAGCCGTCAGCGGCCACGGCGCAGCGGCCGTTGAGGAACGCGCCGCGGAAGCTCGGCTTGTTCGCGGCCGTCTCAGCGCGCGCGTTGATGTGGCCTACCGGGTCATCCTTGCCGGGCCCGAAGGGCGCGGGCAGGCCCCAGCGCGCGTGCACGAGGCGATGACGATCTCGCTCGCGGATCGCGATCACGCTCGTCTGCGTCGGCGCGATATTGTACCGCGGGCGGTACTGCGAGACGTCGCCTACGTCGAGCTCGAGCTGCAGGTGATCGGCGAGATCTTGATAGCGCGTGGTCAGGGTGAAGCGGCCGCACATGGTAGCCTGATGTACCCGAATTCGCGCGGGCCGGTAAAGTCGCGCGGGCGTCCGCGGAGCGGCGTCCGCGGACGGGCGCGCGCGCGGGCGGACCTATGTCTCAATAGACATGTTCTTCCGCGCGCGCGGATACAGCCGCGAGCGCGCAACTTCCGAATGCCGATTGTGATCCCACCACGGGTGGGATAGAACAGGCAGGTGGTCGAGCGTCTGCGGTTGACGCGAGGCTTTCCGCGTCATGTGTGCTCTCATGC
This sequence comes from Polyangia bacterium, assembly GCA_030430565.1. Lineage (GTDB taxonomy): Bacteria > Myxococcota_A > Polyangia > Nannocystales > Nannocystaceae > JACKDW01. The sequence goes on from JAUIKS010000025.1 coordinate 126,018, forward strand.
GCAGAACTTGCGTAGCGATTGTGCCGTCGCGGTCGTCCCGCGGAGGCACCTGTGACTGAAGCGCCCAGGCGAGTGCTCGCGGTCGACGATAACCGCGTGAACCGGATCGCGCTGTCGCGCCTGCTGGGTCGCCTCGGGCTCAGCGTGACGCTCGCCGAGAACGGTCAGCAAGCGCTCGAGCATCTCAAAGACCGGCCCTTTGACCTGCTGCTGCTGGACATCGTGATGCCGGAGATGGACGGCTACGAGGTCCTGCGCCGGCTCAAGCAGGATCGTCAGCTGCGCGACATCCCGGTGATCGTGATCTCCGCGATCGACGACATGAAGAGCGTCGTCAAGTGCATCGAGATGGGCGCCGAGGACTACCTCCCAAAGCCCTTCGACCCGGTGCTGCTGCGCGCGCGCATCGACGCGAGCCTCGAGAAGAAGCGGCTGCGTGATCAGGAGCAGGAGTACCTGAGTCAGCTGCAGATCGAGCGCGAGAAGGCCGAGAAGCTGCTGCTCAACATCCTGCCCCGCCCGGTCGCCGAGCGCCTCAAGGCCGGGCAGACGGTCATCGCCGATCACTTCAGCGACGTCACGGTGCTGTTCGCCGACATCGTCAACTTCACGCGGCTCTCCACGAACATGTCGCCGACCAAGCTCGTCGTCATGCTCAACGAGGTGTTCTCGGCCTTCGACGCGTGCACGCTGCGCTTCGGGCTCGAGAAGATCAAGACGGTCGGCGACGAGTACATGGTCGTCGGCGGGCTGCCGATCGCGCGTGGCGACCACGCCGAGGCGATCGCCCAGATGGCGCTGTGTATGCAGGAGCGCTACAAAGAGGTCCGCCTCGAGAGCGGCGAGCCGCTGCAGTTCCGCATCGGGATCAACTCAGGCCCGGTGGTCGCCGGGGTGATCGGCGCGAGCAAGTTCCAGTACGACCTCTGGGGCGACACCGTGAACGTCGCGAGCCGGATGGCCTCGCAGGGCCTCGTCGATCAGATCCAGGTCACCGAGTCGACCTACAAGCTGCTCAAGCACCGCTTTCGGTTCGAAAAGCGCGGGGTGATCAGCGTCAAGGGCCGCGGCGAGATGACGACCTACCTGCTGCGAGAGCCAGTCGTCGTGGGCGCGAGCGAGGAGCGCGCGGCGGTCACCGAGATCGCGCGCTCCGGCTAGCCTCCTCGCGGCGTTCACTGCTTGCGTCGGCGGCCGCGCTTGTCGTGCCGCAGCCAGCCGTCGCGCAGCTCCTCGGCCCAGCGGTCGAGGTTGGCGGTGGTGCTCTCGCGCAGCGCGGCGTCGCTGGTGAGCGCCGCGAGCTCCTCGCCGAGCAGCTCCCGCGCGCGTCGTAGGCGCGAGCGGGCCGTGCCCGCCGGGAAGCCCAGGACCCGCGCGACTTCGAAGGACGTCATGCCCTCCCAGTAGGAGAGCTCGAGCACTACCTGGAAGCGCAGCGGGATCCTGCGCAGGGCTTGCAGGAGCAGCCGATGCTCGCGTCGCTGACCGAGGATCGTCAGCGGCCCGACGCCGAGGTCGACGGCCGAGAGCGCCTCGAAGTCGATGGGCCGCCGCCCGCGCTGGCGCGCGCGGAAGTGGTCGCAGAGGAGGTTGTGCGCGATCCCGAAGAGGTAGGAGCGGAAGCTCGCGTCGCCGCGGAAGCGATCGCGGCCCTCGACGCAGGCGAGGAAGGTGCGCTGGACGAGGTCCTGGATCGCGTCGTTGTCGCCGAGCTTGTTTTTAAAAAACCGGTGGATCGACGCGATGTGTCGATCGAAGAGCGCCTCTCCGGCTCGGAGGTCGCCTGACCTCCAGCCCGCGAGGAGCTCGCTGTCGTCGCGCACTCGCCGAGCTTGCCCGCAGCCCCCGTCACGCGCAAGGCTCGCCCGCGCGCGGCGCCTTGGGTCGCCCGGCGCACCCCGCGGGCGCGCCTCTCGATCAGCTGGTCTACGGTACAGATCCAAAAAATCTCGACGTGACCGCGACGTTGTTTTTGCTCGAGACCCGCCCTGCGTGGGTCCGAGCGAAGAGTCGGGCGACGTGAATTGAGCTCGCGCGCAGTGGTAGTGCGGCGCGCCGCGAGGCTGATCAAAACTTTCTGAATTTCGTGTTCTAGGGGCCCTTAGAGCGCTGAATTCGAGATCGGCGCGAATCGGCGCGACCGCCTCGCGACCCGCCGCGCGCGAGGGATCGGCCGGCTTGCGCGGCGCTCGAGAGCGGGCAATCTTGATGCTCGAGGCAGGCGAGCATGATGATGAGCGAGGTTCAGGGACGCGTCCCCGGGGAGGGTGACGAGGCGCGGGGCGCCTCATCGCTTCAGGGGGCGGTCGCGCCGACCGTCCGCGTCAGCGAGGCGCTCGCGGATCAGGCCCTGCGGGGCGGGGCGCCCGAGCTGAGCGTGAGCGACCGTGTAGTCCACGGCTCGCTGCGCGCGCGGCTGTTCGGCAAGCCCGGCAAGTCGCCAGACCCGACGCGAATCGGTCGCTTCGTCATCGTCCGTAAGATCGGCGCCGGCGGCATGGGGGTCGTCTACTCCGCCTACGACGAAGAGCTCGATCGCAAGGTCGCGATCAAGCTCCTGCACGCCGACAGCGCGGGCTCCCAGGGCCGCGCGCGGATCCTCCGCGAGGCCCAGGCGGTCGCCCGGATCTCGCACCCGAACGTGATCCACGTCTACGAGGTCGGCGAGCTCGAGAACGGCCAGGTGTTCATGGCGATGGAGTTCGTCGAGGGCGTGACGCTCGCCGCGTGGGCGCACCGCAAGCAGCGCCCGTGGCGAGAGATCCTCGCGGTGTACCTGCAGGTCGCGCAGGGGCTCGCGGCGGCCCACGAGGACGGGCTCGTCCACCGCGACGTGAAGCCCGAGAACGCGCTGATCAACGAGCGCGGCCGGGTCGTGATCCTCGACTTCGGCCTGGCGCGGCGACACCAAGGCGACGGGGACACGCTCGACAACGCGCGCGAGCGCCCCGACGTCACCGGCGGCGGCTCGATCCCTGAGCCCGAGAGCCTGACGGCGGCGGCGGCCGAGGCGATCGCGCAGACCTTGACGGCGAGCGGCGCGATCATGGGGACGCCGGCCTATATGTCCCCAGAGCAATGTACCGGCACGCCCGCGGACGCGCGCAGCGACCAGTTCTCGTTCTGCGTCTCGCTCTACGAGGCGCTCTACGGCGAGCGACCCTTCGCCGGTCGCGAGCTCGCCAAGCTGATCGCGGCGGTCTGTCGCGGCGAGGTCCGCGACGCGCCGCGCGGGAGCAAGGTGCCCTCGTGGCTGCGCCGGGTGCTGCTGCGCGGCCTCGCGGTCAAGCCGAGCGAGCGCTGGCCGTCGATGCAGGCGCTCGCGGAGGCGCTCGCGCGAGACCCCGCGCGTCAGCGCCGGCGCTGGCTCGGCGTCGGCGCGATCGCGGCCTCGCTGCTGATGGGGGCGGCCGGCGCCGCGCGGCCGTGGTCGGGCGGGGCGTGCCGCGGCGCGGACGAGCGACTTGATGGCATTTGGGACATGTCTCGAAAGGCCGCGGTCCGCGACGCGCTGCTCGGGACCGGCTACGCCTACGCGGCGCAGCGCTGGCCGCTGGTCGAGGCGCGCCTGGACGAGTACGCCGGCGCGTGGTCTCGGCTGTACGCGGGCGCCTGCGAGGCGCACCAGCGCGGCGACACCTCCTCCGAGCTCTACGACCGCCAGATGGCCTGCCTCGACGCGCGGCTCGGCGAGGTCGACTCGACCGTCAAGGTCCTCGCCGCGGCGGACGAGACCGTCCTCCAGCAGGCGCAGGAGCTGACCAACAGCCTCGTGCCGCTCTCGAGCTGCGCGGACACGGACTCGCTGCGCGAGAGCTACGCGCCGCCGCCGGATCAGCAGACCGCGGACGCCGTGGCCGCGCTGCGTCGGCAGCTCGTCGACATCCGCGTGCGCGCGGAGGCGGGGCACCCGGTCGAGGTCGTCGAGGCGGCCGAGGGGGTGGTGCGCGCGGCCGAGACCCTGGGCTACCGCCCGCTGCTCGCCGAGGCGCTGTTTCAGCTCGGCTCGGTCAACCTCTCGAGCCACCGCACGGGCGACGCCGAGGAGGTGATGCTCAAGGCCTTCCTGACGGCCGACGCCGTGCGCCACGACGAGATCGCGGCGAAGGCCGGCGGCTGGCTCGTGTTCCTCAACGCGCGCACGGGTCGCGAGACCGAGGCCAAGCTCCGCGCCGAGCACGTCTCGGCGGTGATCGAGCGCTACGGCCGGACGAGCATCGCGGACTTTCAGCTCCAGCGCGGCCTGGCGACGCTCGACTACATCAACGGGCGCTACGACGAGGCGCGTCGCGGCCTGCGGCACGCGCTCGCGATCGCCGAGTCGCTCCCGGCGAGCGAGGGGGCGCGCGTGACCGAGCTGATCCACGTCAACATCGGTCAGGTCTGCGAGCTCCAGAGCGACATCCCGTGCGTCGCGAGCAACTTCGAAGAGGCGATGGCGCGGATCTCGAGCCGGCTCGGGCCCGACGACCCCAAGCTGTCGATGTACAAGTACATGCTCGCCAAGGCGCGCCAGACCCAGGGGCGCTACGAGGAAGCGCGCGCGCTGGTCGAGAGCGCGATGAAGAGCAGCCGCGACGCCTTCGGCGAGCAGCACCCGCTCTACGTCGAGAGCGTGGCGTGGGCGGCGGAGATCATGATCCTCAACGGCAAGCTCGGGGTCGCGCTCCGCTACGCCGAGGAGGCGCGCGCGCTCGCCACGAAGCTCGACCAGGGCGTCGAGAAGCGGCTGCACCTCGAGGTGCTCGCGGCCGGGATCCTGCGGCAGCAGGGGCGGTACGAGGAAGCGCTCGCGCGGATCGAGGCGACGCGCGCCGATCAAGACGCGCTCCCAGAAGGCAGCCCGTACATCGCCAAGCTGCTGTTCGGTCGCGCCGAGCTCCTCAGCGACATGGGTCGCTTCCCCGAGGCGAAGGTCGCCTTCGAGGCGTTCTTCTCGGCGCCGAAGGGCCCGAAGAAGCTCAACGGCCCCTACCGCGCCATGGAGCTCGCGAGCTTGGCCCGGGTCGAGCGCGAGCTCGGCAACGACGCGCGCGCGGCCGAGCTGCTCGCCGAGGCGCAGGAGGCGGTCACCAAGATCTCCGAGGACCACTGGGCCCTGGTCGATCCGCTGCGGGAGACCGCCGAGCTCGCGCTCGCGCGGGGTGAGCACGACGAGGCGCTCGCCGCAGCCGAGCACGCCCTCGAGATCCTCAAGCACGGCTGCTCTCGCCTCCAGCGCCCGCAGGTTCGCTTCCTCGTCGCGCGCGCGCTGGCCGAGCGCGAGCCCGCGCGCGCGCTCGAGCTCGCCGAGGAGGCGCTCGCCGAGGAGTCAGCGCTCGAGCGGCCCGCGCCCGCGCGCAAGGCCGCGATCGAGGCGTGGATCGCCGCGCGTCGCGGCGGGTGACGCGTCGCCTGTCTCACCAGCCACGTCGCTCGCGCGCGCCTCGCAGCGCGTCGAGGAAGCGCGCGAGCTCCTCGGGCAGCGCCTGGACGAGGGTCGACGCGTCGGTGAACGCGGCGCTGACGGCGGCCTCCTCGAGCTCGGCGGCGAGCGCCGCGAGCGAGTCCCCGCCGAGTGTGCGGGCGTTGCCCTTGAGCGTGTGCGCGCCGGTCTTGAGCGCCTCGGCGTCGCGGCGCGCGGCGGCCTCCTCGAGGCTGGCGATCAGGCCGTCGAGCTCGGGCAAGAAGTCGGCGTAGAACTCGGCGAGGCCCTGGTCGGTGTCGTCGCCGGTGAGCTCCTGGATCCGCTCGAAGGCCTCGACGTCGAGCACGAGCGCGTGACCCCGGCCCGCCGTCTCCACGAGCTCGGCGGGCGCGGAGGCCTCGCGCTCGCCGGACGCGAAGCGCTCGAGCGCGCGGCGCAGGTCACGGAGCCGATAGGGCTTGCTGACGTAGTCGTCCATGCCCGCGTCGAGGCAGCGCTGGCGATCGCGCACCGTCGCGTTCGCGGTCATCGCGACGATGTAGGGTTGCCTGTCCTGAAGCCCAGGCTCCGCGCGGATCCGCCGAGTCGCCTCGAGGCCGTCGAGCTCGGGCATGTGCACGTCCATAAAGATGATGTCGTAGGGGATCGCGCGGATCGCCGCGAGCGCCTCGGCGCCGTCCGCCACCGTGTCGGCCCGCAGCCCTACGCGCTCGAGCGAGAGCTTGGCGACTTTTTGATTGTTCGCGTTGTCGTCCGCGACCAGCGCGCGGGTCCCCGGCGGCAGCTCGAGCGTGAACGCCACGGCGAGGCGCCGGTTGAGCTCGCCGGGCGTCGGCGGGGCCGCGCCCTCGATGAACAGCGAGCTCAGGCAGTTGTACAGCCGCGAGGGTCGCAGCGGCTTGGTCATGAAGGCGCTGAACTCCCGCATGATCGGGTCGGGCTCGCGCTGCCCGAGCGAGGTGAGCATGATCAGCGGCAGCGCCTTGCCCCGCGGCCTCGCGCGCAGCGCCTCGGCGAGCTGGAGGCCGTCCATCCCGGGCATGTGCATGTCGAGGATGGCGCACTCGATCGGCCCGCGCGCGCCGTCGCCGTCCAACATCTCGAGCGCCTCGGCGCCCGAGCTCGCGCTCACGCTCTCGGCGCCCCAGGAGGCGAGGTAGCGCTCGACGATCTCCCGGTTCGTCGCGTTGTCGTCGACGACCAGCACGCGTCGACCGCTCAGCGGCCCGTCGCCCTCGAGGTAGCTCGGCCGCGCGAACTCGGCCTCGGGCCCGGGGATCGTGAAGCGGAAGGTCGTGCCCTCGCCGAACACGCTCTCGACCGAGAGCGCGCCGCCCATCGCCTCGACCAGCCGCTTGCAGATCGAGAGCCCGAGGCCGGTGCCGCCGAACCGGCGGGTCGTGGAGGCCTCGGCCTGGGCGAAGGCGTCGAACAGGGTCGGCAGCGCCTCCGCCTTGATCCCGATCCCGGTGTCGCGGACCGAGAAGCGGAGCGCGGGGCGCCCGGCGGCCTGTTCGGCTGCGGCGTCGCGCTCGACGCGGAGCTCGACCTCGCCTTTGGTCGTGAACTTCACGGCGTTGCCGAGCAGGTTGACGAGCGTCTGCTGCAGGCGCGTCGCGTCGCCGTAGATCGCGACCGGGACCTCGGGCTCGATCCAGAACGCGAGCTCGAGGTGCTTCTTGGCGGCCGCGATCGCCACGACGTCGATCGAATTCTCGACGCACTCGCGCACGCTCATGGGCGCGCGCTCGAGCTGCAGCTCGCCGGCCTCGATCTTCGAAAAGTCGAGGATGTCGTTGATCAGCCCCAGCAGCGCCTCGCCGCTGCTGCGCACGATCTCGACGAAGCCGCGCTGCTCGGGCTTGAGCTCGGTCTCGAGCAGCAGCCCGGTCATGCCGATGACCGCGTTCATCGGCGTGCGGATCTCGTGGCTCATGTTCGCGAGAAACTCGCTCTTGGCCGTGTTCGCCAGCTCGGCGCGGGCGCGGGCGCCGGCGAGCTCACCGACCGCGATCTCCAAGTCCGAGAGCGCGGCGGTGCGCTGCCGCGCGACGTTTCGGTGGGCGCGATCGTAGAGCAGGATCAGCGCGGGGATGAGGAGCAGCGCGATGCTCGGGACGACCACGAACATCACCCGGAATTCGATGAGCAGCGGGTTCCCCGTCGCCGGCGCCAGGATCGAGAACGCGATCACGGCGGCGACCAGGGTCACGCCGAAGATCATCCCCGTGACGCCGCCGAGCAGGAAGCCCGCGAGCGCCGGCACGATCGGGAAGGCGAACACGACCGGCGTCGGGTAGGCGCCGTTGATCGCCTGGATGCCGACGAGCAGCAGCCCGAACAGGACGCAGAAGATCAGCGACGGGGCGTGAATCGAGCGAGCCCTGCGGGCGAGGATAGCGATCGCGATCGAGACCAGCGTGAGGGCCCCTGTCATGACGACCGCCGGGCCGGATCCCTCGAGCTGCGCGCGCGGGATGATCGCCGCGAACGAGGCGAGCCCGACCAAGCCCGCGAAGCTCGAGAGGACGCGCCGACGAATTCGCTCGAGGCCAGCGGCCGCGAAGCGCTGACTCGCGGCTTCCACGGACGTGGCCGCGTCGTGTTTCGGCGCGACAGGCGAGCCGCCGCTGGAGCCATCCTCGCTCGTCATTGGCCGATGAATTGTGTACCGCGAGCGCCGTCGCCGCGATGTTGAATCTCTCGCGCGCGAATCAGCGCATGGACTCGAGCAGCAGCTCGCGCAGCACCGCGTCGATCGCCTCGCGATCGGGCGCGCGTGGGAGCGTCGACGCGCGCTCGGCCTGGTCGAGCGCGCGCTGCAGGCGATCCGCCTCCTCGATGAGCTGGTCGTATGACATCGCGCCGTCGCGGATCGCCGCGAGCTCCTCGGCGTCGTCGCGGCGGACGTTGAGCACGCCGTCGCGCACGATCTCGAGGCCCGTCCGCATGAGCCGGATCAGGTGCATGCCGTGCTTGGTGTCGTAGCCGTGCTCCGCCTCGAGGGCCGCGCGCTTCGGGTTGCGCTCTCGCTGCCAGCGTCGGTACTGCTCCCACTGCTTGCGCGCCGCCCGGTAGGCGCGCTCCTGCTTGAGCGCGCGCAGCACGTCCTTGGTCAGCCCGAGCGAGGCGGCGGCGAGCGTGTACACCCGCTCATCGAGCTGCAGCGCGTCCTCGCAGCGCAGCGTCGCCGCCCAGAACGCGCGCATGTGCTCGCGCAGGACGTCGCGCTCGGCACCGCCGAGCTCCATGTCCTCGACGCCCCAGCCGCGAATGGTCTTGGAGACAGCCTCGTTGATGCGGTTGCGATCGTCGGCGCTGAGCACCGTCGACTCGGGCAGCCCGAAGTCGGCGCGGGTCGGCTCGCGCTTCGGCGGGTTGAGCAGCCACGCGCGGTGCCCCTTGATCCGCTTGAGCTGGCTCTGCGCGTAGCCGGCGTAGGTGTACTTGGCCTTGCGCGTCAAGAACAGCTGGCGGCGCGCCCGCAGGCGCTCCCACTCCGGGCGCGCGAGCAGGACCTCGCGGTCGTCCATGAACAGCAGCTCGAGCATGTTGGGGTTGGCCTCGGCGCACAGGCTGACGAGCTTGGCGATGTCGTAGATGACCAGGTCGAGCTCTCGGCAGTCGCTCGCGCGCGCGCTCTCGCCGGCGGTCGGGTGCTCGCGCAGCGCCGCCATGGCCGCCTCCCAGCGCGGCCCCGTCGGCGGCGGCCCGTCGTGGTGCTGGTGCTGTTCAAAGCGGCGAAAGAACGACAGCCGCACGGCGGGCGGCGCGATGCAGCAGCCGCGGATGTCGATGTCGGACTGCGGGCGCGCGGTGCCGTAGGCGTGCGAGCCGGTGACCGCGAGGAAGATAGTGTGGCGATCGTGGGTCTGCGGCGGCATCGAGAGCACTGTACGCGACCGTCGCGAGGCCTGCGTCGCCGCGTCGATCGGCGATTGTGCGCTATAGTGGAGAGACGGCGCGCGGCGCCCGAATTCACCCGCGCGCGGGCCATGAGGTGATCTTGTGAAGCAGTCGAAGCGCACGCGCCTGATCGAGGCGCTGAGGGTCACGGCCGCGCGCCTGCGGTCGGGCGCCCGGTATCAGTGGGGTCACTACGGCGAGTGCAATTGCGGGCACCTGGCGCAGACCCTGACGAACCTGTCCCCGGGGCAGATTCACCGGCTCGCGCTCGAGCGCGACGGCGAGTGGCGGCACCAGGCGGCCGCGTTTAAGGGCGAGGCCGAGCGCTGTGACGCGACCGGTCAGCGCCTCGACGTCGTGATCCGCCGGATGCTCGGCGCCGGGCTCTCGATCGAGGACATCATCCAGCTCGAGACGCTCTCCGACCCCGCCGTGCTCGCGCGCTTGCCCGCGGGGCGTCGGCATCTCGAGCAGAACGGGCGCGAGGACCTGATCTTGTACCTCGAGACCTGGGCCGAGATGCTCGAGGAGGCCGAGGTCGAGCTCGAGGAGCGCGCGAGACTGAGGGCCGACGCGACCGTCGGCGCGGCGTGAGGCCGAACGCCGCGCGCGGCTCGTGGTATCAACGCCGCCATGCAGGCGGGCGACGCGGCGCGGACGAAGACGATGGGGTGGCGAGTCGGCGCGGTGGTTGGCTGCGCGCTGCTCGCGACGGCGCCTGTGAGCTGCGCGGACACGCGGTCGGGGGGACCCACCGTCGCCGAGCCGCAGCAGGACGAGGGCGCGCCGGCCCCGGCAGCGCCGGCGCCGGCGCCGGAGCCCTCGGCAGCCCCTGCGCCCGAGCCCGAGCCGGCCCCGGAGCCCGAGCCGGCGAAGCCCGAGCTGCGCGCGCCCGACGGGACCTTGATCGTCGATTGCGAGGCGGTCCCCGAGGGCATGGCGTGCGTCCCCGGCGGCCCCTTCATCCGCGGGACCGATGATGGCCCCGAGGACACCCGGCCGGCGGAGACGGTGTGGCTGCAGAGCTACTACATGGACCTCAACGAGGTCACCTACGCCGAGTACAAGGCCTGTCAGAAGGCGAAGCAGTGCGGGCGCGCGGGGCCGCTGTACAACGACTTCAGCCGCCCGGATCAGCCGATGGTCGGCGAGGACTGGTACGAGGCGGTGCAGTTCTGCGAGGCCCAGGGCAAGCACCTGCCGACCGAGGCCGAGTGGGAGAAGGCCGCGCGCGGCCCCGACGGGAAGCTGCACCCCTGGGGCGACGAGCCGGCGACCTGCGAGCTCGCGGTGATCAAGGACGCGCGCGGGCGCAGCTGCGGGGTCAAGAAGCGCATGGAGCACCCCGACAAGGGGCGAACCTTCGTGATCGGCTCACGCCCGCCCGGTTCCTATGGCCTTTACGACATGTCCGGTAACGCGTGGGAGTGGGTCGCCGACTGGTACTCCAAGGACTACGCGACCTGCGGCGAGGCCTGCCGCGGCACGGACCCGAAGGGGCCCTGCGACGGCGCCGAGACCTGCAAGGGACACGACCAGAAGATCGTCCGCGGCGGCTCGTGGTACTGGGTCGCCAAGTACGCGACGGGCGTCTGGCGGCGCTCGCACTACCCGGGCAACGACCCCTTCCATCACTTCGGCTTCCGCTGCGCCGCCACGCTCGAGGAGGCCCGCGCGATCGCGGCGAAGGCAGCGGCAGCGGCCGCGTCGGCGCCGGATGAAGGCGCGGGCGATGAGCCGCCGGCCCAGGCTGACGCGAAGACCTCCGGCTAGACGCCGTCGACGCGCGCGCGGATCCCCTTGGCCCAGTCCTCGAGGTTGGTGACCGTCGACTTGTAGAGCGTCGAGTTGTCGGCGGCGTCCTCGATGGTCTTGAGCAGGCGCTGCTTGCCGAGCCGCAGGCGGCTCTGGACCGTGCCCCGCGGGATCCCGAGCAGCTCGGCGATCTCGGCGCCCTTGAGGCCTTCGAAGAGCTTCAGCTCGAGCGCGATCTGGTGCTCGAGCGGGATCTTTCGAAGCGCCTGCACGAGGATTTGTTGCTCGCGCTTGCGCCCGATCAGCGACGGCGCCGAGGGGGAGAGCTCGGCGGCGCAGACCTCGGAGAAGTCCGAGAGCTCGCGCTTGCGCTTCTTCTGCTTGCGGTAGTAGGCGCGCAGCTGGTTGAGCGCGATAGCGAAGATGTAGCTGCGCACGCTGTGCTTCTTGATGCGCTCCTTGCTGCGGGAGCAGATCAACAAGGTCTCGGAGACGAGCTCGATCGCGTCGTCGTGGTTGGCGACCTTGTTGTGAAAGAAGCGCGCGAGCATGCCGAAGTAGCGGCGCGCGAGCTCGTTGCCAGCGCCTCGATCGCCCTCCTGCCAGCGCTCCAAGAGCTCCCAGTCGTCCGAACCGCCGTCCACAGGGGGCATCCTAGCAGAGGCGCTGGATTTGCGCGCTCGGCGAGCGCTCGTCTGCGCCCCGGGGTCGCGTCACCCCGGCCTGGACGGCAGCCGGGCCGACGTGGGGTGCCGAGTCTCCAGAGGCGCTCGGGCGGGCCTGCGCGCGCGCCGTCGATGTAACTGAAATTGCTCCGTATTTGCCAAACGCTTGAGCGGCGCTCGAGCGGAACGGCGCTCGCTAGTGGGGTGGGTATGCAAATTCAATCCTACGCGTGTACGCATATCGGTCGCCGCTCCAACAACGAGGACGCCTTCCTCGTCAGCGCGGAGCTCGGGCTGTTCGTCGTCGCTGACGGTATGGGCGGCTACGAGGGCGGCGAGGTCGCCAGCCACCTGACGGTCTCCGCGCTGCTCGAGTTCTATCGCGAGATGCTGGCGGACGGCGCCTGCGACGAGACGGTGCGGACATGTTCCTCCGAGCAGGGAGCATGGGCGCTCGGGCGAGCGGGGGCGCGCCGCCTCGACGCCGCGATCCGGCTGGCGAATCGGCGGGTGTGCGCGGAGCGAGAGGGAAACAACGGGCGCATGGGCTCGACCGTCGCGGCGCTCGACATCCACGACGGGCTCGCGGTCATCGGCCACGTCGGCGACAGCCGGGTGTATCGACTGCGCCGCGGCGTGCTCGAGCCGCTGACGCGTGATCACTCGCTGTACGAGATGCTGCGCGCGACCGGGACGCAGTCGCTCCCGCCGCCGGAGCAGTACGGGTATCGCAACGTCGTGACGCGCGCGCTGGGGATCGCCGAGTCAGACCCGGAGATCCGGGTCGAGCGGATCGAGCCGGGCGACGTGTTCCTGCTCTGCTCGGACGGGCTGCTCGAGCAGCTCGACGAGGATGGGCTGCTGTTTCTGCTCGCAACGCGAACCCCCCAGGACGCGTGCCGCTCGATGGTCGAGCTGGCCTACGATCTGGGGGGCCGGGACAACATCACGGCGGTCGTCGTCGCCGTCAGCGCGTGAGCGCTAAGAGAGCGCTAAAAGAGCGCTAAAAGAGCGCTCGATCACTAGAGATCGCGCTTCAGGTCGGTCGAGACGCGGCTGCCGGTGAACTCGGTGGTCGAGGTGCAGATGCCGGTCGGCACGGCGTCGCACAGGTCCGCGTCGCCGGTGCACGAGACGTTGCTCGTGAGCGTGTAGGTGCCCGTGACGAACTTGCCCTCTTTGGTGATGCGCACGTCGTGGGTGACCTCGGTGCGGGTCTCGATCTCGTCGCTGGGGTACTCGACGTCGAGGGTCATGCCGGCGAAGCTCATGTCGCCGCCGTCGACGGATCCCTCGAGCGCGACGTCGCCGAACTCGAGGTAGCGCGCGCCCTCGGGCCCTTCGAAGATGTAGAGCGACGAGGCGGCCTTGAGCGTGCTGCTGTCGTCCTTGATGCTGTCGGGCACGCCGTCGGGGTAGCAGTCGGCCTGCATGGCGGTGCTCGCCGAGGCGACGCGGTAGGTGACGTAGGCGGTGTCACAACCGGCGGTGAGCAGCAGCGAGGCGAGGGAGGCGGTGGTGAGGAGCAGGGTGCGGATCGACATGATGAGTCTCTTGAATGAACGTCTCTCTGGGAGTGTGCGGACGCCGGCAACGACGACCTGAACAGCCGCGGACTCTACGCGCGAAACCGCCCTGGCTCAAGCGCAATTGCGCGCAAATGTGCCAGCGCACGCGCTACGGCGTCATCACGGATTCTCGTGGGCGCAGCGGCGTACTCGCGCTCACGCGTCGATCAGGAGTCGAACAGGCGCCGAACAGCTGGGCGTCGATCAGGGTCGATCAGGGGTCGATCAGGCCGTGGCGGCGCAGCAGCGTGCGCAGGTGCTTGCGGTCGACGCCCGAGGCCCGCGCGGCCTCGGAGATATTGCCACCTGCCCGAGCGAACACGTCCGTGAGGTAGCGGCGCTCGAAGGCCTCGAGCACGCGCCGCTTGGCCTCGGCGTAGGGCAGGTCCGTCCGGATCGACGCGCTGTCCTCCTCCGCCGCGCCGAGCCCCGGGCCGACGCGCAGGCGCAGCGCGTCGAAGCGCGCGACGCCGGGCGAGAGCGCGACGCTGCGGTCGATGATGTTGCGCAGCTCTCGGACGTTCCCGGGCCAGTCGTGGGCGACGAGGCGCTCGAGGTTGGGGCCGCCGATGTCCGCGCTGCGGATGTCCGAGAAGCCACGTAGGCGCAGCAGCTCGGCGACGATCATCGGGATATCCTCTCGGCGCGCGCGCAGCGGCGGCAGCTCGACGCGGATCACCGAGAGCCGGTAGAAGAGATCGGGTCGGAACGCGCCCTCGGCGACGCGCGCGGGCAGGCTCGCCCGCGACGCGGCGACGATGCGGACGTCGATGTCGTGCTCTTGGTCGGCGCCGACGGGCCGGACCTTGCGCTCCTCGACCACCCGCAGCAGCCGCGCCTGGACCGGCGGCGGCACGCCGTCGAGCTCGTCCAAGAAGATCGTGCCGCCGTGCGCCCGGGTAAACGCGCCGCGGCGGCTCCGCGACGCGCCCGTGAACGCGCCGCGGGTGTGGCCGAACAGCTCGCTCTCGAGCAGCGACTCGGGCAGCGCGCCGCAGTCGACCGCGACGAAGGCTCCGCGCCGGCGAGCGCTCGCGTCGTGGAGCGCGCGCGCGGCGAGCTCCTTGCCGGTCCCGGTCTCGCCCTCGAGCAGCACGGTGACATCGGAGCGGGCGGCGAGCTCGAGCACCGCGAACAGCTCGCGCATCGCCAGGCTCTCGGCGACGAGCTCTCCGAAGCGCCGGGCCTGGCTGGGCGCGACCTCGAGGGGCTCGGGCAGCGGCTGGATGCGCAGGAAGCTGTGGCCGACCTTGAGCGAGGCGCCGACCGGCACGACCGCCTCGGTGATGCGCGAGCCGGCGTAGAGCGTCCCGTTGCGGCTGCCGAGGTCGTGCACCTTGTACTCGCCGGCGCGCTCGGCCGGCCCGATCCGCAGGTGCGCCCTCGAGACCCGGGGATCGGTGAGCACGAGATCGTTGCTGGCGCCCGAGCCGATCCGCAGCACGCGGTCCTCGAGGCGAACGGCCCGCCCCATGTCGGGCCCCTCGATCACGACGAGCTGGCAGCGAGGCGCTGGACCGCGCGGGCGCGCGGCGCCGCCGGGCTCGCCGTGCGAGCTGAAGATCGTCGCGATCGTGCTCATGGACGTTGACGCGAGGCTGCGCGCCGCGACGATTACAGTACCAGAGGCGCGTCTGCTACCATGCCCATGCCAGAGCGCGGGCGCGGGTCGCCGCGGGCACGGTAGAAAGCTTGGCGGACGAGGACATACGCAAGCACGACGCGGGCGCGCCGTTGCGCCGCTCGCTGGGCCCGTACCGGCTGATCCGGCGGCTCGGCGTCGGCGGGATGGCCGAGGTCTATCTCGCGGTCGCGCACGGCGCCAGCGGCTTCGAGAAGAAGGTCGCGATCAAGGCGCCGCTGCCCTATGTCCAGGAGGACGCGCGCCTGCTGCGGCTGCTGATCGAGGAGGCTCGGATCGGCGCGCAGCTGCAGCACCGCAACCTCGTGCAGGTGCACGACCTCGGCGTGGCCGAGGGCATGTACTACGTGCGGATGGACTTCATCGACGGCGCGGACCTGCGCACGCTGATGCGGCGCGGGCTCCCGGGCCCCGCGCTCGGTCTGCTGATCGCCGAGGAGCTGGCGATCGCGCTCGACTACGTCCACACCGCGGTCGACGAGGAGGGGCGCCCGCTCGGCCTCGTGCACCGCGACGTCAGCCCCTCCAACATCCTGCTCTCGCGCCACGGCGAGGTGAAGCTCGCCGACTTCGGGATCGCCAAGGCGACCCTGCTGGCCGACAACACCGGCGCTGACACGCGCAAGGGGAAGTACGCTTATATGTCGCCCGAGCAGGTCGAGGGGCGCGCGCTGACGCATCACAGCGATCAGTTCGCGCTGGCGATCACGCTCGTCGAGAGCATCCTCGGGCGGCGCCCCTTCGAGGGGCCGACGCCGCACGCGACCATGGACATGATCCGCTCCGCGCGCGCCCCCGAGGTCGAGGGCCTCGACCGCGACGTCAAGGCGGTCATCCTGCGCTGCCTGGCGCGAAGGCCCCAGGATCGCTTCCCCTCGAGCGAGGCCCTGCGTCAGGCGTTGGCGGCCTGTCGCAGCCTCCGCGGCGCCTCGATCGCGCAGCTGCGCGAGTGGGTTCGCTCGGCCCTGCGAGGCGAGCTCGACCCCAGCGAGGCCAGCACGAGCGCGCGCTCAGCGACCCTGCCGATCACCGCGACGACCGGCGGCGTGCTCGACTAGCCGCCGCTGCTCCCACGACTCGGCGAGGGCGAGCGCGTCGTGAAAACCCGGTCTCTTGGGACAGGTAGACCGAAGCGCGCGGAGACGGAGCTCCCGGGCGGCTCGGCCATCGAGCGCGTCGGCCGACACGTCTTGCACGACCCGGTCCAGAAAGATCGGGTGAGCGCGGCGGGGTCGGGATCGCGGCGGCGGCGTGCTCCCTCACGCGCGCGCGCGCACGCGTGTCGCCTCGCGATCTCTCGGGACGAAGAGCGACCGAGGCCGACGGAGAGACCGAGCCGGAGACGCGGCGCGACTTGATCGACCACGCGATCGATCTCGAGATCGAAGTCGTCGGCGAAGTTGAGTTCGTCGCCGGCGATTTTTAAGGCACAATCTCCGTGGAGGGAGCGCGGTCGCGGCGACGCGGCGAGCGTTCCAGATCGAAACCGCCGAGGCGGCCGCGACTTTTCAGCGCGGCCGCCTCAACTAATTTTTCAAAAAATTATTTCTCGAGGAGCTCGTGAGAAGCCGGCGTCGCGCTCACGCGCGACGTCGCGGCGGCGGGCAGGAGAGCTCGCCTCGGGCCCCCTCGGGCGCGCACAAAGTTGTTTCAGAAGCCCTGCATCGGCCGAATACGCGAATAATTTTGATGGTGACCGAATGGGCAGGTCCATCGAGCGCCGCGCGACCTAGAAGCGCCCGGTGAGCACGAGGCCGCGCGAGCGCCCGACGACCGACGGCGCGACCTGCCAGCTCACGCGATCGCGGCGGCGGCTCGGACCCTCGAACTCGCCGCGCCAGTGCGCGAGCGGGACGACCACCCCGACGGCCGCGCCGAGCAGCGAGCCGGCGATGACATCGCTCGTGTAGTGCTTGCCGGCGACCACGCGGAGCGCGGCGGTGGACGCCGCGGCGCCGACGCTCGCGATCCACGCGGCCGCGAGCGCGCCCGGGCGCCGCTTGGCGAGCTTGAAGGTGAGCAGCATCGAGCCGCCGACGGCGGCGGAGAAGGCGATCGAGGAGTGCCCGGAGGGGAACGACTTCATGCTGTCGGGCTCCCCCTGCTCCTCGATCAGCTCGGCGCGGATCTCTTCGTCCGCGATCGAGTCCGGGTCGACGTGGACCAGCGGGCGCGGACGATCGACCGCGTTCTTCAGGATCTCGGTGAGCAGCATGGTGACCGCCACGGTCTCCGCGTAGACGAGCACGTCGGTGCCGTAGCGGAGGCCGAACGGCTTGTCCTTGCGGAGCCCGGCCTCGACGCCGTGGTAGATCAGCGGCGCGGCGAGGCTCGTGTACATCAGGACATCCGACGCCAGCGCCGCGCCCGGGCGAAAGTGACCGACGGCCTTGTCGTCGGGTGACGTGAGCATGGGCATGCTGGGCGGCGCGTCCGTCGGCAGCTGCGGCGTGACCCAGTACTCGAGGATGGCGAACGTGCTGCCGGCGCCGAGCGTGATCCCGAGGTCGAGACCCCAGCGGACGCGCGCCGGGTGAGCGGGTCCCTCGGGGCGCGCGGCGAGCTTCTCTTCTGTGCTCGGCGTCACCGGGGCGGGCGTCGCCTGGGGCGCGGGCGTCGCCTGGGGCGCGGTCGCGGGCGCCGTCGTTGTCGGGGTCGGGGTCGTTGTCGGGGTCGTTGTCGGGGTCGTCGGGGTCGACGTCGTTGTCGGGGTCGACGGGCTCGGCTCCGTCGGTTGTGGGCTGGCGGCGGCGGAGCTCGCCGCGGGCTCCGGCTGCGCTGCCGACGTCGGCGCCTGCGTGTGCGCGGCCGCGGCCGCGTCACCGGAGCGTGTGAGCAGCAGCAGCGAGACGAGGAGCGAGGGGATACCAAGGGACAGATTGCCGTGAACGCCCGAGCGCCGCATGTAGAGCAGACTACCGCGAATCCCCGCCTCGCCGTGACGGCCGTTGTCCGGAGATCGAGGATGCGGTACTCAAGGATCGTGACGCTCGCAGGTGACATCTTCTCGTACGCCGCCTCGTACGCCGCCTCGTATGCCGCCCCGCGTGGTCGCCTCCGTCGAGCGTCGCTGCGCGCCTCCCTGCTCGTCGCCGCCTCGGCGCTCGCGTCGGCCTGCGGGGCGCCCCCGGCTGGCGCTGGCGCTGACGCGAAGGTGTCGGCGAGCGAGGCGGTCGACTCAGGCGCGGAGGCGAGCGCGGCGACAAAGGCGACGCCGAAGTCGCGACGGGTCGAGGCGCTCAAGCCAGGGCGCGCGCCGGAGGACCTCAACATCGACCCGCGGTTTCGAAAGCCCCACTGGGTGTTCGGGCGCACGTCGCTGATGTCCAAGAAGGGTCCGTACAACCACGTCCACGTCGCCCAGGGCAAGACGATCCGGACGCTCTCCTTCTACAAGGACAACCGCGCCGAGCTGCTCCAGACGGCGATCGACCTGCAGGAGCCCCACGCGCTGCGCCTGGACTACGCCTCGGCGATGTTCGCGAACTTCCTGTTCAAGCCGGAGCAGGAGCGCGTGCTGATGGTCGGGCTCGGCGGCGGCTCGATGGTGCACTTCCTCCGCTACTACTACCCGAAGATCAAGATCGAGGTCGTCGAGATCGATCCGGTCGTGGTCGAGGCGACGCGCCTGTGGTTCGCGGTCGACAACGACGCCAACACCAAGATCCATGTCGACGACGGGATCAAGTTCATCCAGGGCACGAGCGAGCGCTGGGACACGATCTTTATGGACGCGTTCCTCAAGCCGACGGCCGAGGGCACCAACAGCTCCGGGATCCCGCAGCACGCGATGGCGGTCGCGTTTCTGCGCACGCTCGGCGACCGCCTGACCGAGGGCGGCGTGCTCGTCTTTCACATGCACATGCGCGGGAAGTGGACCGAGGACTTCGCCGCGATCCGCGAGGCCTTCCCGCACACCCTCCGCGTCAAGCGCAGCGGGAGCGTCGTGATCTTCGCGTCGCGGACGCCCTTCCCCGATACGGCGGAGCTGGAGCGTCGCGCGGTCGCGCTCGACAACGAGAAGGGGTGGCCGCGGCCGATGGCGGAGCTGGTCCCCGACTTCCTGCGCGACTGAGCGCGCTCGCCCCGAGCGCGCTAGCCCTTGACCTCGATGCTGAGGACCTTGAGCGAGCTCGAGTCGTGCAGCGTGACGAGCGGGCTCCGGCTGTAGCGCACGGTGCCGGTCTTGACCTGCGACTTCGCGGGCGGCTTCTTGCCGGCCTGCTTCGCGTCGGCGTCGTCTTGCTCGAGCCCGTAGATCTTGTCGAGCCGCGCGCGGACGAGGGTCGCGATGCTGGGATCGACCGCGTACGAGATCCGCAGCTCGTAGTGGTTCACGCGCCCGCCGGCGAGGAACATGCGCACGAAGGCTTGGTCGCTGCAGCGACCGTAGTCGGTCGCGTCGAGCGTCAGCTGGGCGGCCTCTCCCTCAAAGCTGAGCCGGTCTTTAAATTGCTCGCGCAGCTCGTCGGCGTTGGCCCCCAGCAGGGGGCGCCCGAGCGGGTGCTCCTCGGACTCGCGCGTGTCGAGCAGGTCCGCCAGCGGCCAGTAGGAGCACAGCACGAGCGTCAGCGCGTCGCCCTCGCGCTTGCCGGTCGCGCGGACTCGGTGCGCGGGCGCGAACCACATCAGCGAGTCGCCGCCGTCCTCGCGCTCGACGACCTGGCGCGAGGGGAAGACGCCGTCGATCGCCGCGTTCACGTCGAGCGGCGTCTGCCCGGCGCCGACGGGGCCGAGCTGGATCGAGATCCCGCGCAGCAGGCCGGCTTCGTCCGCCTCGAGCTGGACCGCCGTGCGCTCGGGGTTGTACTTCAGCGGCGGCAGGCTGAGCGCCGGCGCGTCAGCGCTCGCGGTCCACGACGGGAAGCGTCGGGCGACGCTCGTGAGCGGCTGACCGAGCACGCGCGCCGGGCTCCAGCTCGAGTCGGCGCCGCCCTTCGGCGCGACGAGCTCGCCGACGCCGAGGAACGGCTCAAAGCGCAGGCGCGCCCCGCCCTCCGCGATCGCCGTGACCCGCAGGTGACGACGCTCGTCGAACCAGAAGTCGACGCCGGGGACGCCGGCGGCTTGCGTCGGGGCCCCCCAGGCCTTGGTCGCGAGGGCGCGCGCGTCGTGGCCCTCGGGCGCGAGCAGCTCGACCCGGTCGAGGTAGCCGGGCGCCGCGCCGCTGAAGCGAGCGCGCGCGCGGCAGCCGAACTCGGTGAGCTCGCCGGTGACGATCGTCGCGCCGCCCTCCTTCGTCTGCACGCCGCCCGTGAACAAGGTCGGCGCCGCCGCTCGGGCCGCCGCGAGGTCGGAGCCGAACTGCAGCGAGGCGAGCGGCGCGGGCAGGCCCGGCGACTTGCCGGCGACCAGCTCGTCGAAGCGGGCCGCCGGGTCGGCGGGCGTCTCCGGCTTCGAGTCGCACGCGGGCGTGAGCGCGAGCGTGAGCAGCAGCGCGAGCGCGACACGCGGCCGGGGCCGCGCGAACTCGCTCGCTCGTGGACGCGCGTGCGCGTGGAGATCGTGGAGATCGTTGTTCGTCGTGCCCATGCGGCGCCCGAAGTGTAACGCGGGGCGGGCGGTTGTCTTCGCTCTTCCGTGATCAGAGACTCGGGCCCGGAGTGACCATGAAGCACGCGTTGATCACGGGGGCCAATCGAGGGATCGGTCTCGAATTCTGCAGACAGCTCGCCGCGCGCGGCGTCCGGGTGTTCGCTACCTGTCGCACGAGCTCGCGCGAGCTCGACGCGCTGGCGTCATCGAGCGGCGGTGCGGTGCGCGTGATCGCGGACCTCGACGTGGCGAGCGACGCGGCCGTCGAGCGCCTCGCGCGGGATGAGCCCGCGCTCGCGGGCGTGCGGCTGGATCTCCTCATCAACAACGCGGGCGTGCTCCGGCGCGAGTCGCTGGATGATCTCGATTTCGAGCGCATCCGCCTGCAGTTCGAGATCAACTCGCTCGGGCCGCTGCGCGTGACCGCGGCGCTCGTGCGCGAGCAAAAGCTCGGGCGCGGTTCGAAGGTGGCGATCATCACCAGCCGCATGGGCTCGATCGCTGACAACACCTCGGGATCACGGTACGGCTACCGCATGTCGAAGGCGGCCGTGAACATGGCGGGGGCGACGCTGGCCCGGGATCTCGAGTCGCGCGGAATCGCGGTCGCGCTGCTGCACCCCGGCTGGGTGCGCACGGACATGACCAAGCAGCGCGGGCTCGTCGATGTCGACGAGTCGGTCGCCGGTCTGCTCGCGCGGATCGACGAGCTGACCGTCAGCCGCACCGGCGGCTTCTGGCACAGCAACGGCGAGCGCCTGCCCTGGTAGAGCGCGCGTGCAAAACCTGCGTGAGCGCCGGCGTCGAGCGCAAGCGCGCCTGAACCTTGAAACATATCGGTGTGCCGTGGCGCGCGCGAGCTCGAAGGTCGTTGTGTAGGCAACAATCGCGTCTGAGGTCCCGTCTTCGTCGCTCGCCCGCGCGTTCGCTCGTCGCGGCCCAGCCGACCCTTTTCGAGCATGCGCGGGGGTGGACTCCGCGCTTGACGAAGCCTCCACGCGAGAGGGATTCTGGGGCCGTACGATGTCAATACGAAAGCCTATCGACGTCTCCTCCTCTTGGTTCTCTCGTCGGTCTGCTCGTCCGCGGATCGCACGCTCCGCAGTCGCCGCGTTCGCGGTCGTGTTCGCGTACGCGCCGCTCGCCTGCCAGACGAAGTCGGCGACCACGGGCGGCAACACCAGCGCCGGCCCCTCCGGTCCCGGCGGCGCCGAGGCCGTGGCGCCGACCGTCGATCTGCAGGCCTGTCAGAGCGCGCCGCCTGTACAGCCGGTCATGGTGATCGACGGACCGATCGCGGCGGGCGCCGTCACCCAGATCGGGCAGGCCGTCGATCCTGTCCACGGCACCCAGTACCAGGGCGTCGTCTGCGTCGACGTCGATCGCAGCGCGCCGCAGGAGGTCGGCCGCGACTTCTCGATGTCGGTCTCGCTCGCGCGCGACGGGAACGAGCTGGCGAAGGCCGTCGGGGTGAGCCCCGAGGCGGTGTTCAACATCGGGCTGTGGCGCGATCACCCGGCCTCGACCTTCCTGCGCGACGCGCCGATCGAGAGCGAGGGTCTCTACGCGGTCCTGCGCTCGACGGTCCGCATCCGCGAGCAAGGGGGGCCGCGCGCGCTCAAGCTCAAGGACTTCGCGCGCCGCCTCATCAACGAGGGCGGGTGGAGCAAGTTCATCCGCCGCTGCGGCAGCATGTTCGTCTCGCGGATCGAGCGAGGCGGCGACTTCACCATCGTCGTCAATTTCACCAGCACCAACGCGAAGGACCGCGCCGCGATCCAGAAAGCGCTCGGCGGCGCGACGCCGGGCGCCGTGGGGGTCGACGAGGAGCGGGTGAAGCGGCTCACCGAGTTGGTCGAGAAGTACGAGGCCGAGGTCACCGTGATCCGCCAGGGCGGCGCCGGGAACACCGCGGCGTTGTCGTTCCCGAGCCTCGTCAACCTCGCGCGCGACCTCCCGAAGGCGGTCGAGCGCGCGCCCCGGGTCACCGGCTTCGAGGCCAGCGCGTACCAGACCGTCGAGAGCTTCCCGTCGCAGGTGCTCGATCGCTACAACAGCGCCGACGCGACCCTCGTGCAGCTCGGCACGCTCTACAACAGCGCGCGCGCTGAGTGGAACACGCTCGGCTCGTACATGCGCCTGCTCAGCTCGAGCGGCGAGGGCTGGGGCAAGTACGAGGACGAGGAGGTCGAGGCGGAGTGTCGCGAGGTCGCGGGCGAGTTCAAGGACACGCGCGACCAGTACACCAATCAGATCAACACCATCGAGCGGGCGGCGCGGGTCTGCATCAACGATCGTCCCGAGAACGCCTGCTATCACAACGAGCTGTGCTCCGTGCCCAACGCGCAGCTGCCCCTGCGCCCCGAGATCCCCGCGAGCTGTCAGCGTTCGTGCGAGGCCTCGCTCAATGACCTGTTCGGCCCCCAGGGCGTCGGCTCCGAGAAGCTGAGCAAGCGCGTCGAGTGCAACGGCCTGATCCCCGGGCGCAAGTACGTCGTCAAGCTCAAGGGCCGGGCGGGGGTCCTCAAGAGCTGCAACGACTCCAGCGGGCGCGAGCAGCCGATCAACCTCTACGGCGGCTTCGCGGATAACCCCGAGACCTTCCGCAACGGGGGCGCGGCGCTCGGCATCAACCCGAAGTCGCGCAAGCTCATCGTGCCCAGCGACGGCACGCTCTCGGTGCCGCTCTCGTTCGAGAACGAGAACGGCGACAAGGGCTGCGTCTACAGCCTCTCAGGCGACGTGACCATCGAGCCGGCGAAGCGCTAGGCGCGGCGCGTGCCTGAGTAATCCCGGCGCCAGGTGCCGCCAGGAGCGTCGCTCTCGCGCGCGGCGTCGCGCGTGCAGCAACCAAGACCAAGACCCTCGCGACGCGCCGTCGCGAGGGTCTTGCCGTCGGCGTTCGAAGCGCCCCGTCAGTCGTTGATGCCGGCCAGCGGATCGTCGGTGTTGACGATCTCGTGCTTGCCGGGCTTCTTGCCCGCGCGGCGTGACGAATTGGAGCCGCCGCCGGAGCGCGTCGCGCTCGAGCCACCGCCGGAGCGCGCGCGCTCGCGGATCATCGTGCCCGAGCTGCTGTCCACGTCGGCGCCCTTGGCCGCCTTCGGCCCTTGAGTGTCCGGAGGGACAGGCATCGCGCTGATCACCTTGGGCGGCCCCGCGGGCTTCTCCGCGGCGGGCTCGGCCTTCTGCTGCTGCTGGTAGAAGTAGTATCCGCCGGCGCCGCCGCCGGCGAGCAGCAGGGCGAGCAGCAGCGGCACGATCGGGCTGCGCGGCTTGTAGTCGTCGATGACCGGGTCGTAGCTGGTCGGCGCGGCCGTCATCGGCGCGCTCATGGGGGGCGCGCTCGTGGGGCTCTGCGGAGGCGGCGAGAAGGGGTTCGCCGCCGGGGGCGGGGCGTTGCCAAACGGTGAGCTGGGCGCGGCCTGAGCAGCGCGGACCGGAGCGGCCTGAACAGCGGCCTGGACCAAAGCGGCCCGGACCGGAGCGGCGGCCTGGATGGGAGCAGGCGCAGGCTCGGCCGGCGGTTCGACGGCCGCGCTCGCCGTCTCGGTCCCCGGCGCGTTGGCGGTCTCATCGTCCCCGCTGTCCGCGTTCGCGGCGGCCTCAAGCGCGGTGTAGAGGTCGGAGATCTCGGCCTCGAGCGGCGTCAACGCGGATTGGTGTTGGCGCAGGAGCTCCGGGTCATCGGTCTCCTCCAAGGCCCGCTCCAGCCCCTCGCGCTGGGCCTCCAACGCGTCGAGACGGGCGATCGACTCCTGAATCCATTCATCCGAGTACGTGGCGGTCATCGTCGTGTCAGTTCTCCCTATGTGCGCTCGTCAAGACGGTGTAGCAGCACAGTTTGCGCTGCATGATACACGTGGTTCATCGCCTGACATGGTCCAAACCCGGGACCAAACGCGAATTAGCAGATCTCTCGCCGGCGCTAACGTCGATTCTTTGCAGGTTCAAGCGGGAATGTTGGTCTTACAAGTTGTTTTGTGTGAAAAGTCTCAGGTGTGTAGCGAGCCCGAGGTACCCCGGCGAGTTGTCGTAACAACAACGATCCATCCAAGCAGCGGGGCGCACGAAGGGCGCCTGAGGAGGTCGAGATCGTGAAGCGTTGGAAGAAGCTGGTGCTCGCAGCCCTCGCCGTCGTGATGTTGGCGAGCGGCGTGTTCTGTGTGCCGACCGTCTGGGGGACGCCGTGGTTCATCGAGCACTTCTACACGCGGGTGTTCGTGAGCTTCGCGCTCGAGCACCCGATGCTGCTGTCGTCGATGCGGATGCTCGAGCCCGTCGGCATCACCTTTCACAACGACGAGCTCGACGACTTCTCGATCGCCGGTGAGGAGCGCGGCCTCGCGCTCGCCCGCGACGCGCTGGCGACCCTGCGCCGCTACGATCGCGACTCGCTCGCCGACCCGCTCTCCTACGACGTGCTCGAGTGGTTCCTCGAGGACCAGGTCGAGTCGCAGCGCTTCGCCTTCCACAGCTACCCGGTCAACCAGATGTCGGGCTTTCAGAGCTCGCTGCCCGACTTCATGATCAACACGCACCAGCTCGACACGGCGGGCAGCGCCGAGGACTACCTCACGCGGGTTTCGAAGTTCGGCGTCGCCTTCGACCAGACCCTCGAGGGGCTGCGCTACCGCGAGGAGCGCGGCGTCGTCCCGCCGCGCTTCGTGATGACGCGGGTGCTCGCGGAGATGCGCGAGTTCACGGCGCCGGCGCCCCGCGAGCACGTGCTCTACACGCACTTCGCCGAGGGGGCGGCCGCGCTCGTGGAGTCGGGCGAGCTGAGCGCCGACGCCCGCGCCGACATGCTCGAGCGCCTCGCCGGTCACATCGAGCAGGTCGTCTACCCGGCCTACGCGCGGATGATCGAGCACTACGCCGCGCTCGAGCCGACCGCGAGCACCGACGACGGCGCCTGGAAGCTGCCTGACGGGGCAGCTTTTTACGCCTCGCGCCTGCGCAGCTTCACGACCACGGACATGAGCGCCGACGAGATCCACGCGCTCGGGCTCTCGGAGGTCGCGCGCATCCAGGGCGAGATGAAGGAGATCCTCCGCGCCCAGGGCTACGACGCCAGCGACTTCGGCGCCGCCATGCAGGCGCTCAACAAAGAGCCGCGCTTCCTCTACCCCGACACCGACGCGGGCCGCGAGCAGATCCTCGCCGACTACCAGAAGATCCTCGACGAGATCGACGCCGGCATGGACGAGTTCTTCTCGCTGCGGCCCAAGACCGGGGTCATCGTCGAGCGCGTCCCCGAGTTCAAGCAGGCGACCGCGCCAGGCGCCTACTACAACCCCGCGCCGCTCGACGGCTCCAAGCCGGGGATCTTCTACGCGAACCTGCGCAGCGTGGAGGAGATCCCGAAGTTCGGCATGCGCACGCTCGCCTATCACGAGGGCATCCCCGGGCATCACTTTCAGATCACGATCGCGCGCGAGCTCGAGGGCGTGCCGTTCTTCCGCACGATCATCCCCTTCACCGCCTACGCCGAGGGCTGGGCGCTGTACGCCGAGCGCGTCGCCGCCGAGTACGGCTTTCAAGAGGACCCCTTCGATCGGCTCGGCTTCCTCACCGCCGAGCTGTTCCGCGCCAACCGCTTGGTCGTCGACACGGGCATCCACGCCAAGCGCTGGACCCGGCAGCGGGCGATCGACTACATGCTCGCCAATACGGGCATGCCCGAGAGCGATGTCGTCGCGGAGATCGAGCGCTACATCGTCATCCCGGGGCAGGCCTGCGCCTACAAGATCGGTCAGCTCAAGCTGCTCGAGCTGCGCGCGCGCGCCCGCGCGCGGCTGGGCGAGCGCTTCGACATCAAGGCGTTTCACGCGGTGGTGCTGCGCAGCGGCGCGCTGCCGCTGACGCTGCTCGAGCGCGTCGTCGACGACTGGATCGCCGCGGGCGGCGGCTGAGCGTCACGGCGCGCGCCTGCCAGATCTCGTCGTCCGCCCATAAACTCGCCGCAGTACGCGAAGTTGACGGTCGGCGTCGGCGTCGTCTGATGCGCGTGAGCACGTGCCGCGCGCCCGAGTCAGGGTCGACCACGATCGCCAGATCACGCCTCTACGCTAATTTGTCGGCCTTCGTGATCGCATTGCCACGCGCTCGCCGGCCTCGTTTGCCCGATCAACAAGTAGACCGGCTGACGAGCAGGTGCGCCTGCGTGGCCCCGAGCCGACGGCTCGGGTGACGTTGTGGTTGAAATTGAGGTGGCGCGACATGCGCGAAACAAAAAATGGATCGTTCGCCCGGCTGTGGGAACTGACAATGTGAACACTCGTTATTGAGTGCCAACCAGGAGCAAGCAATGGCAGATATCACCACAACCTTCTTGTTCGACTGCTCAATCTCATCGACCGGAGCGCTCGAATTTAACCCTCAGAACACGACACGGATCACCGCCGCCGCGGGCGGTGGATGGGAGCTGACCCTCTCGAGCGAGTTCGATGATCCGCCCGGCGATAACGAAGACGCGATCTTCAAGACCAGCGACTTCACCGACGGCGGGACGACCTACGAGGTCTCGGCGACGTCAACAGTGGGGACGGTCCAGACCAGCTGGACTCATCAGGGCAGCGACATCCTCTCTCCCACCTATACCGAGGAGGTCACGATGACCATCGATATTACGGCGACGCCGGTCGGTGGCGGAACAGCCAAGACCCACACGACCGGGGCATACATCATCAAGCGCGGGCGCCCGCTTGGTAACATCACCTAGGCGCCCAATGGGGTTCAGCGGATGCGCCCCACGCGCTGGTCGGGCGCACGGCGAACGAGACCGCCGTGCGCCCACCGCGCACATCGCACGCCTGATGGTCCTTGCCGTTCACACGACGAGATCGCGCGCCACGCATGGTTGTTACGATGTCGCCCGATGGGCGGGCGTGACGACCTACAAGGGCTCTCAGATCGTGAACTCCTCGACCGCTGGACGACGGGGGACAAGCGCGCGGGCAGCGTTCTCATCAACCGTCACTACAAAGCGGTGTTTCGCTTCTTCCGCAATAAGTGCGCGGATTGGGCAGAAGACCTAGCACAGAAGACATTCACGCATTGTGTCAAACAGCCCGGTAAATTTCGCGGAGAGTCGAAGTTTCTCGTCTATCTTCTCGGGATCGCTCGCTATGTATTCTTACGCGAGCTTCGAGATCGTTCGCGTAGACCCGATCTCGACTTCAACACGCTCAGCTCGTACGACCTGGGTCTCGACGCGTCGGGGATCATGGTGCAGCACGCCGAGCAGCGCCTGCTGCTACAGGCGCTGCGATCGCTCTCGCTCGAAGATCAGATGTTGCTGGAGATGTACCAGTGGGAAGGTCTGACCGCGCCCGAGCTGAGCCAGGTGCTCGAGATCTCGGTCTCGGCGATCCGCGGTCGTCTTCGGCGCGCGAAGGATCGACTGAAGGTTCAGGTGCTCAGGCTCGTCAAGCATCCCGAGCTGCGCGAGTCGATCTCGGGCGGCTTCGAGCGCTGGGTGCACTCCATCAAGGCCGTGATCGACGGCGAGCAGGGCGAGCCGAACTAGGCGGGCTCGGGCCGCGCCGCGTCCCGACGATTTGCGCGATGCGCCGCGAGGTGGAGAGATGACGAGCGACGATCCCACTCGAGACGCCGACGAGCTGCTGTCGCGCGCGTATCTCGGGAAGCTGATGCCCAAGCCGGGCGAGGGGGTCGCGGGGGACCTCAGCGCCGAGCTGGCGGCGGCGCGGCTGTGCGCGTCCCTGTGCGACGAGCCGGTCGAGCTCTTGCTCGAGGGTCGCTACAAGCTGCAAAAAGAGATCGGCGCGGGCGGCATCGGCGTCGTCTATCGCGCCTACGATCCCATGCTGGAGCGCGATGTCGCGATCAAGATCCTGCAGTCGCGATCGGCGTCTGATGACACGCAGGTCTCCTCGCAGCGAGACCGCCTCCTCGCGGAAGCGCGGACGCTCGCCAAGCTACGCGACCCGCACGTCGTGCCCGTGTTCGAGGTCGGCACGCACCGCGGCGAGGTCTACATGGTGATGGAGCTCGTCGAGGGTCTCGACCTCGGCGTGTGGGTCAAGCTGATGAAGCCGGCGACAGCCGAGATCGTCGGCGCGTACGCGCAAGCGGGTCGCGGGCTCGCGTCGGCCCACAAGCACGGCATCATTCATCGCGACTTCAAGCCCGCCAACGCCCGTCGTGACAACAACGGGCACGTGCGCGTCCTCGACTTCGGGCTGGCCGCGCACGGCGAGCTCTCGGCGCGTTCGGAGCTCGAGGGACCCACGGCGGACGCCGCGTTGCCGCGCTCGAGCGGGCTCGTCGGGACCCCTCGCTACATGGCGCCGGAGCAGCACGACGCCGAGGCGTCCCCGGCCAGTGACCAGTACAGCTTCTGCCTGGCGCTCTACGAGGCGGTCACCGGGACTCTCCCGCCATCACGCCTCGGCGCTGACTCGAGCGCGCGGCACGAGCGACGGCGGAGCTTGCCTCGGTGGCTCGCGCGTGTGCTTCAGCGCGGGCTCGATCCTGATCCCGCGCGCCGCTACCGGAGCATGTCTGAGCTGCTCGACGAGCTCGAGCGCGATCGGGGGACGCGCGCGTTGATGTACACGAGCATCATCGTCGTCACGCTCACCAGCGCCGGCGTCGCGATGTTCTCGCCTCCGCCCGCGCCCGCGCCCGGTCCCAGCCCCTTCGACCAGTGCGTCGCGTCCAGCGAGGGCGCCTGGTCGTCCGCCCAAGGGATGCGCGCGCGCGTGACCGATGTGTTCACCGCCGCCGAGGAGCACTACTCCCGCGACACGCTCGACCGCGTCAACAGCTCGCTCGACGCCTACATTGAGGAGTGGCGCGCGAGCTTCAAGCGCGCGTGCGCGCAGACGCACCGCGAGCGCACCCAGTCGCCGGCCCTCCTCGATCGACGTCTCGAGTGTCTCGAGCGGCGGCGCGAGGCGGTTCACGTGATGCTGGAGCGTCTCGCGGGCGCCGAGGACGAGCCGGGGCTGCGTCGTGATGCGGCGTGGGCCGTGGCCGCGCTCCCCGGCGTCTCGAGCTGCGACGATGTGCAGCAGCGCCCGGAGGTCGAGCCGCCGACCGCGGAGCAGCAGCCCGCCGTCGCGGAGCTCGAGCGGGAGCTGAGAGATCTCGAGATCGACAGCTTGCTCATCGGTGAAGAGCCCGCTGATACGTCGAGCGCCCGCTTGCTTCGCCGCGCGGACGAGCTCACCGCGGACGCGGAGGCGATCGCCTACGGCCCGACGCTCGCGCGCGCCCACTTCGCGCGCGGACAACTTCGTCGTATCGCGGGACGCGCGAGCGGTGCTCTCGACGACTTCTCCATCGCCGATCACCAGGCCGAGACCACGGGCGATGACGTCGTGGTGATCGGCACGCTCCACGAGCGCGCGCGCGTCAAGCTCTTGCTCGCGTACGACGCGGAGGCCGGCGCGGAGCTGCTCGCGCGCGCGCGCGCGAAGCTCGATCGCGTCGGCGCGGATGGCTTGCTCCGCGCGGTCCAGCGGGATCTCGAAGGTCACGTGGCGTACCAGCAGGCGCGCTACGCTGACGCCATCGCGCTCCACGGCGACGCGATCGCCAGATACCAGGCGCTCCCGGTGTACGAGGCTCGCATCGGCCTGCAGCGAGCCTACGTGAATCTCGGCCGCGCGCTGTCGCAAGACGGACAGGTGGGCGAGGCGCTCGCGGCCTACAAGCGCTCCTACGAGCTCGGGGAGGACATCGTCGGCGCCGGACACCCCGCGCTCACGGACACGCGCTACAACCACGGCGTCGCGATGCTCGAGGCAGGAGCCCTCGACCAGGCGCTCGTGCTGTTCCAGTGGGTCCGCGACGACGAGGCGCGCTTCTTCGGGGAGCGCTCGCTGAAGGTCGCGATGGATGAGCACGCGATCGGGATGGTGCTGCTGCAGCGGCGCATGCTCGACGATGCGCTGCGTCACGTCGAGACGGAGCTCTCGATCGTGCTCGAGCATCCGGACGCCAACGCGATCACCCGCGCGGCCGCGCTCGACCTCGCGGGCGGGCTCTCGACCGACCTCGGGGCGCTCGACCAGGCCGACGACTACATCGCGCGCGCGCGCGAGCAGCTGCGCGGATCCACAGGTGACCCAAGGCTCAGGTCGGTCATCGAGCGGCACGCCGGCGAGCTCGCGCTGGCTCGATCGCAGCCCGAGCGCGCGCTCGAGCTCTTCACGCGTGCCTCCGACATCCTGCGGGAGGCCGAGACGCCGCGCGGGGCCGATCACGCCAACATCACCTACGAGCGCGCGCGCGTGTACACGGCGCTCGCGCGCCCACGCGACGCGATCCGCGAGTTCGAGACGGCGCTCGAGATCTGGGCGGAGCAAAGCGACAACCCGACCGGCGAGGCCGACGTCAAGACGATGCTCGCTGCGGCGCTCGTGCGGAGCTCGCCAGCGGATCGACCCCGCGCCTGCCGCCTCGCCCGCGAGGCCCGTGACTACTTCGTCCGTGACGCGAAGGCGCATCAACGCGCCCTCGCCGAGACCGCAGCGTGGATCGGCGCGCACTGCGAGGCCGCGACGCGCCCATCCGCAGGGGGGAGCGAGCCGTGAACGTGCACAACACCAGCGAGACCCGCGAGAACAAGACCGCGCTGCTCATCGGCAGCCCCTATAAAGCGCTGCGGGGCGTCGAGAATGACCTCGAGCTCATGGAGTCGCTGCTGCGGGGTCGCGGCTTCACGACGCAGCGCTGCGGTGGCGCCGACGCGACACGCGCGAAGATTATGAACGCGCTCGAGGCTCTCGTCGCGCGCGCGCGTCCGGGCGACGCGGTCGTGATCTACTACTCGGGCCACGGCGGTCAGGCGAGCAATCCGATGTACGACGCGGCCATCGAGCGCGGCGATCGCAGCGAGCCGCGGTACTACCGCTGCCTGGTCCCGATGGATCTCGGAGACTCGAGCGACGAGGACTTCCGCGGGATCCTCTCAACGGAGCTCTCGGTGATTCTGTTCGCGTTGACGCGGAAGACGCCGAACGTGACGGTGATCCTCGACTGTTGCCACTCCGAGGGGGCGACGCGCTCACACGGCGCTTCGCGGTCTTCGCGCGGGTGGATCCGCAAGCTCGCCAAGCCGTGGAAGACCGGCGTCGCGCAGCACCTCGAGGCGCTGCGACAGCGCGGCTTCGACGTTCGCCAGCTCGACCGCGAGGCCAACCCCTTCGTCGTGACGCTGTCGGCGTGCGGACCACGCGACTACGCCCACGAGGATATTTTTGAGACGCCCGACGGGCCGCGCAATTGCGGCGTGATGACGCACGCGTTCGTCCGCGCGGTCACGGAGCTCGGCGACGCCCCGCTCGTCTGGGAGCGCCTCGGCGCCCGCGTCAAGGCGATCGTGAGCGAGACGCGCCCCACGCAGCGTCCGGTCGTCGCGGGGCCGATCGATCGACTCCTGTTCTCAACCGAGACGCGTCGACGGCTGTTCGCGCTCCCGCTGACGCGACCCCATGAGCGCTGGCTGCTCTCCGGCGGACGACTCGCCGACACCCGCGTCGGCGATCGTTTCCTCGTGTTCAAGGACACGCGAGACGTCACGCCGGCGGCGCGGATCTCTGTCACCGAGGTGATGAGCACCCTGTCCTCGATCACGCTCGAGCCGGTGGGGCCGGACGGCCTCGACGAAGCCCGCCTCGGCGGGGCCCTGGCGTATCCCACGGAGTTCGTGGAGCCTCGCGCGACCGTCGTGGTGCGCTCGAGCGAGGCGCATCAACGCCGCGCCCGACTGCTGATGGACGAGCTCGAGAGCTCGGCGTACCTGCGCGTTGTAGCGAAGGAGTCCGCGCGCGACGATGTGGTCATGACCGTCGCGCTGGAGAACGAGGGCGTGACGCTGCGCGACGGCGACGGCGCGTCCCTGCCGCGCGTCGACGAGGACCCCGTGAAGGCGCCGGTGGCGTTTCGCCGCGCCGTTCGAGTCCGGGCGACCGCGCTCGCGCGGGCCCACACGTTGCTCTCGCTCGCGCGCGCCGAGAGCTCGGGACCTGCCCTCGACCCCGCTCGCTACGCGATCAAGTGGTACGAGCTCGAGGACTCGAAGCCGCGATTGATCGAGCGCGACCTGTGGGAGCTCGACGAGTCGACGCCGCTGACGGTCTGCGTGGAGAACCACGGCCCGACCCCGATCTTCGCGTCTGTGCTCGCCGTGTTCCCGAGCGGTGAGATCGAGCTGCTGTCGCGGGCCTACCCCGCGGGCGTTCATATCCGGGGCGACGAGCCGTACTGGCTCGGCAATCGCACGGGGCAGCTCCGAGGCGTACTGTTGGATTGGCGAGCCCCCGCCCCGCGCGAGGGCGACCGGCGCAGCGGCGGGCTCGTCGTCGTGGTGACGAGCACGCAGCTTGATCTTCGCTGCTGGGAGTCTCACCTGGACACGCTCGTCAGCCGCCGAGAGCTGCGACCGACCGTGTCGCTCGTCTCGTCTCCGTACGCGGTGAGCCTGATCGATTTTGTTCGCCGTGTTCGGCCGTAGTCAGAGGAGCGCAAACACGATGCCTGAGACCCGCACCAAGATCCTCTACGACCTGTTCTTCGAGATCTTCGCGACGGACGAGCTGAGGAAGTTCATCCGTCTCCTCCCGCAGGGTAAATTGCTCGCCTCGAAGCTCCCCGGGCGGACGGCCGCGCACGACCTCGTCGCGTTCGAGGCCGTACAGATCCTGCAGCGCTTCGGCGTGGTCGACGCGGAGCTGCTTCAGCGGCTGCTCAGGGACTACCCGCTCCACGAGCAGAAGATCCGTGACGCCGCCGCGCGCCTGCAGCTCGAGCTCGCGGTGACGGTGCCCGCTCGCAAAGGCGGCGGCCCGCGCGATCCGTCGCCAGACCGCGACGACGAACCGACCACGCGGCTGCTGCTGCTCGCGGCCAACCCCGAGCAGTCACCGATTCATCTCGATCGTGAGGCCCGCGGGATTCGCAACGCGATCGAGAGCGCGACCCACCGCGAGGACTTCTCCTACGAGACACGGTTCGCGGTGCGCGTGGACGACCTCCCCCGGATCTTGTTGAAGACCAAGCCCGACATTGTGCACTTCGCGGGCCACGGGGTCGGCGCGGGCGGCCTCGAGTTCGCCAACTCGCACAACGAGATCGCGCGGGTCAGCGGCGCCGCGCTCAAGCGGTTGTTCGAGGTCATCAACGATGACGCCGCGCACGGCGTCGGGCGCCCTGTCCGCCTCGTCATGCTCAACGCGTGCCTGTCGCAGGTGCAGGCCGAGGCGATTGTCGGGGCCGTCGACTGCGTGATCGGCATGTCGCATGAGGTGCGCAGCGAGGTCGCCACGCAGTTCGCCGCGACGTTCTACGCGTCCCTGGCCGAGGGCCGCTCCGTGCGATCTGCGTTTAACTGGGCGGGCGTCGACAACGAGATGTTGAAGCTGGGACAAAACCGCGTTCCGCAGCTGCTCGAACGTACACCCGAGCTCGCGCGGGAGCTCTTCTTCACCTCCGGCAACGGGTAGCCGTCGTCCGGCGCCGCCCGCTTCGATATACTTTTACGCGATGCCTTCCAGCGAAGAGGTTGAAGACACCGAGCTGCTGACGCGTTGGCGCGCCGGCGACGACGCTGCGGGTAATCAGCTATTCGAACGTCACTTCGACGCGATCTATCGATTTTTCTGCAGAAAGCTGGACGACGAGCAGGCGCTGGATCTCTTGCAGAAGACGTTCCTCGCCTGCGTGAACGGCCGCGATCGCGTAAAGGCAGGCAATCAATTTCGTCCCTACCTCTACGGGGCCGCTCGCAACATTCTGCTCCGGCATTATCGCGACAAGTACCGACAAAAAGACGGGCACAAGCTCGACGACCGGCCGATCGCGGGCTCGCAGATGTCGCCGACGATGCGCTTGGCGAAAAAAGCCGAGCACCGGCTGCTGCTCAAGGCGCTCTGTAACCTCGACCTCAACGATCAGCTCCTGCTCGAGCTGCGCTACTGGGAGCGCCTGACTCGAAAGCAGCTCGCGCAGGTCTTCGAAATTGGCGATCTCGCGGTGGCGAGCCGGATCAGCCGGGCGAAGCGACGTCTGAGGACTGAGATCGAGCGAGTCGCGCGCGACCCCGACCTCGGGACACGCACGACCGCGAATTTCGAGGGGTGGCTCGACGATCTTCGGGAGCAGGCCCCCGGGATTCTCCGCGACCCCGCTGGCCGGTAGGTCACTCGACGCGGCGGTGACGCGGTGAAACCGCGTATCGATCGCCAGAAAACACAAAAATCCCTCGCGTGAGGGAGATCATCGCTCGACGTCTGGGCACTACTGCAGCAGCAGCAACTGCTGCAGCAGCGAATCGATCATGACGACGAGTCAGCAATACATCGATAGCTCGGAGGCTGCGGAGTCGAGCCTCGCTACGCTCGCCCTCGCTGACACCGATCCGATTCGGAAGCAGTCGCTCAAGGCGCGCGCGCGCGCGCGCCTGTTCCCTGGGATCGGCTCAAAGCGGCCCGAGTGCCCGAAGATCGATAACCTCGACATTAAAGGGTTCCTGGGCTCCGGCGGTATGGGCCGGGTCTACAAGGCGTACGACAAAGGGCTCGATCGGTTGGTCGCGGTCAAGCTGCCCGAGCGCCCCGACGCGAGCTATGACGAGAACGGGCTCCAGCGGGAGGCCCAGGCGCTCGCGCGCATTCGCCACCCAAATGTGCTCAAGGTCCACAAGTACGACGTTTATGAAGGCGAGCACTACATCGTCCTCGATCTGATCGACGGGGTCGACCTCGAGAAGTGGATCAAGAACGAAGATCCGGGGTGGGAAGAGGTGCTCGCGCGCTACGTCGAGGCCGGGCGTGGACTCGCGGCGCTGCACAAAGAGGGCCTCGTGCACCGCGACTTCAAGCCGGCGAACGCTGTGCGTAAGCACGGGGGAGCTGTTCAGGTCATCGATCTCGGGCTCGTCGCCTTCGCGTCGGCCGGCCAGCCGAACGCTGACGCTCCGCGCAGCGGTGACTCTTTGCTCGATCTGCGCGTGACGACCAGCGACCGGATCATCGGCACGCCCAAGTACATGTCCCCCGAGCAGCTCAGCGGGCGCTGGTCGGACCGAAGCGACCAGTTCAGCTTCTGCTTCTCGCTGTTCGAGGCGCTCTACGGGTTTCCCCCATACCCCGAGCCGAAGCGATTCTCGGATCTCTTGCTTCGTCCACAGCCGTGGATCCCTCGCGCTCCACCGGCGGACGCTAGACCTCCGGCCGCCGTCGCCGAGGCCCTGCTGCGCGGACTCTCCTACGAGCCCGCGGAGCGCTTCGCGTCCATGGAGGAGCTGCTCAACGCGCTCGCTCCGTCCGAAGAGCCGCCGCGCGGGAGGCTGCTCCACGTCCTCGCGGTCTCCGCCCTCATCCTCTTGTCGATCCTGTGCTTCACGCTGATGGCGCAGCCGCCGCGCGCATGCGCGAAGCAGTCCGAGACCCTCACGCGTCGACTCGCCGAGAGCGAGCTCGGCGGGTCGACTGACGAGCTGCGCCGTCGCGCTCGGGCGGCCTTTGAGCGTTATGCCTCCAACTACGCCGACAGCTACACGGCCGCGTGTCGACGGATCGGATCCCAGGGCGCCACGCTCGACGAGGTCGCGCCTCGGCAGGCGGCGTGCTTCGAGGAGCAGGAGGTCTTGTTCGCGAAGCTGCTCGCGCTCGTGAGTGAGTACGCCGACACGCTGCCCGCGGCCATCGAGGCCGCGTACGGGCTCCCGCCGCCCGCCGCCTGCGTGGCCACGGGGCTCGAGGTCGACGTCCCCGCGTCCGACGCGCGACGCGAAGAGAAGTTCGCGCTCATCCGCGCCGAGGCGCTCGTGCGCCTGCGCCTGTTCGACCGCGCGCGGGTTGTGCTCGATTCCTATGTCAAGCAGGCCGACGCGCTCGACACCGACGAGGCGACACCAAGACAGCTGCGCTGGCGCGCGCGCGTGCTCGAGCTCGATGCACACAGGCTCACGCGAAGCGATCGCAAATCCTCCGCCGCGCGGTTTGAGTCTGCGCGGCGGAGCGCCGAGTCGGCAGGAGACGACGAGCGCGCGGCGCGAATCCTCGTCGAGCTCGCGGACTTATTGGCTGAGCCGGACGTGATCGGCGACGCGAGCGCGAAGCTGGGGCGACTCTCGTCGCCCAGCTTGAAGGCGCGTTATGAGCTGCGACTTCAGCTGTTGTCGGCGAGCCGCGCTCTCGACAGAGGGGAGAGCGACACGCCGCTCGTCGAGCTCGCAACGCTGCTTGACGACCGCCCCGCCCTCGAGCAGCGCGAGCCGTTGCTGGTCATCAACGCCCTCGACGTCCTCGGGCGTTGGCGTCTCAAGCGCGACACGCCCGTCGAGGGGCTCGAGACGCTTCGGCGCGCGCGTGATCTCCAGGAGGAGCTGCTCGGTCCACAGCACCCGACCACCCGGGCCGCGCGTCGGGGGCGCTGCGAGTTCATCGAGCGCGCCCTCGTCGTAACTCCTGAAGCTCCCGCCTTCGACCCTGGCGACTGGCGCAAGAGCTTCGGGTGCCAGCGCGGCCCGCCCGAGAGCGAGGGAGGTGCTCGATGAGCGCGACCTGGCGTCGACCGTTTCGCTGGCTGATGCTGGCGGGCCTCGAGATCGATGATGACGCGACCGCGCGATGGGAGACGAGGCAGCCGCAGCTGCTCGACTTCCTGCGCGCGCGCGTTCGCGAGTGCGGCCCCCCCGAGGTCATCGTGCTCGCCGGCCAGCTCACGCAGAAAGCGACGCCGGCTGAGTTCTCGATGCTCGACGTGTTCATCGAGCGCGCGCGCGTGGTGCTGAGTGAGCTGTGTCCGCGCGCGCCCGTGTGGATCGCGACGCCGGGTCCTTCAGACCTCGTGGCGCCGACGGAGGAAGCGCGACAACGGCTCGCGACGTTAGGGGATCTGTGCCGAGGCGAGTCGAGCGATGACGTGGCGCTGTATCGCGACTTCCTGTGGCGGCGACGCGACACCGGGCACATCGACCAGCTGTTCCGGAGCTACATCGACTGGTTCCGCCGGACGATCGCGTCACAGGGCGACCAGGCCGGCGTCACCATCCGCGAGTCATTCTTCCCGGGGGACTTCGAGCTCGCGCTCGAGCGCCGTGACAGCTTCCCGGTTCGCCTGGTCGTGCACAACACCGCGTGGTCGACGTGGACGCCGACGCCCGACGGCGTGTTGCTGCCCCAGCCGCAAGTCGACGCCCTGCGTCGGGACGCGGACCCGACGGCGCCCGGTCAACAGCTCACGCTGACCTACCACGCGCGCGGTGAGCTCGACGCCGAAGCCCAGCGAGCGCTCGATAGCTTGCTTCAGCCCGCCGCCGCGGGCGAACGCTCGGCCCGCGCGCATCTCCACGCCTCCGCGCAGCGCTGCCAGAACCCGCGCTGTACCCACGCGTCGTCATTCGGCTGCGACGGCGACGAGATCGCGGCGGGCATGCTGACCCATGACGGCTTCGTCATCCGCGAGCACGAGCAGCACCTCGATTTGGACAGGGGAGCCGCCGAGCTCGTCGCGCACGCCCGTCGATCGAGCTCGGGGTCGCAGCACCGCGGCGCGCCCGTGGTCTTCGTTGAGCCGCTCCTCGAGCTCCAAGAGCCGCACGAGCACCCCGACGCCAGCGGCACGCGGCGGACCGTCGCGGAGACCCTGGCCCAGCACCGCCACATCCTGATCTTCGGCGACGTCGGCGCTGGGAAGTCTACGCTCGTGCACAGGCTCGCGCTCGCGCTCGCCGAGACGTCGCGAGCGAACGCCGCGCGGTCCGGCTCCGAGAGCGCGGGCGGCCTGCTCGACAAATCGCTTCGCGGCGAGCGGACGATCCCGGTGCTCCTGTACGCCGACGAGCTCGCGTGCGCGCTCCCTGCGAACCTCGCCTCGATCGACCTCGTCTGGCTCGCAGAGTATCTCGTCGGGCGCGGGCACCCTGGCGTCGCGCCATCACGGGTGTGGCAGCGCGAGCGCTGGATCGCGCGGATGGAGCGTGGCGAGCTCGCGGTCTTGATCGACGGGCTCGATGAGCTCGCGGAGTCGGATCGACCGTCTGTGCTGGCGCTCGTGAGCGCGCTCGTGCGCAAGGCGACGCGCTGCCGCTGCGTCCTGACCTCCTACCCCAGGCTCGACGAGCCCGCGCTCGACAGCTTCCAGATCGTACAGCTCACCCCCTTCACCGACGCGCAGATCAGCCGCTACATCGAGCGCTGGATGGACCAGGTCGACGGCGCGGATGACAGGGCGCGCGCGCTCACCACCGCGATCCTCAAGAACTCGGAGCTCCGAAGGCTCGCGCAGCGACCGGCCGGCCTCGCGTGCCTGTGCGCGTCGTACGGCGAGCACGAGGAGCTGCCGTGTCAACGCGCCCGCGTCCTGGCGACCTACGCGCGTTGTCTGCTTAACGCCAAGCAGACCCAGCGCGCGGAGCTACACAAGCTCAGCGTGAACTCGGCGTTGACCCTGCTCGCCCAGGTCGCGTTTGTCTACAAGCAAGGTCACACGGAGCATCTCGACCTGGAGTTCGCCGCGGACGCCGTGCGCTCGGCGATGGAGAACGGCGTCCCGCGGCCGGCGAAGTTCGACGCCCGCGACTGGCTCGAGTTCGAGTCCACGCGCTCCGGAATTCTCGAGCCCGCAGACGACGATCTGCTCCGCTTCCGCGCGCCGTTTCTCGACTTCTTCGCGGCGCGCTGGCTCGCTTCGCGGCGCGGCCACGACGCGAAGGTCGCGGGCCCGGGAGCGAGCGGCGCGGTGTCGTTCAAAGACTGGTGGACGCTGCTGCGACCGCAGCTAGCGGACCCGACCTGGCGGGACGTCCTGCTGCTGTTCGCCGGCTGCCTCCTGGAGGACGCCGCGGGATCAAATCGCCTGACGCTGCTGCTCGAGCGCCTGTTCACGCTCTACCAGGAGGCCGTCCAAGACGCGACAAATCCGGCGCGCGAGGCGGTCTTGTACGCGCAGCTCCACGCGTTGCTCGAGGCGGTTGACTCCGAGGACTACAAGCTCCCGAAGCAGCTCGAGCCGAGGCGAGAGCGGGCCGAGCGCGCCATGACCGAGCTGCTCGCCGACGGCTCGCTCGATACCCTCGAGCGACGACTCGAGATGAAGCTCGCGATTGGCCCGTTCTCCGAGCCGCGCGTTGATCTCGAGGAGCCGCTGGATCGACTCTCATCGCTGCCCACGACGCGCGGGGTCAAGCTCGGGGAATTCCCGACCACGGTGACTCAATTCGCGCAATTCGTCCGTGACGACGGCTACGCGGATCGCGATCTCTGGGACGCTGAAGGTTGGACGTGGCGGCAGACCCACGGCTGGAGCGAGCCGGGGCGCTGGAAGGACCAGCTCGAGTTCCCCAACCGACCCGTCGTGTACGTCAGCTGCTACGAGGCGCGGGCGTATTGCCGATGGCTCAGCCAGAGGACAGAGCGCTACACCGTCCGGCTGCCGACAACCGCGGAGTGGTCTGAAGCCGCGCCGAGCGGCCACATCAACTTCTCCGTGACTCAAATTAACGCGGGCTTGCGGTTCGGCGCGCCAACACCGGTCGGCCTGCTCGGCGACGGCGCGACTGCGCGACCGCGGAGCGGTCGCCGATTCTCGGACATGCTCGGCAACGTCTGGGAGTGGTGCGTCGACGCGGACCCACAGCGCGTCGCGGTCATGGGCGGGTGCTGGAGAACCGAGCTCAACCGACTGTCCAGCACCCTGCAGGTGCCGGCGAGCCCCGCGTATCGGAACGAGTGCTACGGCTTCCGCGTCGCGGTGGTGGAGCGCAGCTCCTGCCCCGCTCGCGTAGAGTTGAGCGACCACGTGGTTGACCGCGAGTCGCCCGTGAGCTTCGATTGGAAGTTCTCCAATTTTCTCCCGAGCAGCCTCGGCGCCGTAAATCCGCTCGCGCAGCGTATCGCCTTCGACAAGGCTCTCGCGGCCATGACGCGCTGTCCGCCGCTCGGCGAGACGACGCTCGGCAAGTTCCTCATCGAGGACAGGCTCGGCAGCGGCGGTATGGGGACCGTCTACCGCGCGTGGGATACAGACCTCAACCGCAAAGTCGCGATCAAGGTCCTCCACGAGGGGCTCGTCGGCCGTGATCCCGGCGAGCAGCTGCTCTCCGAAGCACGCGCGCTCGCGCGGGTCAAAGATAAAAACGCGGTCATGGTGCACACCTTTGAGCGCGCCGAGGGCTTCTCCTACATCGTCATGGAGTACATCGACGGACCGACGCTCGACAACTGGTGTCAGGAGGTGAAGTCCGACCCCTCGAGCGGCGAGCCACGCTGGAGGCAGATCCTCGAGCGCTGTATCGAAGCCGGACGGGGGATCGCGGCCGTTCACAGCAGCGAGTTCATACACGGTGACTTCAAGCCGACGAACGTCCTCGTCTCTAAGCACGACGGCGCGAAGATCGTCGACTTCGGGCTCCGGTCGATCTTCGACTCCCAGGACGGGAGCGAGGCGCCACGATCGGGTCGAGCGCATGAGCGCGTGGCGGTCGGGACCGCCCGGTACATGGCGCCAGAGCAAGCCCGGTGCCTACCTGCGGATGCGCGCAGCGACCAGTACGCGTTCTGCTTGACGCTCTGCGAACTTCTCTACGGCTACCCTTTCGAAGACGAGGGGCGCGACCGGGAGGCGCTCGTGAAGCGGGGCGCGCGATGGAGCGTGACGCTCCCGGAGCCAGGGGACGACGGGCCGCCGAATTGGCTACGGCGCGTCATCGAACAGGGCCTCAGCGACGACCCTGCGTGTCGATTCGAGAGCATGCAGGAGCTGCTCGCGCGGCTCTCGGAGCCCGAGGCAGACGAGCCGAGCCCTCCCCTCAACCCGCGCGTGTACATCATCGGCGCCGTCGGGCTGCTCTTGACG
Organism: Polyangia bacterium; assembly: GCA_030430565.1. Taxonomy (GTDB): domain Bacteria; phylum Myxococcota_A; class Polyangia; order Nannocystales; family Nannocystaceae; genus JACKDW01. Next base: position 167,331 of record JAUIKS010000025.1, read on the forward strand.
ATCAGCTTCACGCTCAGCCTCATATGGAGGCAACACATCGACGCCGGCCAACTCGCAGACGTGTCGACCGGTGACACCGGCGCGATCGAGGATCGGCCGCCCGCCGAGAAGGACCCGAAGTAGCGCGGGACAGCGAGTGTCAACGACTCGCGTCGTAGGCGTCGCGGACCGACGTCCACGCGCGCTTCAGGCGACCCTCGAGCTCCTCGGGCGCGATTCGAAAGATGTCCCCGAGCTCGTCTAGCGAGAAGTCGTGATAGTGGTAGAGGATCACGAGATGACGGTCCTGCTTATCGAGCTCCGCGAGCGCGTGCAGGCCCGCCTGTTTATCCCGACCGACCATCGTCGAGTTCATCGTGTCCTTGGTCCATGACTCCGAGTGAGCGCCTGAGTCCAGCCGGGCGCTGGGCTCGCTGGCGTCGCGGAGCGCGGGTCTCGGGAGCGCTTGATCGAAGTGCGCGTAGGCGCACGCGAACAGGAGCGTGCGGAACGTGCGGTAATTACCCATGAGCGACTCGAAGCGTTCACAATCCTCGAACGCGGCGATCGCGATGCGCTCCGCGTCGTCCTCGTTCGAGACGTGCTTCAAGTAGCGATAGAGGTCCGCGTGGTGACGCAGGAGTAGCTCCTCGCAGTAGGCGTGGTGGTCGCTGCTCCGCGAGCACCAGCGTCGGAGCCGCTCGAAGTCTTCGAGATCGCTTACGCCGCGCACATCCGCTCCTGGATCCAGGCTTCGATCTCACGGCGCAACGGCTCGTTCTTGATCGCGGCGCTCCGCTCAAGCGCGCGCCTCGCCAACGCGCAGGCTCGCCCGCTCTCGTCCCCGAGCTCGTGCAGCAGGTCGGCCAACATGAGACGTGTCTCCGCGCACAGCCGTGCGATGTCACAGTTCGTGTCGAACTTCTCCGGGAGCTGCTCGGGCAGAGAGTCTGTCAGAGCGGCTTCACTTTCAGAGGCGTTCCAGATGTTCAGCGCGCGGCTTAGGGCCTTAAGCGCCTCCCCATCTGCACCGAGTGCGCGCAGCGCCGCAGCGCGCCGTAGCTCGAGCTCAGCGCGCCTCGGCTCGGTCTCCGACAGGTCGCCCGCGTCGAGCAGGCGCTCGGCGTCGTCGAGGAGTTCACGTGAACGCTCCGCCCCGACGGTCGAGAGCGCGATCTTGGCCTCTATGATCAGCAGCGTCGCTCGTTCGAGCTTGTCGGACCCGTAGAGCTCACGCGCGGTCTCGAGCTCGCGCGACGCCTCCGCGAACCGCCCTTGATCGATATAGGCCTCCGTGATCAAGAGATGCCCGATCGCGAGGGGGGAGAATGAGATATTGAGCTTCTCGAGGCACTCGACGAGCTTACGGCCAGACTCCTCCGCGAGCTTCGCCTCGCCCCGCTGACCCGCGATGAGGCCCTCGATCATCGCGTATTGGTACGACGTCGAGGTGCACTGTTCGCGCTTCGGCGCGGGGATAAGCTCCCGGAGATCCTCGAGCGCGGAGTCAAAGTCCCCGCGCTCGTAGAGGTCGATAATGCTATTGTAGCGTACGCTGAAGACGTAGCGGTGATCCGGGCCGAGCAGCTCCTCGTAGATCTTGAGCGCCTTGTTATTGTACTCGCTAACGCGCTTACGGCGGTGAGGGATATCCGAGTACGCGCGACCGAGCGACTGGAGCTCGAGCGCCTCCTGCAGCCTCTTCGACTTACCGAGCTTTTGCCAGATCTCGAGCGCGCGCTCGTGATGCTCAATGGCTTGTTTGTAGTGCCCTTCCTCATAGGCGATAAGTCCGAGGTAGCGCTCTCCCAGCGCCCCGTGCACACGCGGCTTGCCGAGGCGGGCCCACTTCGAATGCGCGTCATTGAGGCTCGCGCGCGCCTTCTTGGCGTCTTGGTTGTGGATATGGAGGTTGGTAATGCTCTCGAGGATTTGCATGACGAGCCAGTCGTCGCCGCCTCGCTCAGCGGAGTGCCTCGCCTCCTTAAAGCGCTCGAGCGCCGGCGCGAGCATCCGTCGCTGTCGCATCAGCTCGCCCTCAAGCATCAGCGCGCGCGCGAGCAGCAGCGGGTCGTCGTATCCGCGCGCGATGTTCACGATGGCCTCCGCTTTCGCTGACGCGCTCGGGAGCTGCACGAGCGAGGAGACCTTGAGGTGATTGATCTCTTCGTCGATCGACGCCGTAACCTCGAGCGGAGAGAGCTGGAGCTCTTTGAGCAGGTTCAGGTTCTTGCAGCGCTCGACGCTCGGGACCTTGTCGATCTGCTCGAGCGTGTTCTTGATCGTCACGTCATTGTCGTCGGGGAGCGCCGCGTATCCTTCGAGGATGGCCTTGAGCTCGTTACGTCCCTGATCCAGACAGTCCGACTGCTTCTTGAGTAATTCATAGTCTACCGACTTGTTCTTGTTGGACCGAAGCTCGCAGATACCTTGATAAACCTCTGACCATGGATCGAGATAGCTCGATACAGCGTCTTCTATGACGCCCTCTCGGAGGAATTTGTCATCTAGCCGATTTTTGTATTGATCCCAGAACGAGGATGTGTCGGCGTGCTCAAAGCAGTCGCCTCGCGGCTTTAGGCCCAAGAACACGATAAGCCCGACCATCAGCGCGCCGATCGCGACGATCGGGATCCACACGAACGACCGCTGTATCGTGCGCTGCGTGCCCCGGAGCGCCTCGAGCATCGCGTCCATGTCCGGGTATCGTTGATCGGGCTCATAGGACAGCGCGCGCTCGATGATTGGCCAGACGGCGTCATGAACTGCGGCGGGCGAAGGTCGCGGACACCAGGGCTTGTCGCGCTCCCTGAGCGCGTCCGTCGACTGCGCGTGGGGAAACGGGCAGTCCGCGAACATCGACTCGTAGAGCGTCAGCGCGAAGCTGAATTGATCTTCGAGGGGAGATGGCGCGCGCTCGTCCTCTAGCCGCTCGGGCGCCATATACTTGGGCGTACCGATGATATCAGCGGTCTTGGTGATCGAGCTCAGGTCGCGCGGGCCGTCGAAATTATCCGAGTCGATTCTGGCGGCTTCGTGAGCCGCTCCCGCCGGCGTCGCGGTCGGCGACGCTCGGCCCTCGAGCGCCGTGACCAAGCCTAGATCGAGTACGCGGACGCGCCCGCGCTCGTCGACCATCACGTTCTGCGGTTTAAAGTCGCGATGGATCAAGCCAGCGCGGTGGACCGCGGCGAGCCCGGCGCCGGCGGCGAGCAGCACATTGAGAATCTCATTTCGCGTGGGTCGACGCTCTTGGATCCACAGGTCAAGCGTCTTTCCCTCTACGCAATCGAGCACTACGAATAGTCGCTCCTCATGGAGTCCAACCTCGTGAACTGGCACGATGTTGTCGTGCTGCACCCTCGCCAGCGCGAGGGCTTCGCGCCGAAGCCGCTGATGGGCCTCCTCGTTTTGCTCATTCGTACACTCAAGGATTTTGATCGCTACGTCGCGGTCGAGATCCGGATCGCGCCCGCGGTACACGACGCTCGTTGCGCCACGACCGAGCTCGTTCGTGACGGAGTACTTTCCTATTGTTGTAGGCAGCTGCGTGCGCATTGTGCGGGATCGCTGGTCAGGATGATTTGAACTGGTTGGATATTGCTGGGGGTTCATCGAAATCCGTTCCGACGGCACGCTGGTTCGGACAGATCGCTCGTTCCGAAACGGCGTTTTCCAAAGGCGGTGCCGCGGCGCCGATTAAGTTCCCGATGGGTCCTTGACGATCCGAAATTAGCGGGCGCCAGCGCGCGATAACGCGCGGTGTGCCAAGTTGAGAACGTTGTTTATGTAGCTGGAATCCGAAAAATCGAGGAGTTTCTGGTTTGCTCACAACCTTTGAAACATCCTCCAGATACGCAAAACCAGCGCAATCACCATCAACTAATTTCCGCTCGCCCGACGGGTTTATGCGAGCGAGAGCGCTCATTTTTCGCCCGCTCAAGCGTGCTCGTTTTCGCTCGTCTGTGCGGGGTTCACGTGGGTCGTTCTGCCCCATCGGTAGATATCGTATTTTTTTTGACTACATTGGCAGATCGTTTTCTTGGGACTGGGAACCAATAACGAGATGCCACACGATCATCAGCCACACTCAAGCCCCGTCCAAAACGTGCCGCCCAGCGGCCCCCCGATCACCTCGGGCTTGGCCGACGACTACGTGCTCTACCTCGGCACCGATGGCGCCTGGACCATCATCTCGAACAACGGTTCGGGCTACTCGCGGTCGAGCCACAACAAGTTCGTTTTGGCGAGTACGGCCGCGTGCAGCGTGCGTATCGAAGTCAAGAAGCGTGTGGTCGTCACGATCACGAATCAGCAAGGTCTCTCGACCACGAAAAACTACTCGAAGAATGAGGTCAAGCGCCTCGATATCTTTCCAGGTAGCCTCGCGACGGTGGGGATCAACCCCCACAAAGAGCCCCCGGGTACCGCTACGCTCAGCGCCTAATGCGCAGGGTGATGAGGGGACAGGTGGCGATAGAAAACCCCTCACTGCGCCCACGAGACTGGAGTTGAAGACACCTCGCCGTCAGCGGAGAGGTGGCCGGAGATGAACCCGACGTCTTGGGACGTCGGGCTCTCATCTCCACTCAGGGTGACGGCCTCGGCGGTCGGATACCGCAGGCGTTCATCGCGTGACGCCCGCGGAAGGTCCCTGTTTGGCCCGTGGAGGCAGAGGTTCCAGGTGTGATTGAGGTACCGCGCGTCCGTGAGCGCGCGCGGCGAGTGGTGCTGCACGAGCACGGAGTAGGTCGCCACCGCGACCGTCTCGCGCCAGTCAGCGCCGCCGACGAGCGCGGCCTCGAGCTGCTCTTCGGCGACGCGCGGCGGGATCGCGGGCGGGTATTCGCGGTAGCACGTCCACACGCTGTTGAGCGCCACGAGCTCCACGACAACGTCGTTGGGCGCTCTCCACTCGATGGAGTGATCACCCACGAGCGGAGCGGCGTGAAAGCAAACGTCCGGGCGCGCGCGGTATCTCGGCACGAGCGACTCCTCGAACCAGCGGGCGTACGGTTCGAACAGCTCGTTGACCAGCTCGAGCTCACCGCGGGTGAACATCTGCTGGAACTCATCGAGCTCGGGGCTCCAGCCCCGCCTGCGGAACCGGTCGATCACGCGGTACTCGAGAAACCGGAGCTCGTCATGCGACGGTCGCTGTAGCTCGCGCGGCCCGGGCACCGGGACGACGAGCGGCTCGATGTCGCAGTCGCGCGCAAGCCGTTCAAGCAGCTGGTCGACTTGCTCGAATTCACGCGGGGCGCCGTGATAGGTCAGTCCTCCGGCGAGGATCAGAAGATCAGGCTGTCCGCGCGCCTCGACAGACTTCTGGAACTTTTGAACCAGCGCTTCGATCCGCGCTTCCGTGAGCCCAAACGGCTCGTGCATGAGGTCCGCCAGCAGCCACCAGCGGATCGGGCTCGAGAGCTCGGTGACGATCGCGTCCAGCTCTTCTTTGATGGGCCCTTTAAGCGTCTCGAACGCGCTGCTCAGAAACGCGCGGAGCTCGTCGAGGAGCTGCGTCCTTCCGCGATGGTAGTGCGCGACCAGGCACGACGACGCGGCGCCCATCAACGTGTCGAGCGCGGCGGTCTCGCTCGGCAGCTGGTCGACAAACGACTTGCCCAGCGCGCGTTGAAAATGTTGGCGAGCGCGAGCCGTGTGCGTGTAGAGGCTGCACAGAAGCTCGAACAGACGGGTGGTGACCGTTCGCCGCGGGGTGCTCTTGTGACGCGTGTTCACATGGAAGGAGTTCCCGAGATGGCGTCTTCGATCCCTCAATACGGTTTTTTCGATCACCCGCGGCGAGCTGTCCTCCGTCGTGATCGAGCGTGCGCCCGAGCGCGCGGGCCGCGTAGGTCTCGGGGTTGAGGCTCTTGGCGGCGCGTTGTCGTTGCCGTGGTCGCACTCCTCGTCGCACTGGACCTCGCCGTCGCCGCACATGACCTGCCCGGCCGTGGTCCGAGCAGCGACGATCGGGCGCGGCGCTGGGCGTCGTGGGGAAGCGTCGAGACTCAGGCTTGGAGTCCGACCAGGCGCGCCGTCGATCCACGTGCGTCGCCTGCGGCGCCGCTGCGCACGAGGTACGCCGTCGCTGGCGTCGTCTGGGCGGGGCGCGCGAGTACGCGGCGCCCCGCG
>JAUIKS010000026.1 GCA_030430565.1 Polyangia bacterium
CGTCGACGCCAACCACATGGGCTCACTCAAGACCCTCGGCGAGATCGTCGATTACATGCGCGCCCTCATGCCCGAAGGGCCAGCCGCGCCCGCGGCGGCGACTTCATCGGCGCCCGCGGTGGATCTGCAGGCGTTGATGCTGGAGGTCGTCGCGGACAAGACCGGCTACCCCGCCGAGATGCTCGAGCTCTCCATGGACATGGAGGCCGAGCTCGGGATCGACTCGATCAAGCGCGTCGAGATCCTCGCGGCCGTGCAGGAGCAGGCGCCCGGGCTCCCCCCCGTCGACGCCAACCACATGGGCTCACTCAAGACCCTCGGCGAGATCGTCGACTACATGCGCGGCCTCATGCCCCAAGGGCCAGCTTCCGAGAAGCCCCCTGCCGCGCCCGCGCCCGTCGTGAACGCGCCCGCGCTCGGCCGCTTCGCGCTGGATCTCGTACCAGCGCCGGCGATCGGCCTCGCGCAGCCGGGCCTGTACGCGCCCGAGGGCGTGATCATCACCCCCGACGGGGGCTCGATCGCGGTCGCGCTGGTCGACGCGCTCGCGCGACGGGGCGTGCGCGCGCGGGTCACCCGTCAAGTCCCGGCCGACGCGCGCGCGGTCGTGTTCCTCGGCGGCCTGCGGGCGCTCGAGGACGATGATGATGACGCGGCGGTCGCGATCAACCACGAGGCCTTCGGTGTCGCGCGGACCATCGCGGCCGCGATGGAGCGGCGCGGCGGGCTGTTCGTCACCGTCCAGGACACCGGGGGCGCGTTCGGGATCGGCGGCGGGCTGACGCGCACGCGCGCGCTCTTGGCCGGCTTGCCCGCGCTGGTCAAGACCGCGAAGCAGGAGTGGCCGACGGCGAGCCTGAAGGCCATCGACATCGCCCGCGCGGGACGAGACGCGGCCGCGATCGGCGAGCAGCTCGCCCAGGAGCTGCTGCTCGGCGGCGGCGAGCTCGAGGTCGCGCTCGCGGCCGACGGCGCGCGCGGGACCCTGCGCTCGATCGCCGAGGACGTGTCCCCTGGGCAAGGTCGTGTCAACGCGGGGGAGACGGTCGTCGTCTCGGGCGGCGCGCGCGGGGTGACGGCGGCCTGCGTCCGCGCCTGGGCGCGGGAGACCGCCGCGCGCTTCGTCCTGCTGGGTCGCACCGAGCTCGCGCCCGAGCCCGCGCGCTGTCAGGGCGTCGAGGAGGACGGCGCGCTCAAGGGCGCGCTGATCGAGGAGGCGCGGAGTCGGGGCGAGTCCCCGCGGCCCAAGGCGATCGCCGCCGCCGCGCGCAGCGTCCGCGCGGGTCGGGAGATCCGCGAGACGCTCGCCGCGATCGCGGCCGCCGGCGCCGAGGCGCGCTACCTCGCCGTTGACGTAACGGACGGCCCCGCGCTGACACGCGCGCTGGACCAGGTCCGCAGCGAGTGGGGCCCCATCGCCGGGCTCGTGCACGGCGCCGGCGTGATCGCGGACAAGCGCATCGCGACGCTCGAGGACGAGGCCTTTGCGCGCGTCTTCAACACCAAGATCACCGGGTTGCGGGCGCTGCTCGCCGCGCTGCGGCCCGAGGATCCGCTGCGCGTCCTGTGCCTGTTCTCCTCGGTCTCGGCGCGCTGCGGCAACAACGGGCAGAGCGCCTACGCGATGGCCAACGAGGTGCTCAACAAGCTCGCGCAGTCCCTCGCGCAGCGCCGCCGGGGGCGGACCCTGGTCAAGGCGCTCGACTGGGGGCCGTGGGAGGGCGGCATGGTCAACCCGCAGCTGCGCGCGCACTTCGACGCGCTCGGCGTGCCGATGATCCCGCTCGACGCGGGCGCGCGGATGTTCGTCGACGAGCTGCGCGACAGCTGCCCCCCGGGACAGGGCCGCGTCGAGCTCGTGCTCGGCGGCGAGCCGCGACCCGAGGCGCTCCTGAGCAAGGGGAGCGCGGCGCGGACGCTCGAGCTCGAGGTCCGCGTCGACCGCAACAGCCACGGCTTCCTCGCCGACCACGCGATCGGGGGCATGGCGGTGGTCCCGGTGGTCCTGGTGATCGAGTGGTTCTCGAGGATCGCGCGGGCGTTCCGCCCCGACCTGCGCCTGCGCTCGCTCGCCAACATCCAGGTGCTCTCCGGCGTCAAGCTGAGCAACTTCGACGCCGGCGGTGACCGCTTCACGCTGCGGGCGGCGCAGCTGCGCAACGGCGAGGGCGTCGTCCTGGGACTCGAGCTCGCGGGCGCTGACGGCAAGCTCCACTACCGGGCCGAGGCGACGCTGGCGGAGGCTGCCGCGGCGGACCCACGCGACGCCCCGCGGCCGCAGCTGCGCGCGTGGACGCGGCCCCGCGCCGAGCTCTACGGCGACGTGCTGTTCCACGGCGACGAATTCCAGGTCATCGAGGCGCTCGAGGGGATCGGCGAGGAGGGCATCGCCGGCACCCTTCGCGGCGTGCGGCAGGCCGGCTGGGCGTGGGATCAGTGGCAGACCGATGTCGCCGCGCACGACGGCGGCCTGCAGCTCGCGGTGCTGTGGGCGCGCGCGCAGCTCGGGCGCGCGACCCTGCCGATGGGCGTCGGCGCGCTCACCTTCACGGACCGCCCGCCACACGACGGCCCGATCCGCTGCGTCGCGCGCTGTCGGGAGACCAGCACCTCGCGGGCGCTGGCGGACCTGTACTTCCTCGACGACCGCGGCGCGTGCCTCAGCGAGTGGCGCGGCGCCGAGCTGGTGTCGCGGCCGGACATGCCGCCGGTCCCGCCCGCGCGAGGGCGCGAATAGGTCGGTCGGGACAGGCGACCCATCGAGCCGCGGCTATGGAGACCTTTCCCCCCATCGCAATCGTCGGCCGCGCCTGCGTGCTCCCTGACGCGCTCTCGCCGGAGGAGCTGTGGTCGCTGGTCGAGGCCGGCCGCGACGTCGTCAGCGCGGTCCCGCCGGGCCGCTGGCGCGTGGATTCAGCGAGCGTGCGCTGCAGCGCCGACGACGAAGACACCTCGGACCGCGCCTGGACGGATCGCGGCGGCTACGTGCGCGGCTTCGAGCGCGTGTGGGATCCGGAGGGCTTCGCCGTGCCGGCCGCCGAGCTCGCCGGCCTCGACCCGCTGTTTCACTGGGCGCTGCACTGCGCGCGCGCGGCCCTCGAGGACGCGGGCGATCGCCGGCGCGGGCAGACGGCGCGCCCGCGCGTCACCGCCGTGCTCGGCAACCTCGGCTTCCCGACCGCCGAGATGAGCCGGTACGCGGAGTCGCGGTGGTTCGCGCCGACGCTCGGCCCCGACCCGGCGCCGGTCGACCCGCGCAACCGCTTTATGTCCTCGGGGCCAGCGCGAACGCTCGAGCGCGCGCTCGGTCTGGCCCAGGGCGCGTTCTCCCTCGACTGCGCCTGCGCGAGCTCGCTCTACGCGATCAAGTTCGCCTGCGATCAGCTGCACGACGGCCGCGCGGACCTGGCGCTCGCGGGCGCGGTCAACCGCGCCGATGACCTGTTCCTGCACATCGGCTTCGCCGCCCTCAAGGCGCTCAGCCGGAGCGGCCGAAGTCGCCCCTTCCACCGGGGCGCCGACGGCCTGCTGCCCGCCGAGGGCGCCGGCGTCGTCGCGCTCAAGCGACTCGCGGACGCGCGCCGCGACGGCGACCGCGTCTACGGGATCCTGCGCGGCGTCGGCCTCTCCAATGACGGTCGCGGCCGGGGGTTCCTGGCGCCCTCCGAGGAGGGCCAGCGGCGCGCGATCGCGGGCGCGTACGCGAGCGCGGGGCTCGAGCCCAGCGCCGTCTCGCTGCTCGAGTGCCACGCGACGGGGACCGCGGTGGGGGACGCGACCGAGCTCCGCAGCGCGGCCGCCATCTTCGCGGGCTGCGAGGACGTCCCGATCGGCTCGTTGAAGTCGAACATGGGGCACCTGATCACCGCCGCGGGCGTCGCCGGCCTGATCAAGGTGCTCGAGGCCATGCGACACCGCCGTCGACCCGCGACGCTGCACCTCGACAACGACGACGCGCTCCTCCCCGAGCTCGCGCGCGGCCCGTTTCGCGCGCTGACGCGCGCCGAGCCCTGGATATGCCCAAATGGTCAGCCGCGGATCGCCGGGATCTCGGCCTTCGGCTTCGGGGGGAACAACGCCCACGTCATCGTCAGCGAGGACGACCCGGCGATCGAGGCCGCCGCGCCCGAGCGCCGCGGTGATCGCCGACCGATCCGCCTCGCGTTGGTCGGGCTCGAGGTCGTCGCGGGAGGCTGGGCGGGCCTCGAGCGCTTCGCCGCCGCGGTGACGGGGCGCGACGCGGCGAAGCTCGGGCGGCGCGTCGAGCAGACGACGCTCGCGCTCGTCGGCCTGCGCTTCCCGCCGCGCGACCTCGAGCGCGCGCTCGCCCAGCAGCGGCTCGCGCTGTCGGTCGCGCGCTCCGCCTGCGCCCCGCTCGCCTCGCTGCCGCGCGAGCGCGCCGGCGTGTACATGGCGATGGAGCCAGATCCCCAGGTCTGCCGCTACGGCGCGCGCTGGCGCCTGGCGACCCGCGCCCGCGAGAGCCTCGCGCACGCGGCTCCGGCCGACGACGCCCGCGATCGCTGGCAGCGCGCGTGTCGTGACGCGCTCGCCCCCCCGCTCGCGGCCGCGGATGTCCTGGGGACCATGCCCAACATCCCCGCCAACCGGATCAACAGCCAGCTCGACCTCGGCGGGCCCAGCTCGACCGTCTCGGCCGGGGAGCGCTCTGGGCGGGTCGCGCTCGGCCTGGCCGCGCGCGCGCTGGCTGCCCGCGAGCTCGACGCGGCGCTCGTCTGCGCCGTCGATCTCAGCTGTCAGGATGTACACGCGGCCGCGCTCGCGGCCTGCGAGGGGCGCGACGCGGCGGCGGATCCTCCCGGCGACGCTGCGGTCGCGCTGGTGCTGCGCCGGATCGAGGACGCGCGATCGAGCGGCGACGCCGTGCTCGCCACGATCGCGCTCGACGAGCGCGACGGGGACGGCGTGTACACCCTCGACCCCGCGGATCCAGCCGATCCGCTCGGGCTGCGCGCGCGCTTCGGTCGCTGCTGGGCCGCCGGAGACCTGCGCGAGCTCGCGGCCGCCGTCGCGCTCTGCGACGCGGAGACCGGTCCGGACGGACAGGCGTGGCCAGGCGGGCGCCGGCGCGTGGGGATCGCCAACCCGGGCGGCCCCGCGATCACGGTCGAGCGCCCAAGGCCCGCCCCGAGCCTGCATCACTACGCCGCCCGTGACGAGGCGACGCTGCGCGTCCGCCTCGAGGACGACATCGCCGGCGGCGAGGGACCGGCCCGCGTCGCGCTGCTCGTCCGCGGCGACGATCCGCTCGCGCGTCGCCGCGCGCGGGCGCGCCAGCACCTCGAGTCCGGCGCCCCGCTCGGCCCGGGCGTGTTCGTCCGCCGTCGCCCGATCGCCGGCGAGCTCGCGCTCGTGTTCGCGGGCGCCGGCGCGGCCTACCCCGGCATGGGCGGGGCGCTGCTGCAGGCGCTCCCCGAGCTCGACCAGGCCGTGCGCGCGCGCAGCCCCGCGCTCGCGCGCGCCTTTGATCGAGCCTGGCCCGAAGACCACGAGGTCCCGCCGCTGCAGCGCCTCTGGAGCTCGTCATACCTCAGCCAGGTCCACGCCGAGCTGACGCTGCGCTGGCTGGGGCTCCGCCCGCGCGCGGTCATCGGCTACTCCTCCGGCGAGAGCAACTCGCTGTTCGCGACCGGCGTCTGGCGTGACCAGGACGCCATGCTCGAGGACGCCGCGCGCTCGGGCATCTTCACCCGCGAGATCGGCGGGCCGCGCGACGCGGTCGCGCGCGCCTGGGGCGAGCCCGCGGGCGACTGGGAGACCTGGACCGTGCTCGCGCCGGTCACCGAGGTCTCCGCGCGCGTCGCCGCCGAGGCGCGCGCGCACCTCTCGATCATCCACCACGATCACGAGTGCGTCGTCGCCGGCGCGCCGTCGGCCTGCGCGAGGATCCGCGCCGCGCTGCCGGGCGCGCGCTGGATCCGGCTGCGCTACGACCTCGCCGTCCACGTCCCCGAGCTGATCCAGATCCGCGATCCGTGGCTCGCGCTGCACCACCGCCGCGTGCACGCCCCGACGATCCCGGTCCGCGTCTACTCGGGCGGCCGCGCGGCGCCCTACGAGCCCTCCGAGCGGGCCTGCGCCGAGGCGATCCTCGAGCAGGCGACGCGCACGCTCGACTTCCGCGCGGTGATCGAGCGCGCCTACGCCGACGGCGTCCGCGTGTTTGTCGAACATGGCCCCCAGGGCAGCTGTAGCCGGTGGATCCGCTCGATCCTCGGGCCGCGCGAGGCCGTGATCGTCGCGCTCGACCGTCGCGGCGGCGGGCTCGATCCGCTGCTCGAGACGATCGCGGCGCTGACCGCCGCCGGCGTCCCGCTCGATCCCGCGCGTGCGCTCGCCGCCTGCGCCCGACACCCCGCCCCGCTGCCGACGACGCCCGCGCCCGCGCCCGCGCTCACGGGGCCAGCACGCCCGCCGCGCGTGCTGCTCCCGCCGCTCCCCGCCGAGACCTCCCCGATGACGTCCACGCAGATCATGCCGCCCGCGCCCCCGCTCCCACCGATCGCCGCGCCCCGCTACGATCGATACGACGAGCCGCGCGGGGAGACCTCTACACCTGTAACGCCCGCGTCGCTCACGACGACCGCGCCCGCTGAGACGAAGCCCGCGCCGCCCCCCCCGATCCACGCCGCGGCCGCCGCGGACGCGCCGGAGCACGGAGCGCTCGCGGTGCTCCATCAGCAGATCGCCGAGCTCGGCGCGCGCCAGCGCGCCCACGTCGAGCAGCAGGCCGCGCTTCACCAGCAGTTTCTCGAGCTCCGCGCCCGCAGCGTCGACCTGCTGCTCTCAGCCGCGCGCGGTCAGGCGCACAGGCCCGTCATCGAGCCCGCGCCCGCGCCCAGCGTCCCCCAGCCTCCGCGTCAGCACGAGGCGCCCGCCGAGCGCGTCAGCACGCCGGCCCCCGCGCCGAAACCTGCCCCTAAAGTCCTCCCGAAACCCCGCCCCGCCCCGTCGCCGCCCCGCCCCGCGCGAGCCCGCGCGAGCGCAGAAACGTCAGACAGCGCCAAGGCGAGCGCGCCGATCGGGCCGACCTTCGATCGCGCCGCCCTCGAGGTCCACGCCCGCGGCTCCATCGCCGAGGTCTTCGGCCCCGACTTCCGCGCGCAGGACAGCTACCCCCGGCAGGTCCGCATGCCGACGCCGCCGCTGCTGCTCGCCGATCGCGTCACCGGCCTGGACGCCGAGCCCAACTCGATGAAGCTCGGCACGATCTGGACCGAGACCGACGTGACCACAAGCGCGTGGTATCTGCACGCCGGGTGCATGCCCGCCGGGATCATGATCGAGTCAGGGCAGGCCGACCTGATGCTGATCAGCTACCTCGGGGTCGACCGCGAGAACCGGGGCGAGCGCGTCTACCGACTCCTGGGCTGCGTCCTGACCTACCACGGCGGCCTCCCCGAGGTCGGCGAGACGCTCGTCTACGACATCCACCTCGACGGGCACGCGAAGCAGGGCGACACGCGCCTGATGTTCTTCCACTACGACTGCCACGTCGGCGGCGCGCGCCGGCTCTCGGTTCGTCAGGGGCAGGCGGGCTTCTTCTCCGACGCCGAGCTCGACAGCTCCGACGGCTGCATCTGGCGACCCGAGGACCAGGAGATCGTCGAGACGCCGCGCCTCGACCCGCCCGCGCTCGCGTGCGCGCGCAGCAGCTTCACCCCGGCGCAGGTCCAGGCCTTCGCGGCCGGTCGCCCCTGGGAGTGCTTCGGCGACGCCTTCCTCTACACGCGCTCGCACACCCGGACCCCCCGGATCCAGTCCGGGCGGATGTTGTTCTTCGACCAGGTCGACTCCTTCGCGCCCCGCGGCGGGCCGTGGGACCGCGGCTACCTGCGCGCGCGCAAGCAGCTGCGGGACGACGAGTGGTTCTACGAGGGGCACTTCCACGGCGACCCCTGCATGCCGGGCACGCTGATGTTCGAAGGCTGCCTGCAGGCCATGGCGTTCTACCTCGCGGCGCTCGGCTACACCGCGCGGCGCGACGGCTGGCGCTTCGAACCGGTCCCCGATGAGCCGTACAAGCTCAGCTGCCGCGGGCAGGTCACCCCCGGCGCGCGTGATCTGGTCTACGAGGTCTTTATCGAGGAGGTCATCGCGGGGCCGGTCCCGACGATCTACGCCGACCTGCTGTGCACCGTGGACGGCCTCAAGGCCTTCCACGCGCGCCGCGTCGGGCTCCGCCTCGTCCCCGCGTGGCCGCTCGACGAGGGCCACGTCCTGCTCGAGCGCGCCCCGACGCCGGCGGCCGCGTCCGCCACGATCGCGCGCGCCGGCGACTTCGCGTTTGACTACCGCTCGATGCTCGCCTGCGCCTGCGGGCGCCCGACCCAGGCCTTCGGCCCGATCTACGCGCGCTTCGACGGCGCGGAGACGGTGCCGCGCCTGCCCAACCCGCCCTATCACTTCATCTCGCGCGCGACTCGAGTCGAGGGCGGGATCGGGGAGCTGCGCGCCGGGATGCAGGTCTGGGTCGAGCTCGATGTCGATCCCGAGGCCTGGTACTTCGCCGAGAACAGCGCGCGGACCATGCCCTACTGCGTGCTGCTCGAGGCCGCGCTGCAGCCCTGCGGCTGGCTCGCCAGCTACACCGGCTGCGCGCTCTCGGTCGACGAGCCGCTGATGTTCCGCAACCTCGACGGCACCGGCACGCAGCACGCCGAGGTCGGCCCTGACGCCGGCGTGCTGCGCACGCGCGCCCGCAACACCACGCTCTCGCGCACGGCCTCGATGATCATCGTCGGCTTCGAGGTCGAGTGCCGCGTGGGCGAGACCCTGGTCTACTCGCTGAGCACGGTGTTCGGCTTCTTCCCGGCCGCGGCCTTCGAGGACCAGGCCGGGCTGCCGACGAGCGCGGCCCAGCGCGCGGTGCTCGACAGCTGTAGCGAGGCCGCGGTCCGCTTCGACAACGGAGGGGCCGGCCTTGGGAGCGGGCGTCCGCGGGTCGCCGCGCCGATGCTGCGGATGCTCGACCGCGTGGTCCTGTGGGAGCCCGAGGGCGGCGCGGAGGGCCTCGGCCGCGCGCGCGCCGAGAAAGCCGTCGACCCCGGCGAGTGGTTCTTCGCCGCGCACTTCTTCCAGGACCCGGTGCAGCCCGGATCGCTCGGGATCGAGGCGATGATCCAGCTGCTCCAGTGGTGCGCGCGCGAGCTCGAGCTCGGCGCGGGCATGCAGCGCCCGCGCTTCGAACCGATCGCGCTCGGGCAGGCGCTGACCTGGAAGTACCGCGGCCAGGTGGTCCCGAGCGACGGCGTCATCACCACGACCCTCGAGATCGTCGCGCGCGGACGCGACGCGCGGGGCGCCTACGCGCTCGCCACCGCCTCGCTCTGGATCGACGGCAAGCGCATCTACGAGGCCACGGGGCTCGGCGTTCGCGTGATCGATGACGCGAGCGATCGGGGTCGACACGGGCGCCGCGCGCCGCTGAGCCTCGACGCGCGCCCGTGGCTCCGCGACCACCGCCCGACCTGGACCGTCCCCGCCGTGCCGATGATGTCGATGGTCGCGCTGCTCGCCGGGGCCGCGCGCGCCGACGAGCGCCTCGTCGGCCTGCGCGACGTTCGGGTCAAGGGCTGGGTGACCGTCCCCGAGGGCTTCGTCGGCGCGCTGCGCTGCGATCGAGACGGCGATCACGTACGCCTGTTTGTAGAGACAGACGACGGGCGAGCGGAGCGCGAGGTCGCGAGCGCCCGGCTGCGCACCGGCGCGCCCCCGACCGCGCCGACCGCCTGGCCCGCGCTCGAGGGCCCGGTCGCCCCGCGCCCCTACGAAGACGGCTCGCTGTTCCACGGCCCGCGCTTTCAGCTGCTCGAGCGCCTGGTGCGAACGGCCGAGGGCGCCTCGTCGCTGCTCCGGCTGCCCGACGACGAGCAGCCCCGCGCGGGACTGCATCCGCGGCTGCTCGACGCCGCGACCCACGGCATCCCCCACGATCGCCTGGAGCTGTGGGACGCGCGCCTCTCCGCCGACCAGGTCGCGTACCCGGCCTGGATCCCCGAGCTGGACGTCTTCGGCCCGCCGCCGACGCGCGGCCCGGTCCGCTGCGAGGTTCGTCCGCGTGGCGTCGTCGGCAGCGTCGCGTTCCCGGCCTTCGACATCCAGCTCATCGACGCGGACGATCGGGTCTGGTGTCAGCTGCGGCTGGTCGAGGCCTGCTTCCCCAAGGGCCCGCTCGGCCGCGCCGCGCCCCGCGAGCGGCGCGCGTTCCTGCGGGATCTTCGTCATGTCCCTGGGGTCAGCTTGTCGCGCACCGGCGCGCGCGAGACGGTGCTCGACGCGGGCGCGGCGCGAGCCAGCGACTGGCTCCCGGGGACGATCGAGGCGGTCTACGGCCGCGGCCCCGAGGCGCCCGAGGACATCGCGCGCGCCGAGCACATCGCGGCCGTCCACCAGCTGCACCCGCGCGCGCTCCCGGAGGCGCTCCCGCTGACGCGCTTTGAGCTCGAGGTCACGCGCGAGCAGGACGAGATCACGGTCCGCGGCGACCCGCGCGGCGAGCTCGATCTCGACCCGCTGCGCGCGTTCTGGACACCTTGGTTCGACCGCGACCCGTGGCCCGTCGAGGACCTGTACTACGGCCTCATCGCGCGCTTCGTCCGTCGCGTCGTCGTCACCGACCCCGCCGCCTACGCGGCGATCCGAGGCCGCAGCGCGGTCTACCTCGCCAACCACCAAGTCGCGATCGAGTCGCTGCTGTTCTCGATCATCGCCTCCGCGCTCGGCGAGCTGCCGACGGTCACGCTCGCCAAGATCGAGCACCGGGCGACCTGGCTCGGGCGCCTCATCGAGCACTGCTTCTCCTACCCCGACGTGCGCGACCCAGGCCTCATCGCGTTCTTCGACCGCGCCGACAAGGCCCAGCTCCCGCGCATCGTCGGTCAGCTCGCGGTCGAGATGCAGCGGCCAGCTGGGCGCGGGCGCTCGATCATGGTCCACGTCGAGGGCACGCGCTCGCGCAGCTGCGCCGCGCCGGTCGAGAAGATGAGCGGCGCGTTCATCGACATGGCGCTCCGCGTCGGCGCGCCCGTGGTCCCGGTTCGCTTCACCGGCGGGCTCCCCCGCGCGCCCCTGCCCGAGCGTCTCGAGTTCCCGCTCGGCATGGGCGCCCAGGACATCTGGATCGGCCGGCCGCTGCAGCCCGAGCAGCTCGCGCGCGCGACCTACAAGCAGCGCAAGGAGCTGGTCGTCGCGGCGATCAACGGGCTCGGCCCGGACAACGCGGACGAGCGACCCCACGCGCCCGACCCGGACTTCGCCGCCGCCGTCGCCGAGTGGCGCGCGCGTCACCCCCGGGTCGACGCCTCGCACGCGGTGCTCGCCACGACGCTCGCGCAGCTGCCGTCGCCGGGCGCGGAGGTTCAACGCCTGCTCGCCGCGCCTGACGCGACCGCGCTCGACGGGGACGTGACGCCCGAGGGTCGTTGGCTCCGCGAGCTCGCGGGCTGGCTGCTCGGCTGACCGATCAAGAAATTGAGGGTCGCGCGCCCGCGCCTTGCACCGTTACAGTTGTAGTGGCAATTCGACAACAGTCGTGAGTCTGCGACTGTTGCGGAAGAAGTATGAAGGGATCAAGAGAACGCTCGCTGCAGGCGACCGAGTGGGACCTGCTCGAGGCGCTGTGGGCGGCGGAGCGCGCGACCGCGCGCGAGGTCGCCGACGCGCTCCACGGGCGCCGGGGCTGGGCCTACTCGACGGTGAAGACGATGCTCGACCGCATGGTCAAGAAGGGTCACGTCGACGCCCGTCGGGTCGGCAACGTGTGGGAGTACTCGCCGGCCATCGCCCGCGACGACGCGCGCCGCGGCGCCTGGCGCAGCTTCGTCGAGACCGTGTTTGGCGGCGCGATGACGCCGGCGCTGAACTTCTTGGCCACCGACGCGAAGCTGACAAAGAGCCAGCGCCGGCAGCTCTCGCGCCTGCTCGACCCGGAGGAGACCGACGATGCTTGAGTCGATCCTGCGCCCGCTCGCGACCCTCGGCGCCGACGGCCCGGGCTGGTTGCTCTCCATGACCCTGTGGACATTCGGCCTGCTCGCGGTCGCCTGGCGGGCGCAGGCCGGTGAGGTTTCGATGCGGCGCCAGGCCGCGCGCCTGCTGCTGCGCGAGCGCCCGCGCAGCGAGCACGTCGGCGAGGCCCGCGGACTCGCGCGCTGATCCGATCACGCGGTCGTGCCTCGGCCGCGCGTTCGACGTGCGTAGCGAGCACGTCGTGAACATGACGCGGCGAGCCCACGGCTCGCCGCGTCAACGCGTTCGCCCGGCGATACTCGACGCGCGAGAACGAGCCGCCTCGCGCGTCGTCGGTCCGCGCGCAGCCCGTGGCGAGCGTTCGCGTGTCGCCGGGATCTTCGTCGCTAGCGAGGCGGTGAAGCGAAGTCGTCTTGGGCGCACTGCGGCGAAGAGACCAAGCGAGGTGTCGCGTGGACGCTCGCCGCGGGCTGCTACGATCGACGCGGTGAACCAGCGTAGCCGCGGCGTCGAGGACACGCTCCTCGCCAAGACCAGCGCCCCCGCCGATCCGCGGTCGTGGACCTCGTGGTCCGAGCCCACCCGCGACGGGACCGCCGCGGACGCGCAGGATCGATCCCACACCTCGCGACGCGCCGCGCTGCGTCAGCTCGACCGCTTCGTGCTCGTCGACAAGATCGGCGAGGGCGGGATGGGCAGCGTCTACGCGGCCTTCGATCGCCGCCTCGATCGCAAGGTCGCGATCAAGGTCCTCCACGAGCAGGAGGCCGACCACCCCGAGCACCGCGCGCGGATGCTGCGGGAGGCCCAGGCGATGGCGCGCCTCGCCCACCCCAACGTGATCCAGGTCTTTGACGTCGGCGAGGTCGACGAGCAGGTCTACCTTGCGATGGAGTTCGTCGACGGGCCGACGCTCGCCGAGTGGCAGGCCGACGCGCGCTCGTGGAGCGAGATCCTCGGGATGTACGTCGCGGTCGGCCGCGGGCTCGCGGCCGCCCATCACTCAGGCCTCGTGCACCGCGACTTCAAACCCCACAACGTCCTCGTCGACGGCGACGGGCGCCCGCGGGTCATCGACTTCGGCCTCGCGCGCCGCGGCGAGCTCGATCCCGCGCCCGACGCTAGGGTCGCGGCGGTCACGACCTCGACGCCCGACGAGCTCGACCCCGGCGACGACGACGCGAGCGGCGGCGCAGGGCTGCTCAACTCGCCCCTCACCCGCGGCGGCGCGCTGCTCGGGACCCCGGCCTACATGGCGCCGGAGCAGCTCACCCACGGCGAGCTCGGGCCCGCGAGCGATCAGTTCGCCTTCTGCGTCTCGCTGTTCGAAGCGCTCTACAAAGAGCGCCCGTTCCCGCGACGATCGCTCTCCGAGGCGCTCGAGGAGCTCGACGCGCCGCCGCGTTCACGGCCCGCGAAGCACCCGGTGCCGATGTGGATTCACCGCGCGATCGTCCGCGGCCTCGCGCGCGACCCGGCGCGGCGCTGGCCGACCCTCGACGCGTTGCTCGACGTGCTCGCCCAGGATCCCGCGTACAACCCGGCGACCGGGCTGCGCGCCCGGCTCGCGGTCGCCTCCGGGCTCATCGTGCTGCTCGTCGTGCTCATCGTGTTCGGCGACGCCTTCGAGTTTGAGTACGCCGACCCGACCGGCGGGCCCTTCGTGCTCGTCCCCTTCATCGGCGCGGTCGTGATCCTCGGCTGCTACCGGATCTGGCGCGCCGCGTTCACGCGATCGGAGGTCACCAAGACGCTGTTTTGGTGGGCCGGCGCGGTCGCGCTGTCGATGACGCTCAACCGCTCGCTCGCCTGGGTCGCGGCGACCCCGGTGTCGACGACCTTGCTCGTCGACCACGTGCTCCTCGCCGCGATCACCGGCGCGCTCGGGCGCGCGCTCGGGCCCTGGTCATGGTCGATGGTCGCGCTGTTCGCCGGCGGCGGGCTCTACAGCGCGCTCACGCCGGCGGGATCGCTGCTGTCCCTCGAGGCGACGCTGCTGATCTGCTTCGCGGTCTCGGCGGTCGCGCAGCGCCTCGTCCCCGCCCGCGCGACGCGAGCGTCGCCGACAGCGAGCCCGACAGCGCGGCTCGGGTGACGCGCGCGTCGCCGTTCAGCGCGATCGTTGCGGGTCCACACAACGCGGATCGACATCGCGCGAATACTCGATTCCGCACACCATATTTCTGCGCGCTTAAACCGCCGCGTACGCAATCGTGATCTGATCGCTTCGCGAAGCATTTGCACGTATCGCTGCACTTGTTGCATGGACCGTCTTCCGGCTCGCCGCTGACGCCGGGCGCCGACGCCCCGCGACGCGATACGCCGTACGCGCCGGACAGGCGCGCGCTCACGCGTGCTCACGCGATCGAGGCCGGGCCGCGCCCCCGCGACCACGCGCTGCAGCGACTCGCCCATGTACCTACACCTCGCGCGCGCCCAGGGTGCTGCGAGCACACACCTTGAATCATGTTTGTGCATATTAAGCACACTCAAGAATCGATTGACGACTCTACAACACCTGCAATTATCAACACCTCAAATCCTCACACTTGGAGATCAGGATGAATCGTTCCGTTATCGCCTCTGGAATCATGCTCGCCCTCTCTATCGCCATCGCGGCGCCGACCGTGTTCGCCGGTTACGGCGGCGGCGGCGGCGGGAACTGGGGGAAGTCGCTTAAGAAGACCGCCGTCCCCAACCCCGACGCCCCGGACTTCGGCGCGATCTTTAATTGGGGCCTGAAGCTCAAGAACATCAACGAGCTGTTCCTCATCGCCGGCCACGGCGCCCACGACGAGACCGGTGAGATCCAGTTCCCGGACGACCCCGTGGCGCAGACGCAGTACATCCTCGACAACTTCGACGTGTACCTGAACGACAACGGCTACGATCGCGAGGACATCATCCGCATCGAGTTCACGATGACCAACGACGTCTCCGACGTGGAGTTCAACCAGATCCTCGGGCTGTTCGCGGGGTACTTCGCGCCGGTCGACATCAAGCCCGCGGCCGGCACGCTGCGCGTCGTCGACGCGCTGGCGATCCCGGGCATGAAGGTCGAGTACGAGATTTGGTGCGCGAAATAGCGCCTGACCAAAGGGACAACTGAGGCGCCGCGGCGCAAACGCGGAGGGGCGCAGCAAAACCAGCCGCGTCGTTCGGCGCTCGGCGAGCCGGCAGAACGTTGGTCAGGGTATATTCTCGACAGCTCGGCGAACGAGCGAATTGTCGAGTTTGGAGGACTTCGATGACGAGCGATGCACCCCGACGCGTTCTGATCACTGGCTGCAGCACCGGCTTCGGTCGACTCGCCGCCGAGGCCCTCGCCGAGGCTGGCTGCCGCGTGTTCGCCAGCATGCGAGGGCCTGACGGCAAGAACGCGGAGGCCGCCCAGTCGCTGCGCGAGTGGGCTGAGGCGCGGGGTAAGCAGGTCGAGATCGTCGCGCTCGATGTCACGGACGACGCGTCGGTTCACGCCGCCGTCGAGCGCGTCACGGCGCTCGCGGGCGGCGTGGACGTCGTGGTCAACAACGCCGGCGTCGCCGGCATGGGCCTCGCCGAGACCTACACCGTCGAGCAGATGCGGCGGCTGTTCGAGGTCAACGTCTTCGGCGTCCACCGAGTGTGCCGCGCCGTGCTGCCCGGGATGCGGGCGCGCGGCGGCGGTCACCTGATCTTCATCTCGAGCGGTCTCGGTCGCGTCGTCGTGCCGTGCTTGGGCGTCTACGGGGCCAGCAAGTTCGCGCTCGAGGCGCTCGCGGAGACCTACGCCTACGAGCTCGAGGCGCTCGGCATCGGCGTCACGGTCATTCAGCCGGGCACCTACCCGACCGGCATCGGCGCGAACATGCAGGCGTGGCTGCCCGCGGACGCGGCGCGAGCCGAGGGCTACGGGCCGGCCGCGAGCTTGCCCGAGAGCATGCAGCAGGGGGTCATGTCCGTGCTGAGCTCGGACAACCCGCCAGACCCGCGGGACGTCTCGACGGCGATCCTCGAAGCCGTCATGGGCGAGCGCGGCGCGACCCCGACGCGCGTCGTCGTCGACAAGCTCACCGGTCAGGGCGTCGAGGCGATCAACGGGGTCGCCGCGACGATCCAGGGTCACATGCTCGACAGCTTCGGGCTCCCGTGGCGCGGCGAGGGATAGCAGCCCCGACGGGAGGTGGGCCTGCGGCGAGGCGCGGTTGAGCACCGACGATGACCGACGCGACGGATACCGAGAGAGAGCAGGAGCTCGCGGCGCTCCGCGAGGCGCTGCGACGGGCGCACGCCGAGCGTGACGCGTGCGCCCGTCGGTCTGAGGAGCTCGAGCGCCAGCTGGAGTCAGGCGCGCAGCAGCAGCGCCTCGCCGAGCGCCTGCTCCAGCGCTTCGCCGAGAGCGCGCCCGCGGTCCTCTACATCAAGGACTTGGAGGGTCGCTTCCTCCTGAGCAACTCCGCCCACACGCGGCTGCTGGGGCTCACGCCCGCAGAGGTCATCGGTCGACGTGAGCGCGACTTCCTCAGCGACGAGGAGGCGTCCGCGATCGCGACGATCTCAGCCGAGGTCCTGCGCGCGCGCCGAGCGACCCAGCAGGAGTTCTGCTTGACGCTCAAGGACGGCCCGCACTGGTTCCTCGAGTACATCTTCCCGCTGCTCTCCGAGTCCGGTGAGCCCTTCGCGATCGGCGGCGTCGCCACCGACGTCACGCGCCGCAAGCTCGCCGAGCAGCAGGCCGCGATGTTCCGATCGCTGATCGAGCACTCGCCCGATCCGATGCTCGTCGTGCCGTCTCCGCTGACGCGCGAGGTCCCGCTCGTGTTCGCCAACCAGGCCTGCGCGGAGCTGCTGGGGACCGCCGCCGAGCTCAAGGCGTGGCTCGCCGAGCGCTTCGTCGGGGACGACGGCGCGCGGCTGCGCGCGACCCTCGATCGCGGCGAGGTCTGGCGCGGGACCGTGCCCTACGGTCGGGGATCCAGCGAGCGGATCTTGGATGTCAACGCGTTCCTGATCGCCGACGCCGACGCCGACGCCAGCTGCGCGATGCTCATGCGCGACATCACCGAGCAGACGCGCGCCGCAGCGGAGCGAGCGGAGCTCCAGCGACGGACGATCGCCGCGCAGGACGAGACGCTGCGCGAGCTCTCGACGCCCTTGCTCCCGCTCTCTGGCGGCGTGCTCTTGCTCCCGATGCTGGGGCGCTTCAACGCGGCGCGGCGTGAGCAGCTCATGAACGCGCTGATGAACGGGGTCGTGCGTCACCAGGTCAGCACGGTGCTGCTCGACGTGACCGGGCTGCGCGAGCTCGATCTCGCGCTCGCCGACACGCTCCAACGGGTCGCCCGCGCGACCCGGCTGCTCGGCGCCTCCACGGTCATGACCGGGGTCTCCCCGGCGGTCGCGCGCGCGCTCGTAACCCTCGAGATCACGCTCCCAGGCGTCACGACCTTCCGCACCCTGGGTGACGGTTTCGAAGCGGTGGTCGCCGGCTCGAGCCGCTGAACCCCGACTCTGGTCGCAGCCCCCGCGCCCCCGCGTGCTGCGCGCGTTCACCCGCGCGTGCCCGCGGTGAGCCGCCGCCGCGAGTCGCGGCTCCGCCGTCGTCGAATACGGCGTTCAGAAGCCTGTTCGCGCGTCAGAACGCGCGCTCGCAAGTGCGATGATACCTGACTATATTTTCATCAATTCGACGTCAGGTCTTACCCACGCGCGTAACTGCGAAGATGCGCCGCTGCAGCGCGTGAATTTTTCCCCGGAGACAAATTGACTCAGCAACTCGAGCAAGCCGCGAAGACCACACGACTCCGCGCGCGCGACAACCTTCAGTACGACCTGCCCGCCGGGCTCGTCGTGTTCTTCGTCGCGCTCCCCCTGTGTCTGGGCATTGCCTTTGCGTCAGGTGCGCCGCTCATCGCGGGCCTGATCAGCGGCATCGTCGGCGGGCTCGTCGTCGCGCCGACGAGCAAGGCGGCCCTCGCGATCAGCGGACCGGCCGCGGGTCTGTTCGTCGTCGTGCTCGGCGCGATCACCTCGCTCGGCTCGTACGAGGTGTTCTTAACCGCGGTCTGTCTCGCGGGCCTCATGCAGATCGCGCTCGGCTACATGCGCGCCGGCGTCATCGCCTACTACGTGCCGTCCTCGGTCATCCGCGGGATGCTCGCGGGCATCGGCGTCGTCCTGCTGCTCAAGCAGATCCCGCACGCCGTCGGCTACAACGCCGACTTCGAAGGCGACGAGTTCTTCTCGCAGGTCGACGGCGGCAACACCCTGACCGGCATCCAGTACGCGCTCGAGCACGTCCACTTCTTGTCGGCCGGGATCGCGGTGTTCGGCCTCCTCATCCTGGCCGGCTGGCCCCGCGTCGCGTTCCTCAAGCGGCTGCGATTCCTCAACGCCCCGCTCGTCGTGGTCCTGCTCGCGGTCGCCGCGAACTTCGTGATGCGCAGCGTCGCCCCGGGCTACGCCGCCGAGGGCGATCTGCTGGTCGGCGTCCCCGTGTTCGACGGCATCATGGGCTTCATCGCCCAGCTGCAGACGCCTGACTTCAGCGCCATCACCAACGTCCACGTCTGGGAGTCCGCGGCCGTCCTCGCCGCGGTGGCGAGCGTCGAGACGCTGCTCTGCGTCGAGGCGATCGACAAGCTCGATCCGTTTAAACGGGTGACGCCGAC
Source organism: Polyangia bacterium (assembly GCA_030430565.1). Taxonomy (GTDB): domain Bacteria; phylum Myxococcota_A; class Polyangia; order Nannocystales; family Nannocystaceae; genus JACKDW01. Next base: position 18,642 of record JAUIKS010000026.1, read on the forward strand.
CAGCCACGAGCTCAAGGCGCAGGGCCTCGGCAACCTGGTCTCGGGCCTGCTCGGCGGCATCCCGATGACCGGCGTCATCGTCCGCGGCTCGGCCAACGTGCACTCCGGCGCGCGCACCTGGTTCTCCTCGTTCTTCCAGGGCCTCTTGCTGCTGGTGACCGTGCTCGCGATCCCGCAGCTGCTCAACGAGATCCCGCTCGCCGCGCTCGCCGCGATCCTGCTGTTCGTCGGCTACAAGCTCGCGCCGCTCGACCTGTTCGCCAGGATGGCGCGTCAGGGCGTCGCCCAGTGGCTGCCCTTCGTCGTCACGATCCTCGGCATCGTGTTCCTCGACCTGCTGCGCGGCGTCGGCGTCGGCCTGGTCGTCGGCGTGTTCTTCGTGCTCCGCAACCACGCCTCGGCGTCGTACTTCCTCCACGAGATCTCGACGGTCGAGGAGGACGGGCACCTGCACACCCGCGTCGCGCTCTCCGAGAACGTCTCGTTCCTCAACAAGGCCGCGCTCAACGAGCTGCTGCACTCGTTCCCCGACGGCTCGGTCATCGAGCTCGACGGCCGCACCGCGGAGCACATCGACCGCGACGCGCTCGAGGTCATCTACGAGTTCATCGAGTCGGCGCCGCTGCGCGACATCAAGGTGATCACCCACGGCCTCAGCAAGCTGCTCGTCGACCACGGCTTCACGGAAACCCCGATCGCCGAGGGCGACGACGCGGTCGTCGGCGAGGCGCAGGCGGCCCCGGCGTAGGTCGCTACCGCCGCGCTACGAGGCGGGCGGCTCCTCGCGGGGCGCCCCGGCCAGCAGGAAGCTGAACAGCAGGATCCCGAGGCCGCTCAGCATCGCGACGCCCGTCATCCACGTCGGGAAGTGCCGGTGCGGCTCGCCGCAGACCGTGTACCACTCGCTCATCGCCGGGGGCGGCGGCGCGCAGCTGAAGTTGTAGTCCTCGTCGAGGTCCTCGGCGCAGACGTACTGGTAGCGGGTGAAGCCCATGATGTCGACGGCCTCGACGTGACATGGCCCGTAGGTCTGGTGCATGCTCTCGCTGCGGTGGGTCGCGGGGTCGAAGACCGCCATCACCAGCGTCATCACCAGGTAGTAGAGCACCACCGCGCGGTGCAGCAGGCGATCGGCCGGGTGCCCGCCCCGGTCCTCGCGCCGCGCCCAGCCCCAGGCGACGATCAGCCCGTAGACGACGACCGTCGCGAGCAGCCCGCGCGGCCCGGGCACGCCGCCGTCGAGCGGCTGGATCACGTTCATCTGCACGACCATCAGGGCGGTCGAGAGCGCCATGACCATCACCATGGTCTTCGCGATCGTCGGCGCGCGCAGCTCGGGGTCTTTGCGCGTGCCGAAGCTGATCAAGAACGCGAAGGTGGCGACGAACATCACCACCCACAGCGAGCTGCCGATCGGCGCGCCGAGCAGGCGGAACGCGATCGGCATGTCGGTGTCGTGCCAGGTCCACCACAGGAATTTGGCGCCGTTGATGTCGTAGGGCGCGTAGAACAGCTCGGCGAGCAGCCCGGTGAGCGCGGCCTGGGCCAGCCGCGGGAGCCCGAGGCGCCAGACCGAGACCGTCGGGAAGTACATAAAGCAGATGTAGACGCAGGGGATGTAGAGCGGCAGCCGCGGCGTCAGCATGATCGTCCCCTGGGCCTGCCAGAAGTTGTCGACGACCGGCAGCGCCATGAAGATGATGTCGTTGGCGGTGCCGGCGAGCAGCGCGGCGACGAACACCAGCAGGTACGCGCGCCCGCGCCGGAGCGCGTGCACGAGCGCGATCGCGGTGCACAGGTAAAACGTGTACTCCGCGATCACGAACGAGGGCTGCACCGCCCACTTCGCGAGCGGGCTGGTGAAGTGTGACCACGGCAGGTGCGGCGCCAGATCCCAGGGGGTCTCGGTGAGCATGGCCCACAGACCCTACCGCGCGCGCGGGTCCACGATCGACCCGCGCGACCCACGTCATCGCGCGCGGTGATGCGCGATCAGTGCTCGACGTTATTGAGCACCTGGATGACCTCGGCGTTGCCGGAGAGCAGGTGGAACTCGATGCGTCGCTGCTTCGCGTCCTTGGGATCGACGCCGGGGATCGGGTCGCGGAAGCCGTGCCCGCTGGTCTTGAGCCGGCTCGGGCGGACCCCGTGCTCGATGATGTAGCCGCGGACCTCGGCGGCGCGGTTCTTCGAGAGCTTGTCGTTGTGCGCCTTGCTGCCGGTCCTGCTGGTGTGCCCCTCGATCTCGAAGGTCGTGTCGGGGTAGCGCTGGAGCACCGCGACCACCTCGTCGAGGGTCTTGCGCGACTCGGGCGAGATCTCGAAGCTGTCGTTGGCGAAGGTGATGTTGTAGAGGCGCACCGCGGGCGGATCGCCGGGGCAGCCCTGCTTCTCGATCGGGCCCGGCTCGTTCGGGCACGCGTCGACGATCTTGGGCGGCAGGTTCTGGAAGGGGTCAAACAGCCGGTCGCCGTCGGAGTCGACCGGGCAGCCCTGATTCGAGACCGGGCCCCACAGATCCCAGCAGTTGTCGGTCTGCGCCGGCGGGATGTTGGGGTTCGGATCAAACAGCGTGTCCTGATCGCTGTCGGGGTACGGGCAGCCGTGGTTCTCGACCGTGCCCCAGTCGACCGGGCAGCTGTCGGTGAGCTCCGGCGGCAGGCCGCGCTGCCCCGGGTCGTAGAGCGTGTCTTGGTCGGTGTCGATCCACGGGCAGCCCTGATTCTCTACGGGGCCGGGCTCGTAGGGGCACGCGTCCTCGCGGCCCGGGGAGACGCCGTCTTGCCCGGGATCCGGCAGCGTGTCGTGGTCGGTGTCGATGATCCGCCCCCGCTTCGCGCGGTTGAGCGTGACGATCAGCCCGAGCAGGACCTCGACGTGGTGCGAGCGCCCCTCGCCGATGCCGACGCGCGTCGTGATGTTGTCGACGACGTCGAGGCGCAGCCCGACCCAGCGGTTGATGTAGAACTTCAGGCCGCCGCCGAAGTGGAACGCGGGGTCGTTGTCGCGCCCCAGCGAGAACGAGTTGGCGCCCATGAAGCCGAAGCCGACGCGGGCGAAGGGGGCGACGCGATACGGCGCCTGCGCGATCGCCCAGGCGCGGAAGGTGTAGAGGTTGGCGCGCTCGGAGTCCGCCGTGCGCGTCGGCATCCCGCCGCCGCCGAGCTCGATCCCCAACCACCGCAGCGGGTAGAAGCCCGCGCGCCCGCCGATGTCAAAGGACGCGTTGGCGTAGGGCTGGTGCAGGAACTGGGGGTCGTAGAGCTCGTGCATCTTCGACGGGATCAGGACGCCCGCGTAGACGCCCAGCTCGACCTGGTTCTTCTCCGGCGCGTAGCGGTCGATCCAGCGCGTCTCGTCGCCGCCGGCGCTCGTGTCCGCGTTCGCGTCGACGCCGGCGTACACCGGCTGCGGCTGCGGCTGCGGCTGCGCGGGCTGTGGGGGCGGCTGCGGACCCACGACCTGCGCCGAGACAGAACCGTTGACGCCCGGCTGCGGCTGCGGCTGCGGCTGCGTCGGCTGCGGCTGCGGCTGCGCCGGCGCGACCGAGGCGCCGGCTGGCTGGGCGCCGGGCTGCTGCGCGACCGCGCTCGAGCTCACGAGCGCGATCGTCGAGAGCGCGGCGAGGCTCAGGGAGTTCTTCATGATGCTCTCCGTGATGGTCTTCATGATCGTCTTCATGATGCTCACTCGCGGTGTCTAGAGAGGGGGTTCTCGTCTCGAGGGGGGCGGCCGGACCTATCGGGATCGAGTGGACCTATCGGGCCGTTCGACCCCTTCGATTTATGGTCTCGCTCATCCGCATGATGGCCCGTAGGTCAGGTCGTCGAGCGTCTCGCTGAGGTTCGGGAGGCTCATCCCGCCGCTGCCGTCGAGCTGCGTCCGGGTGAAGGAGCTGCCGCTGCAGCCGAGCACGGCGTCGTGCGCGGCGTCGTAGGCCACGCCGTTGGCTTGATTGCCGGCGTTGTCGACGATCGACGTGACGACGCCGGTGACCGGGTCGATCTCCCAAATCGTCGTGTCGAACTGGTGCGAGAGCATCAGGCGGTCCTGCGCGCAGTCGAGCGCCAGGCCGCAGTCGAGCAGCTGCAGCAGCTCGTCGTCGATGCCGAGCTCCTGGACGTTGGTGACGCTCCAGCTGCCGGTGTCGATGGTGACCACGACGTCCTCGGATGGATCGACGCCGTACATCGTGTCGGCCTCGCGGTTGAGCGCGATCCCGCACAGCTTGTAGGGGATCGTCGCGATCTCGGTCGGCGCCCCGCCGCCGCAGTAGTTGAGCGAGAAGATCGAGTTCTCGCTGACGGCGTAGACCGTGCCGTGCATGTCCTCGATCGGGTTGGCGACCATGCTCTTGATCGCCCACAGCTCGAAGCCCACGTCGACGAGGTTCGAGACCGAGCCGTTGCTCGGGTCGATCTGCTTGACCTCGCCCGAGAACGCCGGCCCCGAGATCAGCGAGACCGCGTCCGGGTTCCAGTACATGTTCTCGTCGTAGCAGTCGGTCCCGGGGTCGACGTCGGGGTTGTCGGGGTTCGTCGAGCCGTAGTCGTCGCCGTCGCCGTCGAGCATGCAGGCCTCGGGGTCATCCTTCGGCGCCGCGCCGGGGGCCGCGTCGGGGTCGTTGTCGTCGCAGTCGGTCCCGGGGACGACGCCGGGCCCGGGCTCGTCATCCTCGCCGCCGTAGTCATCCCCGTAGTCATCCCCGTCGGCGTCGGTCATGCAGGCCTCGGGGTCGTCATTGGGCGCGGCGCCGGGGAAGGTGTTCGGATCGGAGTCGTCGCAGTCGAACACGGGCTCGCCCGGGTTGGGGTTGGGGCCGCCCGTGTCGGTGTCAGAGTCGCTCCCGTCGCTCTCGCCCGAGTCGGACTCGGTGCCGGAGTTCGTGTTGGAGTCCGAGTTGGAGTCCGTGCCGCCGCCGTCGGGCGGGAACGGCACCGTGTTGGCGCAGCCGGGCAGCTCGTCCGGCACGTCATCGGCCGGGTACTCCATGCAGGTGAGCTCATCGACGGCGCCGTCGCCGTCGTCGTCGCAGCACACCAGCACGTCATCGTCGGCGCCGGCCGTCGCGGTCGGATCCGTCGCGGTCGCCGAGGTCACCGTCCCCGCCTCCGAGTCGCTCCCCGACGGGCCCTCGGTGTTGGTGTTGGTGTTGGTGTTCGAGTCGGTGTTGGTGTTGGTGTTGGTGTTCGAGTTGCTGCTCTGCGTCGAGTTGGCGACGCACTGCTGATCCTGCTCCCACTCCCAACCGTCGTCGACGCACTCGTCGGTGCAACCCGGCGCAGCCGCGAGCAGCGCGAGCGCGCTGACGACGAACGTGCGGGTCGAGGCCGAGCACGTCTGCGCTCTCGCGGGCAGCGTGCGAACGATGAGCGACCTGAATGTCATATCTGTTTCTCCTACTGCAGCGTCAGCCCCGCGCGCGGCGCAGCCGGGGCGCGTCTCGCCATGATCGCGCCGCCGGCGCCTGATAGTACACGGCGCGAGACGCGGTAGATGCACGCATTTTTCGCCATGCTTCATCCACCATGTCCGAAGAGACTATTCCCCGTGCGCGAGCGCGCGGTCGACCGCGCGTCGACGCTCGGCGGCGCTCGGCGGCGTCCGCTCGCGTTCGCGCGGCCCGGCGACGCGCGCGACGGCGCGCGCGCTCTCTCTCTCGTGTGGTCGCGCGCGGCTCGGACCCGATCGCACAGGACATGTTCTGACGGTCATGCTGGTTCGCCCGCGTCGCGCGGCCGCGGATCACACGCCGTGGGGCGCCCGCCGGCCCGCTCGCGCGCTCGCGCGAGCGTCCGCCGAGAATCGCTACACATGCTCCCTCGAGCATGTCGTACACGGCGCGGGAGGACCGGGAGAACGCGCCCTCAGTGTCTCCCCGCGGCGAACCACGGTACAAGTGCAGGGCCTCGCTCACGCCCCTCGCACCGCAGGTTCAAAGGTCATGTTTCTCTCCGCGCTGAGCCAAGACGAGAAGGTCGCGTTCCTCGAGCTCGCCCAGCATCTCGTGTCGGCCGACGGCGTGATGTCGATCGAGGAGAGCGAGCTGTTCGAGGAGATGCGGCACGAGATGCGCCTCGTCAGCCGCGCCGACGGCGAGCTCAACGTCGACAGCTTGTGCCAGGTCTTCACGCGGACGCAGAGCCGGCGGATCGTGGTGCTCGAGCTGATCACGCTCGCGCTCGTCGACGGCCTCGCGGTCACAGAGCACGCGCTGATCAACACGGTCGCGCGGAGCTTCGAGCTGTCCCCGCGGACGCTCGCGCGGTACTACTCCTGGGCCCACCGGCTCGCGCGCCTCAACGACGAAGCCCGCGCGCTGATCAGCGAGGACGACGACGCGGCGGCGGCCTCGTAACGGCGCTCCGCGGCGGATCGTTTGCGAGGTATGCTCGACGCCATGATCTCGCGCCGCGCGCGAACGCGCATCGCCGCCCCTCCCCTGTCGCTCATGCTAGGCGCGCTCCCGATCTTCGGCTGCGGCGACGACTCGCCCGGCGCGACCGAGGCCGCGACGACGGGCGCGAGCGACCCGGCGACGGACGCGAGCGCGAGCGGATCGAGCGACGCGGTCTCCGAGACCGAGTGCGTCGCGAGCTGCTCGGCCCTCGGGCTGCTGGTGAGCACCGACGAGCTCGCGGCCGCGATCGCCGACGGGACGCCGCCGCTGCAGATCCTCGATGTCCGCGGGAGCGCGGACTTCGAAGCCGGCCACGTCCCCGGCGCGCTGCAGCTCGACGCCGCGAGCCTGCGCGCGACCGCCGACGGTATCTCGGGACAGGTCGTCGACGCGGCGAGCTTCGCCGAGCGGAGCGCCGCCGCCGGGCTGGCGCCGACGGACGCGATCGTGCTGGTCGACGACGGCGACGGGCTGCAGGCCGCCCGCGTCGCCTGGACGCTCCTCTACTACCAACACCAGGGCGCCGTGCACGTGCTCGACGGCGGCTGGCCGGCGTGGGAGGGCGAGGGCCGCGAGCTCGAGGAGGGCGGCCCAGCCGGCGCGCCGCAGAGCTACCCGGAGCCCGGAGCGGAGGCCGCGCTGCGCGTCGACGCCGACTGGATCTTCGCGCGCCTCGAGGATCCCGGCGTCGTGCTCATCGACGCGCGCTCGACCTCGGAGTACGGCGCAGCCCACATCCCGGGCGCCGTCAACATCCCCTGGGGCGACACCAAGATGATGACCGAGACGCGCTTTCTCTCCGTCGCCGAGCTGACGGCGCTGTACGAGCCCACGGGCGCGCTCACGGCGGACACGGTGGTCGCCTACTGTCAGACCGGCACGCGCGCCTCGGTCACCTGGCTGACGTTATTGCTCGCCGGTCACGCGGATGTTCGCCTGTACGACGGCTCGTGGGCCGAGTGGTCGAGTCGCCCGGAGCTCCCCCAGGAGTAGCCGGGAGCCCAGCAGCACGCCGCGCGGCGAGCTGTCCCTCGATTCACCTCTGAGCCGAGCCGGCGCGGCCGGCGAGCCGCTCGTGGCGCGATCCGACGCGCTGGCGTCGCGCCGCGTTTGGCGCGGCGACCGCCGGGATCAAGGCGATGCTAAATCAATAATTTCAATAGCTTGCAACTATCGAGTGACGAGGCGGATCGATTCACGCGCGTCGCGCTCCGGCGCGTTGACGGCGAGCTGGGGGCCACGCCACGGACGGCGATCGGTGGAGGTGCTACAACGTTTTCACAGTGAGCCTGATCCACCTCCTGACCGCGCTCGTGGCCGAGGAGACGGGCGTGGGAGCCGCGCTCCCGGGGCCGCTCCCGTCGCTGCTCGACGTGATCAACGCGGCGGAGCTCCCGCTCGGGCAGTCGTGTCGAGGCGTCGGGATCTGCCGCAGCTGCGGCGTGTGGGCGGACGCCAGCGCGGGCGCGTTGAGCCCGCCAACGGATCGCGAAGACGCGGCCGCCCTCCCCGACGGCTGGCGCCTCGCCTGTCAAGCGCGCGTCGCCACGCCCGAGCTGGTCTGCGCGCCGACAAGCCCCGAAGGACGCGTGGACGTCCGTCTCTGGCACCCGGCGTGGGGCGTCCCCGAGCCCGAACGCGATCCCGGACTCGAGGCCACGCGGGGCGGCCTCGAGCGAGCGAAGGCCGGCCGCCGTGGGCGTGACGGGGCGCCGGTCCTGGGATAGGTTGGAGCGCTAACCCGTGGTGCTCGATCGCGATCAGGCGCAGGCCGAGAAAGACCTCCTGGCGAGCGCCCGCGAGACGCTCGAGCGCTACTGCAAGGCGCTCCGCTACGCGCACCTGTACCCCAAGGGGCCGAACGACGCGGTCCTGATCGAGGCGTACCAAGAGCTGATGCGCCTGCACCGAGTCGGGCGCGTGCGGTGGCGAGGTCAACGCCACAAGCGCCGGATCCTGCGCCGGATCATGCGTCGGCACCTGCGACGCGACGCGATCCAGCGCTCGCGTCGGCTGACCTACGGCTTCCCGACCGCGCGGCCGCAGCCGCTGCAGGGCGAGCCGCCGCCGGTGGTCTGGAGAGCGCTCGACGATCTCGGAGCCGACGCCCCCGACGCGGCCGACGAGGTGCTCAAGCACATCCAGGGGCGCTCGTTCGAGGAGCTCGAGGCCGACGCGAGCATGGCGAGCCAGAGCCGGGTCAAGCCGCGCTTCGCTCGCGGGCTCGACATCTTCCGCGAGAAGCTGATCAACCGGGCGCTCGAGGACCCCGACTCGATCCCCGGGCTGCACCCCCAGTACGTCGCGTTCACGCGCTCCGCCCTGCCCCTGCGGCGGCGCTACCCGATCGCGCGCCTGCTGCTGGTCAAGCTGCCGCTGTACTTCTGGATGTCCTTCATCCTGCTGTTTAACTGCGCGTACCTCGGGGCCTACGTGTTCTTTAACGACGCGACCTTCGGGCGCTTCCTCGGCGGCGCGATCTCGTCGCTGATCGACGGCGAGCTCGAGTTCGGCGAGGCCCACTGGAGCCCCTCGCTGCTGCTCAAGCTCGTGACCGGTCAGCCCGCGCACGTGGTCGCCAAGGACGTCACGGTGTGGAGCGCGTTTAAGACCACCAACCACGGCAAGGAGCGGGTCGCGGCCTACGCCGAGGAGCTCGAGCTCGACCTCGTCCTGCACGAGATCATCCCGTGGAACCGCATGGGTATCCCCGAGGTGCTCGAGATCCCGTGGGTCCTGCACTTCACGCACATCGAGTCGAAGTCGCCGGTCAAGATCACGGTCGAGCAGTACACCGACACGCTGGCGGACGGCACCGAGGTCATGCGCATCAGCCTGGTCGACGCGTTTAAGCCGGCGCCGCGCGAGTGGCCGGTGCTGACGACGCGGCGCCTGAGCTTCCAGATGGACAGCCTCGAGCTGCCGATCGAGCTCGACCTCGACCTGCGCGCGGGCAGCAACTGGCGCCTGCTGCTCAACCTCGATCGCGTGCGCTTCGACCTCGACTTCCTCGGCCTGCACCCGCTCGAGCCGGTCCCCGTCGAGAAGCCGTTGCGCTACCGCGTCGACGGCCACGCGACCGAGGGCATGGTCTCGATCCTCTCGCTCGGCAACGAGGGCTACCACATCCCGATCCAGGACCTCGACCTCGACGCCTTCACCGACGGCATGGACGGCGTGCCGCTGGGCGACATCCGGGTCCTCGGCGCCGGCATCTTCGCCGGCTCGCCGGCGAAGATCGACGGCTGGCTGCTGAGCATGTTCCACGCCGACCGGGCGGTCGACACCTCGCTCGACGTCGCCGACGTGGGGCCGCTCGGCACCACGATCCTCGACGCCCACGGCCTGCCGCGGAAGATGGTGCGCGCGCGTGGTGCCCACGCCGAGCTGCGCTTCACCGGGCTGTTCACCGACCCGACGATCGGCGTCTCGACCTCCGGGGTGACGCTCGACTTCTTCGACGATCCAGAGCTCGACTGGGCGATCCGCGACGCCAGCCTCGAGGTCGCGCTCCACCAAGAGCGTCTGCCGCTGCGCTGGGACGATCACGTGCTCGAGGCGGACAGCGGGTGGATCGCCGAGATCACGCAATTCGAAGGCGACGCGCTCGGCGGGCACGTGGGCCTGCACCCCTTCGGCGATCGCAACCACATCGTCGTCTCCACCGGGCAGCCGGGGCCGATGATGATGGCCTTCGACATGGATCTGCAGGGCGTGAACCCGGCCGAGCTCGTCAACGACGACGCCATGATCCAGCGGCTCTCGGGCAGCGTCGACGGGCGCCTGGAGGTCCCCAAGCTGATCCTGAAGACCGGCGACGACGCCGGCCTCGCGCTCGTCGAGCTCGGCCTCAACCCGTTGACCCTCGAGCGCCTCAACGGCCCGCGCGACGACGGCATCCCGCGATCGCTGCGGCTCGAGGGCGGCGTGACGCTGGAGGAGCGCCGCGGCCTGGACCTGCAGGACCTGCGGGTCACCACCGACGGCGCGCTCGTCGAGGTGAGCGGAGGAATCGACGCCGAGTGGAAGCAGCTGCGACCGACCAACCTGCACGTGCGGGTCTCCGACGGGCGCGAGTTCCTGTCCTCCTACGGGCTGCCGGCGTACTTCGAGCGCCTCGACACGCGCTTGCAGCTCTCGGGGCCGGTGACGAGCCCCGACGGCCGCAACGGCACGCTCTCGGTCTCGGGCGTGGGCTCGGGGGACTACGCGCTGAGCGGCGTCGAGCAGGCGCGCCTGTGGATGGACCGCGGCGTGCTGAAGCTCCGGAGCCCGCGGGTCAACATGCTCGGCGGGCACGGCCCGCTCAAGACCGACTTCTGGCTGTTCGAACGCGGCGAGGTCTCCCGCGACCCGCGGCTGTGGCTCAACCTCGATCTCGAGGACGCCGAGTTCTCCGAGGTGCTCGGCGACGCGGTCAAGGGCAAGGGCGAGATCCACGTCAAGCTCGGCGACGGCAAGGACAACGCCGTGCCGCTGTCGAAGTTCCAGGTCCGCGGCGCGGTCTACTCGGAGCGGCTCGAGATCGGCGTGACGCCCTTCCACGACGCCTCGGTCGGCTTCGAGGTCACGCGCGAGGGCCTCGACATCCGCACCTTGGAGCTCGCGTTCCACCGCCGCGTCAGCCCCTACCACGCGCCCGACGTCACGGTCCGGGTCGGCGCGCTCACCGGCAAGGGCTCGCTGTCCTTCGGCGACGACCCGGCGCTCGACTTCCAGCTCGAGGCCGGCGGGCTCCCGGTCTCGGCGCTCGTCGGCATGGCCGGCGTCGAGTCCCTGCCGATCGGCGGACAGGTCCTGCGCGGCACCGAGCTCGAGGTGAAGGGGACGCTCGCGCGGCCGAGCGTGCACGGCAACGTCAACCTCTCGGCGATGAGCGCGGCCGGGATCCCGCTGGGCTCCGGCAAGCTCGTGCTCGACAGCCGCGACTGCGACGCGGGCCTGCCGTGCAGCGAGCGCGAGAGCGCGAGCGGCGACGAGCTGCTGGCGGCGAGCGGGCTCGCGGCCCGGCGCGAGGTTCAAGTCCACGGTAAACTCGGCGGCAAGCGGCTGGCCAAGGATGATCCGAGTCGGCTCGACTGGACCGTCGACGCCACCGTCGCGATCGGCGCGCTCGGCAAGAAGCGCGCCGGCGCCCGGGCGAGCGCGCCGGTCTCCGCCGAGTTCACCGCGCGCTTCGGACATCTCCCCGTGGGCAGCCTCCTGCGCGCCGCCGACCCGCGGCTGCGCGACAACCTCATCGGGCAATTCGAAGACCTCGCCGTCAGCGCCCGCCTCTGCGCCCCGGGGACCAAGCTGCTCGCCTCCTGCACCGAGGAGGAGATGAGCGTCAGCGAGTGGGGCCTCAACCCCAAGCTCAACCTCTCGCTCGCGCGCCTGTGGCTGCGCTCGGCCAGCTCGCTGCCGAAGAGCGGGCGGCTCGGCGACGAGGACCCCTGCGAGCACGCCGAGGCGCTGTGCAGCGACCCCGCGACGCCCTTGGTCGCCGAGCTCGACGGCACGCGGATCCACATCCGCGAGCCCTGGCGCCTGCTGACCTGGGACCGCGGCGGGCCGGGACGCAAGCGCGCGAGCCAGGGAGGCAGCGGCGGCGGGCAGCCCAAGGCCGACGGCGACGCGACCTTCCTCGACCGCGCGACGCGCCGCGGTCAGGGCCGAGGTCAAGGTCAAGGTCAAGGCAAAGGCAGAGGCACGGGCAAGGGCGGAGCGAGCCGACCGCTCAAGATGCGCGCGCTGACCGTCGAGGGGGAGATCGACCTGTCCGCTCCGCCACCTCGCGAAGATGACCTGCCGTCCGAGAAGGTCGAGGCCGAGAACGCCGAGCAGACCGGGGCCGACAAGCTGGCCGAGTTGGCTGAGCAGGCCGAGGGGGCCGTGACGAGCGCGAAGGCCGAGAAGGCCGAGGCCAGGTCCTGCACGCCGCCGCGCTCCCCCCAGGCCGACCCGCTCAGCGACGCCGTGGCGCGCCTCGCCGGCGAGCTCGCGCTCGGCGGCGTCAGCGGGATCGCCGAGGCCTACGGCATCGAGAACCTGCGCGGCCGCGTGGGCGTCAACAACGTCGAGCTCAAGGGCCCGATCAGCGCGCCGGTGGTCACCGGCAGCATCGACATCCCGGACGAGAACCCGCCGCTGCGGATCGGGCTCGGCGGCGACACGCCGATCCAGTTCCGGGTCCCCCAGCTCGCGCTGCGGGTCGTCGACAACACGGTCTACGTCGCCGGCAAGGCCTCGGTCGGCGGGCAGATCGTCGAGTTCGGTGAGCTCGGCGGCGCGCCGACCTTCATCACGATCACCGGCGGCTGCGCGGGCGAATTCGGGGTCGCGGCCCAGGGCGAGATCGACGGCGAGTTGGTCAGCGCGCAGGCGCCCTCGGTGTTCAAGCAGGCGAGCGGGACGATCGACATCCGGCGGCTGCGGCTCACCGGCAACGCGATGGAGGGCGACACGATCCGCACGCTGCACGCGCTCCTCGAGTCGGGGCAGCAGCGCTCGTTCAACGCCGAGTTCGCGTTCGCCGGCCTCGACCCGATCGAGCTGCGGCGGGGCCCGATCGAGCTCGTGCGCTGCTCCGACGCTGACCCCTGCCCCGGCAACCTAGACGGCTACGGCGTGTTCGTCGGGGGCGTCAGCGCGGCCAACGCGGTCGCGGCCCCGAGCACCGCGATGCGCGTCAAGATGGGCACGCGCGGGCGCGCGACGCTGTGGGGCTACGCCGTGCTCCCGCCGGACTTCTCGGGCCTGACCGCGAGCGACCTCAAGCTCCGCTTCTCCAACGTGCGCTACACGAGCTACGACAACTCCGGGCGCCCGCAGCTCAAGACGGTGCTCTCGAGCGACGGCCTCGCGCTCGCGGGCCGCGAGCAGCACGCGATCCGCGGCGACGTCGACGTCGTCTCGGCCAAGTGGATCCGCGACGCGCAGCAGCAGCTCAAGGTCTTGTCCTTCGAAGATCCCACCCCCGCGCCCGAGGCCCCGCCCTCCGAGTTCCTCGAGAACCTCGGCCTCGACCTCAAGGTCAAGACGTCGTCGCCGGCGCGCGTCGACAACAACGTCATGCGCGGCGTCGAGGGGCACATGCAGCTGGCCGTGACGGGGACCTACGGCGACATGGACATGGCCGGCAAGATCGATGTCACGACCGGCGTGCTCGACATCAACATCCTGGGCGTGCCCTACGACATTCAGCGCGGGAAGGTGCTGCTGAAGGCGGACATGAACGAGAGCGTGGTCGACATCCTCGCGCGCCGGCAGGAGCCGATCTACATCGATCGCCAGCCGCGGCAGATGTACCTCGAGCTGGCCGGCACCCTCGATCGCCTCGAGTGGCGCTGCATCGTCCAGGGCGACGCCAGCGGGGCGCTGAGCAACTACGAGTGCGCGCAGTACCTGGTCCTCGGCGAGGGCGAGCAGGACGCGGTGGAGAGCGACGTGCGCCGCTTCGGCGGCGGCGGCCTGCTCGGCAAGCCGATCGCGCTCGTCGGCAACCTGACCAAGGTCTCGCTGGGCACCTACGTCGACAAGAACGCGCCCAACGTCGCGCCCTACCTGCCCGAGGTCGCGCTGCAGCTCGGCCAGTCGGGGATCGAGATCGACGCCCAGACGCCGCCGCGGTGGTTCCGCTCCGAGTGGGGAGCGTTCAGCGCGGGCGCCGGCTACACGCGCGGGTACCCCGGCCTGCTGCTGCGTCAGAGCGCGAACTGGCGTCTCCGCTTCCAGCTGCTCGACAACGTCAGCGTCGAGTTCCGGGACAGCTTCCGCTCATACTACAATGAGCGCATCATCTTCGACCCCCTCCGCCAGCGAAAGCTCGAGCTGAAGTTCGACCTCCAGCTGCCGAGCATCTGATCGCCCGCACGTATGGCCTCCTCCGTCCTCGCCGCGGTCTCGCTCGTGATCGGCCTGCTGGCCGGCGCGCCCGCGCCCACGCCCACGGCGGGCGACGACGACGCGAGCGCGAAGCTCGACGAGCCCGCCGACGCGCTGCACGAGGGCGCCGACGAGTCCGCGCAGCCGCTGCCGCCGTCGGAGGACGGCGAGTCGCCCGAGGACAAGCCGTTTGACCTCGACACCGCCGACGTGAACGGCGACGGCGAGAAGCCGCCGCCGGACATCGACACCGTCGACACCAACGTCCCCGGCTTCGACCCGCGGGCCCCGGGCCCGCCGCGCGAGGTCGTGGATCCGACGATGGAGGTGACGCCGGAGACCCGCGAGACCCCGGAGACCCGCGAGACCCAGGAGATCGCCAGCGGAGGTCGCTGCGCTGTCGGCGACGCGACCACCGATCCGCTCGGGCCGGTCGATCAAGCCCTCGACGAGCTGCAGGACGCCGGCTTCGAAATCGAGGCGCGCGCGCGCGCGCTCAGCTTCCGGGGCGAGGAGTGCCGCGTCCGCCTCCGCGGCCCCGCCCACGGGCTCCTGCAGTACCGCATCGACCGCCTCGCCAACGACGGCTTCGTCATCCTCCTCGTGCCGACCGGCCCGCACTCGCTCGAGCTGCTCGCGCGCCCGACCCAGGGCACCGCCGATCGCGGCGTGCTGTTTCGGGGCGTCCAGCGCGTCAGCATCGACGGCCGCTACCTGCCCGGCGACACCGGCGAGTCGCTGATGCGGCTCATCGGCCTCGACCGCGAGCGCATGTCGCCCTTCGTCATCGGCCTTCAGCTCGGCAAGCTCGGCTACCGCGCCGAGTTCTTCCCGGTCGCGCCGGGCGAGGTCATCATCCAGATCGCGCCGGCCCGCAGCATCCGGCGCGTCAAGGTCCACGGGCACATCCCGCTGTCGCGCCGCGAGGTCCAGCGCAAGCTCGGCGTCGACGCGCGCCCCGGGTCGCTGGCCTACGGCAACTGCGTGCCGCGCCGGGCGCTGCGCGGGGTCAAGCCCGGGCAGGCGCTGCCGGCGGTCTGCAGCGACGACGACCTCGCCTGCCAGCGCTGGCTCAGGGAGGAGATCACCGGCCTCGATCGCTACCTCTACGACCGCGGCTACCTCAAGGGCAACGCCCAGATCGCGCTGGTCTGCGGGCGCAAAGACGACGAGGTCGAGCTGCACGTCTACCTGGCGAAGGGGCGGCCGTACAAGGTCCCGCGCCGGGTGCCCCCGGGGTCAGGTGAGTCGACGGCGAAGCCCGGGATCAAGATCAAGGGCAACGTCCCCGACGCCGACAAGACCTGGATCAAGCGCACCTTCATGCCGCGGGTGCCCGCGACGCCGATCCGCGCCCCGGTCACCCGCGAGTCCATCGAGGAGGCGAAGGACCGGACCGAGCGCCGCTACTCAGAGCCGCGCGACCGGATCCTGCGCAGCCGCGCGGCGATCGACCTGCGCTACCTGTACCCGGACATCACGGTCGAGACCTCCTACGAGGAGCTCGACCTCGACCCGAGCAAGATCCCCAAGGATCCCTCGCTCCCGCTGACGGTCAGCATCGACATCGGCCGCGGCGTCACGACCTCGTTCATCGCGGTGCCCGCCGATCTCCAGGCGCCGGGCTGCACGCAGCGGCGGGGCTCAGAGCGCGCCGCGGACCGCGAGATCAAGCCGCTGCGCTACAGCGACAAGCGCCTGCGCAACAACCTCCAGCTGTTCAAGCGGCGCGAGAGCCCGAGCGAGGACAAGGCCGCGCAGGAGGCCGCGCACCTGCGCGCGGTCTACCAGCAGAAGGGGCACCTGCTCGCCAAGGTCACGGGCTGCTACCAGGAGTTCGGGCGCTCGCACTTCGGCGAGCTGAAGTTTCTGATCGACGAGGGCCCGCGGGTCAAGATCCGCAAGGTCGACATCCAGCTGCCGGACGACCTGACGCCGACGGTGCGCGATCGCATCGTCCGCGAGCTCGGGCTACGCCTCGAGCTCAAGCGCGGCGGTCGCTTCACCGAGGCCCAGGCCGACAAGGACGTCGGCGAGATCATCAAGGTCTTCAGCGAGAACGGCTACCTGTGCGCCTCGGCGAGCGTGCGGACCGCGTTCTGGCAGGGCGGCTTCGACGAGGCCGGCGCCTCCGCCACGCTCGACCCTGAGAGCATCCACAGCGTCAGCGGGGCGCCGGTGTGGGCCGAGCGCGACCTCGATCCCGACGGCCTCCGGGAGCTGCGCGAGCGCGACCGCGCGAGCGTCTACGTGCGCATCTCGATCGACGCCGGGCCGCGCGTGTTCACCTCGGCGCAGCCGGAGGAGCTGCGCTACCTCGAGACCCCGATCCCGACGACGCGGGAGGTCGGCGACCTCCCGTACATGCCCACGGGGACATGGGATCCGAAGAACATGCTGGACGAGGGGCCGCTGCGGCGCGAGGACGACCCCACGCCCGGCGCGGTCGCGGTCGACCCGGGCCTCGAGCGCACCGCCGAGGACGACATCATCCGCCGCTACCGCGAGAACGGCTACCCGCTCGCGGACGCGAAGATCCGCTGGGTCTACAAGAACCCGCAGACCGGCGTCGAGTACCGCGTCCCGGTCGCCAAGGCGCTCAGCCAGACGGGCATGTGCGAGGTCGCTAGCGAGGCCGGCATGGCCGAGGTCGACACCGAGATCAGCGTCTACGAGGGCCGCGCCGGCGTGTTCGGCAAGACGCTGCTGCGCGGCAATTTCAAGACCCGCAGCTGGGTGCTCAACCGCGAGATCCACTACGACGAGGGGGAGCCCTACGCGAGCGACAAGGTCGCGCGCAGCGAGGCCGGGATCGACGGGACCGGCGTGGCCGAGAGCATCGAGTTTGAGGGCCAGCCCGTGGGCTGCGAGCTCGACTCGACCGCGGAGTCCTGCGTCGTCCACCAGGTCGCCGACATGCGCGAGAGCAAGGACATCTCGATGGACTTCTCCGCCGGCGTCGGCGCGGCGACCCTCGACCCCTTCTACGTGTTCGTGAACCCCAGCTTCCCGAACCTGTTCGGCACCGGCTGGGACCTCGGCCTGCTCGGCCACTACGGCTTCGACCTCAGCGAGATCACGACCGGCGCGCTGCAGTCCGACTGCGCGCGTCAGGACTGCTACGAGCGGAGCGCGCGCGCGGACCTCGTGCGCGGCCGCTGGCTGGGCTCGCCGCTGACCCTGAAGATCGCCGGGCAGGCCCAGCAGCGCGCCACGCCGGCGCGCGGCAACGTGCTCTCGGTGCTCGGCACGATCGGCTTCTCGGTCAAGATCAACAAGCGCTGGCAGCTCTACCTCGGCTACCTGATCCAGCGCGCCAACATCTCGAAGGACGTCGTCAAGCCGACGACCTCGTTCGAGACCACCGTGATCAATCGCCGCGACGCGGTGGTCGCGGACCGCACCGGCGGCATCCAGACCGGCGTGCAGTTCACCAACATCGAGGACAACCCCTTCAACCCCGACAAGGGCTTCATCGCCTCGGCCGACGCGCTGTTCGCCTCGCCGGTCCTCGGCGGCCTCGACTGGTGGCTGCGCACCGAGTTCAGCTGGCAGCACTTCATCCCGATCCCGCGCACCGCCAACCGCGTCAATTTCCGCTACTCCCTCGCCTACGGCCACACGATCCCCCTGCCCGGCCTGCCGCTCGCCAACACCACCAGCGTCCCCGAGGTCTGGCGCTACTTCGGCGGCGGCACCGTCGACCGGGGCATCCGCGGGATCCGGCCCGAGGAGATGTTGATCGACATCGAGGGCATCGAGCAGTCCGGCGACGCGCGGCGGCTCCGCTACACCGCGGTCGGCGGCCAGATCCGCCTGCTCGGGACCATGGCGCTGCAGTTCGTCTCGGTCCCGGACTTCGCCGGGGGCAAGCTCGCGCACTCGCTGTTCTACGACACGGGCATCATGGCCCAGCGCTGGAAGTGGGTGCAGATGCCCCGCGATCTTCGACACAGCGTCGGCGTCAACGCGATCAAGTGGGACATCCGCCTCGTGACGGTCGCGCTCGGCTACGCGATCCTGGTGCCCAACGCGATCGCGCCGGGCAACGTGCGCCCGACCGATCCCCGCTACGGGCGCGTGGTGTTTGACGTCGGCGTGACCTTCTGACCGGGGGCGCGTGGACGTGACGGCCGGCTACCCGAGCCACTCGAGAAGGCGCGCGCGCACCTGCGGATCGGCGAAGTAGGTCATGTGGTCGACGCCGTCGCCGTCTGGCTGCCCCAGCACGAGCCGCCGGGTCTCGGGGATCGTGAAGCGCGGGCGCTCCTCGTCCTCGTAGACGCCGCGTGTCGGGACGACCAGGTCGGATGGCTCTTTGAACACGACGCGCGCGAGCGGGCCGCAGGCGAGCGCCCGCAGGCGGCGGCGCAGCGCGTCCTCGCGGCGGGCGGCGCAGCGGCCGTAGTGCGAGCTGATCGCGTAGCGCTCGACCGCCTCGACGCGCGCCTCCTCGGCCGCGCGCAGCCGCGCGAGCGCGGCGCTCTTGGGCGTTAAGGCTCGCAGCCCCGCGAGCTCCTTCGCGGTGCCCACCGCCGCCTCTTTGACCAGCTCGAGCACCCCGGCCACGACGTCGGGGCCTACCGGGATCGGCACGAGGTTGAGCGCGTTGGTCCAGATCGAGAGGAACGTCCCGAGGTGCTCGGGCTTCGCCAGCGGCGTGCCGCGGTGCGGCGCGCCGACGCTGACGAGCTTGCGCACGACGACGCGCCCGCCCGAGCGCTGCGGCGCCCAGGCCGCCAGCGCGCGGCACAGGACGCCGCCGCGCGAGTAGCCGAGGACGTCGAGCTCGAGGCGCGCCGGCGCCGGCAGGTTCGCGGCGACCTGCTCGAGGAGCCAGTCGACGTTCTGCTCGGGATCCCGCGAGAGCGTCGGGTGCTCAAAGGCGAACACGCGCCCCCCGTAGCGCTCGTGCAGCGCGTCGACGGTGGCCGGGTCGAGCTCGGCGAAGCTCGCCGCCGTGTCGGAGTTGGTCCCGTGGACGAGCAGCAGCGCGGGGCCGGCGCTCAGCCGGCGCCACCCCGCAGCGTCGAGCTCGCGCGCTGCGGTCACGCGCGCGCCCGCGACGACGTCGCGCGTGCGCGGCGAGGGCTCGCGGAAGTCCGCGGCCGTGAAGCTGCGCAGGCAGTAGGGCCTGACCGATTCTTCCCAGCGGCCGACCGCGCTCGCGCCCCGCTCGCCAAGGCGCTCCGTCAGGCGGACCGCGAGGATCCTGAGCACGTGCCGGCCGAGCGCGCCCAGCAGCGATCGCGCGTCTTGTTCGCCCTGCAGCGCGTCGCCGGGGATCGTGAAGCGCTGCGGCGCGCGCTCAGAGCTCGCCTCGTCGTCCGCGCCGCGCTCCGGCAGGACCCAGCTGCTGAAGCCGTCGCCGTCGCGCACCAGCACCACCTGCGTCCAGCCCGGGCCGGGGTGCTCGACCGTCAACGCGAGGTGCGGCGCGGCGCCGCTCGACTCGAGGGAGCGCGTCACCTCGGCGCGCGCGTCGAGCTCGATCGTCGCGACCGCGCGCGCGCCGGTCCGCCGCAGCGCCTCGTCGAAGAGCTCGCGCGAGTCGCCCGCGCCCTCCTCGAGGTCACGCGTGCGCGCCGGGGCGCCGCGCTCGGCTCGAATCGCGCCGGACAGCCCAACGCTCGCCACCGTGATCCCCGGGGTGACCACGACGGGCGCCCCGACGGGATCGATCGCGAGCCGCTCGGGCGGCCGCCGCACGACGACGCTGCGGGTCACGACGGCCCAGTCCTCCTCGGGCCGCCCGCGTCGCGCTCGCGCGCGCGGGATGAAGCTGCGGGTCGCGCTGCCGAGCGCCGCGAGCTCGCGCTCGAGCGGGTGCATGCTCTTGCCGCTGCGGGTCCCGCCCTGCACCACGCTGCTGAAGTCGGTCTTGACCCGCGTCACCAGCAGCTTGAAGGTCATGCGCCCGGTGTCCGCCTCCGAGCCCGGCTCCGCCGCCCAGGGGAAGCCCTCGGGCAGGTGCAGCAGCAGGCCCTCGTCGCACTCGAAGTAGCGCGCCACCGACAGCGACGCGCCGGCCCGCAGCAGCCGGCTCTGGGTCGTGTAGGGCGCGACGTCGAGGTACGGCAGCATCAGGCGCGTCGACAGATCGGTGCCGAACTCGAGCAGGCTGACGTAGACATCCTCGGCGCCGTCGTTGTGGATGACGAGGTCGGCGAGGTCGCCCGCCTCGAACACGACCGCGCCGAGCCGCGGGTCGGCGCGCGCCTCGACGAAGCGTGGCCGACCGCGCGTAGATGAGCTCGGCAGACCGCGGCGGACCTCGAGCCGGGCCGCGCGGGCGAGCGCGCTGTCGGGCCGAGGACCCTCGAGGCCCATGAAGCGACGGAAGCGCGCGACGCTCTCGAGCGCGCCCAGCATCACGCTCGGCGCGTCCTCGTCGACGGGGACGAGACGCGCGGCGAGCCGCCCGTCGGCGCCCAAGAGCGCCCAGGAGCTCTGGCGCACCGGGCCCAGCAGCGGGCACGGGTCGCCGTCGACCGCGACCGAGCGCGCGGGCACCAGGCGCACGCGCAGCTCGGCCGGCTGCGCAAACGGATCGATCACCGTCAGCACGGGCGAGCTCGCCAGCTCGCGGGCGAGCGCGGTCTTGGCGGGCCCTTCGGGCAGGTCGAGATGAACCGCGAGCGGGCGCGCCTGGGGCGGCGTCGAGCGCTCGATCGCGCGGGCGCCGGGCTCGACCGGCCCCCCGCGGCGCTCGTGGATCACGCCGCGCGCGGAGCAGGCCTCGACGCGCGTGAGCTGGACGATCGCGACGGGCTCGTCGTCAGGGCCCGGGCGCACGACCTCCGCCGGGTAGATGTCCCAGCGCGCGCCGGCGACGAGGCCGTGGGCCGCCCCGCCCGCGAGCGTGATCTCGTCGCCGTCGACCGCCGCGACGGCCCGCGTCAGCAGCCCCCAGCCCTCCGCCGGCTCGTGACGTCGGGCGCGCGCGGGGTCCTCCCACGTGTCGTCGGGGAACAGCGTCGGCCACGGGCGCCCCTCGAGCAGCGGGTGCTGCAGCGGGTAGGCGGCGGTGATCTTCGGCGCGATCGACTCGAACACCCGCGCCCACGAGCTCGCCGGTCGCGCGCGCGCCAGCGCCTGTCCCAAGAAGTAGGTCATCGCGCCGTGCCGGACGATCGCGTCACCGACGGTGACGACGTGCTCGCAGGCTTTCTCCTCGGCGCGGCAGGCCGCGAGCACGAGCGCCTCGCGGGCCTCGCTGAGCCAGCCGCTGAGGCGCTTGCGCGCGGCCGCGATCAGGTCCCGGCGCGCCGGCGCGACGCCCTCGTAGCTGGTCTTTGGGTCACGATAATCGGGGGGGATCTGGCGGCTGCGCGGGGCCGCCATCCCCATCGCCACGTCGCGCGTGACGGAGCCCGAGTGACAGCAGTCGAGCACGAGGATCGCGCGCGCGCGCTTGGCGTCCAGCGTCCGCACCCACTCGTCGACCTCGCGGTCCAGGATGTCGCGGTTCGGCGCGAGCGGGGCGCGGCCGCTGTCGTGCGGCACCAGCGACTCGATGATCCGCTCCGGCAGCAGCGGGTCACGCAGCCGCGAGCCGTGGCCGGCGTAGTGCACGAAGGCGACATCGCCGGCCTCGACGCGCGCGCTCAGGCGCCGAAAGCCCTCGCGGATCCCGCGCTGCGTCGCCTGCTCGTCGAGCAACACCTCGATGTTGTCGGCGGGGAAGCGAAAGCGCCGCAGCAGCAGCGACTCGACCAGCGCGACGTCATTACGGCAGCCCTCCAGATCAGCGCCGCGGATGTTCGGGTATCGGTTGATGCCGATGAGCAGCGCGTGGCGGGCGGGCACGGGGGCGATGGTACCGCCCGGCGCCGCTCGCCCGCGTCGGCATTCCCCGCGCGCGCGGGCGCAGGCGCGCGCGAGCGCAATAGCGCTACTCCGTGATCACGACCGCCGAGCCCTCGCCGTTCTTGGAGACGCCGGGCATCACCGAGTGCCAGCCGGCCGGGAGCCGCGGGTGCAAAAACCCGAACAGCCAGCGCGCGTCCGCGGGCGAGAGGTTCACGCAGCCGTGGCTGCGGACCAGGCCGAAGCCGCCGTGCCAAAACGCGCCGTGGAGCGCGACGTTGTTGTGAAAGTACTGCGTCCACGGCACGTCCTCGATCGAGTAGGCGTCGTCCTCGACGGGCTGATCACGCATCGACGTCGCGACGTGCTTGCTCTGCAGACGATGGACGCCGATCGGGGTCATGCCCGGCTCGCGCCCGGTCGAGACCAGCGTCGTGAACACCGGGCGATCGCCCTCGTAGGCCACGAGCACCTGCTCCGATAGATCGACGTGCACCCAGGTCTCGTCCTGCCCGACGCCGGGCGGGCGCTTGAGCTTGCGCGCCTTACCGACCGCGTAGGCCCGCATCACGCGGCCGTCGTCATCTTCGAAGTACTCGTGGGCGCCCAGCAGCACCTTGCGCTTGAACGGCCAGCGCGCCCGTCGCTCGGGCGGCTCCTCGTCGCCGTCGAACACCGCGTCGACGAGCAGCTCGCTACCTGGCTCTTTGCGCTGCTTCATCCCGGTCTCGCGCAGGATCCAGTAGACGGGCAGATCCTCGGCGCCGTTCGGCAGCACGACGCCCTGGAACTTGGAGCCCTCCTTCTGCCCGAGCTGGTACTTGCGCGCGTACACGCCCCGGAGCGTGCGCAGGAAGTGACGCTTGGACTTCACCGCCTCGCCCGCGACGGTCACGTAGTAGCCGGCGTTGAGGTACTCCTTGACGACCGCCGGGACCTCCTCGGGTCGCTGGGCCGGGTGCGTCGGCATCGGCTCGCGCGCGTGCTCGGCGACCCACGCCTGGCCGGCCTCGTCGGCGCGGTCCTGCTCGGAGAAGCTCGGCAGCCGGTGGAAAAACGGCGTCGCGTCGTGGTTAACCCGCCAGTACTCGTAGGGCATCGGCTCCTCGAGCTTGGGCTTCGGGTTGTTGACGAGGCCGTCGTCGGGCGGATCCTCGCCGACGCGCATGCCCGCGTTCATGCAGATCCAGCCGTAGGGGAAGACCTTGTGCCAGCCCTTGCTGCAGCCGCCGCCGAAGCTCAGCTCGCCGTCGACCCGCAGGCGCGTCCCGGCCCGCACGATCCCGACCATCTTCGCCTTGAGGTCCGTGTGCTCGCGGATGATCGCGGCCGCGCCGGTGATCAGGCCGTGCTGGGGAAACGCGGCCTCGTCCTCCTCGTCGAGCGCCACCGCGTCGGCGTGAACCGGCGGGAACGCGGTGTACGATCCCTCGGCGTCGGTCTGCATCCACGCGGGACCGCTCGCCGGTGGGCCCGCGTCGCCCGCCGCGTCCGCCGAGTCCGCGGCTGCCACGAGACCGTCACCGCCCTCGTCCTCCGCGCCGGCGTAGACCGACGACGGCCGCGCCTCCGCGTCGTTCGCGGACGCGTCGGAGACCTCGGATCCCGCCGCCGGCTGGGCGCTCACGGGTCCGCTGGCCCCGGCCGTGAGCGCGCTGAGCTCGTAGACGATCGCCACCAACGCGCCCCCGAGCAAAAAGCTCCCGAGGAGTTCAGTGAGGCGCGTACGGTTCAGCGAGAGCATTGATCGGCAGCAGCGGCGATGCGCGAAAAAACGCGGACGTGACGATAGTCGTCCGCGGCCGGGCTCGCAAGCCGCCGCGCCCAGGCGCAGCTCGTCGTGTGCACAGACACATCGGGCGCTTGCCCAGACCCCGCGCCGTGACGCATGCTAGCCCCCGTGTCGGCCACGGCTCGGCCTTCTGCGCGAACGATCTCGTCCGCGCGCGCGCGGCCCCCAACGTGGGTGTGGCTGCCCATGATCCCCGCGCTCTGGATCGGCGCCGCCGGTGTCGCCTATGCCGGCAGCGCGCCCGCCACGTCGAGCGCCGCGCCAACGCCGGCGCCGGCGCCCGACGCTGAGCCCGCTGGCGACGCTGGGCCCGCGAGCGCGGCCCCCGTCGCCGCCCCGGCCCCGGCCCCTCCCTCGACGGCGAGCGACGAGGCCGCCGCCCCCGAGGGACCCGTTGACGACGCGGCCACAGAAGACGAAGCGGAGGTCGAAGCCGAGGTCGCGGACGAGGAGACCGAAGACGCCGGCGACGCAGCGGACGAACCGACCGAGCGCGTCAAGCCCCCGCGGGTCGACGGCGCGTACATCGGCGCGGTCATCGGCGGCGGGCTCACGTTCACGCGCGTCAACGACCTCGACACGTCGGCGCCCTTCCTCGGCCCCGGCGGCTGGGTGCGGATCGGGGAGGTCGTGTTCCCGTGGATGTCCATCGGCGTGCAGGCCGGCGGGCGCGCGGGCTGGATCAAGAACCAGCGCGTGGCCCAAGGCGCGGTGCTGGTCGAGCTCGGCTTTCTGCCCGCGCCGAAGAAGCTCCCGCTCTCGCTGCTCGTCGGCTTCGGGGCCGGCGGCGGCGCGGTCAACGAGGAGGGTGTCGAGGATCGCAGCGGCTTCGGCGGCGCGGCCTTCAAGGGGGCTGTCCGATACGACCTGTTCCCCGGCGCCGACATCCGCCGCCCCAACCGCGGCGGCGGCTTCAGCCTCGGCCCCGAGCTCGGCTGGGTCGGCTACACGCCGGCGGCGGCCGGGCGGCCGATGTCCAACACGGTCTACCTCGGGCTGTGGATCGGCTACTACTTCGGCTCGTGACTCTCCCGTGACTCTCTCATAACTCCCTCGTGACTCTCTCGTGACTCTTCGGACATCCACGCCGGGCGATCCCGACCGGAACTTTCACCGGCGCGAAGCGTCAAACCACTGATGACCATGACCCCCGACGTCGACGCGCCCGCCTCCCCCGGACCCTCGTGGGCGCGCGGCGCCGCGGGCTCGGGCGTCATCGCCGGCGTCGTCGGCTCGAGCGTGCTCGCCGGCGGCTACTACCTGAAGTACGCCGCCGCGCTCCCGCGCTTTGAGTGGCTGCCCTGGTCGCTCTCGATCGTCAGCTTCGGCCTGCTCTCGGGGCTGTTCATCGCGGTCTCGATCTGCGGCGGCATCGTGCTCGCGCGCCGCCGCGCCGCGCTCGGGGTCTCGGGCGTCCGCAGCAACGACATCTTCGGCGCGGCGGTCGGCGCGGTCGTCGGCGGGCTGTTCCCCTGTCTCATCGGCGTGGTCGGCTACGGCTCGCTCACGCTGCCCTACGCAGGCACCGACCTCGCCTCGGCCACCGTGTTCGTGACCGCGATGCTGCTCGGGGGCCTCTGCTCCCTGCCCGCCGCGACCGAGCGCGACTACGACGGCCCGCGCTGGCGCGCGCTCGCGCTCGGCTTCTTGGCCGCCGCGCTCGTCGTGATCCCCTTCGGCCTCACCATCGCCGGCGCCTTCACGGCCGAGCTGACGCTGCCGGTGATCCGCGAGATCCTCTACACGATCGGCGGCGCGTCCGTCGATCACTCTCACGTCGTGCTCGGGCTGTTCGCGGGCGCGCTGTCGGTGCTGCTCGGCGCGCTGTTCGGCTCGATCATCGGCGTGACCACGCGCCTGGCGGCGCTGCTCCGCCGCGTCGCCGGCTGAGCCCGCGCTCAGAAGTGAAACGCCGGGCCGACGCCGAAGCACGGCGCGTGCTCGATCCCGTGCTCGCTGACCACGATCGTGTAGTCGATCTCGACGTCGATGCCGGCGTACTTGGAGAACCACACGTACACGCCCGCGGCGCTCGTCAGGCCGACCAGCACCTCCTGCTCGCCGTCCGTGAACACGGCGTCCAGCGCCGGGCCGACGCCGATATAGGGCGTGACCCGATGGTTCACGTGAAATGGCTTCTTGAGCAGGAGGTCGATGGGCATGATGAACATCCCGCCACCGCCGACCAGCGCGATCTGGATCTCGAACTCGAGACGGTTCTGGATCAGCTCGCGCTCGTAGAACACGCTCGCGCCGAAGCGCGGGTGCAGCTCGTGCCCGCCGGCGTCCTCCGTGTGCTCCCCCTCGGGCGCGGGCTCAACGGGCCCGACGGGCTCGGCGGGCTCAGCGGGCACGATCAGGAACAGCGCGAGCGCCTTGGCGCCGAGCAGGTTCTCGGTGTGCTCCTTGAGATGGCCGCCGTGCCGCGCCGACGCGTCGCGCTCTTCGCTCGCCTCGTGGTGTGGACCCTCCGCGCCCTCCGACGCGCGCGAGCTCGACGGCCACGCGAGCACCACCAGCGCCGAGGTCACCGCGAGCGCGCGCGAGGGCTTCCAGAACCGCCGACGGGAGCCGCTATCGAGGGGAGGAAGACGCACGCGGATACCCTGACAGCTTGGTTATACGGCCTCGTACGCGCGACGTTACTTGGCCTGCGCGCGGATTCGGTCTACACGTCGAGTCCTCGCCCATGCTGAACCTCCGCAGCTCCCCGCCCCCCGCGCTCGGCGCTGCGCTGCTGGTCGCGGCCTGTCACGCCGCCGCGCCCGCCAGCGAGCCGAACGCGGCGACCGCTCCCGCGATCCAGCTCGACACGGGCGCGCCCGCGCGCCCCTCGGATCCCTACACGCTGCGCGAGCCGATCCTCGCCGGCCCCGGTGACCCGAGCGTCGCGGTGGTGTTCGACGGCGACACGCGGGAGTGGCCCGAGGGCCAGCTCGCGACCCACGACCGCCGCTACCTCTACCTGCGCTTCGCCCCCGCCGGCCCGCCGTGGACGCTGCAGGCCGGCCCCGTCAGCACGGTGATCTCGCTCGACGTCGACGCCGACGCGAGCACCGGGCGCGCGCTCCGGGATGACGGGCACGCGCCGCTCGGCGTCGATCTAGAGATCCAGCTGTCGCCGAGCGACGCCGCGCTCGCGCCGGGCCGCGGCGTGCTCGTCACGAGCTACGACGCCTCCGGGCGCGCGCGCAGCTCGACCCACGCCGAGGTCGGCTTCTCGTTCGCGCCGACCTACGCCGCCGCGAGCTACGAGGCGCGCGTCCGCAGGACGCCCTCGGCCGCGCTGCCGCGCGGGATCACGGGGCCGGTGCGCGCGCTGCTCTCGACGCGCGGGCGCGCGGCCAAGACCCGCGCGCTGCACGAGCACGTCTCGCTCGACGTCGGCGGCGTCGGCCCGCGGCGCGCCGACGCGGGGCTCCCCGGGGCGACAGAATCAGGCCTTCGGGTCATGTCCTACAACGTGCTGCGCGCGAGCCCGCGCGCCGATCCGCGCCCCTTCGCGCGCACGCTCGCCGCGCTGCAGCCCGACGTCCTGCTCGCGCAGGAGTGGGACGGCTTCGACGCCCGCGCGCTGCACAAGTGGTTCGCGCAGAACCTCGGCCCGTCGCGCCGCACCGGCGACTGGTACACGCACAGCGACCCCGATCGCGGCCTCGCGCTGATCAGCGCCTACCCGATCGAGCGTCCGCTCGACCTCGGGATCCCGCGCGGGGAGGCCAACGGGCGCCCGCGCTTCGTCGCCGCGATCATCCGGACCCCGCTCGGGCGCGGCCTCTTCGCGAGCGTGCACCTCAAGTGCTGCGGCACGCTCGGCAGCCCCGAGGACGAGCAGCGCGTCGCCCAGGCCCGCTCGATCTACGCGCGCGCCCGCGCGCTCGAGCGCGAGCACAACCTGGACTTCGTGGTCCTCGGCGGCGACCTCAACCTGGTCGGATCGCGCGCGCCCCTCGACGCGCTGATCGGCGGCGCGCAGGCGGGTGATCGCGGCCTGCGACCCGCCGCCCCGCAGGTGCTGGGCGACGGCGGCTGTCACACCTGGCGCGGCGACGCGGACAGCCCCTTCAGCCCCGGCCGACTCGACTTCATCGCCGGGAGCGCCCGCGCCCTGAGCGAGACGCGCGCGTTCGCGCTCGACAGCGCCGAGCTGTCCCCCGAGACATTACGCGCCTACGGCCTCGACGCGCGCGACACCGACGCGAGCGATCACCTCCCGATCGTGGTCGAGTTCGCGCGGCGCGGGACCTGACGCGCGCGTCCGCGTTGACGCGGATGTCATGGGCCCGCTGCGGGGGCGCGCCAGCGGTGACAGCCGCGCGCGCGAGGGCCCGCGCGCCGGGCTTTGACGCGTGGTTCGCGTGTCCACGCGCCCCCTTCGACCTCCCGTCCGCGTGGACCGAGTGATCGGTCGCCCCGGCTGACCGCGACGGGATCGTCGCGCCGCGGTCAGTCAACAACTTTGTTGATCAACGGCCGTTAGATGACGACGCGGCGGGGGATAGGACGTGATGCCTCGGTACTGAGGCCACGTAAGGAGAGCATCATGTCCACCCGTATTCGCCCCTCATCCATCGCTCGCTCCCACCGCCTCGCTCGCTCCCGCCGGCCGAGGTCGCGCATGCTCGGCGCCGCCGTCGTGACGCTGCTCGCCGGGTTCGCCCACGAGGCCGTCGCCGCGCCGCCTATCGACAGCCTGCAAGAGGTCGACAGCTGGGAGGCCGTCGTCCCCGGGACGACGCAGGCGCTCGCGCCGCTCGCCCTCGCGCTGTCGCCCGACCGCGAGCACCTGTACGCCGTGACCCAAGAGCCAGGCACCATGGGTACCGGCGACGCGCAGATGCTCGTGTTCGACACCGATACGGGCGACACCGTGGGCGCGTCGCCGCTGACCGTCGCCAACGATCCCTCGACGCACGGCTTCCCGACCAGCATCGCCCTGAGCGCCGACGGCGACACCGGCTACGTGACGGTCTCGCGCGCCAACGGCAACACCGTCACCGCCGGGACCGATCGCGTCGAGATCGTCGATCTCGCGCAGCCGACCGCCCCGCTGCCGCTCGGCGCCATCGACACGACGCTGCCGAGCCCCTACGGCGTGTACGACATCGTCCGCGTCGGCGACACGCTCTACGCCAGCTCGCGCATCAACTACCGCGTGCTCGCGATCGACACGCTCACGAACACCTTCTCGTCGATCTTCGTCGGCGGCAAGCCGACCGGGCTCGCCGTCTCCCCCGACGAGAGCACCGTCTGGGCCGCGAATCGCATGCAGGTGAAGCTCGTCGGCGTCGACGCGAGCACGAACGCGGTCACGAGCCAGCTGCCGATCCCGCTCCAGGGCTACGAGTCCGCGGCCTTCGTCGCCGCCAGCCCCGACGGCGAGAGCGTGTACGTCACCTCCGCCGGCAGCGGCAGCCTCGCGCGCGTCGAGCTCGACACCATGAGCGTCATCGACCCGGACATCCCGACCGGCTGTACGCGCCTCGCCGAGATCGAGATCGACCGCGACGGCTGGTACGCCTACGCCCGCTGCCCCAACGAGGATCTGCTCGTGATCGTCGACATCGACCCGATGAGCCCCAGCTACCACGATGTCGCGCACGCGGTCGACGTCGACATCCGCACCAACTTCGGCCTGGTCGTGGACGACGAGGACGATCTGCGGGTCTACGTGAGCGACGCGCACTCGGGGTCGGTCGTGATCCTCGAGCACACCTGCCCGACGGGCGGCCTCGACAGCTGCGCGCAGCTCGACGCCTGCGCCGCGCTCGCGAACAAGGGCCAGTGCATCAGCTGCGTGAACCAGCACGCGAACGCGTGGGTGAGCCAGGGCTTGATCTCCGCCAACGAGAAGCAGGAGCTGTTCGTAGAGACCTGTGGTTGAGCGCGTCGCGGGCGGCGGGCGGACGCGGCGCTACGCGCCCGCCCGCGCCCGGTTGAGCGCCAAGAGCCGCGCGAGCACCTCGTCGCGCAGCCACGTCGGCCACCACAGCCGCCACGGCCGGCGACGGCGCGTGGCCTCGACGGCGTAGGCCTCCTGGAACTCGTGGGTCACGCGGGCCGCGAGGTCTTCCCAGCCATAGGCGCGCAGCGTCGCGTCGTCGAGCGCCGCGTGCAGCCGACGCAGCGCCTCGAGCTCGGCGTCGCGCGTCTCCGGGCTGTGGAACGCGTTGTAGGTCCACGTCAGCCCGCGGCCGCGGTCGCGCATGAGCGCCGCGCGACGCTCGTGGTACTCGCGGCCCGCGGCCGCCAGCGACTCGTCGCGCTCCCACGCCGGCGGGAACGGGAAGGTCTCGAAGCAGTCAGAGGCCGTGTAGCGCAGGTCGTCCTTCATCGACGAGCCGAAGCGCCGCGCCCAGACCTCGTGGACCCGCGACTGCAGCAGCGCGAAGCCGGCGTCGTCCTCCATCGCGATGACGACCAGGGTCTTGTTGAGCACGTAGCGGGCCGGCACCCAGGCGAGCGCGAGGTGCTTCGAGGTGTCGGCCAGCGCCAGCACGCGCGCGAGGCCCCGCGTCGCCCGCCGCAGCTCGGGCCGGTCCCGCCAGAACCGCCACCACGGCCAGCGCGCGACCGCCGGAGCGCGCGCGGCTCGAGACGGCTTGACGCGGCGCTCGACCAGCGCGAGCGCGGCCGGCCATTCACGAGCTTGCTCGAGGGTCATGTCGGAGAAGTGGAGCACGTAGCGGCTCGGCGCCTGCGCCGGGTCCCGGTTGAGCTCGAGCCCGCCGAGGTACGGGAACACGCGATCGCGCGCGCGCGGCTCTTTGGCGAAGAGCTCGCGCATGCGCGCGATCGGGTTGGCGCCGGGGTTGCCGTCTTCGAACACGAAGCCGTCGGCGTAGGGCTCGAGGCCCTTGAACGCCCGGCCGGCGTTCTCGGGCAGCCGCGCGGGGCCGCGGTGCCCGCCCTGCGCGAGCAAGAACGCGGTGATCCGCGGGACCGGGCGGCCGTCGAGCGCGGCCGCGTGCTCACATGGCCCCTTGACCATATGAACCGCGCTGACGTGCACCACCGCGGCGCCGGGCCAGCGGATCCGCCGCTCAGCCGCGAACAGGGTCGCGGGCGGGCTGTCCTCCGGGGCGGCGTCGGGGATCGTCGCGAGCCCCCACGCGAGCCCCTCGCCGCAGCACAGCGGCTCCAGCCCCGCCTCGCGGGTGTCGCCCTGGGCGACGGTGTTGGTCGCCAGCAGGCCGAGCGCGCCCCCCGGGCGCAGCAGCGCGTAGCCGCGGCGGAAGAAGTAGGCCACGAGGTCCGCCTGCCCGCCGCCCCCGGGGTAGCGCGCGCGCAGGAAGTCGAGGTACGCGCGCGAGAGCGCCCCCGAGATGCGGATCCCGGCGAGGAAGGGCGGGTTACCGATCACCGCGTCGAAGCCCGGCGCGGCTCGACGCGCCGGCTCGAAGACCTGCGGAAACTCGAGCGCCCAGTGAAACGGCCGCAGCGGCGGCGATGTCGAGCGCCGCGCCGTCGCGACCGCGCGCTGCAGCGTCCGCGCGGCCTCCTCGTCGCCCGCCCGCGCCCGCTCGGCGAGCGCCCGCCGCCGCCCCTCGAGCCGCGCGTGCGCGCGCTCGCCCGTGGTTTCGAAACGCGTGAGCAGCAGGCCGTCGGCGATCAGCCGCGCGCGCGCGCGATCGTCCGCCGCGGCCCCGAGCGCCGCCGCGAGCTCGCGCCGCGTCAAGCCCACGAGCGCGTCACCGTCGCGCAGCGCGTGATCGAGGAAGCCGAAGCCCCGGTCACGCGCGCCGCACTCGATCCACAGCGAGAGCGCCGCGACGCGGACCGCGAGCGGATCGAGATCGACGCCGTGCAGGCAGCGCTCGGCGATCGCGAGCCTGGTCACTGGGCTAGGTACATCGCTCGCGCGCTCCAAGGCGCGGCAGGCCGCGAGCAAGAACGCGCCGCAGCCCAGCGCGGGGTCACAGATCCGCAGCTCGAGCAGCCGCGCGCGCGGGGCCGCGGGGCCCAGCGCGGCGAGCAGCGGCGCGAGCGTGGTCTGCACGACCCGCGCGCACAGCTGCGGCGGCGTGTAGTGAGCCCCCGCGTCGCGCCTCCGGGGGTCGAGCGCGAGCTGGTAGGCGCCGGGCGGGAGCCGCCTGGCGGCGAGGCCCTCGATCCGCGCCGCGGCGTCCGCCAGGGCCTCGAGCGTCTCGGCGCGCGCCAGCGCGGCGCGCTCGTCACGACGCAGCGCGCGGCCGAGCTCGACCTGTCGCGCGAACCATGTCGATCGGCGCGCGGGCGCCTGGGCGAGCAGCGCGGCGAGCTCGACCACGCGCTCATCACGGCCGACGGCGAGCGCCGGCCCGTCGAGCCGTCGCGGCGACCAGCCGCGCAGGTGCTCGTAGACCGCGCCGAGGTGCTCGACCGGCAGCGCGTCGCCAGCGAGGAGCTCGCGCCCCTCGCCCTGCTCGATCGTGAAGAGGGCGCGCAGCGCCGCCGCCAACGCCTCGTCGGGCAGCCCGCGCCCGAGCCTCGCCTCGACCCGCGCCGGATCAAAGATCACGCCGCCGCGTCGACGGTGCAGCCCCTCGGACCACGCGCGGATCCTCGCCCCCCCGTCGCGCGCGTCACCGCGCAAGAGCGCGCGGTAAAGCGCGTCCGGATCGAGCGCCCCGTCGAGCAGACCGCGCGCGCCCGCCATCCACAGAAACACCAAGCGCAGGCACATGATCACGAGCGCCTCGCGGAGCCCGCCCAGGTCCTCGTCCGCCCGCGTCTCGAGACCTCGAAGCAGGGCGCGCAGCGCGTCCGGAGCCCGCGCGGCCAGCAGCCGCGAGCGCGCTTCAGGGTCACCGTGCGGGGACGCGGACATGCGGACCTCGCCGAGTGTGCCACACGGCCGGCCCGCGCCCGCGTGGGCGGCGAGCGCTGCGCCTCGAGCTCCGCGGGTCACGATCGTCCTCGGCGCGCGGCGCCAGACGACCCCGCGTCGCCGGAGCTTGCCGTCCCCCGCCGGGGGCGCTAGGCCCTGCCCCCCATGGACGCGAACAAGTTAATTGTCCTTCGGGACATCCAGTACACGATTCACCCGCACTGCGGCGTGTGTGCCTGGTCCGACCTGTCCGCGGACGGCTGGGGATACTGCGACGCGCACGAGTACGCGCACAAGAAGCACTCGGAGGCGCGCAGCCGCCTCAGCATCCACCGCGTCGGCTCATGCCCGGACTTCGAGCTCGACGAGCAGAAGCTCGCGACCCTCGGGCTGCACGCGTTCCGCGAATTCGTCGAGGTCTGACGGCGGGCTGCTACGAGACGGCCGCGGCCGCGCTGGCCTCGCCGTCGTTCTGCTGCAGCAGCTCCTCTAGGGCCTGCACCGCCCCCGAGATGCGCAGCATCGTGCGCTCCACCTCGGCTCGACGCGCGTCGAGGTCGGCGAGCAGCTTCTTGCCCGACTCGAGCTCCTCACGCAGCTTCGCGATCCGTGCTTCAATCCGTTCCTTCATATCTCGTGGCTCCGATACCCGCGGTTGACCCGGGCGTGGCCCGAGGGTACATCGCGAGCCGTACTCGCGGGCGACGAATATTCGGTACGCAGGACCACAGGATGCGAGCGGCGATCTGGGGACTCACGCGGGCGCCTGGCGAGCCCGTCGACGCGCTCTGCGACGCGGCGCGCGAGCTCTCGCTACGCTACCACGCGCCGAGCTTCCTCCCGCACCTGACGATCGTCGGCAAGCTCGAGCTGCCTGACGCGGCGAGCGTCCGCGCCGCGAGTGAGATCGTGCGTACCGTCGCGCGCAGCACCTGCCCTCTCTCCGTCGTCGCGGGCGCGCCGCAGCACAGCCCTCGCCGGCTGCGCGCGGTGCTGCTGCCGACCACGAGCCCGCGCGAGCTGCTGGTGCTGCGTCACCAACTCGCGGCCGCGCTCGCGGCCCGCGGCCTCACGATCGCCGACGCGGCGACCGAAGCGTTCGCGCCGCACGTCAGCCTGCTCTACGGCGACCTGCCCGAGAAAACACGTGAGGAGGTCGTCGCGCTTCCCCGCGCGCGCGCCCTCGCCGGCTCCCTGCGCGTCACGGCGCTCGCGCTCGCCAGCGCGGGCGGGCCCGACTGGTCCCAGGTCTCGCGCTGGCGCGTGCTCACCACGGCGGCGCTCCGCGACCCGATTAACCTGTCCTGTTAGACATGATTAAACCGCCGCGCGTCATCGTCGCCGCCCCAGGCGCCGTCCCCGAGCCTCGACCGCCATCAGGCCGCCGCCGTCGCGGTCCGCTCGGTCCTGGCGCTGATCGCCGCGCCCGCGTGCGCGCCCGCGATCACACCAAGACCGTGAAGGACTGCTCGCAGTGCGGGCACTCGTAGTAGTGCTCGACGTCCGTGTCCGCCGCCGGCGAGTACGGGTTGCCGTGGGTCACCGTGCTGCCCACGTAGTACACGCCCTTACGCTTGCACTCGCGGCACTGCTTGTTCTTCTCCAGCGATCGCGTCGATCCTCGCCCACCAAAATTCGCCACCATCGTCCCGCTCCCATTCCTTGCCCAACAGTCAGGTCTCTAACAGCTCCTGGATCACGGCGCCCTCGCTCAGGCGCACGGGCCTCGCCGCCGGCGTGACCTGCTCGATCTCCGGGTCGATCCCGAGGCCGGTCAGCACCGTGGCGTAGACGTCGCCGATCGTCTTCGCGTCCTTGACCTCGCGGCCGCCCCCGGGGTCCGTCGAGCCGATCACCCGCCCGCCTCGCAGCCCGCCGCCCGCGATCGCGGCGCTGAAGCCGTGCGGCCAGTGGTCGCGCCCGTCGAAGCGGTTGATCCTCGGCGTGCGCCCGAACTCCCCGAGGCAGACCACCGCGGTGCTGCGCAGCAGGTCGCGCTCGCGCAGGTCCTCGACCAAGCTGGCGAAGGCCGGGTCGAGGATCCGCACGAGCCGGCGGTGCACGCCGTGGTTGTCGATGTGGCTGTCCCAGCCCGAGAGCGTCACCTCGACGCAGCGCACCCCGACCTCGATGAGCCGCCGCGCCGCCAGGCAGCCGCGGCCGAAGGGCGTGTCGCCGTAGCGGGCCCGCGCCGCGCTCGGCTCCTCCTCGAGGTCGAAGGCCTTGAGCTGCGGGGACTTCATCATGCGCAGCGCCGCGTCGACGGTCTCGACGTGACGGGTCGAGCGACGGACCGACTCGCGCCCCTCGGCGAAGCGCCCCTCGAGCACCTCGAGGTCGCGGACGCGCAGCGCGGCGCGCTCGTCATCGACCAGCGATCGCACGTCGGGCAGCGGCCCCCTCGGGTCGCCGATCTTAAACGCGTCGAGGGCCGCGCCCAGAAACCCGCCGCGCCCCGGCCAGCGCCCGGGGAGGATCGAGACGTGCCGCGGGATCTCGGCGCCGTCCACGGGCAGCTGGTCACACAAGATGGCGCCCAGCGCCGGGTGGATCACGGTCGGCGTGGGTCGAAAGCCGGTCTTGAGGTGATAGGTCGCGCGCTCGTGGTCCCCCTCTTTGCTGACGAGCGAGCGCACAAGCGAGATCGAGGCCATCTGCGCCGCGGTGCGTTCGAAGCCCGCGGCGAGCTGGATCCCCGGCGCGGCCGTGTCGATCGCGGTCGTCCCCCCCGCGATCGCGCCGCCGGGGTGCGGATCGAAGGTCTCGAGCTGGCTGGGGCCGCCGTCGAGCCACAGCAGGATCAGCGCGCCCGGCGTGTCGCCGCGCCCGGCCGCGCCCGTGCGCGCGCGCGCGACCCAGGTCGTCAACCACGACGCGCCCCCGAGGCCGGCGAGGCCCAGGAGCCCGCGGCGGCTCAGGCCCTTCACGTCGCGCGTCAGTGGTTCCACGCGAACTCCGTCGTGTTGAGCAGCGCCCAGTAGAGGTCCGCCAGCGCGCGCCCCCGCGCCTCGCCGCGCGAGCCCCCCAGGCGCGCGCGGAAGTGCTCGCGCTCGCGCTCGCTGGGCCTGCGGCTGAGCACCGCGAGGAAGGCGAGCTCGACCGCGCGCGCGTCGTCAGGGGCCAGCGCGGCGATCCGGGTCGACGCGTTGCCCACGAGGTCCCGCTCGACGCGCTCGTGCACGAGCGCGCCGTTGAGCAGCAGCAGGCGCTGCGGGATCGTGCCGCCGTCCTCGAGCAGCTCGTCCTCGCCGGCGTCGCCGTAGCGGCGGATGAACTCGGCCTCCTGCCGGTAGCGCGCGAGCCGGAGCAGCACGTGCGAGTCGCGGTCGACCGTCTCGATCGAGGCCGCCTGCAGCAGCGCGCCGACGACCTGCTCGGGGCGCAGGCGCGTGATCGGAAAGGTGTCCCACGAGACATCCTTCGAGTCGCGCGCCGATTCAGCCCTCGCGCTGTCGTCGGCAGCCGTGGCGGCCGGCGCCGCGCGGCGGCTCTCGCGGGCGAAGGTCTCGCTCATCGCGATCGCGCGGATCAGCAGCTGCAGATCGAAGCCGCTGGCGACGAAGCGCTCCGCGAGCAGCGTGAGCGCCTCGGGGTGCGGCCCCGTCAGCGGGATGTCGTCGACGGGGTCGACGAGCGGGCGCCCGAGCATCAGCGCCCACACGCGGTTGACGGTCGCGCGCGCGAACGCCCTGTTGTCCGGGTGCGTCACCCAGCGCGCGAGGCGGTCCCGCGGCGCCCCCTCCTCGGGCAGCAGCGCGCGCGCGAAGGGGACCTGGGGCGCGATCGTCACGGCGCCGCCGCTGGCGTGGTCGTCGTAGCGATACTCGCCGCGCAGCTCCTGCACGCCGCGGTAGCCGACCCCGGCGCCGCCGAAGAACGCCGCGAGGCCCTGGAAGTCGCGCTGCGTCCAGCGCTCGTCGAAGGGGTGATCGTGACACTCCGCGCAGTCCAGCCGCGCGCCGAGCAGCGCCCGGCTCACGCGCCCGGCGAGCTTGGCCTCCTCCGGCGCCGCGCCGTCGGGCTTGATCGCCGAGGTCACGAAGTTGGCCTCGGGGTGCTGCGTCCACAGCCCGCGGCCGCCGATCATCGCGGCGACGATCTCGTCGTAGGGCCGCTGAGCCAGGATCTGGTCCGAGAGCCACGCGACGAAGCGGCGCCGCCGGTAGAAGATCAGCGACCCCTGCTCGACCCCGACCAGCGCCCGCGCCAGCCGCTCCGCGAGGTAGTCCGCGCTCCGGCGATCGGCGAGCAGGCGCTCGACCCACCACGCCAGCACCTCCCGCTCCGAGGCGCGCTCGCGCAGCCCCTCGAGCTGCCGGATCTCCTCGATCGAGGGGATGGTGCCGGTGAGCGCGAGCGAGAGCCGGCGCGCGACCGTCAGCATCGGCGCCCGCGCGGCGGGGCGCGACACGACGCCCGCGCGCTCCAGCGCCGCGTCGAGCTCCGTGGCGCCCTCGCGCGCCGCCGCCTCGATCGCCACGGGCGCCTCTGCCGGGCCCGCGCGCTCGGGGCTCGCCGCGCTCACGTCCCCGCGCAGCGCCGCAGCGCACAGCGCAACGCCTGAGAGCGCGACGCCGATGAACGCCGCGTCCTTGACCCAGGGCCTCGATCGTTGGGAGTTCACGCGCGTATCGGCGCGCCCTCACCACGGCGCGCCCCTGAAGTATCGCCAGCCGGCTCGGCGCTGTCGAGCGCGCGCTCGCTTGGCCCCAGGTCGAGCGCGGCCGGGCGCCGTGCGACCGCGCTACCATTGACGCGCGTGCACGAGGCAGCCCCAGCGAGCGCCCGCGCGGGCGCGCCCGGCGTGGTCGCGCGCGCGCTCGCGTGGTTGTTCGGGCTGCTGTCCTTGGTCGCGGGCCTCTCGCTGTTCGCAACATTCCCGATCGTGCAGGTCGCCACGCTCGGCTACCTCCTGCTGGCGAGCGGGCGCGTCGCCCGAAGCGGCCGGCTCCGCGACGGCCTCCCAGGCGTCGCCGCGGCCGGGCGCGTCGGCGGCGTCGTGCTCGGCGTCTGGCTGCTGCTGTGGATCCCGCGGCTCCCCGCCTCGCTCGCCCGCTCCGCCCGCCTCATCGACCCCGAGGGCTCGACGGCCGGCGCGCTCACCGGCGTGACGATCGCGCTGCTCGTGCTGCTGCTGCTACACGCGCTCGCGGCCTGCGCCCGCGGCGGGCGGCTGCGCGACTTCTTGATCCCGCGCCCGCGGATCGAGCTGCGCGCGCTTCGTGATCTGTTCACAAGGTCAGGCTACGCGAGGGCCCGCGACGTCGTGTGGGACACCCTCCGCGCGACGCGCGTGCCGGCGCTCCTGTGGCTCGGCCTGCGCGGCTTCATCCTCGGCGCGCTGTGGCTCGCGGTCCCGACGACGCTGCTCGCGATCGGCGCGGCCACGCCCGCGCTGGCGTGGCTGGGCGTCCTGCTCATGGCGGTCTCGACCGCCTACCTGCCCTTCATCCAGATCCGGCTCGCGCTCGAGGATCGCCTGAGCGTCGCGCTCGAGGTCGACGTCATCAACCGCGCCTACGCCGGCGCGCCGCTGGCGATGGCGAGCGCGCTGATGCTGACCGCGCTCTCGGCCCTGCCGCTCTACCTCCTCAAGATCGAGCTGATGCCGCGCGAGGTCACCTGGCTCCCCGGGATGCTGTTCGTGATCTTCACGCTGCCCGCGCGGCTGCTCTGCGGCTGGGCGCTGGCCCGCGGGCTCGGGCGGGCGCGCCCCCGTCACCGCGCGCTGCGGGTGCTGGGGCGCGTGCTCGCGGTCCCGGCCGTCGCGCTCTACGCCGTGGTCCTGTACTTCACGCAGTACCTGTCATGGTACGGATCGTGGAGCCTCTACGAGCAGCACGCGTTCTTGCTGCCGGTCCCGTTTCTAGGCGGATAGCGCGGACGATAGGCCCTGCTCCAAGCGCCAGGTCTCGCGCGTCGCTGCCCGCGCTCGGCACGGCGGGCGCAATAACGTCCCCTCGCTCGTGGGACCGCACCACCGACTGCGGCCCAGGGCTCCCGCCCCTTTCCAGCTCGAGGCCGGCGGTACAGGACGACGGCGCGCCCGGCGACGGGCGCGGGGAGCTCCGCGTGACGCGGAGGTCACGGCGGAGTCGGCGACGCGGGCGGCTCGATCCGAGGCGCGCACGCGCCCTGTAAACCACGCTACTCTGACTCTACGGACAGATCGGAGCGAACGAGATGGTTCGACACCAGCGCGACAGCACGACCCTCGATCGGGGGCTCTTGATTTTGGCGGCGGGCGCCGCCCTGACGCTCGCCTGCGGCGACGACAGCGGGCGCGGGGACTCCGACGCCTCGACCGCGAGCGCGAGCGACACGAACGCCGGATCCACGACCGCCGGCGGCGGCAGCGAAACCGGCAGCGACACCGGCAGCTCGCAGAGCGGCTCCGACACCAACGCGACGAGCACCTCGAGCACCGGCGGGACCGACGCGAGCACCGGCGCGGGCACGGACGACCCCGGCACGACCACGAGCTCGTCCGCCACCGGCACGACGACCCAGGGCGTCGAGAGCGAGACGGACACCGACTCCGACACGGACACCGACACCGACACGGGCGAGGGCTGCAACGGCGGCGGCGGCGGGAACCTCGACTTCAGCTACATCTGGGTCGCCAACTCGGCCGAGGGCACCGCGTCGAAGATCAACACGGTCAACATGATCGAGGAGGGCCGCTACATCGTGCGCCCGGACTCGGCCGGCAACCCCTCGCGGACCTCGGTCAACCTGCGCGGCGACGTGGCCGTGGCCAACCGCGCCGGCGGCGTCAGCAAGATCGCGGCGCGCGTCGAGGACTGCGTCGACCTCAACAACAACGGCGTCATCGACTCCTCCACCGGCAAATTCGACGTCCGGCCGTGGGGCGTCGAGGAGTGCGTCGTCTGGCACGCCCCGCTCGAGCAGTTCAACGTCATGCGCCCGATGGCCTGGTCCGCCGGCGAGCTCAACGAGCAGACCTGCGAGTACGAGGGGCAGCTCGCGTGGACCACGGGCGCGGTCGCCAACGTCAACGGCTCCGTCGTGGTCCTGGCGCTCGACGGCGACACCGGCGAGATCGTCAACCAGATCCCCGTGCCCGAGCTCGCGGTCACCTGGGCCGGCCCCTACGGCGGGGCGGTCGACGCCAACAACGACTTCTGGTTCCACTCCCGCGACGCGGCCCCCTACCCGCTCGTCCACGTCGACGCCGAGACCCTCGAGTACACCATCCACAACGTCCCCGCGCCCGTGAACCCCTACGGGATCACCGTCGACACCAGCGGGCGCGTGTGGCTGGCGGGCTACATGGGCGCGATCGGGCGGTTTAACCCGGCGGATCAGAGCTGGGCGACCGCCCCCTACACAGGCCTCGGGATCCAGGAGGACGCCGCCGGGCGCATGTGGATCGCGAAGTACCCGTGGCAGGCGACCGGCGCGTGGGGCCTCGACGTCGAGACCATGGAGCTCATCGGCGAGATCGATCTCACCGGCACCGCGGTCAGCTCGCGCGGCATCAGCATCGACTTCGAGGGCAACGTCTGGGTCGTCGAGGACGGCTCCCGCGCGTTCCGGGTCGACATCGACAACAACAACCAATGGGAGGTCTACGAGGGCCTCACGGGCGCGTACACCTACAGCGACATGACCGGCTGGGGCCTCAAGAACATCATCCCCGAGTAACCCGCGCCCGCGCGCCCGCGCCCGCGCCCGCCCGCGAAACACGGTAGGGTAGCGGCCTCGGGCACCTCCGTGAGTCAGCGTCAGAGTCAGAGTCAGCAGCGCTCGCTCGCGCGGCGGTTCACCGCGATCTTCGACTGGCGCTCGGCGCTGATCGGCGCGGCGCTGATGGGCACGATCGTCGCGCTCATCAACCTCCGTCACGGGCTCGCGCCCGCGCTCGTCGCCGCCTCGAAACAGGCCGCCTACACGCTGTTCATCGCCGGCCTCGTGCTGCGGCTGTGCGAGCGCCTCGCGATCACCTACGCCGAGCGCTGGTGGGGCGTCGCGCTCGCGACGATCGCGCCCACGATCGTGACGATTGGCGCGACCACGATCCTCCACCACCTCCGCGGCACGCCCGAGCCGTGGGCCTCGGTGATCCCGACCGCCGTGATGGGCCCGCCCTCGTTCTTGATGTGGGCTCGGCGCGCCCAACGGCGGCGCGCGCCCGCGGGCGAGCGCGACGTCGACGCAGGAGAGTCGCCATGAACAACTCCTCCCAACTCCCGCTCTCCCTCCAGCTCCTCGCCGGCGGCCTCGCCAGCCACGCGCGGGTGCTTCGTCACGGCAGCGCCGCGCAGCGCCGCGTGACGCTGCACTGCCTGAAGCTGCTCGCGCGCGTGAGCCTGGTCAACCTGGTCTCGCGCTCGTTCGCGGGCCTCGACCACGTGCTCTACCCCGGCTTCAAGCGGGTGCGCCCGACGGCGCCGGTGTTCGTGGTCGCGCCCGCGCGCAGCGGCACGACCCTGCTGTACAACCTGCTCGCCAGCGATCCTCAGTTTGTCGGCGCCCTGCTGTACCGGTCGTTGTTCCCCGCGCTCTCGTTTCGCCGCGCGATCCGAGCGCTCGGCGCGAGGCTCGGCGAGGAGCGCTCCCAAGAGATCCTCGCGAAGATGCACCGCGACCTCGAGCAGGCGGACAGCGTGCACCGGACGCGCGTCAACGAGCTCGAGGAGGACGGCCCGTTCTTCGAGCAGCGCCTCGCGTCGCCCTTCTCGATGCGCTTCTTCCCCTACTGGTCCGGCATGCAGCGGCGCGCGCAGCTCGACGACTGCGCCCCGGCGGCCCGGCGCGGCGTGCTCAAGGGCTACTACGCGATGGTCCAGCGTGTCCTCTACGACAGCCCCGAGCGCACGTACCTGGCCAAGGCCGTGTGCTCCGCCGGGCGGATCGCGTCGCTGCTCGAGCTGTTCCCCGACGCGCGGATGATCCACATCGTCCGCCACCCGTTCAAGGTCATCCCCTCCGCGCTGCACATGCACTGGGTGATGAGCAACATCGGCGTCGCGCCGTCGAAGCGCCCCGACCTCTACTCGAGCGTGTTCACCCACGAGTACTTCGAAGGGCTCCTGTTCAACTACCAGCGGCTGCTCGAGTGGGAGCGGCGGCTGCCGCCCGCGCGCTGGTTGACGCTGCGCTTCGAAGGGCTGATCGCCGATCCGCGGGGGACCGTCGATCAGGTCTATCAGCACTTCGGGATCGAGCGCGGCGCCGCGGCCGAGCGCGCGATCGCGGCGGCCTGCGCCCGCGCGTCGCGGCATCGCGCGCGCAGCAAGCCGCCGACGCTCGCGCAGTTCGGCCTCTCCCGCGCGTACATCCGCGCCCGGCTGCGCGACGTGTTTGAGGCCTACGAGCTCGATCCGGTCCTCGGCGGCGATCAAGAGTGAACCGCCGCGTCGACGCTCGTTGTGGGCTGGTAGCGTCGGGCGCATGACGGAGACGCACGATGACGGCATGGACGCCGCGTTCTGGAACGACGCCTACAAGCAAGACCCGGCGAGCACGATCGTGCCGGACCGCGTGCTCGCGGACGCGATCGCCGAGGCCGGGCTGAACCCGGGGCGCGCGCTCGACCTCGGCTGCGGCACCGGCGAGGTCGCGCTCGCGCTCGCGCGCGCCGGGTGGACGGTCGTCGGCGTCGACTGGGCCGAGGAGGCGGTTCGCCTGGCGAGCGCCGCGGCCGCGCGCGAGGGGCTCACGGCCCGCTTCGTCGTCGGCGACACCACGACCTGGCGGGCCCAGGACCAGTACGACCTGGTCGTGAGTTCATTCGCGCTCCCGAGCGGTGTCGGCCGCGCCGTGCTCGAGACGGCGTCCGCCGCGCTGCGCCCGGGCGGCACGCTGATGGTCGTCGAGTGGGATCGCGCGATGGCGCGTCAATGGACGTGTTTTAAGCCAGAGGAGCTGGTCACCACTGACCAGCTGCTCGAGTGGCTGCCCGCGCTGCAGCCGGTCCGCGCGGAGGTTCGGGTGATCACGGGGATGTTCACGGACCCGGCGGACCCGCGGCGCACGCCCAGCGGCGAGGTCCAGGTCGCCTTCGTCGAGGCGCGCCGCCCCGCGTCGTGACGACTCCCAGCGCAGCGTCACGCCCGCGTCGTCACAGGTGTACGAAGGGACAGCATCAACCGCGCCCGGCGTCGCGTCGGGCAGCGCGGCCAGCAGCGCCGGGATCCGCCGCTCGCACAGCGCCCGCGCGCGGTCGGCCGGGAGCGCGAGGCGGGGCGTCTCGTCCTGCGTCTCGGGGTACAGCCCGGCGATCATGAAGTCCGGCGTCGAGAGCAGGACGCCGACGACCTGGCGCGCCGCCTGCTCGGCCTGCGCGCGCGCGAGCTCGCCCACGGGCGTCTCCCAGGCCAGCTGCACGAGCTGTTCGAACAGCGCGCGCTCGTCGGCGTCGACCCGCGGCGCGCACAGCAGGCGGTCCGACACGGCGATCACGAGCTCGCCCAGCGTCGCGTCGGGCTGCGCGTAGGCGTGATCGAGCAGCGCGTCGATGAAGTCGCCGGACTCCGACGCCTGCTCGAGCGCCGCGTAGCGGGGGCCCGAGAAGCTCGGCGCGCTCCCGCTGGAGATCCGCGACTCCCACATCAGCAGCGCGCCCCAGTCG
The DNA here is from genome assembly GCA_030430565.1 of Polyangia bacterium. GTDB lineage: Bacteria > Myxococcota_A > Polyangia > Nannocystales > Nannocystaceae > JACKDW01. Next base: position 61,915 of record JAUIKS010000026.1, read on the forward strand.
AGCCCGCGGTGCCCGGGTTCCTCCTCGGACATCCGCAGCCCGAGGCCGCGCAGCAGCGCCTCGTCCTCCCACGTGTAGGGGTGCGGGAAGCGGTTTGGCGTGGCCCAGTCGAGCGCGTGGCTCGCCCGGTCGAGCAGCGCGAGCGGGTGCGGGTTGTGCAGCGCGTCTCCGAGCCCGTTGCCCGGCCGCTCCGGGTCACGCTCGGGCGCGTAGGGGTCGAAGAGCGCCGCGAGCGGCGTCGCCTCGAGCTCCGGGCAGGCGTCCGGCGTCGCTTGGTTCAGCGCCGGGTGCACGACCAGCTCGACCGCGAGCGCGCGCGCGGAGAAGCCCGAGGACACGAAGCGGTCGGTGAGCTCGAGCAGCGCGCGCTGCTGGCCCTCGTTGCGCGGGAAGCCGTGAGCCATGGTCAGGCGCGCCCCCGCCATCGCCGCCCACGCGCTGTCGACCAGGCGCATCGCGACCATCGTGGCGAGCGCCGCGGCCGGATCGACCGGCTCCGCCGCGTCCGCGCCCAGCGGCCCCTCGGCGCGCAGCCGCTCGAGGCCGTCCTGCAGCCGCTCCTCGACGTCGAGCGCGGTCGCGCCCGGCGGCAGCGGGCCCGCGAGGTAGGGCGGCACGCCGAGCAGGTCCCCCGCGTAGCCCGGCGTGAGCGCGCCGCAGTCCTCCGCGCCCCAGGGCGCGAGCGAGCCCGCCCCGGCGAAGCCCGCGTAGCGGAACGCCGCGTGGAGCTCTTCCTCCGCGCGCCCGCTGCTGTCCCCGTAGACAGCTCGCTCGAGCAGGGCCGGGTGCGGCCAGAAGCGATCCTCATCGGGATCCGCCGCGTCGGTCACCGAGCCCTCCCCGTTGTGACACGCCAGGCACTCGCCGCGGCGGCCGAGGTACACGGCCTCGAAGCTGCGTCCGAAGTTGGTCCGGCGCGCGCGCTCCAGCGCCTCGGGCGTGACGTTGTTGCCCTGCACCGGCGCGATCATCCGCGTCAGCAGCCGCGCGCGGATCACCGGCGTCAAGTCGTCGAGCCGCAGGCTGCTCTCGATCAGGTCCCCCAGGCCCCAGGGCTCCGAGAATGGCTCGTGCGGCGCGTGGTCACGGACGTGCCGGGCGAGCGCCTCGTCGTCCGCGCTCGCGCGCCGGGGCGCGTGACACATCGGCATCGCCCGCCCGCCGTCACGCGGCAGCTCGAGCAGCTCCTCGACGAGCACGCCCCAGCGCCGCAAAAACCGAGGATCCTCCGTCAATCCGAGCGCGAGCGCCCGGCGCCCGTCGAGGCCCGCCGCGTCGAGCTGCGCGACGTACGAGGCCAACAGCCGCGTCTCGCGAACGCCTCGCGGCGCGCGCCCCTGCAGCCGCAGCAGCGCCCGATGCACGAAGGCCTCGTCGCTGGCGAGGCAGCCTTGATCCTCCGGGTCTTCGGCCTCGTCCTCGTCCGCGCTCTCGCCGGTCTCGACGTCCTCACCCTCCGTCGCGTGGTCGCCGGGCTCGACGGCGCAGCCCGCCGCGGCCGCGGCAGCCAGCGCGAGCGCGAGCGTGACGCCTGCCCGGGTCACGCGCCCCCCGTCACGCCGAACAGCGCCTGCGCGAGCCAGGCGCGGGCCCCGTCCTCGTCCTTCGCCGCGCGCACGCTGCTGACCCCGAAGCCGTCGACCGTCAGCGGGTCGATCCCCAGCGCCAGCAGCAGCCCCATGCGCAGCTCGGCCGGGCTCACGTACTCCGTCGCCCGCCCGCTCGCCTCGTCGATCGCGCCGCGCACCCCCGCCGCGGCCGCCGTGATCGGCCCGCCGATCAACACGGAGACATGTCCGTAGGACCAGTGACCCAGGCCCGCGCGGTGATCCTCGACCCACGGCGTGCGCCCGAACTCGCTCGTGATCGCGATCAGCGTGTCGTCGAGCTCGAGCTTCTCGGGGTCCCCCTCGCCCGGCGCGTTGATCCGCTCGGCGAGCGCCGCGAGCGTGTGCGGGTAGCTGCGCGAGGCGTGCTCGAGGTGCTTCGAGTGTGAGTCGTGCCCGCCGTCCACCGTCGGCCGCAGGCCCCCGTCGATCCACAGGGCGTAGCGCGCGGCCTGCTCTTTGGGTCGGGTGAGCAGGTGCGTCGCGACGGCCGCGGCCTGGCGCGGCACGGAGTTCTCCAGCTCGCCGCAGGACGACCCTATCGGCAGGCCGAACACGGACGCGGGCAGCAGCGCCGCGAGCTCGCCCGCGCGCCCCCGCACGCGGTGGGCGTGGGCGAAGGCGTCGAGGGCTGGGGCGCGCAGCGGGTCTCCGCCGGCGTCGCGCGTCCGCGCCCGCAGCCGCGCGAGCCGAGCCTCGACGATCGCGTCGTGGGCGGCCGCGCGCTCGCCGAGCGCCCCGCGATCGAGCAGCGCGCTGAGCAGCGGGAGCGTCGAGAGGTTCACGTCCAGGGGCCGCGCCGCGTCGGGCAGCGACCCGACCGCCGTCGCGGTGCCCAGGTTGTCCATCTCCGGCTCGCTCCCCGCGCGCACGACCGCGGCCATCGGCGCCGTCCGCCCGGGCTCGAGCGCGCCGAGCCGGTGCTGCACGTGCGCCCCCGTCCCCGCCATCTCCGGGCGCCCGAGGCCCACGCCCGTCAGCGCGAGCGGGATCGCGGTCGCGTGCGGCTGCTGCTCGTGCCGCGTCACGATCACGCGGGTCCGCGCGAGCAGGTCCGGGCGGCTCCACAGCGGCCACGTCCACGGCCCGAGGTGCACCAGCGCCCCCTGATCATCGGCGGCGAAGCCACGCGTCGGCAGCGATGACCCGTTCGTCATGTCCTCTGGGACACATAGTTCGAGGCGCGAGGCGACGTCGAAGGCGTGGGCGTAGCGGCCCTCCCCCGCGCCCCAGCCCGGCACGCAGTAGAACGTGTCCCAGGGGCACAGGCCGCCGTACATGAACAGCTCGAGCACGCGCTCGACCGGCGTGACCGCCGTCGCCGCCCGCTGCGGCCGCGCCCGCGTCCACAGCCTCCCCGGCGAGGGCGCGAGCGCGCGCGCGCCGGCCGTCGCGGCCAGCGTCACGCCGGCCGCGAGCCCCTGGACGAACCGTCTGCGCCCGCGCTGCACCTGCCCCAAGTCTTCTATCCCTTAAGACATCTTACCCTACTGCGCGACGCAGGCGCCCACGCCCGCGAGATCCGGGGGCGCCTGCTGCGGGTTCTCGTACCACGGCGAGCACTCCGTCCCCGGCAGCTCGCAGGCCGAGGCCGGGTCACCCATGTCGGCCACGCCGTCGAGGTCCGCGTCGAACTCGCTCCAGTCGCACATCGGCACGCAGCAGCCCGACTGCCCCTCGCACGAAGGCGCCGGGTACAGGTCCGCCGAGAGGCACTGGGTCCCGGCGTCGCACGCGTTGACGAAGTCGCAGGGCGTCCCCGCCGGGGACTGCCCGTCGCCCGCGTCGAGCACACAGCCGAAGCCTTCTTGATTGTTCGGCACGCACAGCTGGCCGTCGGCGCAGTCGTCGAGCAGCGGGTTGCAGATCGGGATGCACAGCCCGACCGCGCACTCCTGGCACACGTTGCACGTCCCCGAGTTCTCGTAGTAGCAGCTGTAGTCATCGCCCATCAGCGGGCACAGGCTCAGGCACGTCCCGTTGCCGTCCTCGTCGGCGTTCCAGCACACGGCCCCCTCGACGCAGTCGTCGATCCCGTCCCAGGGATCCTCGCCGACCTGACATGGCTCATCGACCTGCTTCGCGTCGGGATCGAGCGGGAAGCAGCCGAGGTTGCCGAGCGCGTTCTGGTTGCCCTCGGTCGCGAACACGTTGCACTTAAAGCCCTCGTTGCAGCCCTCCAGCGAGGTGTCGCACTCGCCGGGCTCGACCCCGCCGGTGCTGCTGCCGGTGCTGCTCTCGGTCCCGCCCTCGCTGCTCGAGCTGCCCGTCGCCCCGGTGGTGCCCGTCGCTTGGCCCGAGCTCGTCATCGCGCCGGTCGACGTCGCGCCGGTGGTGCTCGTCGCCCCGCTGCCCGAGGAGCTCATGCCCTCGCCCTCGCTGCCGGCGCTGGTGCCCTCGGTCGTCGTCTCCGTGTCCGTTCCTCCAGACGGGCAGCCAATGCACAAAAGCAGCGCTGTCGCCGCGCCAATTCGACCCAAAGAAGCCATGAAAACTCGCATTGCTCAAGTTAAATAACACCCATTCCTCGCCCCGTAAACACGCGCGACAGCGCACAAATGACGCCTTCGGTCGAGGACGACGTCGCGAACAAGCTGGCTACAGAGACATCTGCATCGACGTCTGCACTGATCTCGACATCGATCTACTCGGCGTCTGCGCGGGCCCAAGCCCGCCGCACCGGCTGGTAGAAGCCGGTCGTGTTGGGCATCAGCCACTCGATCCCGGCGAGCCCGCCCGACCGCGCCAGGGCCGAGAGCCGCGACCGCCGCAGCGCGCGGTAGGTCACGCGCCGACTGGCGCTCGGCCACCCGTCCGCGCGCTCCTGCAGCGTGATGTGGTGCAGCGTGTAGCGCTCGCCGTCCGCGTGCCAGTCCCACAGCTGCAGCGAGATCCGGCGCGCGTCCGGGGAGCCCGTGAGGCGCGGCGGGTCGAAGCGCGGGCGCTGCGAGACCGGGCGCTCGAGCATCGCGTCGTAGTCACGGATCGACGCGAGCGCGACGCCGTCGGGTCGCAGCGCCTGCGCCATCGCTCGAAACGCGCTGACGAGCTCCTCGTCGCGATCGAGATGCGGCAGCGAGTTGTCAAAGGCGATCACGGCGTCGAAGCGCCCGCGATCCTCCGGCCGCGCGCGTCGCATGTCGCCGGCCTCGAGCCGGATCGAGAGCCCGCGCCGCCGCGACTCCTCCCGCGCCCGCGCGAGCAGCTCGCAGCTCAAGTCGCGCCCCGTGACGATATGCCCGCGCCGCGCGAGGCCGATCGCCTGCGTCCCCATCCCGCACGAGACGTCGAGGATCGAGCGCGCCGTTGCGCCCTCACCCGCCGGCCGCAGGGCCCCCTCGATCAGCGCCTCGATCACGCGCCCCTGGCGTCGCGTCGACGCCTCCCAGTCCGCGAAGATCGAGTCGTAGTCCTGGGCCAGCGCGTCGTAGAAGCTTCGAACCGACTCGGTCGTCATCGCTGTGGCTGTTGTACCGCACGGGCCGCCGTGGCGCGCGTGCTAGTGTGCCGGCTCTCGCATGCAGGATCTGACGCAAGGGTCGATCGGTCGACACATCGTCAAGCTGTCCATCCCGATCGCGATCGGGATGGTCTTCCAGACACTTTATTACCTCGTCGACCTCTACTTCGTCGGCTTGATCGGCGACGTCGCGGTCGCCGGGCTCTCGTCGGCGGGGACGCTGCAGTTCCTGATCATGGCGCTGACGCAGTCGCTCGGCGTCGGGACCATGGCGCTCATCGCCCAGGCCAGCGGTCGCAAGGATCAGGGCGACGCGAACCTCGTGTTCAACCAGAGCATCTCGATGGCCGCGGTCTTCGGCGCGCTCACCCTCGTGATCGGCTACGCGGTCGCCGGGCCCTACATGGCGACGCTCGCCGCCGACGCGCCCACGGTCGCGGCCGGCACGACCTACCTCTACTGGTTCTTACCCGGGCTCGGGCTGCAGTTCGCGCTCATCGCCATGGGCTCGGCGCTGCGCGGGACCGGCATCGTCAACCCCACCATCATCGTCCAGGTCGCGACCGTCGCGCTCAACGCCGTGCTCTCGCCCATCATGATCGCGGGCTGGTTCACCGGCGTGCCGCTCGGCCTGATGGGCGCCGGCCTCTCGACCACGATCTCGGTCGCGGTCGCGGTGGTGCTGATGTCCATCTACTTCCGCTGGCGCGAGCGCTACGTCAGCCTCGACTTCACGCAGCTGCGCCCTCGCCTAGACGAGTGGTGGCGGATCCTGCGGCTCGGGCTGCCGCCCGGCGGCGAGTTCCTGCTGCTGTTTATCTACATCTCGCTGGTGTACTGGGCGATCCGCCCCTTCGGCCCCGAGGCGCAGGCCGGCTTCGGTATCGGCGCCCGCGTCATGCAGGCGATCTTCGTCCCCTCGCTCGCGGTCGCCTTCGCCACGGCGCCCGTCGCCGGGCAGAATTTTGGCGCGCGCCGCTTCGACCGCGTCCGCGGCACGCTCCGCGCCTCGCTCTCGTTCCTCAGCGGCCTCATGCTCGCGCTCACGCTCGTGTGTCAGTGGCGCCCCGAGTCGCTGGTCGCCGGCTTCACCGACGACCCCGAGGTCATCGCCGTGGGCGCGGACTACCTGCGCATCATCTCGATCAACTTCCTCGCCGCGGGCGTCAACTTCACGAACTCCAGCATGTTCCAGGCCATGGGCAACACCATGCCCGCGCTGATCGCCAGCGGCGTGCGCCTAGCGAGCTTCACGCTCCCCGTGTTGTGGTTGACGAGCCTGCAGAGCTTCACGATCCGCCAGATCTGGTGGATCTCGGTGGTCAGCTCGACGCTGCAGGCGATCGTCAGCTGGCTGCTGCTGCGCCGCGAGCTCGCGCGCCGCCTGGTCCCGCCGCGCGACGAGACGAAGGAGATCAGCCCGGGATGAAGCAGCCGATCGTCGTGTCGATCCGGAAGTTCGACTGATCCGTGTGGCGCTCGGCGTGGAAGATGTCCATCGTGTAGACGCCGCCCGGGACGAGGCCCAGGGCGCCCGCCTGCGCGTCGAGGTCGACCGTCGAGGACTCCGGCGGGTGCGTGCCGCCGAGATCGATCGCCAGCTTCCCGTTGAGGAACAGCCACAGATCGTCGTCGCCGGTGAAGGTGAAGAGCTCGCCGCCCGAGTACTTGAAGGTCGTGTGGATCTCGGTGGTGAAGTGGAAGTTGCTGAACCAGCCCTCGTTGCCGAAGCCCGAGTCGTCGATCGGGAAGAACGCGGAGTTCTCGTAGCGGAACAGGCCCGGCTCGACCTCCTCCAGCACGATCTCGATCTCGAAGGGGATGTTCACGCCCGGCGTGTCGTTGTACCAGTGCGCGAAGTTGTCGGGCCCCGAGGTCTGCGGCGTCGCGCCCGGGTGGTTGTAGACGGGCTTGTCGTCGCCGCCGAGCTGGCCCGCGACGATCCCCAGGTACGGCGTGTCGCCCGTGAACGACTCGAAGTCCGGGTGGTTGAGGCTGAAGTCGCGGATCGTCGCCGACAGCACCGAATTGCCGCAGGGGTCGACGCCGGTGGTGGTGTCGGGGTCCTCGGTCTCGCCGGCCGAGGTCGCCGGGAAGGTCGTGCTGCCGCTCCCACTGCTGCTGACGCTGTCGCTGGCGACCCCCGTGCTCGTCCCCGCGCCCGTGCTCACGCCGTCGGTGCTCTCGGTCGCCGCGCCGTCGGTGCTGGCGCTCGCGCTCATCGTCACCTGCATCACCGAGTCCGTGGTGCTCTGGCCGGCGCTGGTGATCCCGACGGTCGTCTCGCTGTCAGACTCCGAGTCGCCGCACGCCCCGACGAGCAGCGCTCCGCAGGCGGAGGCCGCGACCCAGGCGATGCTTCGACGCCGCAACACGGCCCCCACGATACCCGATGCGCGCGCGCGTGCTCCAGCGCGAGCCGTCGCGCCCCGTTCGATACCGCTCCCTCCAGGGCGCCTGTGCTACACCCGCTGCATGGACTTCGCTACAAAGACCCGTAGACCTGCCGGCTCGGCCAGGCGAGATCGGCTCGCCGGCATCCTCCTGGCGTCGACGCTCGCGCTCGCGTGCAGCGGCGGCCCCGCGAGCTCGACGACCGCGGTCAGCGACAGCGACGGCGAGACCGAGGCGAGCACGAGCTCGACGACCGCCGGCAGCACCAGCACCAGCACCGGCGCGCCGGGCACCACCAGCACGGACGGGTCCACCACCAGCGCGCCCCCCGAGACCACCGACGCCAGCACGACGAGCGCGACGTCCCAGACCACCGGCCCCGCGACCACGGGCTCACCGACCACCAGCGAGGGCGCGACCACCAGCGAGACGACGGGCGGCCTCGAGTGCGAGGAGCACCCCAAGTACAGCTGCGACGGCCCGATCGACTGCGACGGCAACAGCTGCGGCGGGCTGAGCGACTACTTCGACGAGAGCGGCTGCCTGCGCCCGACGTGCAAGATGGACTCAGACTGTCCTGACGGGCAGAAGTGTTACATCGGCTTCCAGTTCGACGACTGCCTGTCCTCTGACTTCACCTGCTTCACGCAGCAGGGCGCCTGCGAGTGCGTCAGCACCGACGACTGCGGCGGGGCGCACTGCGTGCCGGAGGAGATCTACCCGGGGTAGCGGAGCCCAGCCTCGACGCCGACCGCCCGCGTCTCGTCAACCCGCGTCGACCTCCGTCAGCGCGTAGAGCCGGACCTCCGACGTCCGCCCGCGCACCCGCGCGCGCCCGATCTCTCGCGTCAGCGCGCGCGCGCCCGGGGACAGCCGCCGGCGCGTCTCGCCGCTGAGGATGATCGGCGTCTGGTGCTGCTTCGTGAGCCCCTCGAGGCGAGACGCGACGTTCACGACGTCCGAGATCACGGTGCAGTCCATCCGCTCGCCGTGACCGACGGTGCCCAGCATCAGCGGCCCCGAGTTCAGCCCGATGCCGATCTGCACCGGCGGCGCGCCCCGCTCCGCGCGCTGGGCGTTAAACGCCGCGAGCGCCTCGAGGACGTCGCGCGCGGCCGCGAGCGCGCTGTCGGCCGAGTCGGGGAACAGCGCCATGATCGCGTCGCCGATGTACTTGTCGATGAAGCCGCCGCTGCGCTCGATGCTCGGCGCGATCGCCTGCAGGTAGTCGTTGATGAACACGAAGTTGTCCGCCGGGCTCATGGCCTCGGACAGCGTCGAGAAGCCGCGGATGTCGGCGAACAGCACGGTCATGTCGCGCTGGATCTGGTCCCCGAGGCGCAGCTCCGTGATCTGCGGCTTGCCGATGATCTCGAGGAAGCGATGCGGCACGAAGCGGCTGTAGGAGCGCGAGATTCGGTTGACGCGCTCGTAGAGCCGCGCGTTCTCGATCGAGCTCGCGCTCTGGGCCGCCAGCTGCTTGAGCAGCATGAGCTGCGGCCCCGTGAACGCGCCGCCGGTGAGCCGGTTCTCGAGATAGAGCACCCCCTGAAGCGCGCCCTGGTGCAGGATCGGGGTGCACAGCAGCGCGCGCGGGCGGTGCTCGAGGATGTACGGATCGCCCGTGAACTCGCCGTCCCGCGTCGCGTCGTCGAGCAGCACGTCGCGACGCGTGCGCGCGACGAACTCGATCAGCGCGCGACACTCCCGCGCGCCGGGGGCCCGCGACTCGAGCACCCGGACCGCGCGCTCCGACGCGCGCACGATCTCGCACTCAGCCTCGACGCGGAGCGCTCCCTCGCGCATCAGCAGCAGCGCGCCGCGCTGCGCCCCCGCGTTCTCGAGCACGAGCTCCAGCAGTCGGCGCAGCAGCTTGTCGAGCTGCAGCTCGCTGGAGAGCGCGCGCGAGGCCTTGAGCAGCGCCGCGAGATCGAGCGACTCGCTGAGCGAGCGCGAGGTGCTCGACGTGCTGATCGAGCTCACGGTCTCGGAGCCCGCGTCGCTCGCGAAGTGCACGGGGAACTCCTCGCGCAGCCGCTCTACCTTCGCGCGCGCGCCCCAGCGCTCGTAGGCGTCTCGAGCTTCCCGAAGGTACAGCTCCCCGACGAGCTCGTGACCGGCCGCGAGCGAGCAGCGAGCGGCGCGCTCGAGCGCGAGCGCCTCGAGCCGGCGGTTTCGCTGCGCGCGCGCGTGCTCGATCGCCTGATCGTAGCGCTGACGGGCCTGACCGTGGAGCCCCGAGAGCCGCGCGCGCTCGGCCGTGAGGAGCAGGTGATGTCCGCCGAAGTTGTCGCGGCGGAGCTCGGCGGCGCGCTCGCTGCGACGGACGGCCCGTCGCAGGGTCCGCAGCAGCGCGCGGCGCCGCGACGGCGCCGCGTCGTGAGCGAGCGCGGCCGCGCTCAGGCCGTCGATGAAGTCGAGTCGCTGCGACATCACGGTGTTGCGCAGCACGGGCGTCTCGTGGCGAGCCCGCTCCGCGATCCACCGCCGCGCGGCCGCGAAGTCGCCCGCGACGGCCGCGAGCTCCGCCTTGAGCAGCGCGTAGATCGCCAGGTAGAGCGCCGTGCCCTCGCCGTTGAGAAACTCGACGTACTCGCGCTCGCTCCATGTCTCGGAGGACAGCTCGAACGGGGCGCTCGTCTCGCCCATCAACGACCGCGCGCAGCGGTCGACGAACAGCATCGGCGACATCGCGCCCCGGGACTCCATGAAGTAGTCCATCGCCTCCTGCAGGCGCGGCCCCGTGAACGCGCGCAGCTCCCCGAGCGGCACGCCGCGAAACCAGCGGTACACGCCGTCCCACGAGGAGTAGTAGTGCTGCTCCTGCAGCAGCGCGCCGCCGCGGGCGCGCTCGTGGCCGCGCGTGATCAGGTCGTTGGCCGCCGCGAGCGATCCGCCCCAGGGCGCGACCACCGTCCCGAGGTAGACGAGCGCGGTCGCGTCCGGGTACGGCTTGCCGCCCTGCAGCGCGAGCGTCGTCGCTACCTCGCTTAGCCGCGCGGCCTGCTGATACGCGCCGAGGCCCGAGACCATGATCACGGCGAGGCCGGCGAGGCCGAGCGTCGAGTAGTCCGACAGCCCGCGACGCAGCGTCTCGTTGGCGATGCGCAGGAGCGCGACCGGGCCCAGGCGGTCGTCGACGTGCTGCGCGGCCTGCCACGCGTAGATGTACATCTGCATCGCGTGCTCGAGCTCCGGGTCGTCGAGGCGCGGCCCCGCGAGGTAGCGCTGCAGATCGAGGCGGCGCAGTCGCCACCGCGCGCTGGCGAGCTCGCGGAGGACGACCGACGCCGCGCCGGAGCGCGGCGCCCTGTAGCCCAGCGCCTCGAGGCTGTCCTGGGCGGCGCTCAAGCACTCGTCAAAGCGCGCCGACTGAAAGGCGGTCTTAAAGCGCAGGTCCCCGAGCCGCGCGCGCTCGAGCGGCGTGCGAGCGTGGCGCTCGAGCGTCGAGAGGAGGTCGCGCGCGCGCCTCAGCGACGCGTCCGTGGCCTCGTGCACCGTGACCTCCGCGAGGCCGACGTGAAGCGCGTAGGCGAGCTCGTGACGCCGCGCCCACGCGCCCTGTGGCAGCAGCCCGATCCCCTCGCGGTAGTGTGCGCGAGCCAGCGCCCACGCGCTCGAGCGCTGGGCGCGTCGCCCCGCCTCGAGGTTGAACTCCGCGAGGCGGAGGCGATCGCCCGGCTCCTCGATCAGCGCGGCCGCGCTGTTGAGATGCTGGGTCAGCGTGAACAGCAGCTCCTCGGGGAGCTCGACGCCGCGCTCCAGGAGCAGCCGACCGAGCTTGTGATGCACGCCCGGAAGGCTCGACGCGGGGATGAGCGCGCGCGCGGCCTGCTGAACCCGATCGTGCTGGAAGTGGTACCGGATTGGCGCGCCCGCGTCCGCGCCCGCGTGCGCGACGTACTTGTACGCGTTGCCGAGGGGCCGCACGAGGCCGCGGCGCGCCGCCTCCAGCAGGTCCTCGGCGACGAGCGCCGCGTCGCGATCGAGCGCGCGCGCGAGCAGCTCTAGATGGAACTCGTTGCCGATGCTCGCCGCGAACTCCAGCGTCTCGCGGGCCCGCGCCGAGAGCTCGCAGAGCCGCGCGGACATAAAGGCCCCCAGATCGTCCGGCAGCGCGGCGACGCGGATCTGCTCGAGCGCCCAGCTCCACCCGCCGCGCGCGCCCACGAAGCGCAGCAGCCCGCGCTCGTGCAGCGCTCGCAGCACGACGCGCAGGAAGAACGGGTTGCCGGCGGTCAGCTCGCGCAGGTAGTCGGCGAGCGACGCGACGGCGCTCGGCTCGCGCGCCGTCGGGCTCAGCGTCGCGCCTGTCAAGGCGCGCACGTCGTCGCGCTCGAGCGGACCGAGCGCGCGCATCGACATCGCCACGCCGCGCTCACGAAGCCGCCCCAGCGTGGTCCGCAGCGGGTGCGCGTCGTCGACCTCGTTATCCCGATAGGCGCCGAGGAGCAGCAGGTTCGAGAGCCCCGGCGACGTCAGCAGCTGCTCGATGAGCTGCAGCGTCGGCGGCTCGGCCCACTGTAGGTCGTCGAGGAGCAGCACCAGCGGTCGATCCGCGCTCGCCAGCGTTCGCAGCGCCTGCGCGAGCCCGAGCCGCAGCCGGTTGTTGGCCTCGGCCGCCGAGAGCCGCGACGCGCTCGCGCCCTCCTCGAGCAGCGCCGAGATCTCAGGCACCAGCGCCGTCAGGGCGGCGCGGTTCTCCCCGAGCGCGCTCGAGAGCCGCGCGCGCCACTCCACGAGGCGCTCCTCGGGCTCACTCTGCAGCTGCTGACAGACCTCGCGCAGCGCGTGGGTCAGCGCCGAGTGAGGTGTTCCTCCGGACAGCTGGTCGAATTTCCCGGCGCCGAACATCCCCCGGCGCTCGCTGATCACGCGCAGCAGCTCGTGCGCCAGGGCCGACTTGCCGATCCCGGGCGCCCCGGCGACCAGCGCGAGCTCCACGGCTCCGGCGGCGCAGCGCTCGAACGCGGCGCGGAGCTCCGCGAGCGCCTCGTCGCGCCCGTAGAGCCGCTCCGGGATCTGAAAGCGCTCAGAGCGGTCCTCTCGCCCCAGCGTGAACGGCTCGATCCCGCCGCCGGCCTCCCACGCGGCGAGACAGCGCTCGAGGTCCGCCGTGATCCCGCGGGCGCTCTGGTAGCGACGCTCCGCTGACTTCGCCATCAGCTTGAGGACCAGCTCCGAGAGCGCGCGCGGCAACCCCGGCCGACGCGCGCGCGGCTCCTCTGGCTCGCGGGCGATGTGCGCGTGCACCAGCGCCGCCGGATCATCGAAGGCGAACGGCACGCTGCAGGTGAGCAGCTGGTAGCAGGTGACCCCGAGCGAGTAATAGTCGCTGCGGTAGTCGACGCTCCGGTTCATGCGCCCCGTCTGCTCCGGCGACATGTACGCCAGCGTGCCCTCGAGCGCCGACGCGCCGGCGAGCCCCTGACGCTCACGCGAGAGCTGCGAGGCGATGCTGAAGTCCGCGATCGCGACGCGACCGGACGCGGGGTTCATCAGGATATTGCTCGGCTTGATGTCTCGGTGGACGACGCCGCGCGCGTGGATCACCGCGAGCCCAGCGGTGATCCGCAGCGCGAGGCGCAGGAACTCGCCCACCGCCATCGGCTCGTCGCCGCGACCGCGCTCCCGCAGCGAGACGCCCCCAAAATCCTCGAGGATCAGCGCCTCGCCCCCGTCGAAGCGCTCGAGGCCGAGCGCCTTGATCACCGCGGGGTCGTCGAGCTGGCGCAGGATCTCGAACTCGTGCCGCAGCCGCGCGCGCCGCTGCTGGGCGAACCGACCCGAGCGCGGGAGCTTGACGACCACGCGCCGCCCGTCGCGCTCGCGGGTCGCGCGATAGACTCGAGAATTCTGGCCGTCGTAGAGCAGGCTCTCGAGCTGGTATCCGCGGAGCGTCGGCACTCGCTGCTACTCGTGAAATCGCGCGACGCGGTCGAGCGTCGCCTCGGCGTCCATATGCTGCGAGGGCGACGCGACCGTGTAGCGCAGCCGCCCCGTCACCGGCTCGTGCGTGGTCTGGAGGATGACGAGCTCGTCGTGCTCGTTGATCAGGTACGCCGTGCTGGCCTTGAGGTCATGATGGAGCTCGAGCGCCGCGTCCGGGCGCGCGCCGTCGCCCTCGAGGCCGAGCCGCTTCGCCTCCTGCAGCGCCGCCGCGCCCGCGATCGCAAACGCGCGCGACGCCGGGATCGCCGGCAACGCGACGTGCTCGGCCGAGGGCGCGCCGCGGCGCGGCGGCGGCCGCCCAGGATCACGGCCGGTGAACATGCCCTCGAGGTAGTCGTTGGTGAACGTGGCGCCGCCAGGGTCAACGCGCTCGCGCACCCGCAGGAAGCGCTCGAGCTGGCTCTCGCCCGACTCGCCGCGCTCGCGCGCGCTGAGCCGCGCGTGCACGTACTCGTAGATGCCAGGGACGCTCTCGAGGTACTTCCCCCAGTTCGGGATCCCGCCCCAGCGCTTCCAGCCGCGCCCATGCTGCTCGCTGTAGAACGCTTGGTTGAAGTCGAGGTAGCGCTGGGTCAGCGCGCCGGCGGAGTAGCTGAGGTACTCGATGTAGCAGGTGTGCGACGCCGAGCCCGCGGGCGCGTAGGCGGGCGAGAGCGCGGCCTGGCTCGCGCCGATGAAGCGCGCGTGCACGTTGAGGTTGACGGGGTACTTCGCGTCGCCCTCGCCCTCGCGGCGCCACGCCTCCATGCGATCGACGAGCTGGTAGAAGGCCGCCACCACGTCGGCGAAGCCGCGCTGCTCGGACATCGGGATCGTGAACTCGAGGTCCTGGAAGCCGCGGAAGTACTGCTTCTGATACAGGAAGGCGTCGGCCGGCCGCAGCACCACCGAGTCGCTGACGAGGTTCTTGAGCTTCATCGTGCCCAGCGCGAAGCTCGAGGTCGTCGGCGTCCACCGCTCGTCGTGATCGAGCAGCGGGCCGATGGCGCCGCCGGCCCGCGCGAGCAGGCCGAAGAGGTCGTTCCACAGCTTGATGAAGCCCGCCGAGGCCGAGACCTCGTCCGTGGTGCGGTCGAAGAGCATGACCCAGAGTTCGTCCTGCTCCGGGCCGAGCGGCGTCGGGGTCAGCCCGCGCCAGCGGTAGGCGTTGTACGGGAACCAAAACAGCTCGACGTAGTCGTGGCCCTCGATGAGCCGCTGGAGCTTGCTCGGGTCGTCGCGGTCGAGGACCTCGGTGAGCGGCACGAACTGGCTCGTCAGGCGCAGGTTAAAGTCGTCCTTGGGGAGCTGGAACACGATCCTCGAGATCACGCCCAGCGCCCCCAGGTTGACGCGCACGATCTCCATCAGCTCCGCGGCGGTGTAGCCCAGGGACTCGAGCCTCGGCGGGACGGTCTGCTCGTCGAAGTACAGCAGCTCGCCGCCGGGGCCCACGAGCTCGAGGCCGTAGACCAGCTCGGCGATGGTCGGCTGGTCCCAGCCCGTGCCGTGGCAGCCGTTGGCGACGAAGCCGCTCAGCGTGATGTCGGGCGCGGGGCCCTGGGTCGGCAGCGGCGCGCCGCGGCGATTGGTGAGCTCGGCGAAGTCGCCCTGGACCATGCCCGCCGGCACGCTGAAGCGCACGTACAGCTCGCCGTCCGCGCCGCGCACCTCCTCGACGTGGACGTCGTTGCCGTTCTCCTCCGTGAGCGCGGAGGTGTCGATCGAGCGCGCGGCGGTCGCGATCGCGTGGTTCCACGAGTGCCCGCTGCCGCGCGGGCGGACCTGCCCCGGGGCGTCGCGCACCGCCGCGCGCAGCGCCTCGAGGCTCGTCGGCGTCTCGACACTCGCCGGCTCGTAGGTGATGGTCCGCGCCCAATTCTGCTGCGCCTGGGCGCCCTCGCCCGCGCGCGCTGTGTCGTCCGAGTCGTCCATGTCTCCCGCCTCCTCGCGCAGCCGCCGAGTTGTCAAACTAGACTTAAAAGCCAGGTCTCCAGATCGAGCGCGGCTCGGTGCTGATCGCCCGCGCCGCGAGCATGCCCGAGCTCGTCGCCGCCTCGACGCAGCCGCAGTTCATGTCGGTGGTCGTCCAGTCTCCGCACAGGATCAGCGACTTGACGCCGGAGTCGGCCTGCCCGAGGCGCAGCGCGGTCGAGCGCTGCTGGCTCAGCACGTAGAGGTTCGAGGGCTCGACGTCGGCGATCAGGTGCTGCCAGAGGAGCCGCGCGACGCCCTCGAGCGCGGGCCCCTCGACCGCGAGCGCGTCGAGGAAGCCGTCGAAGTCGGGCGGCGTCGCGGCGCCGTCGAAGAACGCGAGGTAGTTGGCGCGCAGCCACTGCTCGACGGCGGCCTCCCACTGCCGCGCCATCCGCTCGGGGTAGTCAGCGCCGCAGGCCGGCGGGACGATGGCCGCGCCGGCCGTCGACGCGCCGGTGTAGTAGGCGATCAGCGCCGGCTTGACCTGCGTCCACAGCTCGTAGCGGATCAGCGGCGAGAAGTCGCCCCAGCTCGGCTGCGGCTGGGCGTAGGTCGTCAGCAGCCCGCGCATCGGCGGCTTGATCAGCTCCTCGAGCGAGGGCTTGAGCCAGAGCTGGAACGAGAAGGTCTGCGTCACCGCGATCCCCTCGATCATCGCCTTCCAGGTCGGGTCCGCGTCGGCGCGCCCGGTCTTGGTCAGCGGCGACTCGATCATCGGCAGCGCGCCCAGCGGGACGCCGAGCACGCACAGGTCGAAGTCCTCCTCGTAGGCGATCGAGACCGGCTCGGCGTGGGGGTTGGTCTCGGCCTTCCACGAGTCGTAGAAGTCGAAGCCGTTCTGCTTGAACCACTCGCCGTCGACGAGCTGATCGTAGTGCGGGTCCTTGGGCCAGTCGCGCAGGCCCTTGGGGTTGTTGGGCAGGTCCCGATCGATGAGCGGCTGGTAGCAGGCGGGCCCGTCCTTGACCTTCGCCTGCCGCTGCATGTGCACGCGCGTCAGCTGTCGATCCTCGCCCTCGCCGGCCAGCTCGAGGCCGGTCACGGTGTGGAAGAAGTTGACCTCGGCGCCGAGCCGCTGAAGCGCCAGGTACAGCGGCGTCATCATCGTCTGCGCGCAGCTGTACTCGAAGCGATAGGCGGGCGCGCCGCGGTAGCCGAAGCTCTCGAGCAAGAACCAGCGGACGCCGACGCCCGCCGCGAGGTTGGCGGGGCGCACCGTGGTCTCGAGCTGCTGGCAGACCTCCTGCTCGGAGCCCTGGCGGTCCTGGTGGGCGAAGAGCGTCTCGTAGACCTGGTTGATCACCGCCCACGACTCGTCTTGACCCTCGCGCAGCCCGTTTTGGTGCAGCCAGTCGCGGAAGTCGACGTCATCGAGCTCCGAGAGGTTGTCGACCGGGTTGCGCAGCAGCCCGCGCGCGATCGTGATCATCGTGTCGAGCCCGGTCCACAGAAACCACACGTAGGTCGTAAATGACGATAGACGCGACTCGAGCGCCGCGAGCTCGTCCTCGACCGTCTTGAACAGCCCAGCGTCGACCTTGCTCAGCAGGCGCTTGCCGGAGCGCGCCCCGGCGCCCGCGCCCGCGCCCTCGTCCTGCCCCTGCACGTCGACGAGGTGGGCGTAAAAGCGCTGGAAGACCTCGCGCCCGATCGCGACGCCCTCCCCGCGCATGGCCTTGATGAAGTCGAGCACGCGCCGGGCGAGGCCCGCGAGCGTCGTCAGCAGCGAGTGCCCGGCGCCCGTGGTCGGCGGCTCCGGCGAGGGGCTCGCGCCGCTGAAGCTCGGGACCGGGCAGTAGGTCCACTCGCCGTTTCGCTGCACCATCACGCCGTTGTAGCGCTCGGCGTAGAAGGCGTGCTTGTACATCGCCTCGCCGATCTCCGGGCTCTCGAAGGCCTCGTGGAAGGCGTCGCGGACCGCCGTGAACGCGTTGTGATAGAAGCCGAGGAAGGCGTGCAGGCCGTGCTCCTCGATGCGCCACGCCTTCTCTGGGTCGCGCCACGACTGGCACTTACCGCCGAGGCGATGCCCGGTGGTGTAGAGCTTGACCTCGTAGCGATCTGTCTGCTGCGCCAGGTAGAGCGCGGCGGTGCAGGCCGCCGGCCCGCCGCCGAGGACCGCGACTCGGAGCTTGCGCGCCACCGGCCCGCGGGGGAACACCGCCTTCGCGGGCGAGCCGGGCAGCGTCACCCGCTGGTCGCAGCGCAGGCGAAACGCGCCGAGCTGCGAGCCGCGCAGGCTCGGCGAGCTGTAGGTGCCGGGCGGGATGCCGGGGGGCGTCAGCGAGTCGCCGATCGTCACGCTCGCGGTGATCGGCTGGACCGTGGTGCCGCGCTCGTCGAACAGGTAGCGGACGTTGGCCGCGAGGAAGGGGCCGTGGAGCTTCGAGTTGAACGCGTCGGGGTCGACGATCCGCAGCGCCTGCGAGATCGTCGGCTGCTCGAACAGCTGCCGCACGATCACGAAGTTGCGCACGTCGGCCGCCGGCTTGGGCCCAACGCCGTCGATCTCCTTGAACACGCCGTCGACGGTCGGGCTCGTCGCGCCCGCGGCCGTGACCGTGTAGCGCGTCGTGCCGTCCCCGTCGTCGGCGGTGACGATCTTCGCCATCTCCTTCTCCCAGCCGTAGAGATGGATCCCCAGCTCCTCCGGGAGGCGATCGTTGAGGTACAGCCGCGGCATGTAGATAAACGGCCCCGGGTAGGCCGCGAGCGGGTCCGAGATCTGGACCCAGGGGACGCCGATCAACATCTCCTCGTAGTCCATGGTCCCGAACCACGCCTCGAAGACGTCGTGCGACGACATGATGTAGACGGGGTGGTAGCTCGACGGGACCACCGGCTGCGGCGCGAGCTCGAGGCCCGCCGGCAGCAGCTGGCGCACGGTCTCGGCCGGCAGCGTCAACACGATCACGCGGGTGTCGATGGTCCCCTTGGCGTGATACCAGCGGCGCGAGCTGCTCGTCGCCGCGTCGCTGTGTGACGGCAGCCGGAACAAGCGGGCCAGCTCGTCGTGCAGCGATCCCGCGCGCCCGCGCGCGTCGGCGTTGCCAGGGTGACGGGCCAATTCGTGGGCGATCTCGCGGGCTCGTTGCAGCAGCATCTCGGTCCTCCTCAGCTCTCGACGCGCCGACTCGAGGCCCGGCGCGCTCCTGTGTTCTCGGTCAGGTCGCTCGTGCTCTGGTTCGCGTCAGCTCTCAGCGCGCCGCCTCGAAGCCCGGCGCGAACAAATTCGTGTAGCGATCGGGCCGCGCGACGCCCTGCTCCTTCAGCCAGTCGTCGGCCGCGCGCGCGATGGCCCTGCCCTCGTCGCCGCCGAGCAGCGCGGCGAGCCGGCGGCGGCTCGTCGCCAGGTAGCCGCCCATGCGGCGCTGCTCGAAGATCTCCACCGCGCGCTGCAGCTCCAAGATCGCGCGGCCGTGGCGGCCGTCGAGCTGGTCCGCGCCCGCGAGCGCGAGCCGGCCGTAGGCCTCCGCGTGCGGCAGCGGGAGCTTGACGCAGCGCTTGCCCGAGGCGCGCGCGATCTTGAGGAGCGCGCGTCGATCTCGAGTCTCCGCCGCGAGCGCGAGCGCGTTCGAAGCGCGGCTGCGGTGAAACTCGGCCTGGACCCACGGCGTGCGCAGGAAGTTGAGCGTGCGGATCCTCGGCGCCTCGCGCTCGTGGGCGCGCCAGGCCGCGACGCCGTCGCCCTGGTAGCGCAGCAGCTCGGTGTGCTGGCAGGTCCAGTTGAAGTAGTGGACCTCGAAGTCCTTGGGCGCCTCCCGCCGGTAGCGCTCCATCTCGCCCGAGGCGGCCGCGACGTCGTCGCGGCTGAGGTAGACGACGTTGCCCAGCAGCCCGCGGATGTAGCCCTCGACGTAGGGGTTGGGCCGCTCCGCGCACTCGCGCTCGAGCTCGAAGGCCAGGCGCTCGAGCGCCGGGATGCGCCCGAGGTAGAGCAGCGTCAGGGCGTAGTGCGCGAGCATCTGCGCGACCTCGTGCATGGCGCCGGTGCACTGCTCGCGCAGGACCTCGAGCGCCGCGCGATAGGTCTCCTCCGCCGCCTCGAGCCGACAGACCATGTGCTGCATCGACGCGCGGAACTGCTGCAGCATCCCGAGGGTGTAGGGGTCGCCGGAGACCTCCGGCGCGCCGGCGAACTCCGAGACGACGCGGAAGCCCTCGTCGAAGGCCGGCTCGCCCTGCATCAGCACGCGCAGGTAGAGCTCGAAGCCGATCGCGCGGGCGCTGCGGAGGCGGTCGCCGCTGCGCAGCGCGAGCCGGAGGTGGCGGGCGTGGAACAGCGCCGAGCGGATCCCGTCGACGTAGATCAGGCCGCGCGTCGCCGTCCAGCAGACGTCGAGCCTGCGCGTGATGTCCTCGGGGACCGATCGCCTCGCCGCCGGCAGCGCCATCGCGCTGCGCGACAGCAGCACGCGCTGACCGAGCAGCGAGGCGATCGCCGAGGCCGTCCCGCGCGGCATCGTCAGGCCGACGCGGGGCAGCAGCGAATTGAGCACCGCGCGGCCTTCGTCGTGGTAGCCGGTCGAGAGGAAGTGCGTCGCCGCGAGCCGCATCCACTCCGTGCGCTGGCCCTCGCTCGCGACGATGTCGCGGTCGTCCGCGAGCGCGACGTAGGCGCGCGCGGCCGCGTGCAGGTGCCCGGCGTTGGCGAGCGCCTCGGCGCGGCGGCGGCGGATCTCGCTCGCCATCGCGCCCGAGAGCTGACCGAGCTCGAGCGCCGCGCCGTACTCCGCGGCCGCGCGGTCGAAGGCCAGCGCCGCCGCGGCCTCCTGGGCGGCCTCGAGCGAGTACCTCGTCGCGCGCGCGACGTCCCGCGCGGCGCGGAAGTGGTGGGCGAGCGTCGCCGCGTCGGCCTCGCCCGTGCGCAGCAGCGCCGCCCCGATCGCGCCGTGGTAGGTCGGCGCGCGCTCGCCGTCGTCAGCCGCCGCGGTCTCGCGCTCCGCGACCTCGCGGATCCGATCGTGATAGGTCTCCAGCACGTCCTCGCTGGAGGACTCCGCGAAGCGGATCAGCCGCTCCGAGCGCAGCTTCGCCAGCGTGCCGCGATCGACGACGCCGCCGAAGCCCGCCGCGACCTCGACCGCGATCGCGCGCGGCAGCCGACCGCCCGCGACCGCCAGGAGCTCGAGCAGCTGCCGGGCCGCGTCAGGCAGACCGCGAAAGCGCTCGCGCAGCACCTCGTCGAGGCTCAGCGGCTCGTCGCGAAGCTCGTCGCGAAGCTCGTCGCGAAGCTCGCCGCGGGCGACGGCGTGACGGACGAGCTCGTGGATGAACAGCGGGCTGCCGGCGGCCTCGCTCGCGATCCTGCGCGCGAGCTCGTCGTCGGCCCGCGCGCCGAGCAGGCTGAGCGCGAGCGCCCGCCCCTGCTCCGCCGCGAGCGGCCCGACCTCGACGGTCTCGACCGCGACGGCCTCGCTCCCGGTGAAGCTCTCGCGGAGCCGCACCAGCGGGCCGTGCCGCGCCTCGACGCCGGCGCGGTGGCTGATGACCAGGGTGAGCGCGGGCGGGCTCGGGCGCAGCATCACCGACTCCAGCAGCTGCACGCTGTCGAGGTCGGCCCACTGGAGGTCGTCGAGCGAGAGCACGATGGGCTGGACCCGCGCGCAGCGGCGCAGCAGCTCGGCGAGCGCGTCCGCGGCCCGGCGCCGCAGCTCGAGCGGGTCGTAGCCCGCGATCAGCCCGGGCTCGATCTCCGCGACCGCCGTGATCGCGCCCAAGACCGGGAACAGGCGCGCGAGCGCGGCGAGGTCCGCGGGCCGCTCGAGCGCGAGCAGGCCGGCGTCGCCCTGCGCGCGCAGGTGCAGCGCGAGCGCGTCGATCGCGGAGTCCAGCGCCTTGAAGGGGATCGACTCGCGTGAAGAACATGTCCCCGAGAACACCTTTGCGCCGAGTTCGCGACGCGAGCCGGCGAGCGCGTGCTCGATCAGCGTCGTCTTGCCGAAGCCCGAGGCGCCGCTGACGAAGACCGCCGCCGGCCGTCCCTCGTGGGCCTCGCGGACGCGCGCGCGCAGCAGCTCGACCTCGCGCTCGCGCCCGACGGGCGCCTCCGAGTCGAGCTCGAGCGTGAGCAGGTCGCCGCGCCCGAGCCTCGTCAAGACCTCACGCGCGTCGGGTCGCTCGCTCGGGTCCCGCGCGAGCAGATCGACGCACAGGCGCTCCAGCGTGCCGAGCGAGTCGGGCGAGTCGGGCGCGCGGCCGGGCGTCGGCGAGCTCGGCCGCCCCGAGAGCTTGTGCGCGATGAGATCGTGGATGTTCTTCCCCTCATGTCGCGACGCGCCGCGCAGGCACTCCCACAGCATCTCGCCGGTCGCGTACCAGTCGGCGGCGGGCCCGACGTCAGAGCGCCCGATCTGCTCGGGCGCCATGTACAGCGGGGTGCCCAGCAGCGAGAAGTGGTCGCCCTCGAGCGAGGCGACGTCGCGCTCGCGCACGAGCCCGAGGTCGAGCAGCGCGACGCGCCCAGCGTCGGTCACGAGCACGTTGGAGGGCTTGATGTCCCGGTGCACGAGCCCGCGCCCGTGCACGTACGCGAGCCCGCGCGCGAGCCCGACGAGGCGCTCTCTGAGGACCGCGCGCGCGTCGCTCGTGAGCGCGGCCGCCGGGGCCTCGGGCGCGCGCAGCTCAGCGTCGAAGTGGCGCCCGCGCAGCAGCTCCATGGTGAAGAACACCGCGCCCCCCGACTCAGGCTGCACGAGGTCGTAGAGCGCGACGAGGTTGGGGTGCACGAGCTCGGCGAGCGACCGAAACTCGCGCTTGAACCGATAGATGCGCTCGGGGCTGACGCTGCGGATGATCTTGAGCGCGACGATCGAGCCGTCGGGCGAGCGGGCCTCGAAGACCTGCCCCATCCCGCCGACCCCGAGCAGGCGCAGCAGCGTGTAGCCCTCGAGCGTGTTGCCCTCGACCGACGCGCCGACGGCTCCCTCCTCGGACGAGGAGACGTCGCGGTAGACGGTGTCCGCGACCACCGGCTCGAGGCCGCCGCGCAGCGTCGACGAGTCGACCGTGTTGGCGAGCGCGAGCGCGTCGGTCGTCCGGTCGTGCGGGTCGATCTCGAGGGGCGTCACCGCGGCGGATGACGAAGAAGATGACGACGAAGATGACGACGAAGGCTCAACGGCGTCGGCGGGGTGGTCCGCGACCGGGGCCTCTGCACCCGGGACGCCCTCCCCCACATCAACGCCCATGGGTGTATGGGTACGACAGGCGCGCGTCGTCCGTCAAACCTGGACGCTGTTCCGCAGGAGAAAGACCGCCGGGCGCTCGGGGTGCCGCTCGGTCTAAACCGCGCATGATCAACGCCGCGCGCTCCGGCGCGGGCCCGCATGACTGTTAGAACACGTCACGACGAGGGTCGTCAGCGCGCCGGGATCGGGACCACGATCTCGCCGCGGCGCTGCAGTCGACGCTCGGCCTCGGATCCGGCGACGACGACGTACAGGGCGCGCTCCTCGAGCGTGGGGTCGCCCGCGATCCGGACCGCGAGCGGGCTGACGATCCGCTCCTCGATCACGCGCTTCAGCGGCCGAGCGCCGCGCGAGGGGTGCCAGCCGAGGCGCGCGAGCGCCTTGCGAGCCTCGGCGTCGACCCGCAACCGCAGACCTCGACGGGCGAAGCCGGCGCGCTTGCTCGCCTTGGCGACCTCGAGGTCGACGACCTTGACGATGTCCTCGGGCGACAGGTTGCGGAACGGGAGCACGTGGTCGACGCGGTTGAAGAACTCGGGCCGAAAGTGCCCGCGCACGGCCCCCAGCAGGTCCTTGCGGCTCTGCCCGCGATCGCCGAAGCCGGCCGCGCTGACCCGCCGCACGCCGAGGTTGGAGGTCATGACGATCAGCGTCATGCGGAAGTCGACCAGCCGCCCCTCGACGTCGGTCATGCGGCCCTCGCCGAGCATCGCCAGCAGCAGGTCGAAGACCTCGGCGTGGGCCTTCTCGATCTCGTCGAGTAGGATCAGCGAGAGCGGGTGCAGGCGCACGCGCTCGACGAGGCTGAGGACCCCGCGGCCGACCGCGAGCAGGCGCTGCGAGGCGCCCGGGAGCATGTACTCGCTCATGTCCAGGCGGATCATCTTGGTCACGTCGCCGAACATGTAGCGCGCGAGCTGCTTGGCGAGCTCGGTCTTGCCGACGCCCGTGGGCCCGACGAAGAACAGGCTGCCGATCGGGCGCTCGGCGTCGTTGAGCCCGGCCTTGAAGCGCGTGAGCACGCGGGCGGCCGCCCGGCACGCGTCGTCCTGGCCGATCACGCCCGCGCGCAGGCGAGCGGCGACCGCCTCGGGGCCCGCGACGAGCTCCTCCGAGATCAGCTCGAGCGGCAGGCCGGTCGAGCGCGCGAAGGCCAGCGAGATGTCGCCCTCGTCGAGCACCTCGACCTCCTCGTCCCCGTCGCTCGGCGCGCCGCGAGTGGACGCGCCGCCCGGCCCGGTCGCGCCGCGCTCCTGGTTCAGCCAGCCGAGGAAGCGCACGCCCTTGCCGGGGAAGCCGATGTCGCGCTGGAAGAAGTCGAGGTGCTGCACCAAGCGCCGCAGGGCCGGCGGCGTGATCACCAAGCGCGGGTTCACGCGCGCTTGGTAGTCGCGCAAGAACGCCGGCATCGCGGCGCTCGGCGTCGGCCGGATCTGGATCGCGTGGAAGCAGCTCGCCAGCACCGGGTTGCGGCTCGAGAGCTGCTCGTGCTCGGCGATCGAGCACTCGGCGATGAGGCTCAGCTCGCCGGCCCGCAGCGCCGGCAGGAACATGTCGGCGATCGACGAGTGCCCCGTGCGCGTGCGCAGCAGCGGCGCGAGGCGATCGACGTAGAGGTAGTCGCCCTCGCCCGAGAGCTCGCTGACCAGGTCGAGGCAGCGCTGCTCCCACATGCCGAGGTACTTCATCCCCGCGATGATCCGGTCGGCCGAGGTGCTCCACAGCCGCGGCGTGAACTCGGCCCGCGCGTCCTTGCGACGACGCGCCAGGTGCCGCGCGAGCGCGTACACCCAGGTCGTCTTGCCCGCGCCCGCCGGGCCCACGAGCAGCAGCGAGCGCGGCTGCTTGCGCTGGACCAGCCCGAGCGCGCCGGTCAGCTGGATCTCGCCGATCACGGGGCGACCGCGCCTTCTCCTCGCCTTGTCGACCAGCTCCTCGGCGACCGCGTGCAGCGTCGGCATCCGGTCGCGCGCGCGCGAGCGCTTGGCGGGCTGCTTCGCGCGCGACAGCGTCGGCGACCACTCGACCACGCGCTCGCTCGAGAGCGTGCGGAACTCGTACAGCGATCGCGGCTGCTTGCCGAGCATGCCGCTGCTCACCGACTGCGTGATGATCTCGGCGGCCATGCCCATGTCCTCGAGCACGAACCACCAGCCGAAGCGCGGGATGATGACCCGGAAGCCGCCGCGCTCGAGCTTGGACCACGCGTAGGTCAGCTCGAGCTCGACGGTCTCCTTGGCGATCACGTGCCGCTTCTTGACGATCGTCTGCGGGTGGACCTGGACCTTGACCTTGCGCGTGCGCAGGGCGTCGGTCCACAAAAACTGCCGGCGGTCGCCGGTGAACTCCTCGAGCTGCAGCGCGAGCTGCCCGAAGACCTCCTCGTCGGTGCGCCCGTGCCCCGAGGGCGGGCGCGCCACGGCGCCCTGCGCCGAGAGCAGCCAGCCGGTGAGCATGCCGTCGTGGTGCGTCACCAGGTGCACGCGGTAGCTCGGACGCGCCATCAGCCCTGCCCCTCCTCGTCCTCGCCGGTGCGCAGCCGCGTCCGCGCTGAGATGGCCGCGAAGGCGGCGCCCAGGCGCAGCATCCACAGCGGGCGCAGGACCTCGGCGAGCCCGCGCCCGCGGGCCGTGGCGGCGTGCGCGAGCGGGTAGTCCTCGATCTCGAAGCGGATCGAGGTCCCGGCGCGCTCGGGCGGATCGTAGTGATAGCGGCGCACGATCGGCAGCACGCCGTCGGGGTTCTCGGGCAGCTCGCCGCCGGGCGACGGCCGCTCGAGCGCCGCTTCGAAGGCGCGTCGCCGCGCGTCGAGCTGGCGCACGTGCGCGTCGGGTCGGAGCTTGCGCGCCGAGAGCACCCGCGCCCGCACGACCTCGCTCGATCCGGTGATCGAGTGGCGCACGTGGCAGCCCTGCTCGCCCATAAAGAACGCGCGCACGGCCGGGCCGATGAGCCGCAGCACGATCTGGTGGCTCGCGTTGTAGACCTGAAGCCGCGCGGTGTAGCGCGGGTGGTCGCCCTCGTTGGCGACGTAGGCCACGCCGTCGAGCTCCCCGCGGCCGGTCGCGTAGGCCTCGGCGAGGTCCTCCAGCAGCCCGCGCTCGTGGGCGGCGAACCGGCTCTTGCCGCGCGTGCGGCTGATCCGCGTCAGCTCGATCAGGATCGCGTGCTGGTCGGGGTCGTCGGCGTGCTCGAGCGCGCGCTCGAGGAAGAACAGCTCGGCGATGTGATCGAGGACCGCGGGGCGCGTGCGCATCGGCAGCGCCGGCCCCATCGCGCGCAGGTCGAGCGCGCGGATGCTCTCGACCCAGCCGTGGCGCCAGCCGTACTTGTGCACGAGGTCGTGGGTGCCGTCGGCCTCGAGCTCGTAGAGCTCGGCCTCGCTGGCGAAGCGCTCGTCGCTGTCGACCTGCGACAGCTGCGGGTCGTAAGCGACCTGGGTCGAGAGCTTCTCGCGGATCTCGAGGATCTGCGCGCGCAGGACGTCGAGGTTGTAGACGGCGTCGGCCGCCTCCCCGCGCGCCTCGCCAGGCCGACCGAGCCGGAAGCGCTCGAGGTTGGCGCTGAGCGCCTCGCCGAGGCGCGCGAGCTCGGGCCCGCGCAGCAGCGCGTCGACGCGCGCGAGCGCGTCGGGCAGCTCGCGCAGCAGCTGCCCCATGTTCCACTCCAGCAGGTCCTCGATGCGCGGGTCGACGCCGCGGCTCTCGGCCTCGCGCAGCAGCTCGCGGTGGATCTGCAGCGCGCCGTCGCGCAGAAACAGCCAGTAGACGCGCACGCCGGCGGCCTCGGCCGAGGCGATCGTGTCGGCGAGGCGACCGCCCACGTGGTCCTCGAGGTAGCGCTTGAGCGAGCGCGCGCCGTCGCGCTGGTTGAAGCCCTCGCGCACCACCTTCTCGGTGATCGAGGGGGTGTAGCGGACGAACACGCTGCGCTCGGTCAGGCCGCGGCGGTCCAGCAGCTTGCTGAGCTCGCGCTTGGCGATCGAGGCCGCGGCGTCGCGGCTCAGCGCCGAGAACTGGACCACGCGATCGATGCGATTAAACAGCTCGGGCGGGAAGAACTCGCGGACCGCCGCGCCGACGTCGCGCACGAGGTCGGCCGCCGCGCCGTCCTTGCCGGCGAAGCCGACCGAGGGCGTGGCGCGGGCGCCGAGGTTCGAGGTCATGATCACGACGGTGTGCGAGAAGTCGACCACCGCGCCGGCGGCGTCGGTCAGGCGCCCGTCGTCGAAGAGCTGCAGCATCAGGTTGAGGACCCGCCGATCGGCCTTCTCCACCTCGTCGAGCAGCACCACCGAGAACGGCTGCGCGCGCACCTGCCCGGTGAGCGCGCCGACCGGGCGCCAGCGGTCGCCGATCAGGCGCGCGGCCGCGTCGGGCCCGTTGTACTCGCTCATGTCGAAGCGCAGCAGGCGGGCGACGTCGCCGTAGAGGTACTCGGCGACGCACTTCGCCATCTCGGTCTTCCCGGTCCCGGTCGGCCCGGTGAACAGGAACACGCCGTAGGGTCGCCCGGTGTCGACGAGGCCCGCCTTGATCCGCATGATCAGGTCGCAGACCGCGTCGACCGCCTCCCCCTGGCCGATGATCTGGTGGGCGAAGCGGTTGTACAGACCCGCGCGCATCAGGTTCTCGGCGGGCGAGAGCAGCACCTGCGGCATACCTGTCCGATGTGACAGCATGCGCACCACCGTGTCGGGCCCGATCTCCGGCGGGCGCGGCCGGTAGCGGTAGTGGATCTTGGTGCCGTACACGGACTCGATCTGGATCCGCGGGCGGTCGCCGACGCTGTCGGTGGGCGCCCAGAAGCCCGTGCGCATGTACTCCTCGACCGCGTGCTTGGACTCCTTGAGGCCCTTGCCGGTCGCGCGCCGGTAGACCTTGATCGCCTGGATCTTCTTGCCCGCGCGCACGTGGGCCTCGGCCGCGCGCAGGTCGGCGGCGAGGCCGTGCTCGCCGCCCGCGAGCGCGCGCAGCAGGTCGAGCGCCTTGCCCGGGTAGGCCGCGCCCGAGCCGAGCGCGCCGCCGAGATCGAAGATCGTGCGGAAGGTCCGCGGGTCGAAGAACACGTTGTAGCGCTGCTCGAGCGCCCGCGACTCGCGGATGATCATCCGCATCGTCTCGCCCTCGCTGGTCGGCTCGACCCGCAGGGTCGTGAACGCGCTGATGAACGCGCCGCCGTCGTCCTGCAGCTGCTGGCGCTGCTCGGCCGTGCACTCGCCGATGACGATGAGCTCGCGGCGCGCGACCGGGCCGCGGAAGAAGGTCGCCAGGCTGCGCTCGCTCTCGCGGCTCTCGCCGATCCGCCCCCAGGCGTGCAGGTCGTCGACCCACAGGATCGCGCGCCGGCGCTGCGCCGTCTCGAGCAGCTCGACGCAGCGCTGCTCCCACTGCCCGAGGTAGGACATGCCCGCGATGATCCGGCGCCCGCGGATGTGCCAGACCGAGTGGATGCGGTCGAGGTTGCGGTGCCCGGCGTAGCCGTCGGCCGCGAGCAGGTCGTGGATCGCCTGGGCGATCAGCGTGCTCTTGCCCGCGCCGGACGGGCCGACCAGCAGCACCGAGCTCTTGCGCGCGCCGCAGAGCAGCTGCTGCAGCTGGTCGCGGTACGGCGTCCGCGGGACCCCGGGCTCGAGCCGCCCGTCGATCGCCCGCATCGTCTGGTTGACGCCGAGCTGCGCGAGCACGCCGTCGCCGGTCTTCTTGGCGCGCTGCCCGATCAGCGCGCGGTCCTTGTCTTTCTCGTCCTCGAGCAGCTCCTTGAGCGCGCGCGGGTTCGCGCGGAAGGCGAGCAGCGTGAGCCGGTCGAGCGGGCGCTGCTTGCCCTTGCCGCGCAGCGCCCCGCTCGGGTCCTGCTTGCGCTCGCGGAAGCTGGCCTTGAGCGTCTCGAGCGTCTCGTCCTCGAGCGTCCCCCAGCGCTCGCGGAAGAAGATCGTCGCCTCGTCCTTGAGCGCGCGGGGCTCCTCGTGCACGAACCACTCGCGCTGCCGCAGCGGGTGGTAGGCGATCAGCATCGGCTCGCCCTTAAAGCCAGGTCCGCGCGGGCGCGGCTCGACCACCACCGGGAACACGCCGTGGACGCGCCGCCGGCTCACGCCGCCCCCGGGGTTGAGGTTGAGCTCGAGGGTCAGGAACTCGATCCGTCGCCCGCGCACGAAGTCGAGCGCCTCGAGCTCCCGCGGCCAGCGCTTGGCGAGCGTCTTGCGCAGCGCGTCCACCAAGCGCTGACGGACCTTGGCCTGGTTGGGCCCGCGCGCGTCCAGGTTGTACGCGCCGAGGCCGAGCGTGTGCCACTCGATGTCGCGCCCGCGCTTGCGCTCGAAGATCGAGATCGAGAGATCGATCGCGGCCATGGTTACAGCTCGTCCTCCTCGGGCACGGGGTCGTCGCCGTTCGCCAGCGCGTCGGCGATCTGCGCGAACACGACGTGCTCGTAGTGCTCCCAGTACGACTCGGGCTCGTAGAGCGAGCGGAACGCGATGTTGGCGCTCGGCAGCTCGACCGAGTGATCGCCGAACACCCGCACCGGCTCGAGCTTCTGCAGCTGATCCCGGGGCGAGCGCGCGGGCACGTCGAAGGCGTAGGGCCGCGGCGACTCGCCGTCACGCGCCTTGCTCGGCTCGGGCTTGCGCAGCGCGTCCGGGCCGTAGGAGGCGGCCGCGCCGACCCAGCGGATCAGCAGGTGCCCCGGCGCGTCATCGGACCCGCGCGGCTCGAAGCGGTGCAGGCCGAGCTCGAAGCGCAGCAGCGCGCTCGCCATCGGCCCGCTGACGCAGAGCAGCACGCCGCGCCACGCCTGCGCCAGGGTCTTCTCGCCGTCTTTCTCGTCCTCCTCGATGGCGTGCAGCTGCTCGGAGGCCCAGGTCGCGTCGCGCGGCGGACCCCACGGGATGCCCTCGGGCCAGCCGCGATCTTTCTCCGGATCGGGCGTTTGCTCCCACAGGTGCAGCCGCGCCTGCCAGCCTCGCGCCTCCGCGCCCGCGAGGAACATCGTGAGCCAGCGGTGCAGCGTCCACGGGTCGTCCTGCGGCTGCAGGATCAACGCCGCGCCCGCGCCCCCGACCCGCCCGAGCACGACGCGGACCAGCGCGCGCTCGAAGCGGAGGTAGGCGTCGTAGGCCTCGGACTGGTACGGCTCGGTCTCCTCGCCGTCCTGGACGGCCATCAGCGCCAGGTCCTCGGCGCCCTCGATCGACTCGATCGCCGAGCGCAGGCCGCCGAGCAGCTCGTCGAGGCGCGCGTGCTCGACGGTCATGCTGGCGAGGTCGACGTGGGGGCGCGCGTGACCCGGCGCGCCCCCCTGCCCGCCCGCGCGGCCCTCCTGCTCGCGTCGCCAGGGCGAATTCACGGTCGCCATCTCGGCGACGAGGTAGTCGACGCGCTCGCGCAGCTCGACGATCATCGGCAGCTGCAGGCTCGCGGAGGCCATCCGCCGGTAGTGCGCGATCTGGGTGAGCGCGTGGCTGGCCTGGCGCTGCTCGCCCGCCGGCGGCCGCGAGACGTCGTAGTACAGCGTGACCGCGCCCACGTCCGTCAGCCCGCCGCGCCGGGAGACCGAGCCCGAGGGCTCGCCGATCTGCTCGGGCTCGTCGTCCTCCTCCTCCAGGTACACGCGGATCGTCGAGCCCGCGAGCCCGCTCGCGAGCGACGAGAGCCGGGAGGCCAGCGGCGCGACGAAGCGATCCTCGAGGTGACGGCGGAGCGCCCGCGCGCCGTAGGTGTCCGAATAACCAGACGCCGCCAGGGCCTCGAGCGCCGCGTCGCTGACGCGCAGCGTGACGCCGCGGTTGAGCAGCCCGGCGCGCTCGCGGATCCGCGTCAGCGCGACGCCGGCGACCTCGCGGATCTCGGCCCGGGTCAGCGAGCGAAACGGCGTGATGCGATCGATGCGGTTGACGAACTCGGGGCGGAAGTGGGCGTCGACGCGCTCGATGTAGTGGCGCTGCTCGGCCTCGGCGTGGTCGACCTCGCGGGCCGCGAGCCCGAAGCCCGAGCTCGGCTTGCGGTGCGCGGCGCCGAGGTTGCTGGTCATGATGATGATCGCGTTCTCGAAGTGGGTCGTGCGCCCGCGCGCGTCGGTCAGCCGACCCTCGCCGCAGACCTGCAGCAGCAGGTCGAAGACGGCCGGGTGCGCCTTCTCGATCTCGTCCAGCAGGACCACGCAGAAGGGCTGCTGACGCACGCGCCGGGTCAGCTCGCCCTCGTCGCGCTGGCTGCCGCGGATCAACCGCTCGGCGGCCAGGGGATCCATGTACTCGCTCATGTCGAAGCGGACCATGCGGTCCGTGCTCCCGAACAAGAACCGCGCGAGCGTCTTGGCGACCTCGGTCTTGCCGACGCCGGTGGGCCCGACAAACAGAAAATTCGCCAGCGGCTTGCCGGGCGGCTGCAGCCCCGCCTTGACCGCGCACAGCGTCTCGGCGACGCCGCGGATCGCCTCGTCCTGGCCGATCACGTGTCGGCGGAAGAACTCGATCACCGACTCGTACCGCATGCGCCGCTGCTGCCGCAGCAGGAACATCGGGATGCCCGAGCGGGTCGAGAACGCGCCGTACACGTGCCGCGCGGTGATCCGCGGGGTCTCGCCGGGGGCGCCCCCCTCGGCGCGCAGCTCGGCCTCGTGGATCGCCCGCAGCTCCTCGTAGAGCCGCACGGCCTTACCCGGGAAGGACTGATACCGCAGGTAACGCTTGGACAGCTCGACCAGCGGCGCGATCGCGTCGTCGGCGAGCGTCGGGCGCTCGGCCTCGTGCTTGAGCGCGTGCTTGACCCGCGCCGCGAGCAGCTCGCGCGTCGTCTCGGCGTCGAGCTCGTCGACCGCGATCCGGTGCAGGCAGGCGAAGAAGCCGACGTGGCGCTTCTCGTGCTGCTCGGCGCGCTCGGGGGTCAGCTCGCCGAGCACGCGCACGCGGCCCTCGATCAGGTACGGGCGCATGATCGACGCGAGGTCCTCGATGCCGCCGCTGTGGCCGGCGAACAGATCGCCGAGGTCGTCGAAGTACAGCACGACATCGAGCAGCTCGGCCGCCTTCATCACGCGGTCGAGGCGCTGCTCGAGCTGGCCAAATCCAGATTGCCCCGCGACCAGCTGCGCCCCGGAGGTCGAGTACAGCGCGCGCCCCCCCAGCAGCGCGCGCGCCCCCGTCATCAGCCCGTGCACGACCGCGGTCTTGCCCGCCATCTCCGGGCCGACGAGCATCACCGAGAGGCGCTCCGATCCGCCCAGCAGCGCGCCGAGGCTCTTGATCTCGCGCTCGCGCGCGATCACGGGCGGCGGCGTCGCGGCGCCCCCGATCGCGCCCGCGCCCGCGCCCAGCTCGCTCGCCACCTTGTCGAGCAGCTTGCGCGCCGCCTTCTTGGCGCGCTCGTTCTCCTGCGCGCGGCGCTTGGCCGAGCGCGATCCGAGGTCCGCGAGGTCGCCGCGCTCGACCGGCACCTCCGGACGCATCAGCGCGTGTCGATCGGCCGGCAGCATCGCCCGGTACTCGCTCGCCGTCAGCTCGCGCGCCGACGCGACGCGCAGGATCTCGTCGCGCACGCGTCGCTCGAGCGACTCGTCAGGGCGCACCAGCACCGTGTGTCCGAGCGGCAGCACGTGGACCCAGCGCGCGTCGCCCTCGGGCACCACGACGCAGGGGATCACGAGCTCGCGCTCGATCTTGATCCTGCGCGGAAGGTCAGCCCGCGGCAGCACCACCGGCAGATCGAGCAGCGTGGTGTCCTCGGGGTAGCTGTAGTCAGCGAGCGCGTCGGCGGGCAGCTTCGCCATCGACTTGCGCAGGAACTTGCTCAGTCGCTCCAGCGCCGCCTCGACGCTGCGACCCCGCGTCACCAGGGCCGGGGCCGCGAGCGGGAAGGCGTACACGATCCCTCCGGCGTACTCGCGCACGACCACCAGCGGGCGCAGGTCGAGGGTGAGCGCCATGTCGCGGGAGGATAACACCGCCCGCGCCGCGGAACCCGTCGCGAACCGAGGGCGAATTCGCGGTCAGCGAGCGCGCGTGAGCGCCCGAAGCGGTGGATTGAGGGGACGACGAGGAGCACTCAGCCCTCCTCGAGCTCGTCCGCGAGCATCCCGAAGCACACCATGTCGTGCCGCACGCCGCGCTTGACGACGTGTTGGCGCAGCGTGCCCTCTCGGGTCATGCCCAGCTTCTCCATGACCCTGCTCGAGGCGACGTTCGTGGCCACGCAACGCGCGTGGATCCGCCGCAGCCCGATCGAGAAGCCGTGCCGGAGCACCGCGCGAGCCGCCTCGGTGCAGTAGCCGCTCGCCCAATAGGGGACGCCCACCCAGTAGCGCAGCTCGCCGGTCAGGGCCTGGGGATCGATCGCCAAGCCGATGGCGCCGACGAGCTCGCCCGACGCAGCCAACGTGATCGCGAAGCTGCGCAGCGTTCCTTCGTCGAAGCGGGGCTGGTGGGTCGAGATCCACGCTTCGGCCACGCCGTCTCGATACGGGTGGGGAACGTGATTCGTCGTGGCGGCGATCCTCTCGTCCCCCGCGAGGCGCTGCACGTCGTCAGCGTCCGAGAGGACGAAGGGGCGCAGGACGAGCCGCGCGGTCGAGAGAGTCGGTCGCCTCGTCATCGGCCTCGTGCCACGCTAGCGACCTTGCTTGCGAGCTCCTCGTGAGTTCCCGGCAGCTCGCGGGCGGCCTCCGCTAACCCGTCGAAGTCGTCGTCGAGGCGTCGACCCTCGCGCGGCTCGCCAGCGATCGCGCGCTCGAGCTCGTCGGCGCGCGCGTCACAGGCGTTCGCGGGCGCCGCGAACGCGAGCACGGCGACGAGCAGGGTCTGCGTGACCACGAATTCAGTGAACCTCGAGCGCGTCCGCGGCGCCACCTGACGATCGTGCTACGGTCCGGCGACGCGCGGTTTCGCGCGGCGGCAGGCAGGAGGCGACGTGCTCTATCGAACAGGATGCGCCATGTGGGGTCATAAGGGCTGGTTCGGCGGCCGCTTCTACCCCGAGGGGACGCGGCAGGCCGACGCGCTCGCGCGCTACGCCGAGCGCCTGACCACCGTCGAGGGCAACACGACCTTCTACGCCACGCCCTCCGAGGAGGTCCTCGACCGCTGGGCCGGCGAGACCCCCGAGCGGTTTCGCTTCTGCCCCAAGCTGCCCAAGACCGTGACCCACAACGGCGAGCTCGCGCCGCGCCTCGGCGAGGCCCGCCGCTTCCTCGAGCGCTGCTCACGGCTCGGCACCCGCATGGGCCCGCTGTTCGGGATCATCCCCGACCGCCACGGCCCCGACCGCGTAGGCGACCTCGAGCGCTTCCTCGAGGGGTGGTCCAAGCAGGTTCACGAGCGCTTCGCCGACGAGGATCCGCTGCGGCCGAAGCTGGCGCTCGAGGCACGTTGCCCGGCGTGGTTCGAACCGCGCAGCTCGGCGCGACTCAGCGCGCTGCTGCACGCCCACGGCGTCGCGCGCGTGCTGCTCGACACGCGCCCCGTCTACAGCGCCAAGGCCCGCGCGCGCCACGGCGATCCCCAGGAGGGCAAGCCGCACCGTAAACCTGAACTGCCGGTCAGCCTCGCGCTGACCGCCCCGTTCACGTTTATCCGCTTCATCGCCCACCCCGCGCCCGAGGTCACGGGCCCCTACCTGGCGCAGTGGCTGCCGCGCGTGCAGACCTGGCTCGAGCAGGGCGCCGCGGTCTACTTCTTCGCCCACTGCCCCGACGACACCGACTCCCCCGACATCGCGCGACGCTTCCACCGCGCGCTCACGGCCCGCGGCGCGCCGGTCGATCCCCTGCCCTGGGACTCGGTGGCCGCGCCCCCGAGTCAGCTCGCGCTCGTGTGAGCGCCGGCGGGGTGACGATCCCGGGCGGTCAGGCCCGCGCGCTGGTATGTATGGGCATCACCGATGCGTGGGTGAGGAGCGTGGAGCCATGGACGAACGACAGGCCCGCGAGGTCGCCGAGAACCTCGACACCGACCCCGAGCTGCTCCCTTACCTCGACGAGCTGCTCGCCGACCTCGACGAGCTCGGCTGCAACCTCGAGCGGATCGTCGAGGCGCTGCGCGGCTTGCAGCTGCCCAAAGGGTCACGCGCGCTCGACCTCGCCTGCGGCAAGGGGGCCGTCTCGCTCGCGCTCGCCGAGCGGCTCGGCTGCGAGGTGGAGGGCGTCGACCTGTTCGCCCCCTTCATCGCCCGCGCCCGCGCGCTCGCCGAGCGGCGCGGCCTCGAGTCGCGCTGCCGGTTCCGCGCCGTCGACATGCGCCAGGCCCTCGATCGCGCGCGCGCGCTCGACGTGGTGATCTACTCAGCGGTCGGGGCGCTCGGCGCCCACGATCAGGCGGTCGCGCGCATGCGTCAGGCCGTTCGCCCGGGCGGCCTGATCGTGATCGACGACGGCTACCTCGATCGTGCGGACGCGATCGGCTCCGAGGGCTTCGCGCACTACAGCACGCTCGCGGTCACGCGCGCGCGCCTGACCGCCCACGGCGACCGCCTCGTGCACGAGACGCTCCTGCGCGACGAGGACCGCGGCCCGGAGCAGTCCGAAGAGACAGAGTTGATCCGCCAGCGCGCCCGCGCGATCGCGGCCCGCGAGCCCGAGGCAGCCGCGCTGGTCAACCGCTTCGTCGCCCAGCAAGAGGAGGAGTGCGCCTTCCTCGACGCCCACTTCATCAGCGCGCTGTGGATCCTCGAGCGCGCCGCCGATCCAGCGTGAGGCCCACGGCGCGCGACAATTCGGGCGGCCAGGCCTGCGGGCTGGTATGCATGGGCATGCGAACGCTCGTCGCGCGCCTCACCATCCCGCTCGCGCTCGCGCTCGCCTGCGCGAACACGTCGCCGGAGACCTGCCCACCGAGCGCGCAGGCGCCGACGAACCCAGCCGCGCCCGCGCCCGCGCCCACGCCCGACGAGCTCGCGGACACGAAGAAGATCCGCGGCGATCCGCCGCCCCGCTTCACCGACCCACAGCGTCGCGCCCGGATCGAGGCGGCCTTCCCCGAGGTCGAGGCGTACCTCGCCAGCACGGTCGCGCGAGATCATCTCGTCGGGCTCGCGGCCGGGATCGTGATCGACGGCGAGCTCGCGTGGTTTCGCGGCTGGGGCCACCGCGACCCCGCGCGCGGGCTGCCGATCGAGCGAGACACGCGCTTCGGCGTCGGCTCGATCTCCAAGACGCTGACGACGCTGTCGATCCTCAAGCTCCGCGAGGAGGGCCGGCTGAAGCTCGACGCGCCCGCGCGCGTGTACCTCCCAGAGCTGGCGCAGCTCGTCTACCCGACCGCCGACAGCCCCGAGATCACGATCCGGCACCTGCTCACGCACACCTCCGGGCTCCCGCGGATGGGCGACTTCCCCGAGTACCCCGACGCGCAGCCGAGCCGCGCGGAGTTCTTGGCGACCCTGCAGGGCCTCGGCCTCGAGCGCGCGCCGGGGCATCGACGGGTCTACTCCAACCTCGGCTTTCAGCTGCTCGGTCCGCTGATCGAGAACGTCGCCGGCGTCGATCACCGCGCCTACACGCGCGACGCGATCCTCCGGCCGATCGGCATGGAGGGCGCCGCCTGGACGCCCGAGGCCATACCGGCGGACAAGCTCGCGGTCGGGCACGAGAACGGCCCCGACGGGACGCCCAGGCCGCGGCCGCACTGGCGCCCCGGGGCCGCCGACGCGGCCGGCGGGCTGTACGCCAGCGTCGACGACCTGGCCCGCTACGCCGCCTTCAACCTCGACGCCTGGCCCCCGCGCGGCGACCCCGAGCGCGGGCCCCTGCCCCGCGCGACGATCCGCGAGGCGCACACGCTGAAGGCGCTCGTCAACATGCACATTGAGACATCTCCCGGCGGCGCGGTCGAGCTGTGGTCGGCCGGCACGGGTCTGGGCTTCGGCGCCTTCGCCACCTGTCGTCACGCCTACGTCGTCGGGCACAACGGCAAGACGCTCAATTACCGCGCGACGCTCTACACGCTGCCGTGGCAGGGCGTCGCGGTCATCCTGCTCTCCAACCACTCCTCGATCTCGAGCCGCGTGCTGCCGGCCGACGGCCTCAAGGTCCTCGACCTGCTCGCCGACACCGGCGCGCTCGCGCGGCGGGAGCACGCGCCCGCGCCCGAGCTGCTCGCGCGCGCCTCAGAGCTCGGCGAGCTGCTGAAGCAGTGGCGGCCAGAGCTGCACGCGCGCGTGTTCAGCGACGACTACCGCGACGCCTACCCCGTGGAGAAGACCGAGCAGAGCTTCGCGCGCTGGGGCGAGCTCGTCGGCGCCTGCCGAGCCCCCCGCGCCGTCGCGCTCAGCGAGCCGCGCGCGGGCGTCGTCGAGCTCGAGTGTGAGCGCGGGCGCCTGCAGCTCGACCTGCGCGTCGCGCCGTGGCGCGAGCCAGGCGTCACCTCCATGCGCTTCGTCGGCGCGACCGAGCTCGCGCCGTCCGCAGCGAACCGAGACGCGGCCGCGCGCGCGGTCAAGCTGATGAAGCGCTGGGACGACCGCGCCCACGGGCGGCTGTTCAGCGAGTCCCTCGGCGCCGCGCGGATCCGCGGGCTGTTCGACGCGATGACCCGTGACCTCGGCGAGTGCCGCCTCGGCGTGGCCCTGCGCGCGCGACCCCAGGGCGCCGAGTACAGCCTCGAGTGCGCGCGCGGGCGCGCGACGCTCCTCGTCGGCCTCGCGGCGAAGACGTCCGCGAAGGCATCCGCGAAGGCATCCGCGAAGATCACCAGCTTCGCAATTCAAGACGCCGCGGGCCCGTCCACGTGTGCGCCTGGATAGTGCGCGCCGCGGGGGTGGTCAGGCCGGCCTCGGCGCTGCGGGAAGGCTGCATCAGCGGGGTCCTCAACGCGCGAGAGGTCCGCACGCGCGGAGCTGCGACAGCGCCCCGCGCCGCTGTGCTACAGCGCGTCTCTCTGGAGTTCCCATGACCACCGCGCCCCGCCCCGATCTTTCAAAACGCCCCCTACAAGCGACCTGTGAGTACATGATCAACGCGACGCCGGCGCGGGTGTACACCGCGTGGACCGAGCGCTTCGACCTCTGGTTCGCCCAGGCCGGGACCGTCGCCATGGTGCCCGAGCCGGGTCGCCCCTATTTCTTCTACAACCGCGACGAGTGGGGTCGTCATCCCCACTACGGTCGGTTTCTCGAGCTGGTCGAGAACGAACTCATCGAGATGACGTGGATGACCGGCGACGGCACCAGCGAGGGCACCGGCGGCGCGGAGACGGTGCTCCGCGTCGAGCTCGTCGACAAGCGCGGCGCGACGCAGGTGCGGCTGACCCACTCGGGTCTGCCCACCGAGAGGTCGCGCGCCGGCCACCAGGAGAACTGGCCCCTGGCCCTCGAGCTCCTCAACGAGGCGCTTCAGTGAGGGAGCCCCAGGCGCGCGAAGGGTGAGCTCGTGGCCTTCTTGAGCCCGCGATACACGTCCCCCTCCTTCAACTTCGAAGAGAGCACGACCCAGCGCCCCTCACGACGCCCGCGCGAGCTGGCGAGCGCCGCGACGCTGAGCCCGATCATCCGCGCCAGCTCGGCCATCTGACGCCGGTCTTTGCGGAGCCGCGCGAGCCGCTTGTAGCCGTCCTTGTAGGCCGAGAGCAGGCGCTCGGCCGACTCCTCGTCGCCGTACAGGAGCCCGACCTCGAGCAGCAGTCGATCGGCCTCGTCGGCGGGGCGCATCGCCACCGCGACGCGCTCGACGTCGTCGAACAGCCCCTGCGTGAACATCGTCATGATGCCGAAGCCGGCGGGCAGATCGCCCGCGTACCAGACCAGCGCGCCCTCGCGCGGGATCAAGCCCTCGACCTCGCGCGTGAACGCGGTGTCGAGCGCCGAGCGCCCCTGCCCCTCGAGCAAGCCGGCCACGGGCTGCGCCCAGAGCTCCCCCGCGATCAGGACGCGATCCTCGTCGAGCGCGATGATGGTCGTGGCCGTGTCCTCGCCTAGGTGCCCGACGCGGCGCCCGTCGAGGGTCTCGAGCTCGAGCGGCTGCTCGACGCGCTGGGCCAGGCAGCGCAGGCTCGACTCGCGCCCGAAGCCCGGACCCTCGATCCCGAGCAGCCGTCGATCGCCGCGAAACGAGTCGCCCTCAGCCACGACCAGCCGGCGCAGCGCGGCGAGCTCGTAGCCGCAGGCCCGGCCGTGCTCCAGCGCCGCCTCGAGCTCGCCCAGCGGGACCTTCGACAGGGCCGAAGTGACAGGTGAAAGCTGGGCGAGCGCGCTCGCGTCCACCGTCACGACGCTCTCCGCGTCGGCCGGGACGATCGCGGCCGTCAGCGCTCGCGGCGCAGGCTTGGAGCCCCCACCGCCGCAGGCGGCGAGCGTCACCAGGAAGATCACGCTCGCGCGCCATCGCGTCATCCGTCACGTCCTCCCGCTCCGCACAGCGGCGCCGCCTGCTCGATCCACGGCGCGAGCTCCGGATCGTCCAACGTCTCACGCGCGGCGAGCTGCTCGTAGAGCTCGCGGACGACGAGCGGGCAGCGGGTGCGCATCTGCGGCACCTCGACCGGCAGCACGATCTTCGCGAGCGCGACCACGCACAGCTGGAAGCGGCGCTCTCGCTGCTCCTTCGCCCAGGTCGACGCGCGCCCAGAGAGCTTGCGCTCCAAGATCCGGCAGGGGATCGGCGCGCGCGCATCCGCCACCTCGGGGTCGGCGAGCGCCGCCTCAACGTCTCGAAGCAGCTCCGGCAGCTCCGCGGCCAGCGCGACGTCGTCGCACAGCGCCTTCGCGGCCGCGTGCTCGTCATCTCCGAGCAGCGCGCCAGCGTCCTCGTAGATCCGGCAGCGATCATCCAGCGGGAGCTCCTGGGCGACCGGGCCCAGCGCCTGCTCCTGCTCCTGCTCCTGCGTCGTCAACGCTGCGCGGAGCGAGTCGACGAGCGCCGCCTGACTCCGCCTCGCGTGCTCGGTGCACGCGTCCTCGATGCCGGGCGCGCGGCGCCGCGTCAGCGCGTCGCACAGCTCCACCCCGTCGCCCCAGCGCGACGCCTCGGTGTGCCGCTTCAGCTCCAGCAGGTGCTCGCGGCCGCGCAGCAGCCGCTTGTGCTGCGTGCACGCGACCGCGGCGCGGAGCCGGCCGCCCTCCTCGAGCGCGCCGCCGACGACCCGGAGCGCGCCGCAGCGGTGGTCGTCGAGCTCCTGTGACAGGGTCTTTAGGGCAGCTTCATAAACGCGGCCGCAGCGAGCGCGCCAGCCCTCGAGCTCGCCCGCCTTGGTCACCGACATGCAGTCGTAGATGAGCCCGCTGAGGGCCGCGTCATCGACCGCCGCCGGCCGCTCCGCGGGGCCGAGCGCGGCGAGCTCCGCGATCGACTCGTACAGCCGATCGAGCTTGTACCCGGCGCGCTCCTGGCAGCGCGCGAAGGTCCGGCACGTGTAGCGATCACGACACAGGCGGGCGCCCGCGATCGCGACCTCCCGCTCCCCCGCCGGCGCGCGCGCGCTCAGGGCCTCGCAGGTCTCCCGGAGCGCGGCTCGATCCGCGAGCGGCGGCGACTCCGCTGCGCAGCGCTCGAGCTTCGCGATCGTCTGCTGACATGGCGAAGCGCTCAGGTCGACGCCCCCGACGAGCGCCGCGTCCTCGGGCGCCTCCGCCGGATCACACGCGCCCAGCAGCGCGCAGCAGGCCGCGACGCGGAGGAGAGCACGCGCGAAGCGACGCAAGCGCACATACACAGGGTACCACCGCCCGCCCGCGTCGCTGATCGTCGAGCTGCGGCGGCGCGAACGGTCAGTACAGCGATCGGTACTCCCCGCGCAGACGCTGCTGACGCGGGTCGAGGAGACGAGCTCACGCTCGAGACGCGGCGCGCCTCCGGCGTAGCGTCGAGCATAGCGAGCCCGCGGCCGAGCAGCGCGCGCGGAATCCGACCCGACCCGCGGGCCCGTCACGGGGAGCACGTCCACCGCGCGCGTCCGCGATCGCCCCCGCCCGTTCACCCCGAATCGTACGCGCCGATCAGCCCGCAGGCGCTTGCGGCGACGCGCTTCGGGTGTGAACGTATGGACATGTCTCTCATGACGGCGCGAGCTCGGCTCCGCGACTCGCTCGCGCTCGCGCTCGCGCTCACCTCGACGACCGCCGCCGCGTCGCCCGCTTCGCTCGCGCGGCCCGCCGAGGCCCCGGCGGCGTCATCCGAGCCGTCAGGGCCGAGGAGCGAGCTCGCCCCACCGACGGCCGAGGAGGCGCTCGAGCCCGTCGACGCCCCCGCCGAGGAGAGCGCGCCCGCGGACATCGACGGGCCCGAAGTCGAGGCGGTCACGTACGAAGATGAGGACGAGAGCGACGTCGAGTTCCGGGCGCTCCCAACGCTCCGGATCGGCGCAGGCCCGCTCTTCAGTCTCTCGCCCAAGCGCCCGGCCGCGGTCGCCTTTGAGGTCTCGCTCGGCGCGCAGCTCACCCTCGCGCGCTACGATCGCGACGTCTCGTTCTTCATTCACCCGGCCCTCGGCTACGCGCACGATGGCCCCGGGCCCCACGTCCGCAACGCGTTCTCGTCCGGCCTCGGTCTCGGCCTCGGCAGCGACGCGTTGATCGCCTACTACCGCGCGCGCTACCTCGTCGGATCGAGCGGCGGGGCGCTCACCCACGGCGTCCGCCACGGGCTCTCGGTCGAGGTCCTGCTCGGCGCCGCCTCGATCGAGCTCGACCACGACTGGCGCGTCGAGGGCGACGGGCAGCGAGTTCACGGGCTCGCGCTGCTGCTCTCCGTCGACCTGCTGCTGCTGTCGCTAGGCGCGTGGCTGCTGATCTCGCTCTCGCGCTGATCGTCACTTGTTCGCGGCCCGCGGCCGCCCGAGGAGCGCCGTCGCGACGCTCGGGTCGTTCGCGGGGACCCGATCCGGATCGCGCGTCGCCTTCACGGTGAGCGCTCGATCGGCGGTGATGATCGCCATGTCGCGCTCGCGCG
The DNA here is from genome assembly GCA_030430565.1 of Polyangia bacterium. Classification (GTDB taxonomy): domain Bacteria; phylum Myxococcota_A; class Polyangia; order Nannocystales; family Nannocystaceae; genus JACKDW01. The sequence goes on from JAUIKS010000026.1 coordinate 103,344, forward strand.
AGAACGAGGTGCTCTTCCACGCCCAGATCGTGTCACCGACGATCGAGTGCGGACCGACCCACAGCGCGTCCTGCTGGAGCGCGCCCAAAAGCTCACCGGTCGCGCCGTCGAGCGTGAACACCCACCCCTGCGCGCGGTCCCCCGCGAACCACTCGGACGACCGGATGATGACCGCGCCGTCGCGCTTGAACGCGACGAACGGCCAGTCTCCCGCGGTCCCCTCCCTCGCGACGCGACCCTCGAGCACGTCGACCGTGACGATCTGGGTGCTCGTGTCGCGGGGCGAATCGCGGAGCTGGAGCTCGAGCGGCGCGAAGCGAGGCAGCTCGCCGAACCACAGCAGGTCGAGGCGGTTTTGCACCGTGTAGCTGATCGTCCCCACCTCCGCCTCCGCGTCCTCGTGGCGGAGCGTCCACGCCACGCGCGCGTCGCTCCCCTCGACGTCGACGGCGAAGCCGAGCGCGCCCACCTCCGAGCGCGACGTGAACACGAGCCGGAGCGCGTCCTCGACGCGCAGCCACCCGCAGCTCCACGGGACCATCTTCGCGGCGGTCTGGTCGTCGATCGGCGTCGCGGCCTCGAGCACCGTCACGCGGGCGTCGGCGCTGAGGTCGTGCGCGACGAGGCCCACGTCGCGCTCAAAGCCGTACACGACATCCTCGACGCGACACAGCTCGCCGTCGATCCCCTTGACGTCGACGCTGCGCCCCGACGCCGGGTCGAGGTACTTCGTCGTCATCAGCTGGTCGAGCTGGATCCACTCCTCCGTGAACGCGAAGTTGGCGTGCTGTGAGCCCTCTTGCTCGTAGATCGTCGCGCCGCGCTCGCGATCGAGGACGTACACGAAGTCGTTCGCGTCGATGATCACGTAGGGATCAGCGCCCGCGATGTCCGCAGCGTAGCCGTCCGCCTGCGGGAGCTCGCGCGACCACGCGGGCTCGCCGGTCTCGACGTCATACGCCGTGACCTTGGCCTTCGGGCTGTTGGTGTCGACCAGCACGACGGCGTACCCGCCGGCGACGCTCATCCCGTTGCCCATGCTCGCGGTCAGCGGGTATTCGACCGTCGCGCGCCAGCGCAGCGCGTCGGCGGCGAGGCTCAGCCGCGCGATGTGCCACTGCAGCGCGCCGCCGCCGTCGTAGCGGTACATCACGATGGCGTCCTCGTCATCGATCGGGTGAACGCCGACGAGCATCCGATCGGGATCAATCCACGCGGTCTTAACCCAGCCGCCGATCTTGTAGACCGCCAGCGCGCCGACCAGCAGCGCGACGATCGTCAGCCCGATCCGTCGGGGTCGGCTCCGCTGGGGCGCCGCGTCGGGCGCGTCGTCGGACTCCATCCCAGGCATGGTAGCTCGCGGAGAAATTCCGCGGGCGCGCGACCGGCCGCGCGCGCGTCACCTCAGTCCTCCGACATCGGCACGAGCCGCCCGCGGAGCAGCAGCTCGACGTGACCGTCACGCGCGGCCACGCACTCGCCGCCCGCGAGCGCGTCCAGCGAGCGGTGGAGATCAGCCTCGCCGCCGAGCTCTGGGAGCAACTTCTTGGCGAGCTCCGCGAGCGCCAGGCGGTGGCCGTCGGCGCGCTTCAGCGGCCGCATGATCGCCATGTGCCGCGGCGTGATCCCCTCGTTGCCGACGAGCACCACGCGGAGCTCGTCATCTGCCCGCCGGAGCAGCTCGATGAGCCGGTGCAGCCTGGCGATCCACTGGTCATGCTCATCGTTGAGATCGAGGACGACCGGCGCGTCACCGATCGTGAACGGGCGGCGCCGGCGGATGACGCCGCCGCGCTCCTGCCCGGCGTCCGGCGGCGGATCGCGGTAGGCGACGAGTCCGTGCAGCCGGGGGGTCAGGCGCTCGAGCAGGTACGCGACGTGCTCGCGCGCGAGCGTGACGCATGTATACGAGCTGCGGGCGCAGCCGATCCGGTCCTTGAACCTGAAGAGCTCCCGGCCGCCGAGGTGGAGCCCGAGGTCACCGATCTCGTCGACCTTCGCCTGCTCGACGATCTCGCTCCCCCGCAGCGACGTGAAGAACAGGGCGCGGTTGCGGTCGCCGGCCTCGTAGTCGATCTGGACCCTGGCCTGACGCGCGCGCTCGTGCGTGCACGGGTGGCAGACGTCCGTCGGCACGTGCGGGCTGACCCGCGGGAGAATCGGCTTCCCGCAGACGCGGCAGGCGATCGCCTGGTGCCGCTCGAGCCAGCCAGGGCAATCGTCATCGGGCTCCTCGGCGGGCAGCCACAACTCGACGTCGCGCGCCGCCCGGAGCCGCTCCCACAGCCGACGCGCGACGCGGACCTCGGGCCACGGCGGAACCTCTCCCGAGAACAACCGGATGTCGCCCCCGAAGCGGAGCGAGCGGAGATAGTGCCGACGGTAGCGCGACTCGCCGTCGCCGTCGCCGAGCCGACAGATCAGCGCGAGGTCGAGGAACCATCCCTGGGTGTCGCCGTCCCAGGTGGCCTCTAGGACCGCCGGGACGCCGTCGCGCGCCGCGACTTCGCCCAGCAGCTCTTCAACGACTCGATCGAGTTTGGTCTCGCCCATGTCCGCGAGGGAGGCGAACGAGCGGCGTCGCGCTCGCCGTGCTCCAGCTCTAGTCGCGCATCTTCGCCATGCAGTAGCGCAGGCCCTCGCGGAGGTTCGCGCAGGTCACCACCGCCGTCAGGTCGATCCCGATCCCGACCATGGTCTGCGCCACGTAGGGGCTGATGCCGGTGATCAGGCCCTCCGCGCCCAGCAGCCGAATGCTGGCGAGCAGCCGGATCAAGTGACTCGCGGTGGACGTGTCGATCGCCTCCACGCCGGTCAAGTCGAGGACCGCGAACCTCGCCCCGCTCCGGCTCACCTCCGCGAGCAGCCGCTCGATCAGGTTGTTGGCGCGCTGGCTGTCGATCACGCCGACCAGCGGCACGGCGAGCACGTTGTCCCAGACCTCGATGAGCGGCGTCGAGAGCTCCTGGATCGCGCGCTGCTGCTGCCGGATGGTCTCGAGCTTCCGCTTGATCTCGGCCTCGGTCGTCTTCGCCTCGGTGACGTCCAACGAGATGCCCGCGACGTAGTCGACCGCGCCGTCCTCGCGAGTCAGCGGGATGTACCAGTTGTCCCAGTGGACGTCGTGCTGGGCGTTGGAGTTGAAGCCCTGCTGACCGTTCACCGCGTCGCGGATCTGCTGCGCGGAGGACTCGCCGTAGAGTTCGAAGACGTTGAGCCCCAGCAGCTGCCCCGGCTTCATCCCGGCGCTCGCGAGGGCCTTGCCGTCGTGGTAGACGAACTTCCCCTCAGGCGAGATCGCCCAGAGCGCGATCTCGAGGTTGTCCATGACCGCTCGCAGCAGCCGACGCTCGACGCGGATCTGGAGGCGCTCGGCCTCGTCGAGCTCCGCGGCCGCGGAGCTCGCCGCGGCTGCCGACGGGTCCGCGGACTCGGTCGCGGCGTGCAGGGCACCGTGCAGCGATCCGTCCGCGGCTCGCCGCGCGCGACACCGCAGCGCGCCCGCGCCGTCCGCTGCTTCGAAGCAGTGCTCACCTGGCTCGCCGTCCGCGGCGAGACGATCGAGGAAGCTCGAGAGGCCCGCGAGCGCCGTCGGGCTCGCCAGCGCGGTCAGCGTCAGCTCGTCAGCGCCAAACCGCCGCGAGAGCGCCGCGCTGCGGCTCTCGATCTGACCGTCGGCGTTCGCGACGAACAGCATCTCCGGACACGTCGCGAAAAACGCCTCAATCGATACGTCGGCCATTACTCTCAACCCCTCGCGGGTCAAATCATACGCGAGCTGCGGGCGACGGGCCGGCGCACCTCCGCGCGCCGACGCCTGAATCGAGCGCGGCGCCCCCGCTCGCGGCGTCGCGCTCGCGCGGTCCCGCGCGAGCCCTCGATCGCTCGCCGCACTCGTCCGCGACCGCGAGCGTCCCGGCGCGCGCCAGCGCGCCGCGTACCGAGCGTAGCGACGCGCGCCCAGCCGCGAGCGCGTCGTCGGCCTCCGGCTCGAGCGCGGCTCGGGCTCACCGTCACGTCGCGCCGGCGCGGAAGATCTCGACGCCGGAGGAGTCCCAAAACATGTCCATTAGAACATATCGATCACCGCTTCGACGCTGCGGAGAATCTCCCTCGCTCGACGGCTCCCCCAACGCTCCGCCGCCAATCTGTTTGGGGTCTCACGGCGGCGTGCGCTGGCGCGTCCTTCACCCCCTCCCGAGCCGACGGTCGCCCGCGCCGAAAGGTGCGTATGAAACCTCTCATGCCCGGCTGAAGGCGCACGCGCGACGCAACGGCGCGACGCGTGTGCGGACCTCTCTGCATGCGCGGTCTGCTAGACTGCGCGCGCTGGAGGCATGCGTATGCGCCGTCGACTGTTCACGAAGCTCCCTCTCTGGTTGTCCACGCTCGCGCTCGCGCTCTCGCTCAGCGTCGGCTGTGTGTACCAGAACTCGATCAAGCGCGGCGACGCGGCCATGGCCGCGGGCCAGTTTGAGACCGCGATCGAGGAGTATCAGAAGGCCCTGTCCAAAAAGCCAGACTCACAAGAGGCGCGGGACAAGCTCGCGCAGGCGCAGGACAAGGCGGTGGAGGTGAAGGCCGACGAGGCCCGCCGCGCGCTCGCCAGCGGCGACTTTATGGGCGCGGTCCGGGTCACGGCGGAGGCCGCCGCGATCCTGCCGAACAGCGCGGTCGTCGGCGCGCTCGTCGAGGAGGTCGTGCCGGCGGCGATCGGCGAGGGGGAGCGGCTGACGGGCGAGGCGCGCTACGCCGACGCGATGGCGCTCTACGACGCGCTGACGCAGGGCCTGCCGCAGACCCGCGATCGCGTGCAGGCGGCCGCCGACGCGACCCGCGACGCCTGGGTCGCGGCCCTCGACGCCGGCGCCAAGGCGGCCGAGGCCGCGGGCCGCAAGGCCGACGCGCTGCTGCAGCGCGCGCAGATCGTCGCGCTCAACGGCGACGGCGCGGTCAAGGCGGAGTGCGATCGCCTGCGCCAGGAGCTGCGCGCGACCCACGGCTTGATCATCGCGCAGAAGGGTCGTGACGCCGGCTTCAAGGCCCTCTCGCCGCGCCTGGTCGGCAGCGACAGCGTCCGCTGGCTGCAGGTCTTGGCGCCCGGGACCAAGGAGCCGCCGGCGCGCGCGACCCTCGAGTTCGGCGTCAGCCGGGCGAAGTTTAAGACCGACAAGGCGCGCCGGAGCGAGACGGCGAAGTACCAGTCCGGGACCAAGCAGGTCCCGAACCCGTTCTACGAGCAGCGCCAGCGCGGCGTCACCGAGCAGGAGACCCGCGTCGTGCAGGCCGAGCAGGACGTGATGAAGCAGCAGCAGAAGGTCGAGCAGTACCGGACCGACGTCGCGCGCGAGGGCGACACGCCCGGCACCACGACCGGCGCCGAGCAGAACCTGTACAACGCCGAGAACCGGCTCGAGAGCGAGCGCCGCAGCCTGCAGTCCGAGCAGAACCAGCTGATGCAGAAGCAGCGCGAGCTCGCCAACACCCCGCAGTACAGCGAGGAGCCGGTCTACGAGACCGTGAACTACACCGTCACGACCCACACCCTGCGGGCGACCGCGCAGCTCAGCGGGTCGCTGACGCTCGGTGATGCCGCGCCGATCCAGCTCGGGCAGAGCCTGAGCGAGGAGGCGCGGGACGACGAGCACGCCGGGCAGGCGCAGGCCAACGTCGCCCCCGACCCCCTCGACCTCCCCTCGCAGGACAGCCTCGCGCAGAAGCTCGAGGGCCAGGCGCTCGCGGTGCTCGAGGCCGCGATCAACAGCGGCTTCAGCACCTACCGCGCCGGCTTCATGAGCCAGGCGCAGGGCGCCGCCAACGACGACGCGAAGGTCGAGAGCCTGGTGCTCTTCACGCTGATCGACCCGACGCAATCCGACGCGCAGGTCGACGCGACGCTGTGGCAGCTGCGCGGGATCCCGAACGCCAGCACGCTGCTGCGCGGTGAAGGCCGCGCGCCGCAGTGAGGCGAGCCGCGCGTTTTCGCCACGGGCTGCTAAGGTCGCCCGCATGAAGCTCCAGGCGCCCATCGCTCTCACCCTGCTCGCGCTCACCTCATGCGCGACCGCGACGAACACCGCCCCGGCGACCAGCGAGCCGGCGATGGCGAAGCACGAGGTCGCGAACGACGGCTTCGACGAGGCCCTCGCCGCCGAGCTGCGGGCGGACGAACACGGCATGGGTCAGTACGTCATCGCGTTCCTCAGGGCGGGGCCAAACCGCGATCGCAGCCCAGAGGAAACAGCCGAGCTGCAGAAGCAGCATATGGCGAACATCTCGCGCCTCGCGGCCGAGGGCGTGCTGGTGCTCGCCGGCCCGTTCCTCGACGACGGCGAGCTGCGCGGGATCTACGTGTTCGACGTGACGGACGTCGAGGAGGCGCGGCGCCTCACCGAGACCGACCCGGCGATCCAGGCGGGCAGCCTGACCCTCGAGCTGCACCCCTGGTACGGCTCGGCCGCGCTGCGCCAGGTCAACGCGATCCACGAGTCCATCGCGAAGACGAAGATCTAGACGAGCGGCGCGCGTCAGCGTCGGTACGCGCGGTGCCAGCCGGGGACGAAGTGGTGCTCGACGATCGCGTCGATCATCGCGCCGAAGCGCAGCGTGAGCGGCTCGACGTCAAAGTCGAAGGCGACCGCGGTCTCGAGCGTCCGCGGGTCACAGAGCCACAGCGATCGCTCGTGCATGGCGAACACGTGGTAGCCCGCGAAGTCCTCGGCCTCCTCCGCGTCATCAGGGAGGCCGGAGTACTCTTGCATGTGGGTCCAGCCCGGCGTCGCGACGAACGCGTCGAGGCTGAGGATACGCAGCTCGAGCTCCGCGCGCGTCAGCGCGACGCCGTTGAGCTGCGTGTAGAACTCGAGCAGCGGGGGGCTCGGCGGGAGCCCGGCCGCGCGCAGGACCGCCTCCGCCGCCGACCGTGACAGCGCAGCGCCGCGCTCGCCCACCGTCAGCCCAGGAACGCCGCGAATCCGCTCGATGAGGTCTCGAGATGTCATAGGTCCTCTCTCTCCGATTCTTCGGGTCAAAACGGGTACTTCTGCAGCACGTCGAGCGCGAGCGTGAGGAGCTGCTGGACCTGCTCGGGCGTCTCGGCGGGCAGCTCGCTCGATCCGGCGCCGTAGACGGCCGAGCTGCGCGGCTTCTGCCCGGCGCGCTGCTTGGCGTAGGCGACGGCCGCGGCCAGATCTGTCTCAAAGGCCTCAACGACGCCCGGCCGCGTCTGCGGCCTGGTGACGCACATGTGGATCGCCTCGGGGTCCTGCTGCCCGTTGAAGCGCCAGCCCTGCCCCGCCATGTGATCGTTGACGTGATAGACGTTGAACGCGTCGGAGCGGAACGAGAAGCAGAAGGTCGGATCCCCCATCAGCGTGAGCTCCGGGTGGCTGCAGACGATCGCCCGCATCCGCGCCGCGGTCTCGAAGATCTGCCTCGCGTAGCGCAGGTAGCCCTCGCGCCCGTAGGAGACCATCGCGGCCCAGGTCGCCGCGAGCAGCCCGCCGGAGCGGCTGCCGGCGAGGCCGTTGGAGACGTAGGCGCCGCCCTTCCACGCCGGCGCGATGAAGTACTGACGCCGGCGAAACTCGGTGTCGCGGTACAGCACCACCGAGGTGCCCTTGAGCCCGTAGCCGTACTTGTGGGTGTCGGCGGAGATCGAGGTCACGCCCGGCAGGCGGAAGTCGAAGACCGGGATGTCGTAGCCCAGCTGCTCGCCCCAGGGCAGGATGAAGCCGCCCAGGCAGGCGTCGACGTGCAGCCACAGGTCGCGCTCCACGGCGAGCTCGGAGAGCGCGGCGATCGGGTCGATGGTCCCGTAGGGGTAGTTGCCGGCCGAGCCCACGAGCGCGATCGTGCGCCCGTCGATCAGCCCGCGCACGGCGTCCACGTCGACCCGCGTCGTCTCGTCCACCGGCGCCACGCGGATCTCGACGCCGAGCAGGTGACCGGCCTTGTGAAACGCCGGGTGGGCGGTCGCCGGCACGATGACGTTCGGCGCCGTGACGCCGCGCTCCTCGCGGGCGCGGTCGCGGTAGGCGAGGATCGGGTTGATGATGCTCTCGGTGCCGCCGAAGCCGAGCGCGCCGCAGGCGGTCTCGTCGGGGTGGTGCTCCTGCACGGCTGACCCGTGGAGCATGTCGAGCGACATCGCGATGATGTCGGTCTCGAAGCGCGTCATGCTCGGGCACATGTCGCGCTGCAGCGCGTTGATGTACGAGAACCGCGCGTAGACCTGGTTGAGGAAGTCGTAGTGCTCGTGGTCGCCGCTGTACATGCTGCCGGAGCAGCGCCCGCCCTCCCACGACCTGTTCTCCGCCCGCGCGATGCCGTCGAGCTCGCGCAGGATCTCGGCGCGCTCGCGGCCGGCCTCGGGGAGCGCACGGATCACGCCGTAGCGCTCGGCGTAGGGGTAGAAGCTCTTGATCAGGTTGGTCAGGTCGTCGCTCATGCTGCCCTCATCTCGCGCTCGGGCCCCCGGGGCTGTTGAGCGCGTGGAAGATCGATCGGTTGCGCCGAAAGGCGCGCTCAAACTGCGTGAACACGCGGCGGTAGGGCTCCGCCAGCGCCGCGCGCGGCTCGGCCACGCTGGCGATCGGCACGCGCGCCTCGAAGTCCTCGGGCGCGGCGAGGCCGGCGCGGTAGAAGCCGAGCAGCGCGACGCCGCGGCACAGCGCGAAGCGCGGGCTCTCGACGCGGTGCACCGGCAGCTCGAGGATGTCGGCGATGATCTGCGCCCACGGATCGAGCAGCGCGCCGCCGCCGAAGAACACGAGGTGCGTGAGCCGCCGCCCCAAGAACCGCTCGACCGGCCGCAGCAGCCAGCGGAGGTTGAAGGCGACGCCCTCGAGCGTCGCGCGGGCGAGCTGCTCCCGAGTTGTTTCGAGGGACATGTTCAAAAATCCACCTCGCACGCGGCCGTCCTCCGCCGGCGAGACCGAGCCGCTGAGCCAGGGCAGAAACAGCAGGCCGCCGGCGCCCGGGCGCGTGTTGGCGAGCGCGCGCGCGAGCGCGGCGTAGCGCTCGGGCGCGCGGTGGTCGCCGAAGCCGTCGTCGGCGAACACGAAGCGGTCGAGCAGCGTCTCCACGGCGCGCCCGCCGACGCCGTTCTCGGCGATGATCGTGTACTCGCCGGCGATCGGGCTCGGCATCGTCGCGAGCGAGTCGCGGACGGAGGTCCGCTTGCGCGGCGCGTGGGTCACGAGCACGCTCGAGGTGCCGATGCTGATCCCCGCGTGCGTGCTCGAGCGCGCGATCGCGAAGCTCGCGGCGCCCCCGGCCTGGGTGTCGTTGCAGGGCGAGAACACGCGCGCGCCGGCGGGCAGCCCGAGGCGCTCGGCCGCGTCGGCGCGCAGCGTGCCGACGTCGGCGCCGATCTCGAGCAGCTCGGGCAGCTTGTCTGGATCGATCCCCGACGCGCGCACCAGCGCCGGGTGGTAGCGGGGCGCTCGCGGCCGGCGGTTGTCGACCACGAGCATCATGAACGCGGTGCAGGGGTTCGTAGCGACGCGCCCGGTCATCCACGCGGTGACGAAGTCCGCCGGCTCGAGGAACGCGGCCGTACGCGCGTAGACCTCGGGGCGCGCGAGCTTGATCCAGCGCATGTGCGCCAGCGAGTCGTTGCCCGAGCCGAGCGGCGGGACCCCGTGGTAGCGGATGAAGCGGAGCATCCCCAGCGGGCCGGTGACGAGCGCGGGGCCGCCCGGGAGCGCGCGCAGGGCCTCGGGCGCGCCGCGCTGATCCATCCAGAGCACCATATTCATCAGCGGGCGCGCGCGCGCGTCGACGGCGATGATCGAGGAGAATTGACTGCAGACGGCGACGCCGATCACGTCCCCGCGGCGCGCGGGCGCCGAGCCCACGGCCTGACGGCTCGCCGCGGCGATCGCCTCGAGCACCGCAGCCGGGTCTTGCTCGGCGCCGCGCCCGGACACGCGGAGGGTCTGGATCGGCGCGAGGCCGGTCGCCAGCAGCCGACCCGCGTCGTCGACCAGCGCCGCCTTCACGCCGCTCGTGCCGAGGTCAATGGCGAGGATCAGGGGGTCGGGCATAAGCGCGCCGCGCGGAGTGTAACGCGAAACCGTGTACGCCCGTGCGGGCGAACCACGACACCGGCGCGGCGCTCGGTCAACGCGACGTCGGGGTCGGAGAGCGCGACACCGTGGAACGACCGGGGATCCGCCTCCGGCCGCTGCTCGCCGGCTGGGCTCCTGGGGCGATGATCCGCGCGATCGCTACGCAGATGCACCCCGGTCCCCGATCGAGCTCGCCCGCGTCGCCGCGCTCGCGCGCCAGGTGATCGAAGACAACGGCTACGGCGTCGTCATCGAGGTGCTAGCCCTACGAGGCGCGAGTGGGCGACACAAGGGCTCGGTGGATACCGAGCTCGGCACGCTCGCCGACGCTGCTTGGACGATCATCCAGCGCCTCCCGGCTGCATACCGCGGCGGGTTGGGGCCGCTACTGGCAGCTCCCGTCGACGCACGTGCCGGCGCACTCGAGGTTATCCTCTACTGTGACGTTGATCGGGAGATGGAGCGCCGAGAGCACGTCGGCGAGCTCCTGAGCTGCGCACTGATCGAGATCGTTGTTATCCCAGATCGTGATGTATTCGCCGACCCGCGTCAGCGACCCGCCTTTCTCAGGGTTGAGCGCGTCGAGGTTCGTCAAGTCATGGTTCTTGGTGATGCTCAGCGCGCGCTCGATACGAGTGAGCCCCTCGAGGCCCTTCAGCGAGGTCAAGTTGGGATTCGAGAACACCGAGAAGTCTGTGCCCTCGACGAGGGTCAGACTCTCAAGGCCCTCGAGCGACGTGAGCCCGGGGTTCTCTGTAATCCGAACATGACTCTCGGCGTGCTCGAGACAATGCAAGCTCGAGAGTTCGAAGGGCTCGAAGTTGCGGCCGATCGAGAGCGGCCCCGTGATCCGGGTGACACCTTCTAGCTCCGAGAGCTGATGCGGGCCCTCGTCATTTTGGTACGTGAACCAGCCCTCCCAAACCTTGGGCGGGCAGCCCTCGCCGTCCCACTCGGTCGTGCCCGTGTCCTCGACCGTCGCGGTGACCGCGTTGCCGGTCCACGTGCTCGCCATCCCCGTCGACGTGCTCGAGTCCGTCACCGCGCCCTCGCTGTCTCCGCACGCCGCGACAGCGCTCAAAAGACATGCCCATAAAACCATGTCCTTGCGCGCGCGCGTCATCCCCCAGGGACGCCGCTTGATGGAGGAGGCACGCTCGCTTCGCGCGTTCATCTCACACAGTATCGCGCCATCGGATGGCGCCGACACGAGCAATCGCGTGTAGAGTTTGCGTGTTGTGGGCTCTCGCTCCATCTCGGGATCGAAGCGACCGCGAAATTCATGCGTATCGACCGTGAGACAATCGTCTCTCCGATTCGGAGCAGTGTGAACTCGCGCGTGAATACGGTCTTGCGTGGTTTTCCTGCGAGAAGCGAGCGCCGCGCCCGGCCGCGCCGATTGCCAATACGGGTGATGCATGCAACGATCGTCGCGCTCGCCTCATCGTCGTCTCGGCGCGTCGATCGCGAGGGAGAGACCATGCAATCAGCTCATCGCTCGCCGCGCTGGCGCTCGAGATTCTTGTCGCCCCCCGTGGGTGTCGTGCTCTCGCTTCTCGGCTTCCTGATCCTAGCGAGCTGCTCGGGCGCGGGCTCTGAAGACACCACGCTGTGCCCGATCGGGGCTGACGGCTGCCCGTGCAGCCAGGGAGGCGCCTGCGATCCCGGCCTCGCCTGCGCGGGGGATGTCTGCGTCGATCCCGGCTGCCCCGTCGGCTCGCTGCTTTGCGCCTGTGATCATGGGTACTGCGGCGAAGGTCTGATCTGTGACGAGAATACGTGCCGCTGCCCCGAGGTCGGGGGCCCGGAGGAGTGCCCCAACAGCGACACCAACTCGGCCAACGACGACTTCGTCTTCGACCCCGACTTTGAGGTGTTCCGCTGCTTCGTGCCGGTTAACTGCACCATCAGGGACGAGGAGGCCTGCGTCTGCTACGGGTGCCTCAACGACGGCGAGTGCGGAAACTTCGAGGATTGTGTATGCCCGGATTGTCAGGACATGATCTCATGCCATAGCAAGTCGTGTAGCGACAACGGATCGTGTGAGCCCGAGTTTGAGGGCTGCAGCTGCCGGGACTGCTGGACGCACCCGGCGTGTGACTAGGGGAACCCGCGATGCTCCGGACGATTCTCGAACGAATGAGCGACTCACGACGCGCGTGGTTCACGACCGGGCTCGGGCTGCTCTGCGCGGCGTCGCTGACAGTCTGCAACGACGGCTCAAACGGCTCAAACGACACGGACGGTGAATGCCCGATCGCGGCGGAGGGCTGCCCGTGCACCGAGGGAGGCGCCTGTGATGCCGGCCTCCTCTGTGGCGACGGGCTGTGTACCAATCCGGGCTGCGATGTCGGGAGCATGGGGTGCATCTGCGACGCCGGCCTCTGCGGTGACGGCTTGGTTTGCGACGCGGGGAAGTGCGAATGCCCTCCATCAGGGGGACCACCGGAGTGCGACGGCGAGTTTATCTGCCACTTCACACAGGACTTTTGCACGTTCGCCGATCTCGACACATGTGTTTGCAATGGCTGCACGACGAACTCGAAGTGCAACGGCTTCGAGGATTGCGTTTGCCACGATTGTAAGGACCAGCCATCGTGCGGCGCTGGCACCAATACCTGTGACGATGACGGTATGTGCGACCCTTACCTCGAGGGCTGCGAGTGCGCTGACTGCAAATTGCATCCGTGGTGCTAACCGGCGCCGCGCAAGCGAGGGGACGATCCTCCTCCGCTGTGATACCGTCCCCGCATGGATCTCCGTGGTAGGTTCAACCGTTGCGGCTACACATTCTTTCTTCTGTTCGGGCTCTCGCTCGGGCTCGACGCCTGCGCCTCGGATCCAGCTGGAGACAGCGGCGGCGGGTCTATGAGCGCGACCGATGCCGATTGCAAACCCGGCACTATCTCGTGTCCGTGTTTCGACGGGACCTGTGATGTCGGGCTCCAGTGCCAAGAAGGCCTGTGTTACGGCGATGACACGACCGCGGGTGGGGAGACGAGCAATAGCGGTGGCAGCGACAGCGACAGCGGGATGAGCGGCACCGGCGACGGTGACGGCGACGGTGATGGCGACGGTGATGGCGACGGTGATGGCGACGGTGATGGCGACGGTGATGGCGACGGCGACGGTGATGGTGACGGCGATGGTGACGGCGACGGCGACGGCGATGGTGACGGTGACGGTGATGGCGACGGCGACGGTGATGGCGACGGCGACGGTGATGGCGACGGCGACGGTGATGGCGACGGCGACGGACTCTGCGACGAGATCAACAACAACAACCCCGCGTGGGCGTGGGGCGAACGCGTCGTGGTCGAGCCCGTCTATGACGCGGCCGCCCCTCACGTAGCAATCAGCGAGAACGGCGACGCCCTCGTCTCCTGGGGGCGCAACGTCCAAGTCTACGCCGCGCGCTACGACAGCGAAGACGATACGTGGGGCGACGGCGTGCTGTTCTCAGGGCCCGACAACGAGTTTAACACCCAGGTTGCGATGGACGCCGCGGGGAACGGGGTGATCGTATTTCAGCGCTACTTCGGAATCTATCCCGACATTATCGCCAGCACCTATCACGGCGAGTCGGACACGTGGAGTGACAACTACCCGATCGAGACGAGCGAGCTAGGCGACGCCGAAGACGCCGTGCTAGGCGTCGCCGACAACGGGGACGCGGTCGCTATCTGGACGCAGTACGACGGGTCGAAAGACAGCATCCTGTCCAATACCTATAACGCGACCGCGGATGAATGGAAGGCCATCATCACGCTGGTCGAGCCCAACGATGTCGGCACGGCCAAGCAGCCGAAGCTCGACGTCAACTCCAACGGCGACGGCGCGGCCGTCTTCCTGATCAGCGACCACGTGTGGGCGAATCTCTACGACCACGAGAGCGACACCTGGGCCACCGCGCAGCAGATCGAGTTCGCAGAGCACGACGCCTACGCGCCGGATATTGCGATCAGCGAGGCGGGCGACGCGATCGCGATCTGGCATCAGCACGACGGGATTCGCACCAATATGTGGAGCGCGCGCTACGACGCGATGTCAGCGACCTGGGCCGAACCTCAGCTGCGCGAGGAGAACAACTTCGGCAACGCCCAGGCCGCGAGCATCGAGCTAGCTCGCTGCAGCGGGGACGCGATCGCGGTCTGGATGCAGGATGCCGGCTCGGGCCGCTCGGTCTTGTCCGCGTTCTTTGACGCGTCGGAGGACAGCTGGACCGACGCGCTCTTCGTCGAGAATCAAAACCCGGTGGGGCTCGTCTGGGACCCCGTCGTCGACATCGCCGGAAACGGCGACGCGATCGCGGCGTGGCGGCAGCAGGATCAAAACTTCAAGTCCACGATCTGGCTCAACCACTGGGACGCCGAGAGCAAGGAGTGGGGGACCGAATTTAAACAGATGGTCGATCTCGGGGTGTCGAGCTCGTACGCGCCTCGGCTCGCCGTGCACGCGGACGGACGCGCGGTGATGGCCTGGGTCCAGAATATTGAGGTCGGCAATAGCAACAGCTCACAGATCTGGGTGGCGCACTACCAGTGACGCGAGCGATCCCGCGCGCGGCGGGGCGCTGCAAGAGTCTCGCACGCCGCGTCCGCGAGCGCGCTCCTACGGCGTCACGAACTCCTGCTCCGCGAGCATCCCCCGCAGGCCCTCGTGCGCCGCGTGGGTCGCCGCCCAGGACGAGCGCGCCTTCATCCGCTCGATCCACGCCTGGATGTTGGGGTACGCGCTGAAGTCGACGCGGATGTGCTCGCCGGCGGTCACCAGGCAGACGCCGAAGAAGTCCGCGATGGTCACCGACTGACCGCACACGTAGGGGTTGTCGCCGAGCACGTGATCGTTGAGGACCCTCAGCGCCTCTTTGCAGCGCGGGACGCCCCAGTCGAGGATCGCCTGCTGGGCCGCGCCCTCGCGCTTGTGGTTCGGGAAGATCTGCGGGTACACGAGGTGGTAGCCGTACTCGCGGTAGAAGCCGGTGTTGAACCAGTCCATGCGCTCGTTGACCCGCGCCCGCGCCTGCAGCTCCGTCGGATACATCCCCGTGAGCCCGTGCTTGTCGGCGAGGTACTTCAGCATCGCGGAGCTCTCCGTGAGCAGGAAGTCGCCGTCCTCGATCAGCGGCACGAGCTTGTTGGGGTTCTTCGCCGCGAAGGCCTCCGAGTGGTGCTCGCCCTTCAGGATGTCGACGACCTCGAGCTCGACCTCCAGCGCTTGGTCCGCGATGAAGAGCGCGAGCGGGCGGGACGTGATGGACACTGGGTGGTAGTAGAGCTTCATCGACGATCTTCCTCTCGCGGGTCGCCACGACAACGCCGACGAGCTCGTCGACCCCACGCGACCCTGCCAGCCAGCGCCGATGGTCTCACACGCTGATCGCCTCGGCAGCACGCGATACCGCGCGACTCGGTGACATGCTGCTTTGGTCAGGTCGAAGCCGCGCGCCGGCGCGCGCGCGGCGAGCCTAGCCGCGCGTGCGCTGACGCTCGACGGCCCGCAGCAGCGCCTCGGGCGTGCAGGGGGCCGCGAGCTCGACCTCGCGCGACGCCGGGCCGAAGCCCGCGACCGCGTGGCGCAGCGCCGTCACGACGCCGATCGCGAGCATGAAGGGCGGCTCGCCCACGGCCTTGCTGCCGTGGATCACGCCCGGCTGGGGCGCGCGCTCGAGCAGGCGCACGCGGAAGTCCGCGGGCGCGTCCCCCAGCGCCGGGATCTTGTAGGTCGAGGGCCCGAGGGTCTTCGGGCGACCTGCCCCATCAAACAGGACCTCCTCGCAGGTCAACCACCCCGCCCCCTGGATGAAGGCGCCCTCGACCTGCCCGCGATCGATGGTCGGCACGAGCGAGCGGCCGACGTCGTGCAGGATGTCGACGCGCAGCAGGCGGTGCTCGCCGGTCAGGCCGTTGAGCTCGACCTCACAGACCGCGCCGCCGTAGGCGAAGTAGTAGAACGGGCGACCGCGCCCCCGCTCGGGATCGTAGTGGATCCCGGGTGTGCGGTAGTAGCCGGTCGCAGAGAGCGAGACCCGATCGATCCAGGCCTGCTCGGCCACGGCCTTGAACTCGAGCGCCCGCAGCTTGGGATCCAGCACGCGCCCGCCCTGGAACACCAGCGAGTCGGCCTCGGCGGGGTCGCGGCCGAACATCCGGCAGGCGACCGCGGCCAGCCGCGCGCGCAGGGTCTCGCAGGCCTGCTTGACCGCCTGCCCGTTGAGATCCGAGCCGCTCGAGGCCGCCGTCGCCGAGGTGTTGGGGACCTTGTCGGTCGCCGTCCGCATCACCCGGATCGCGCGCGTCGGCACGCCGAGCTCGTGCGAGCAGACCGCGAGCATCTTGGTGTGCAGGCCCTGCCCCATCTCGGTCCCGCCGTGGTTGAGCTGCACGGTCCCGTCGGCGTAGATCAGCACGTAGGCGCCCGCCTGGTTGAGGATGCTCTTGGTGAACGAGATCCCGAACTTCACCGGCTGGTAGCCGATCCCGCGCTTGATCCAGCGCGAGCCCGCGTTGCGCCGCTCGAGCGCCGCGCGCCGGCGCTGGTACTCGCTCGAGGCCATCAGCTCGGCGTGCAGCCGCGCGAGGCGGTTGTCCGTAACGACCTGTCCGTAGGGCGTGGCGCTCCGCGCCTCGTCGTCCTCGCGGTAAAAATTCTTCGCGCGCAGCTCGGCCGGGTCGAGCCCGAGGCGCTCGGCGGCGCGGTTCATCACCTCCTCGATCACGTACATCCCCTGCGGCCCGCCGAAGCCGCGAAACGCGGTGTTCGACGGCAGGTTCGTGCGACACACCCGGCCGCAGAAGCGCAGCGCGGGCACGTAGTAGGCGTTGTCGAGGTGGAACAGCGCCCGGTCGAGCACCGGGAGCGAGAGGTCAGACGACCACCCGCCGTCGCTGTAGATGTCGACCGAGAGCGCGAGCAGCCGCCCCTCGCCGTCAAAGCCGGCGTCGTAGCGCGACCAGAACGGGTGTCGCTTGCCGGTGATCCGCATGTCCTGCTCGCGGTTGAGCCAGACCCGCACGGGTCGCCCGGTCACGTGGGCGGCGAGCGCCGCCATCGCGGCGAAGGGCGTGGCCTGGGACTCTTTGCCGCCGAAGCCGCCGCCCATGCGCGGCACCGTGCACACCACCCGGTTGCGACCGATCCCGAGGACCTGCGCGACCTCGGCCTGGACCTCGCTGGGGTGCTGCGTCGACGAGTAGATCGTGAAGTCGCCGCCCTCCTCGGGGATCGCCAGCGCGGCCTGGGTCTCGAGGTAGAAGTGATCCTGCGCGCCCGTCGAGGTCTCGCCGGTGACGCGCAGCGCGGCGCCCTCTAGCGCCGCCTCGACGTCGCCGCGCTTGATCGTGTGCGGTGAGCCGGTGAACGACTCGGCCGCGATCGCGTCCTGAATCGTCAAGACCGGCGCGTCGCCGTCGGCCTCGACCTCGAGCGCGATCGCCTCGGCGCCGTCACGCACCGCCTCGTAGTCGTCGCCGACGACGATTGCGATCGGCTGCCCGACGTAGTGCAGCCGCTCCTCGGCCAGCAGCGGCTCGTCGTGGACGATCGGGCCGATGTGCCCGTGCCCTGGGATCGCGTCGGCGCGCAGGACCGCGACGACCCCCGGCGCGGCCTCGGCCGCGCTGGCGTCGAACTTGGTGATGCGCCCGCGCGCGATCGGGGAGCAGACGATCCAGGCGACCAGCGTCCCCGGCGGCGACGGCAGGTCGTCGACGTAGCGCGCGGCGCCCGAGACGTGCTGATACCCGCTCTCGTGCTTCGCCGGGGCGTGCAGCGGGCTGCTGGCGCGGGCGCCAGCGTCGGCGGTTTGCGTGTCGAGCTTCACGAGCGCACCTCCTTCGTCGCGGTCTGGGGCGAGAGCCCGCGCGGCAAAATTGTACCGGAGGGTCGATCGGGCAGGTCGGGCACCGGCTCCACAGCTGTATCGAGAAACAGCCCGCGGACCAGGTTCGCGGCGACCGTGCTCCGGTACCAGCCCGAGCCGCGGTGATCGCTGAGCGGCGTGAAGTCCTCGGCGACCCGCGCTGCTGCGGCCTCGCAGCTCGCCTCAGACCACGGGCTGCCGACGAGCGCGGCCTCGACCGCGGGCGCCCGCGAGGGCGTCGCCGCCATCCCGCCGAAGCCGACGCGCGCCGACGTCACGGTCTCGACGCCCGCTCGCGTCGCGGTCTCGATCACCGCCGCCATCGCGACCGCGCTGATGTCGAGCTCGCGCCGCTTCGAGACCTTGTAGGAGACCGCGCGCGCCCCCGCCGGCAGCGCGGGCAGCTCGACGCGCGCCAGGAGCTCGCCGGGCTGCAGCGCCGTGGTCCGGTAGCCGACGAAGAACTCGTCCATCGGGATCGCGCGCTCGCCCGCCTCGCCCCGCGCGATCGCGGTGGCGCCCAGGGCTAAGAGCGCCGGCGCGAGGTCGCCGATCGGCGAGGCGTTGCACAGGTTGCCGCCGACCGTCGCGCTGTTCTTGATCTGCCGCGCGCCGAAGAACCGCAGCATCCGCGAGAGCGGCGGCAGGCGCCCCTCCGTCGCGTCCTCGAGATCGGCGAGGCGCACGCTCGCGCCGATCCGCCAGACCCCGCCTGGGTCGCCCCTCGCGGGCACCGCGAGCTCGCGCAGCGCCGGGATGTTGGCGAGCGAGATCAACACGGGGAAGCGCGCGCGCTTCTTGGTCACGTCGAGCCCGAGGTCCGTGGCCCCGCCGATGAAGCGATGCCCCGGCTGCGCGCGCATGACTTCGAACAGCTCTTCGAAGCTCGTGGGGCTGAAGAAGCGCTGCTCACCGCGCTCGTAGCGGAGCCCAGCCGGCGGCGCGCTCGCGTCCGTGTCCGCGAGCACGCGGGCGAAGCGATCGTCAGGACACATGCCGGCGACCGCCGCGGTCGCCTCGCGGATCGGGCGATAACCTGTGCAGCGACAAAGGTTGCCGCAGAGCTGATCGTCGAGCTTCCAGGGCGCGTCGAGGTCGCGGCGGTAGCACGCCTCGAACATCGCCATCACGACGCCCGGCGTGCAGTAGCCGCACTGGGATCCCAGCGCGCTGACCAGCTGCTCCTGCACCGGGTGGTAGGCGCCGCCCCGCTCGCGCAGCGCCTCGACCGTGTACACGCGCATCCCGTGGAGCAGCGGCAGCAGCATCAGGCAGCTGTTGATCGCCCGGTACCGCGGTCCACCGGGCGCGCGCGGGTCGACCACGACGACCGTGCAGGCGCCGCAGTCCCCCTCGGCGCAGCCCTCTTTGGTCCCGAGCTGCCGCCTGTGCAGGCGCAGGTACTCGAGCAGGGTCGTGGTCGGCGCGAGGCCCTCGATCTCGAGGGCCTCGTCGTTGAGGTGCAGGCGTATTCGGGTCTCTCTCCGCGCTTCGCTGCCGTTGCCAGACATGATCATTGAACCCTACCACCCCGCGCCCGGCTCGCGTATCCTCCCGCGGACAAATCGACCCCCGATGCAGACCCCATCGTCTCCCGACGCGCTCCCTGGCCTTCGCATCAACCGTGCCCGCCTGCTCGCGCGGCTCGACGCCCTCGGGCGCGTCGGCGCCCTGCCCGGCGGCGGCGTCTCCCGGCTCGCGCTCACCGACGAAGATCGGCGCGGCCGCGGCCTCGTGATCCAGTGGATGCGCGAGCTCGGACTGCGGGTCACGATCGACGCGATCGGCAACGTCGTCGGCCTGCGCCCAGGCGCCGAGCCGCTCGCGCCGGTCATGACCGGATCGCACATCGACACCGTGCGCGCGGCCGGCATCTTCGACGGCAACCTCGGCGTGCTCGCCGGTCTCGAGGTCGTCGAGACGCTGAACGAAGCCCGCGTCGCCACGCGTCGGCCGCTCGCGGTCGCCTTCTTCACCAACGAGGAGGGCGCCCGGTTCCCGCCGGACATGATGGGCAGCCTGGTCTACGTCGGCGGCATGCCGCTCGCGCAGGCCCTGGCGACCAAGGGCATCGACGGCCTCACCGTCGGCGAGTGCCTCAAGCGCGGCGCCCTCGCCGGATCCGCGCCCTGCGGCGACCCCGAGGTCCACGCCTTCGTCGAGCTGCACATTGAGCAAGGTCCAAAGCTCGAGCGCGAGGGCCTGACGATCGGCGCCGTCGACGGCGTTCAGGGCATCTCGTGGACCGAGTACACGCTCACCGGCAGCCCCAACCACGCCGGGACCACGCCGATGAGCCTGCGCCGCGACGCCGGCTATGTCGTCGCGAACGTGACCTGCTACGTCCGCGAGCTCGCGCGCGAGCTCGGCGGCGCCCAGGTCGCGACGGTCGGCGCGATCAACCTCAAGCCCAACCTCGTCAACGTCGTCCCCGGCGCGGCCGTGTTCACCGTCGACCTGCGCAACACCGACGAGCAGCGCCTGCAGGAGGCCGAGCGCCTCGTCGACGCGCGCGTGCGCGCGGTCGCGGCGGCCGAGGACGTGACCGTCGCGCGACGCACCCTCTCCCGCTTCGCGCCCGTCCGCTTCGACCCCGCGATCGTCGCCCGCGTGGAGCGAGCGGCGCGCGAGCTCGGGCACCCGTGCACGCGGATGCCGAGCGGCGCGGGTCATGACGCGCAGATGCTGGCGCGCGTGTGCCCGGCCGGCATGATCTTCGTGCCGAGCGAGGGCGGGATCAGCCACAACATTCGCGAGCGCACCGCGCCCGCCGATCTGGAGGCCGGCGCCAACGTGCTCCTGCGCGTGCTCGTCGAGCTCGCGAGCGGCTGAACCACGACGAGGGGGGCGACTTCACCTTCGCGCTGCTCGACGGCGACGTCCGCTGCTGGGGTCGCGCGTGAGGGGGACTGAACGCGACCGCCCAGGCGCGAGCGCGCCCGCCGCTCGTCTCGTCCTTGGAGATACTCAGCGCGCTGGGGAATACTCAAGGGCCCTCCTGAGATCAAACGCTATGCCTCGAGTCGTCACCGTCGCCGCCGCCCAGCTCGGACCGATCCAACGCGCGGACACCCGCGCCCAGGTCGTCGAGCGCCTGATCAGCCACCTGCGCACCGCCGCCGCGATGGGCTGCGATCTCGTCGTGTTCCCCGAGCTGGCCCTTACGACATTTTTCCCGCGCTGGTACTTCGAGGACGAGGCCGAGCTCGACCGCTTCTACGAGGCCGAGATGCCGGGCCCCGCGACGCGCCCGCTGTTCGACGAGGCCAAGCGCCTGGGGCTCGCGTTCCACCTCGGCTACGCCGAGCTCGCGCGCGACGACGCGGGTCGGGCGCGCCGCTACAACACCGCGATCCTCGTGGACAAGTCCGGCCAGATCGCGCTGCGCTACCACAAGGTCCACCTGCCCGGGCACCGCGAGCACGAGCCGTGGCGAAAATTCCAGCACCTCGAGAAGCGGTACTTTGAGCCAGGTGACGGCTTCCCGGTCGCGCGCGCGCTGGGCGGGATCTTCGGCGCCGCGATCTGCAACGACCGGCGCTGGTCCGAGACCTACCGCGTGCTCGGCCTACAGGGCGTCGAGATGGTCCTGATCGGCTACAACACCCCGATCCACAACCCGCCGGCGCCCGAGCACGACGTGCTCTCGGGCTTCCACAACCACCTCGTCATGCAGGCCGGCGCCTACCAAAACGGCACCTGGGTCGTCGGCGTCGCCAAGGCCGGCGTCGAGGAGGGCTGCGAGCTGCTCGGCCAGAGCTGCGTTATCGCGCCCTCCGGCGAGATCGTGGCGCGCTGCGCCACCCAGGGGGACGAGCTCGCGGTCGCGCGCTGCGACCTCGACGCCTGCGCGTCGTACAAGCGCACGCTCTTCAACTTCGCGGTCCACCGCCAGCCCCACGCCTACGGCATGATCGTCGAGCGCAAGGGCGCCGAGCCGCCGCCGGAGTGAGCGCCTCCGCGCCCCGTCGCCGCGTATCCTCGCTGCGTGCGCTACCAGATCAAAGAACGCGGCTGGACCCTGGGTGACACCTACGCGATCCGCGACGCCGCCGGCGCGGTCGCCTTGCAGGTCCACGGCAAGGTGTTCTCGTGGGGGGACGACCTGACGCTCACCGACGCGACGGGCCGCGAGGTCGCGCGCATCAAGCAGCGGCTGATGACGCTGATGCCGACCTACGAGATCCACAAGGGCGGCCAGCTGTTCGCCGAGCTGCGCCGCGAATTCTCGTGGTTCGAAAAGACCTTCACGCTCGACGTGCCCGGCCCCAACGACTACACGGTCAAGGGCAGCTTCTGGCAGCACGAGTACACCTTCACCCGCGGGGGGCGGGTCGTCGCCACGGTCGCCAAGCGCTACTTCCAGTGGCGCGACACCTACGGCGTCGACATCGCCGCGGGCGAGGACGCGGTGTCGATCCTCGCCACCGTGATCGTCATCGATCTGATGGCGGAGAAGAAGTAGGCGTAGCGCCTCAGCGCCCGTCCTCGCCGGCGAGCCGCGCCTTCGCCTTGATCGGCCCCCAGTAGAAGTACCCGTAGATCAACGTCTGCGTGAGGTGCCGCGCCATCGAGCCGCCGACGCGGCGAAACAGCGCCAGGTTCATGACGAACTCGACCACGTGGGCGATCAGCACGAACCACAGCACCACGCGACCGACGGTGGCGATCCACCCGCTGCCGAGGAGGATCGCGAGCGCGCACCCGATCCAGATGATCCAGATGGCTTGCCGACTGTTCATGCGGGGCACCATCGCACGCGCGCCGCGGGCCGGTCCATTCGCGCCTCGCCGCGCCACGAGCACGAGACCCCGCGTGCGAGGGACTGCGCGCGGGGTCTCGTGGGTGGATTGGAGTGCTACTCGAACAGTTCGGTGTCGGGCTCGCTTTCGTGGCGTCGGGTGATTGGGAGAGGTGGCGCGCCGTCAGTGCCAGGACGGCGCGAGCACCCGGTGGAGTGTCGGTGATCGCGAATAATGGCGATCGAGGGCGGGTGGTGGAGACAAGCTCCTGGCGGAATTGGAGGGTCCCGCGCGGGAGCGTGGAGAGTGGAGACGAAGCGTCGGCTGCCCGCCCTCGCGGCGGCGCGTCGCGCCCAGCCGGCTTCATGCAGGGAGTGACTGACGGCCGCGTTTTGATCACCCGCTCGGCGATTTTTTTTGATTTTTTTTTGATTTTTCTTCGGTCGCTCGCGAGCCGCCGCGCGACCATCCACAAACGAGGAACCTTCTCGTCACAAAACCGCGCAATCCCGCGATCGTTGGTGTAGAAACGAAGATCCGGCCGCGCAGATCGTGCCGTCACCCCGCTTCGCCCATGTCCACACACAGCCTCCCGGGAACTGAGACCGATATCGTCGACGCGAGCGTGTACCGCCGCGCGGTCTCTCGCTTTCGCGCGTCGTCGCGCCCGCTCCTGCTGCCGACCTTCGCGCAGCTCGCCGATCCGGCGAGCGTGCCGGCCGAGCTGCGCGCGCGCCTCGCCTCCGTCGACCCCGACGCACCTGACCCTTTGAACCTGCTGCGCGTGCACTGGTTCAACGACGAGAGCCGTCGCCGGCTCGCCGCGCTGCCCGCCCACGTCGTGCTGCCCTCGAGCTTGACCGGCGTCCCGGCGAAGATCGTGGTGCTGCTCGGGCGCACCTTCCCGATGATTCAGGCGCACAAGGTGCTCGCGGCCTACGCCTGCCTCGCGCCCCGCCTGGTCACCGGGCAATTCGACCCCACGCGCGACCGCGCGATCTGGCCGTCGACCGGGAACTACTGCCGCGGCGGCGTCGCGATCTCGCGGCTCATGGGCTGCCGCGGCGTCGCGGTGCTCCCCGAGGGCATGAGCCGCGAGCGCTTTGAGTGGCTCGAGCGCTGGGTCGCCGATCCGGCGGACGTGGTGCGCACCCCGGGCTGCGAGAGCAACGTCAAGGAGATCTACGACGCGTGTAAAGAGCTCGCGGCGCAGCCCGACACCGTCGTCTTCAACCAGTTCAGCGAGTACGCCAACTACCTCGTGCATCGCCGTTGCACGGGGCAAGCGGCCGAGCGCGTGGTCCGGGCGATGCTGGCGAGTGACCCCTCGCTGCGCCCGCGCGCCTTCGTCTCGGCGACCGGCTCGGCCGGCACGATCGCGGCCGGCGATCACCTCAAGCGCGCGCTGCGAGAGCCCTCCGACGGGCGCTTCGCGATCGCGGCGGTCGAGGCGGTCGAGTGCCCCACCCTGCTCGCCAACGGCTTCGGCGAGCACAACATTCAGGGGATCGGCGACAAGCACGTGCCGCTGATCCACAACGTCATGAACACCGACTTCGTCGTCGGCGTCTCCGACCGCGCCTCCGACAGCCTCGACGTCCTGTTCAACACCGACGTCGGGCGCGCGTACCTCGAGCGACGCCGGTCTGTCCCCAAGGACACTATCGACGCGCTCGCGGCGCTCGGGCTCTCGAGCATCGCCAACGTGGTCGCGTCGATCAAGCTCGCGCGCTACCTGAAGCTCGAGCGCGAGGACGTGATCGTGACGGTCGCGACCGACGCCGCCTCGATGTACCAGAGCTCCCGCGAGCGCTTCGTGCGGGAGGAGCTCGGCGGCGCGCCCGACGACATCGCCGCGGCCGAGCTCGGCGGTCAGCATCTCCTCGGCGTAGCGACCGACCACGTGCTGGAGCTCGGACGCCGCGAGCGCGAGCGGATCTTCAACCTCGGCTACTACACCTGGGTCGAGCAGCAGGGCGTCTCGCTCGAGGACTTCGAAGCCCGCCGCGATCAGGGCTTCTGGGACGGCCTGACCCACCAGCTCCCGCGCTGGGACGCGCTGATCGACGCCTTCAACGACGAGACCGGCGCGCTCGCGGCGAGCGTGAAGGCCTCGTGACCCACGACCGCGCGCGCTGTCACGGCTGCGGGCTCACGCTGCCGGCGACGCGCCTGGTCCCGCGCTGCCCGGCCGCGCGCGACGACGACGACATCGACCACGTGCTGCGCCCCCAGCTGGGGGCGCTCCCCGACGTAGCGACGATCGACGCGGGCGAGCTGAACCCCTTCATCGCCTACCGCGAGCTGCTGCTCGTGACGCGCCTGCAGGCGGACGACGACGCCGCGCGCCTCGAGACCCTGCGACGTCTCGACCGCGCGATCGAGCAGGCCTCGGGTCGCGGCTTTCGACGCACGCCGCTCGGGCGCCAGCCGGCGCTCGCCCGGGCGCTCGCGCTGGACGTCGAGCTGTGGATCAAGGACGAGACCGCGGGCGTCGGCGGCTCCCACAAGGCCCGCCACCTCATGGGGCTGCTGCTCCACCAGTACATGTCCCGTGGGACATCAGCGAGCTCGCCCGCGAGCCGCCCGCGCCTGGCGATCGCCAGCTGCGGCAACGCGGCGCTGGCCGCCGCGACGCTGGCCCACGCGGTCCGGTGGCCGCTCTCCGTGTTCGTGCCCCCCGACGCCGCGCCCGACATCCTCGCGCACCTTCGCCGGCTCGGCGCCGACATCCAGCTGTGCCCGCGTGAGCGCGACCTGCCTGGGGACCCCTGCGTCCGCGCCTTCGCCGAGGCGGTCGATCAAGGGGCGCTGCCCTTCACCGTGCAGGGGCCCTTCAACGGCCTGTGCACCGACGGCGGGCAGACCCTCGCCTACGAGCTGGTCGATCAGCTGGCGCATGAGCCAGGCGCGCCCGCGCTCGATCTCCTGTTCGTTCAGGTCGGCGGCGGCGCGCTCGCCTGCAGCGTGTACGACGGGCTGCGACACGCGCTCGCGGCCGGCCTCGGGAACCTCCGCCGGCTGCCGCGGATCTGCGTGGTGCAGCCCGAGCGCGCCCACCCGCTCGTCCGCGCCTACGAGCAATTCGCGGTCGACGTCGGCGACCGCGTAGGCCCTGCTGCCCAGGCCCCCCGAGACCCGCGCGCGCGCGCGGACTGGCTGCGCAGCGACGCGATCCGACCGATCACCCGCGCACTGCTCGGCGAGATCAGCCGCGCGCGAGGGCGCTACATGCGAGCCTGGCGACCCGCTCCGACGAGCCTCGCCCGCGGCATCCTCGACGATGAGACCTACGACTGGTACGGGGTGCTCACGGGGATGCTGGAGACCGGCGGCTTCCCGCTGCTCGCCCGCGAGTCGACGCTCACGCGGGCCCGCGACGCGGGTCGGGAGCACGTCGAGACCACGATCCCGGTGAGCTACACCGGCGCCGCTGGGCTCGCGGGCCTGCTCACGGCCCACGAGCGCGGCCTGCTCCGCGCCGGCGAGCGAGCCGGCGTGCTCTTCACCGGCGGCGGATCGTAGGTACGATCGTATACGCGATCGTAGGTACGATCGTAGGTACGATCGCGCGTGAAGTGGTAGCGTGCCGAGGACGCGCGACCGCGTCGTCACGGACGATCTCCATGGCTGACACCGCACCCGATCCCACTCGCATCCGCTTCACCCTCAACGGCGCCGAGACCTCCGTGTCGCCCCGCGAGGGCGCGTCGCTGCTCGAGGTCCTCCGAGGCAGCTGCGACATCCGCTCGACCAAGGACGGCTGCTCGCCCCAGGGTCAGTGCGGCTGCTGCCTCGCGCTGGTCGACGGCAAGCCGAAGGTCACGTGCGCGCTGAAGGCCTCCCGCGCGGAGGGCCGCGCGATCACGACCCTCGAGGGCGTCGACGAGGGCGAGCGCGAGCTGCTCGCGCGCAGCTTCGTGGCGGCCGCGGGCCTGCAGTGCGGCTTCTGCATCCCCGGCATCGCGCTGCGGGCCCACGCGCTCGTCACGGCCAACCCGGCGCCGACCCGCGCCGAGATCGCCAAGGCCATCGACGGGCACCTGTGCCGCTGCACCGGCTACGTCAAGATCATCGACGCGGTCGATCTCTACGCCAGGGCCCGCCGCGGCGAGGCCGAGCCCGCGCCCATCGACGACGGCCGCGTCGGTCAGCGGCTCCGGCGCTACCGCGGCCAAGAGATGACCCTCGGGACACGTGACTACGTCGACGACATGACGCGCCCCGGCATGCTCCACGGCGCGCTCAAGCTCTCGCCGCACCCGCGCGCCCGCGTCGTCCGCGTCGACACCCGCAAGGCCGCCGCGCTGCCGGGCGTCGTCGCCATCGCGACCGCCGCCGACGTCCCCGGCAACCGCTGGTACGGCCTGCTGATGAACGACTGGCCGGGCTTCGTCGCGGTCGGCGAGGAGGTCCGCTGCGTCGGCGACGTGCTCGCGGCCGTCGCCGCCGAGGACCGCGCGACCGCGCGGGCCGCCGCCGCGCTCATCGAGGTCGAATTCGAAGTGCTGCCGGCCGCGCTCACGCCCCAGGCCGCGCTGCGCGAGGACGCGCCCCAGGTCAACCCGACCCACCCCAACCTGCTCTCGCGCTGCGCCTTCGTCCGCGGCGACATCGAGGCCGCGCTCGCCCGCAGCGAGCACGTGGTCTCGGGGACCTGGCAGACCCAGCGCATCGAGCACCTCTACCTCGAGCCCGAGAGCGCGCTCGCGGTCCCGCGCGAGGACGGCGTCCTCCACCTCTACACCCAGGGCCAGGGCATCTTCGATGACCGCCGCCAGGTCGCCAGCTTCCTCGGCGTCGAGACCGAGCAGGTCTTCGTCGAGCTGGTCCCGAACGGCGGCGCCTTCGGCGGCAAAGAGGACATGTCCGTGCAGTCACAGACGGCCCTGCTCGCGCGCATGACCGGGCGGCCCGTCAAGCTCACGCTCAGCCGCGAGGAGTCGATCCGGATCCACCCCAAGCGCCACCCGCTGACCATGGAGTTCACCGCCGCCTGCGACGCCTCGGGGCGGCTCACGGCCGTGCGCGCGCGCATCGTCGGGGACACCGGCGCCTACGCCTCGGTCGGCTCGAAGGTCCTCGAGCGCGCCGCCGGGCACGCCTGCGGCCCCTACCGCGTGGCGAACGTCGACATCGAGGCGCTCACCGTCTCCACCAACAACCCGCCCTGCGGGGCCATGCGCGGCTTCGGCGTCAACCAGGCCAACTTCGCGATCGAGGGCTGCATGGACCTGCTCGCGCGGAAGGTCGGCCTCGACGGCTGGGAGATCCGCATGCGCAACGCGGTCGAGATCGGCGACACCTTCACCACCGGCCAGGTCTACGAGAAGTCGGTCGGCATGAAAAAGACCCTCGAGGCGATCAAGCCGCACTTCTACCGGGCGCTGCGCGCCGGCAAGGCCGTCGGCATCTCCTGCGGGATCAAGAACACCGGCATCGGCAACGGCGCCAAGGAGTGGGGCAAGGCGCGCCTGGCCGTCGAGCCAGATGGAGAGACGGTCTCGATCTACAACGGCTACACCGAGATGGGTCAGGGCCTGCTGACCGTGCTGACGCAGTGCGCGGTCGAGGTCACCGGGCTGCCCGCCACGACCTTCGTGCCCAAGGTCGACGCGACCTACCAGCTCGACTGCGGGCAGACCACCGGCTCGCGCGCCACCCTGTTCGGCGGGCGCGCGGTCGCGGACGCGGCCCGCAAGCTCCGCGCCGCGCTCGACGAGGGCAACACCCTCAGCGACCTCGCCGGCCAGGTGTTCGCGGCCGACGTGCTGATCGACGACACCACGCCGCCGGACGCCTCCAAGGACGAGCTGAAGGGCGGGAAGATCAAGACCCACACCTCCTTCGGCTTCGCCACCCAGCTCTGCGTGCTCGACGGCGAGGGCAAGCTCGAGCGCTTCGTCGCCGCCCACGACGTCGGCCGCGCGATCAACCCGGCGCTGTGCGAGGGGCAGATCGAGGGCTCGATTCACATGGGCCTCGGCTTCGCGCTCAGCGAGGAGCTGCCGTGTCACGAGGGTATGCCGGTGACCTTCCGGCTACGCGAGATCGGCGCGCTGCGGGCCCGTGACATGCCCGAGACCGAGGTCATCCTCGTCGAGGAGCACGAGCCCGAGGGCCCCTTCGGCGCCAAGGGGGTCGGCGAGATCGGCCTCGTGCCCACGGCCGGCGCGGTCGCGGGCGCGCTGCTCGCGTTCGACGGCGAGCAGCGCCGGACCCTGCCCATGAAGGACTCCCCGGCCGCGAAGGCGCTCAGCGTCGGCAAGATCCGGGCGAAGTCGGATCGCGCGAGCTGGAGCTGATGCTCCGCGGGCCGAACACTCACCCACGAACGCACGGAGGCGACAGTGGACAACGCAGCGCGACACATCCTGCTCGGACCGGACCGCGACGGCGTGCAGCTCATCGTCGAGGGCGCGTACGCCCGCGTCGCGACGGAGCATGACCTGCGAGACAGCGCGCTCACGCGCCTCGAGTGTGGCGGGGCGCGCATCGAGCCGGCCCACGTCAACGCGCACACCCACATCTACAGCGGGCTCGCGCCCCTCGACATGCCCGCGCCGACGCCCCCGCCCGAGAACTTCGTGCAGATCCTCGAGCGCGTCTGGTGGCGGCTCGACCGCGCGCTCGATGCCGACTCGCTGCGGGCCGCCGCGCGCCTCTATGTCGGCGAGGCGCTGCTCGCCGGGACCACCGCGCTCATCGACCACCACGAGTCGCCCGAGTTTATCGACGGCTCGCTCGACGTCCTGGCGCGCGCCTGTCGCGAGCTGGGTGCGCGCGCGCTGCTCTGCTACGGCGCGAGCGAGCGCAACGGCGGCGAGGACGAGAGCCGCGCGGGCCTGCGCGAGTGCGCGCGCTTCCTCGACGCGCTCGACCCCGGTGACCCGCTGCTCCGCGGCGCGCTCGCGCTGCACGCCTCCTTCACCGTCTCCGACGCGACCGCGCGCCTCGCCGGGCAGCTCGCGCAGGAGCGCGGCGCCCTCGTCCACGTGCACATGGCCGAGGACGGCGCGGACGTCCTCGACGCCCGCGCGCGCGGCTACGACGGCCCGCTCGAGCGCCTGCTCGAGCTCGGCGCGCTGCCCGAGGGCTCCATCCTCGCCCACGGCGTGCACCTCGACGCGGCGCAGGTCGAGCGCGCGGCCGCGCGCGGGCTCTGGCTCGTCCAGAACCCGCGCTCGAACCGGGGCAACCGCGTGGGCTACCCGGAGCACCTGTCCCGAAGCGCCGCCGTCGCGCTGGGCACCGACGGCTACCCCGCGAACATGACCGACGAGGCATCCGCGCTGATGGACGAGGGCACGCGGCACGGCGATCCAGCGCCCGTCCTCAACCGCCGCGTCCACGCGGGGCACCGGCTCGCGAGCGAGCTGTGGGGCGTCCCCATGGGCCTGCTCCCCGGCCCCGAGGCGCCCTCCGTCGCCGCCGACCTGCGCGTCGTCGACGAGCGCGGCGTCCGGCACGTGCTCACGGCCGGGCGGGTCGTCGTCCGCGACCACGCGCTGTGCAACGCGGACATCTCCGAGATTCGGCGCGCGGCCGCCGAGCAGGCGCCGCGGCTGTGGTCCCGCATGCTCGCGATCTGAGCGCCCGCGAGCGCCGAGGATCCTGTCTCTCGCGCGATCGAGACAGCGCCGGACGAGCGGGTGGCTCGTTATGGTTTTAAGGGTTCGCTCGCCTCCTCAACGACGAAGGTCGCCGCCGCCTTGGCCTCGTCGTCGAGCGCCTGCTCGAGCACCAGGAGCTCGCCGCGTCGCTGAAGCACGCGCTTGTCGAAGTTCGCCGACGCGAATGACGCGAGCTTCGCCCCGCGTGATGCGAGCCCCGGGACACGCGTGAAGGTGGCGTCCTCGCGAAACAGCCTCGTCCCGTCATAGGCGTCGCAGTACAGCTTGAACCCCCGGTGACGCAGGAACCGGCCTGGATTCTGTACCGACTCAAACGAGACCTTGGCGGGGTCTGAGAGCCCTGGCACACGCGCGAAGGCGGCGGCGCGCAGCTCTTGATCGGTGACCGCGGTCACGAGCTGCGCCCGTCCCCGCCCCCCTCGCAGGTAGCGCGCCTGCGGGTCTGCGCCAGCCCGCAAGAACACGCGCGGCGGGTGGGAGAGCGGCGGGACCGGCACGAACACCGCGTTCATCCCGGCCGCGCCCTCACCCGCCGCGGCGACGCGAAATTCTCCGCCCGTGTACTGGAGGTACTTGTCCGGGCAATTGTGGGAGCGGAGCGCGGTGTAGCACTCACAGCGCTCGCCTACGTCATCGGTGAGTTCGAAGGTCGCGTCGCCGCGAAAGAGCGGCGTGTCGTCAAACCGACGCAGCCTGAGCACAAAATTATAATGCGCGAGGTAGTGACCAGGGTGCGCCACCGACTCGAACGAGACCTTCTGGGGATCCGCGAGGCCCGGCATCACGCGAAAGGTCGCTAGCTCGGGTGTGCCGTGAGCGGGGCCCAAGCGGGCGGCTTGGTCGGGCGCGGCGACCAGGTGCTGCGCTCGCCGCCCGAACACCTGCAGCGAGACGCGTTGACCCGGCGACGCGAACTCAAGCGAGAACGCGGCCGGCGCGCGCGGCGCGTGCAGCCGCCCGGGCTCTGGTCGTCCGACGACGAGCGTCGCGGCCACGCGATCCTCGACCGCGCGCAGCTCGGTGAGCGCGAAGCCTGACCCGCAGGTCAGGTAGTTGTTGGGGAGGTTGACGGCCTCTAGCGAGACGAAGCGCGGGCCCTGCTCCGCGAGGCCCGGGCGCGCGCGGAAGGTCGCGTCGGCGTGGTGCTGATCGCTGCCGTCGTCGCGCTCGAGCAGCACGACCCGGTTCTTGTGGCGCAGGAAGTGATTCGGGAACTCGAGCGACTCGAGCGAGATCTCATCGGGATCGGCGAGACCCCCCACGACGCGAAAGCTCGCGGCGTCGCGCACGAGGCCGAGCGCGCCGTCGTCGAGGCCGGTCAGCTTCACGTCCTCGGGCGTGCTGTAGTCCCCCACCTCCGGGGTCAACACCATGTCCGGTCGGTTGAGCCCGCCAAGCGTCAGGAGCGCCCCTCGCGAGAGCACGCGCGCCGGCAACAGCGGGCGCTCGATCACGAAGGTCGACGCGATCCCGAACACGCCCGTCGCCCGCTTCTCGATCACGAAGCCGCCGGCTCTGTGCATGACGCGGTCGGGGGCGTGACCGAGCGTCTCCAGCGAGAAGAAGCGCTCGCCCGTCTCGCTGTGCCCCGGCACCCACGAGAAGGTCGCGTGCTCGGCCCGCGCCCCCGGCGTAAACTCGCGCAGGACGACGCGCCCGCGCTCGTGACACAGGTAGCGCCCGGGGAACGCGACCGAGCGCAGCGAGACCTTCTGCCTGTCGGACAGGCCCGCGACGACCTCAAAGCTGAACGCGCCGCGATCGCGATCGTGGGCGCAGGGCGCCAGCGTGAGCGCGTCTCCGACGACGCCGACGAAGCGGTCGCGAAGCCCGAGCACGCGCAGCGAGAGCCGCAGCGGGCGCCGCTGGATGTCGAAGGGGGCCGGCGCCTCGGGCGTTCGGCGCTCGGGCGGAGAGTCCTCGCGGACGACGATCGTCGCGCACTCGCGCTCGACCTGGTCCTTGGGGCGATCGAGCCAGTAGCTGAAGTTTCGGTGCAGGATGAAGTGACCGGGGCGATCCAGCGCCTCGAGCGAGATGAACCGGGCGCCGCGCTCGCTGACGCTGGGTCTCCAGCGGAAGGTCGCCGACGCGCGCAGCTCCGCGCTGCCGTCGTCGACCGCGCGCTCGATCCTCCCATCGACGTGACGGAGGTAGCCCGCCTCCTGCCGCAGCGACACCAGCGAGGGGTCATCGAGGTCGGCGAGCCCGGGGCGGAGCTGCAGCAGCGAGGCGCGCCACTCATCGTCGCGCGCGCTCGGCTCCAGCTTCGCTTGCCCGCTCGTCAGCCGCAGCGCGTGCCCGGGCCACGCCATCGCCCCGAGCGCGATCACCCGCTGCCGCTGCGCCGCGCTCGCGAAGCTGCCGTAGATCAGCCGGCACGCGTCGAGGCAGGCGTCGGCCAGGACCGCCTCGATGACGATGAGGAGCCGCGCGCCATCGATGTCGAGCGGCTGCGGGGGATGATCGAGGTGACGCCCCACGGTGTCGCGCAGCGCCTGGGCGGCGAAGGCCGCGAGCGCGTCGCTGTCTGTCGACTGCACCGCCGCGCGCGAGCAGTCGATCTCGTGCTCCCCGACCCAGCTCCCGAGCAGCTGCCCCAGGCGACTCGCGGTCCAGCCGAGCTCGATCCTCGGCGCGTGGACGCGCAGCAGCTCGTGCTTGCGGTCGACGACGAGGCGCAGCCTCGCCTCGCCGCCCTGTCGCGCGACGCGGTACTCGAGGAACATCGCGCCGTCGGCGAGCTCGATCCGCGGCTCGTACACGAAGTACACCCCGTCGAGCTTCGCGAGCCGCGCGCCGATCGTCTCCCCGTACACGTCACGGGCGCGCCGGCCCTCGAGCGCGAAGCAGCGGTCGCCGCCTCGGCGTGACGCCGGGTGCTTGAGCCGCTCGTGCCACGCGTCCCGGTCGCCCGCCCGCGCCGCAGCGCTCCCGTCGACAGCGGCCCTCCGCGCCAGCGCGCCGTCGACGGGGTAGTAGCGGTAGCCCTCGGCTTGGAGCCACTGAAACGCGCGACAGAACTCGAGCTCGGACGCGCCGTTGACCGGCGCTCGACCGCTGAGCCGCTGCGCGCGCGCGAGCGCTTCGTCCCAGCGCTCGTCGAGCTCGAGCTGCGCGACCCACTCGGGGCGATACAGCCGCTCGTGCTCGCGCGCGCGCTCCGAGGCCTCGCGCGCGCGCCGGATTCGGTCCTTTCTGTTGTACTCCCACAGCACGTTGTAGGCGTTGATGCTGGCGAGCGAGACCGTGTGGACGAGCGACTCTCGCGTCGCCTGAATGTGGGCCCTGCGGCGCTCCGCCGCCGCCGCGACCCGCTCGGCCTCCTGCTTCTCCGCGAGCCCGAGCGCCGCGGTCACCAGCGCGCCGGCGTGCGTGATCTGCCGCTGAATCGCCTCGATCGCGACGCTGAAGTGCGGTCGCTTCGACCCGGGTAGATCACGAAACTCGCTGTACTTGTGCGCGACGTAGCGGTTCGCCGCCTCGTTGACGATCGCGTTCCCGAGGCTCGGCGCGACCCCGTCGGCGTACATCTTGATCGCGTTGCGCTTCCCGGCGACGCGCCCGACCGCGCGGAAGCCTCGCGCGACGTCGACGGTCCGCATCGTGCTGAGCGAGCTCGAGAATTTGCCCTTGAACGCGGGGATGCCCCCCTTGAGCCCGACGGCGCCGGAGGCGATGTTGATCGTGTAGGACGCGATCGCGCTGCCGATCATCGTCTCCCCGTAGTCGATCGCGCATGACCAATGGGTCACGGTCAGCGTGCGCGGGCTGAACGTCCAGCGAATGCTCGCGTGATCGTCGTTGTTCCCGCCGCCGCGGATGTGATCGATCTTGGCGATCATGTGGACCTCGCCGTCGGCGACCTCGCACGCCGGCGCGTAGATCCGGTAGTTGTGCTCGTCGTCGCCCTCGACGAACTTCACGAGCTCCCTGCCCGCGTACTCGCTGAGCGCCGCGTTCGCCTCCGCCGCGCGGAACTCGAAGGCGCGGCCAGACTTGTTCGGGTAGTCGAGGAACAGCGCGCGCAGCATCTCCACGAAGCAGACGGCGACGACGTTGGCGGCCCGGTCCTCCCACCCGACCTTCACCGCGTCGCGCGTCCGGGCGGCCGCGTCGAGCACACGCATCCCCTTCAGGCGCGCCTCGTCGAGCAGCGCGACGAAGCCGCCCGTCTTGGCCGCGTTCGCCACCAGCTCCGCGGTCGTGCCGATGATCGCGGAGGCCACCTGGGTCGCGGTCGCGACCGCGCCGACGGCCGCCCCGACGCCGCCGGGGATCAGCGCCGAGGCGCCGCCGACACCCGCGGCCACGTCGCTGACGATCGCGGTCGCCTGGTTGATGTCGCCCGCGACGCCCGAGGCCGGGTGCAGCGCCGTGTGGGTGGCGAGGTGCTTGCCGGTGGTGTCGAACAGGTAGGCGACGACCGCGTGGTCGTCACGGTCGGCCCCCTTGATGTGATCGAAGCGCGTGACGGCGGTGATCAGGTCGGGCCCTACGGCTGCCCAGCTCGGCCGGTACCAGCGGTAGTTGTTGCCGTTCGTGTTCCGCCAGGTGCACGCCCAGCGCTGCTCGAAGCCCATCGCCATCGGCGGCTGACGGTCGCGGAAGCTCGTCGACGCGAGCAGGTGGCGCTCGAGCGTATCGAGGGTCTTGCCGGCGCTGGCGGCGGGCGCTTGCGCCGTGAAGGCGTGACCGTAGATCAGCACGCGCGAGACCTTGCCGCCGACCCGGCCGGGCTTCTGCGGCCCCACGTACACGAAGTCGTGCCCCTCCCGCGCCGGCTCTCGCTCGCGCCCGCCGCCGATCAAGTACACGGAGTGATTCGCGTCGCCCTCCTCGTGCAGGACGACCTGCAGCACAATCCCCGGGCGCTCGACGCGGATGAACACGTGGGGCTTCTCAGCGGCGTGCTTGGCCTTGGGGGCGTCAAAGATCCCGAGATGGGTCCCCTTCGGCATGAAGATGCTGTTGACGACGTAGTAGTCATCGTTTTGCCCCTCGTAGGCCTTACACTCCATGTCGCCGATAAACGCGCCCGGCTTGCGCCAAAACTCCGGATCCCGGAAGGGCTCTGGCGTCAAGTTCGCCGGGTAGTCCGCGTCGTAGCGCTCGCGGATTCGCTTCAGGCGCGCGCGTAGATCGTGGCCTCCCCCTACGAGTCGGGCGTCGCGGGTCGCGGCGTCAGACATCGCGCGCAGCGTGATCATGTCGTACAGCATCCCGCCGCTGCTCTTCACCGGCGATCCGCCGGGTGGATGAATCGTGATCCCGGTCTCGCTCTCGCGCCCGATCAGTGTGATCGCCCCCATACTCGCCCCTTCCCAAGGCGACGCGCGCACTGTCCTCATCAACGAGGCGCGTCGCCGACAGTTCCACCGACGGCAGATCCTATCACCGCGCTCCATCAGCGCCGCCGCGCTCCATCAACCACGAAGACCGCTCGAGCGGTCACGCGTGCGCTCACCGGCGCGCGCGCTACGTGGAGACGGGACGCCGCGCGTCGTGTCGCGTGCTGCCGGCCGCCGCTGTGACGCCGCGTCACTGGGGCCCGACGAGCTCGCTGTGGCGATCTAGCCCGATCAAGTGAAATTTTCGCGACGCCCGGTGAAGATCGATCGTGCGACGAGGAGTCGAGCCAGCACAACCGCGCTGCGGGATGGCGTCCGGGCGAGCACGAGCGAAGCGCTCGCTATCAGTCCGAGCTCCGAGCAGGCCCGCGACCGCTCGCCTTGCGTCGCGCTCGGCCCCGCGCGACGATGCGGTGCTCCATGAACGTGCTCTACCAGCGCTTCTTCGACCGTCTGCCGGTGCGCCGGGTCGAGCACGACGACGCGATCCACCTGCTCAACGACGCCGAGGTCCGCTACATCGCGCGGACCCACCGGCTCGCGCTCACGATGGCCGCGCTGCTCGCCGTGTTCGGCGTGCTCGCCTACTTCCTGCCGACCTACGCGTTCCCAAAGCTGTTCCTCAAGACGCCGATCACCATCGCGGCCCTCGACCTGCGCTTCGAGCTGCCCTGGGTCGAGCTGCTGTGGGGCGTCGTGCTGATGGTCGTAGAGCTGTACTGCCTCGTGCTCGTCAACATCTGGGCGGTGCACGAGATGGCGGTGGCGACCGGCGTCATCACCGGCGCGACCAAGAAATCCCAGGCCGGCGATCTGCTCGGCGTCGCGCTCGAGGAGAAGAGCACCCAGCTGCTCGCCTACGGCATCGATCCGCTGCTCGGGCTCAACCGCTGGGCGCTGTTTCTGTTCAACGCGCTGATGAAGCTCAAGGGCTTCATCGGCAACAAGATCCTGCAGTACCTGGTCCGCCGTCTCTCGGCCC
Source organism: Polyangia bacterium (assembly GCA_030430565.1). Classification (GTDB taxonomy): domain Bacteria; phylum Myxococcota_A; class Polyangia; order Nannocystales; family Nannocystaceae; genus JACKDW01. The sequence goes on from JAUIKS010000026.1 coordinate 139,987, forward strand.
GCCTGGCCGTGCGCGAGGTGCTCGACTTCATCGGCATCCCGCTCTACATGCTGATCAACGCCTACGCGGCGCACGTCGTCCTGCGCGAGGCCAAGGTCGTCATCATGGGCCAGCAGCTCGTCGCGCTGCTCGGCAAGCGCCTGCCCCCGCAGGTCGCCACCACGGCGGCGGAGCACGACCTGCTCTACGACACGCTGCGGCTGATCGCGGTCAGCAAGCGCGACTTTCACCACAACCACTTCGTGCTCGCTAAGACCCTGATCGAGAGCTACTCGATGGAGGTCGAGGGCCTCGAGGAGCTGCCCGAGGACTACGCCGATCGGCTGCGCGCCGCGCCGGAGGGCCTGCGGCGGCTGTGCGGGCTGTGCCTGATCCTGGGCTTCGTGCTCGACGGCCTCGTCACCTGGCGCGAGCGCCGACGGCTGGCGGAGCTGCGCGCGAAGGGGATCTTGCAGGTCGAGGTCGAGCAGGTCAGCGAGTGGGCGCGCGACTTCGTCAGCGGCCGCGGGATCGAGAGCCTGCTCGCCGCGCATCTCGACAGCCAAGGGGTACCCGCGCCCGCGCCCGCCTGACGCAGAGACCATCCGATGGGTCGAATCACCACGCTGTTCGTGCACAAGATCGTCGCGCAGGTCCACCCAGACCTGGATCACGGTCGACTGCTCCGCTCGGTCGGCGTCGACCCCGACGCGCCCGTGGACGCCAAGCGGATGATCCCGGACGACGACTACTACGGGCTGCTCGAGCGGATCGCCGCCGTCGATCCGGACGCGATCGATCTCCCGCTCCGCACCGGCGCCTCGATGCGCTGCGACGAGTACGGCGCGCTGGGTCTCGCTATGAAGTCGGCGCTCACGCTGCGCGGCTCCTACGAGCGCGCCGAGCGATACGCCCGCGTGCTGACCAACGTCGCGGCCTACGAGGTGCGCGACGTCGACGGCGGCGCGCTGATCCTGCTCCACCGCGACGGCCCGCGCCGGCTCGGGCTCCGGCTGTCGAACGAGGCGACGATCGCCAGCCTCGTCGAGATCGGCAAGCAGGTCTCGACCGCGCCCTTCCAGCCCCTCGAGATCTTCTTCAAGCACCCGGCGCCGCGCGAGGCCGAGGCCCACGCGCGACACTTCGGGTGCCCCGTGCGCTTCGGGACCGAGCACGACGCGCTGCTGGCCTCGAGCGCCGCGCTCGCGACCCCCAACCGCCTCGGGGATCCGAGCATCTCGCGCTTCTTCGACACGCACCTGCAGCAGGCGCTGTCGCAGCTCCACGACGAGACGACCCTCGAGCGGCGCGTCCGCGGGCTCGTCGCGCAGGCGCTCAGCGAGGGGGTGCCCAGGGTCTCGAGCGTCGCGCAGCAGCTCGGCATGAGCGGCCGAACGCTGCAGCGGCGCCTCTCCGCCGCCGGATCCTCGTACCAGGCGCTCGTCGATCAGGCCCGGCGCGAGCTCGCCGCCCGCCTGCTGCGCGACACGACGTACTCGCTGGCCGAGGTCGCGTTCTTGACCGGCTTCTCGGAGCAGAGCGCCTTCACCCGGGCCTTCAAGCGCTGGGCGGGGCAGACGCCGCGCTCGTTTCGGCTCAGCGCGAGCAGCACGTGAGCGCGCGCTGGCGCGATCGGTCAAGCGCCTGGCGCGACCGGTCAAGCGCGGCGAGGCGCGTCACCAATTCGTCGTCGCGGGTCAAAACACTGGCGCGCGGCGTCAAGTGAATACCTGTCTCTGTGGTCATAGTGGTCTCGCTCGACGATGAGCGGGAGTCAACCACGATGAACCAACGCACCGAACAACACACGCAGCCTGTCAACCACCTCAGCACCCTCGTCCTCGGCGGCACCGGCAAGACCGGGCGCCGCGTCGCCGCCGGCCTCCGCGCGCGCGGCGTGCCGGTCCGCGTCGGCTCGCGCGCCGCGAGCCCCGCCTTTGACTGGGACCGCGAGGCCACCTGGGACGCCTGCCTCGAGGGCGTCGAGGCCGTCTACATCACCTACGCCCCCGACCTCGCGATCCCGGGCGCGACGGACGCGATCCAGGCCTTCGTGAACAAGGCGATCGCCCACGGCGCGCGACGCCTCGTGCTGCTCTCCGGGCGCGGCGAGGCCGAGGCCCAGGCCTGCGAGCGGATCGTGCAGGCGAGCGGCGTCGAGTGGACCATCGTGCGCGCCAGCTGGTTCAACCAGAACTTCTCGGAGGGGGCCTTCACCGACATGATCACAGGCGGGCGGGTCGTGCTGCCGACCGGCGCCATCCCGGAGCCCTTCGTCGACGTCGACGACATCGCCGAGGTCGCGATCGCCGCGCTGAGCGAGGACGGGCACGCGGGCGAGGTCTACGAGGTCACCGGCCCGCGCCTGCTGACCTTCGCCGAGGCCACCGCTGAGATCGCGCGCGCCTGCGGGCGCGACATCACCTTCGTCCGCGTGCCGCACGAGGACTTCGTCGCCGGCGTCAGCGAGTCCGGGGCGCCGAAGGAGGTCGTGTGGATGATGGACTACCTGTTCGCGACGGTCCTCGACGGCCGCAACGCGCACGTGACCGACGGCGTCCAGCGCGCGCTCGGCCGACCGCCCAAGGACTTCGCCGACTACGCGCGCGAGCACGCGGCGACCGGCGCCTGGCGGATCAGCGCGTGAGCGCGACGGAGAGAGAAAAAAACGGAGGACAGGGATGATGAAGTGGATCGTATTTGTGTGCCTCGGCGTCGGCCTCGCTAGCGCGCTCGTCGGCGGCGTGTTCCAGTCGTTCTCGGACTTCGTGATGCGGGGGCTCATCCTCGCCGAGCCGGCGGGCGGGATCGAGTCGATGCAGCAGCTCAACCGCACGGTGTATCGCTCGGTCTTCCTCACCACCTTCCTCGCGCTCGTGCCCATCACGCTCGCGCTCTCCGTGTACGCGGGCCTCCGCCTCGACGGCGCCGCGCGGGCCTTGATCATCGCGGGGACCGCCGTCTACCTGATCACCGTGTTCGGCGTCACCGTCGTCGGCAACGTGCCGATGAACGAGCGACTCGACGCGATGGCCCACACGAGCGCGGAGGCGGCGGCCTACTGGATCACCTACGGGGAGGTCTGGACGCGCTGGAACCACGCGCGGACCCTCGGGTCCGTGGCGACGGCGGTCTGCTTCTTGCTCGCCGCGGTCTACGACTAGGGCTGAGACAAGCGCATCGGCCATGGTGCTCGCGAGCGTCCGCGATACGCGAGCTTCAGGCCGCTTGCTCAACGCGTGGGCTCCCTCCGCCCTTTGGGCGGAGCGCCCGCGCTCGCCGTCCTCAGCCCTGGTTTCGGGCTCGAGGACGCACGCGCGGACAAATCCGCGCTCGATCACGCCACCGAACTATCGACCACCACAGGACACACAGTGCACGCAGACACCCTCTCCCCACAGTACTCGCCGCCGCGCTCCACCGTCGCGCGCGGGATCACGGCCCTCGGCGGGCTCATCCTCCTCGCCGTCGGTCTGCCCATCTTCCTCGCGCCGCTCGCCTACCAAGCCGGCATGGGCGTCACGCTGCCCGACGATCCCACGCTCCTCAGCGACATGCGCGCGATGGCGGGCAGCCTCATCGGCTTCGGCCTGCTGCTGCTCGCCGGCGCGGGCTGGCGCCGCCTCGGCCCCCCTGCGGTCCTCGCCGGCGCCGTCCTGTTCACCTCCTACGGGCTCTCGCGGCTGATCAGCCTGGTCGTCGACGGGCTCCCCTCCGGCGCGCTCATCGGCGGCGCGGCGGTCGAGCTGCTGGTCGGCGGCACGCTGTCCGCGATCGCGCTGCGGGATCTACGGTAGCCGCGCTCAGACCTTGAGCACCAGCTTGCCCAGCTTCTCGCCGGTGAACAGGCGCTGGAACGCGGGCACGAAATTCTCGATGCCCTCGACGACGGTCTCGCGGTACGTGAGCTTCCCCTGCGCCAGCCACGGGCCCATCTCCGCGAAGGCCTCGCCGTAGCGCGGCGCGTAGTCGAAGATCACGAAGCCCTCCATGCGCGCGCGCGCGACCAGCAGCGACAGGTAGTTCTTCGGCCCGCGCGTCTGCTCGAGGTTGTTGTACTGCGAGATCGCGCCGCAGATCACGACGCGCGCGCGCATCGCCAGCTGCGTCAGCGCGATGTCCAGCAGCTCGCCGCCGACGTTGTCAAAGTACACGTTCACGCGCGACGGGCAGGTCGCCTTGATCCGCGCGCGCACGTCGTCGTTCTTGTAGTCGATCGCCGCGTCGAAGCCGAGCTGCTCGACCAGGTGCGCGCACTTCTCGGGCCCGCCGGCGATGCCGACCGCGCGCGCGCCACGGATCTTCGCGATTTGCCCGACGACCGAGCCGACCGCCCCAGCTGCCCCAGAGACCAGCACGGTGTCGCCCTCCTCGAGCGCGCCGACCTCGAGCAGACCGAAGTAGGCCGTCAGCCCCGGCGCGCCGAGCACCCCGAGGTAGGCCGGCAGCGGCGCCATGCTCGGATCGATCTTGTGCAGCCCGCGCTCGCCCACGCAGGCGTAGCGCTGCACCCCCAGCACGCCCGTGACGTGATCACCCTCGGCGAAGCCCGGGTTTCGCGAGGCCACCACGCGCCCGACCGCGCCCGCGCGCATGACCTCGCCGAGGCCGACCGGCTGCACGTACGAGCGACCCTCTCGCATCCAGCCGCGCATCGCCGGATCGAGCGAGATATAGGCTGTCTCGACGAGCACCTCGCCCTCGTCGGGATCCGCGACTGGGAGCTCGCGGAGTTCGAAGTCGTCGGGGCGCACCATCCCCTCGGGCCGCCGGACCAGGACCACCTGTGTGTTCTGACGCGTCATCGCCGGGATAGTACAACCGCGCCGCGCGGCCGTAGAGATCAGCGTTTGCGCGATCGCGGCTCACGCGCCCATGTGCCCACGACCCTCGCGGCGAGTCGAGCGCTTCGATGCACTGTCACAATGCACAATCGCCGGGCCGCGCGAGCACAAGATGTATACTCGCTACGAGTAGGGACGAACGTATTGTATGTCATCGATGATCAAAACCCCGAAGCCACCTGTTCGTCTCGTTCGCTCCGGGGCGCTCGCGTTGATGCTCGTGTACTGCGGGGTCTCGGGGTGTGGCGATGGCCAGGCGGAGACGGGCGCCGCGTCGTCGTCGTCAGACGAGCCGAGCGCGGTCGCGCTCGCCGGTCGCGTTCAGAAGGGGCCGTTCGTGATCGGGTCGTCCGTGTCGGTCTCGGCGCTCGACGACGCCATGCTGCCCACGGGCGACGTGTTCTCGACCCAGGTGACGAGTGACCTCGGCGAGTTTGACGTGACGGTCCCCGACGTCGCGTTTGTCTCGATCGAGGGCGCGGGCTTCTTCTTCGACGAGGTGACGGGCGAGCTCTCGAGCGCCCCGTTGACGTTGCGGGCGCTGGCGGCGACCGACGGCGACTCCGTGGACGCGACCCTCAATGTCCTCACACACGGTATCTACAACCGCGCGCTCGAGCTCGCGCAGGGCGGCGCCGCGCTCGACGAGGCGACGGCGCAGGCCCAGGCCGAGCTCGTGCACGAGCTCGCAATCGGGGTGCCGGGGCTCGCCATCGACGACGCCGCGACGAGCTTGAATATGCTCGCCGATGACACGCTCGAGAACGCGTATCTGATCGCTGTCAGCGCGGTCCTGGCCGAGTCCGCCCGCGACAACGACGGGCTCGCGGTGGGCGTGCTCCAGGAGCGGCTCAACACCATCTCCCTCGACCTCGCCGACGACGGCGAGCTCGACGCGACCACCGAGCAGGCGCTGGCGGCGGCCGAGGGGAGGCTGGACGCGGACGCGGTCATGCAGGCGCTCTCGGCTCGCAAGCAGGAGCTCGGGCTCGCGCCGGGTGTTCCCAATATTCACGTCGTGCTCGACCAAGATCACGACGGCGTGGCGAACGCGGTCGACAATTGCCCCCGCAAGCTCAACGCCGATCAAGCAGATCTGGACGGTGACGGGCTTGGTGACGCCTGTGACGCCTGCGACGGGGCGGGTGATGACGACGGAGACGGGGTGCAGAACCCCTGTGATAATTGCCCTGAGAAACCAAACCCGATGCAGGTTGATATCGACGAGGACGGGCTCGGGGACGACTGCGACTACTGCTCGACCACGCCCGGGCTCGGCGCGGAGCCGGTGACCCACTGCTGCCACCCCTGGAACGCGCCCTGCATCACCCCGCCCTACGAGATTCCGGACTATTGTCAATTCCTGGGTGGCCGCTTCGATTGCGGACCGTACTTCGGGTTTGGCGGGTCGTACGGCGACGCCTGTAGCTCATCCTGTCACCTGGGCGCCCCATGTGTTGATCCTATCTTGATCCCGGGCTGTCAGGACGACTACGGATGCTGCACCAGGTTCTGCACTGTTCCCGAGAACAACGATGATTGCGCCGGTGAATGCTGCATCCCGTTCTTTCCCCCTGACGAGGTGCAGGCGGGCTTCGAGAAGCTCGGCATTCGCGTGAACATCGACGACGGGCCATGCGCCGGCGGCGAGCTCCCCGGAATCGAGTGTATCTACCTGTGACGGGCTCCAATGAGTAACAACCAACGCCTCGTCGTCCCCCGGTATCCCAGACGCCATGACAGACCTCGCAGCCATCGCGCTCGTGGGTGCGCCCTTGCTCTTTGTCCACTACTGGGTCTTGCGCCGCACGGGAGCCGAGCATCATCAGGCCTTTCGTTTATCGCGGGGTATCGCGGCGGCGAGGTATCGGCTAGGGCTCTCACCGAGGCGTGACCTCCTCGCCCATCACGGCCCGTGGCGCACCGCCTGGACGGCAAGCACCTCGCTGTTGTGCAGCACGCCGTCCATATCGAAGATCAGCAGATCAAACCGAGCCACGTACATGTCCTTTGGGTTTAGTGCGCGCGAACGCGAGACCGTCCCACCTTTCTCATGAGCCTGTGCGCGCTCCACCGCGCGGCCACCGCGAGATCGTGGTGACGATGTTGACACGCTAGCGTCTTGAGGGCCTTCTCGCTTTCTGCTCCGTGGATCCGCCGCACCCCTCCACTCAACTCTCGGGCTCTGTGCCCCTCATGTGCCAAGAGCGCGCGCAGTTCGGCGTCATCCTGCGAAGGCCCGCGTACTCCTTCGAAGTAGAGAACCCCCGGGCTGTACTTCAAGTTTCTGTGACAAAGAGCCCGGCGCTCCTGGCGGCGCATGGCGTCGTGGGGGGTACTCAGACGCGCTCCTGGGCGCGCGCGGATCCTGCACGCGACGCCCCGCGGGAAGCTCGCTACCGTGGGGATATGACACTTCGCTTATCGTCGCCCGCCTCCGCGCTCGCGCTGCTCGCGCTGCTCGCTGTCTCCGCCCCTGCCTGCGGCGACAGCGACGGTGAGACCAGCGAGTCGACCGTCCACGACAGCGACGCCGTGGCGACGGACGCGAGCACCACCGCGGGTCCGGGTGACGGCGACGGTGACGGCGACGGTGACGGCGACGGTGACGGCGATGGTGACGGCGATGGCGACGGCGACGGCGATGGCGACGGCGACGGCGACGGCGACGGTGATGGCGACGGTGATGGCGACGGCGACGGTGACGGCGACGGAGACGGCGATGGTGACGGCGACGGTGACGGCGACGGCGACGGCGACGGCTTCGCCGACGACTTCGCCGGCGACGGGCCGCTGATCGGCTACGTCACCAACAACCCCGACTCACTCCCCGACGTCGCCCGCGTCGACGGGCGCTACCGGGCCAACCTGGTCAGCAACGAGAACAACATCACGCTGCACTTCAACCAGGACCAGGGCCGCCTCGACGCGAAGCCGCTGACCTTCCCCTTCGACGTGGTGGCGCGCAACATCGGCATCGGCACCCAGGCCGACTCCCAGAGCGCGCCGCCGCCCAACGGCAACCCGTACATCTTCGCCGGCGTGCAGGTGCACGTGCTCGATCTCGAGTCGCGCAACTCCTCCCACGTCGTCGTCGGTCACCGCGGCGGGACGCACTTCACGGTCGAGGGCAAGCACACCGTCAATGGCAGCTCGAGCGTCAACGACGCCGGCGCCAACATCGTCCCGGATGGCCGCGCGGACATCCGCATCGTCGGCAACCAAGACCACACGCTGACGGTCTACTGGCAGACCCCGAACCCCGACCCGGGCAACCAGCCCGACAGCTGGAACCTGTACAACGGGACCGGTGAGCTGCCGCCCCCGAGCCCGAGCTACGACGCGGAGGTCTACGTCGGCCTGATCACCTACGCCTTCGAGCTCGGCGGCGTGCCCTTCGTGGGGACCTGCGACGGCCTCGAGGGCGGCTCGCTGTAGCCGAGGGCTCTCGTCTGCGTCAGCTCGGCTCCTCGAGCCGCCCGTCTGCGTGCACCGCGAAGCGCCCGCGGTCACGCGCGTGCGCGGGGCCGTCCGTCTCCCACGGCCAGCCGCCGAACTGCGTGCGTCGGTAGTCCATCACCGCCTGCTGGATCTCCGCGCGCGTGTTCATGACGAAGGGGCCGTGCGCGGCCACCGGCTCGCCGATCGGGCGGCCCTGCAGCAGCAGCAGCTCTGTCTCCTCGCGCGCGCCGTTGACGATCGTCGCCGCGACGTGCGGCCGCAGCCTCGCGGCCGTGTCGCGCGTGACCTGAGCCCCGGCGATGTGGGCCTCGTCGCCGCGGAACATGTACAGCGCTCGGTTCACGCCGCGCGGGCCGGCCGGCAGCGTGTAGCGGGCCCCGGGCGCGAGGCGAATCGTCGCGATCTGCACCGCCGCGTCGGCGCGCGCGGCCCAGGAGTTCGGCGGGGGCGCGGGCGACTGCAGGCCCTCGAGCCCGCCCGCGTACGCGACGAGCTCCGTCTTCCGCCCCTGCCCGTCGACGAGCTCGCGCGTGGGGATCGTGTGGGCCCACAGCATCGTGAAGTAGGGCTCGACCATCTTGTCGACGCGCGGGAGGTTGAGCCAGATCTGGAACAGCTCGGTGGGGTTGTCGCGGTCGCGGTGCACGAGCGGGAACATCTCGCTGTGGACCACGCCGCGGCCCGCGGTCATCCACTGGCAGTCGCCGTGACCAAACCTCGCGGTGGCGCCCATGCTGTCGCTGTGATCGATATAGCCGCGGCGGGCGATCGTCACGGTCTCAAAGCCGCGGTGCGGGTGCCGGGGAAAGCCCGGGATGACATCGCCGTGGTACATGCGCCAGCCGTCCTTGCCGGCGAAGTCCATCCCGATGGTGCGCCCGGCGAGCGACGCGTCAGGCCCCATGTGGGCGTTCCCGCGCGGGTAGGCGTCGTCGTGGTGAACGAGGAAGAGGAAGGGATCGAGCGTCGGCCACGGCGGGCGACCCAGCGGGCTGACGGAGAATACGGCGGAGTCTTCGTCTGACACGATCAAGAGCCTGTCTGAAGAACCCGCGCGGCGCCAGGAGCGTGTCGCTCACCGGTCAGGGACGCCCGGCGACGCCCGCTGTGGCTGATCTCGAGCTGCCGAGACGCTGGCCTCACCGCGGACGTGGTTCGCGCCGCGCGCCCCCCGAAGGGGCTCGTCTCCGCCGCGATACCATCCCCGTGAACCATGTTCAGCCTCGTCTACTTCGGGCTCACGCTGATCATCGCGGTCTTCGACACGCTCTATAAACAAGCGCCGTACTACACGATGACGAACGTCGCGTTGCGAGTCGTCATTCTCCTCCCGCTCATCCTCGTCATCGTCAAGGGGAGATCACGCTACGCCGACCTGCTGCGGAGGACGCTGTGGGTCACGATCATCGCGGACAGCTTGCTGCCCGTGGTCTTCCCCGCGGGGATGGTCGCGTTCCTGATCGTGCACCTCCTCAACAGCGGCAATTTTTATCGACACGTCGAATTCGCGCGCGCGCGGCTCCCCTCCATCATCGTCCCCGCGCTCATCGCCTACGGCGTGGCGCTCGCGCTCTACGTCTTCGCGCTCCTGCCCGAGCTCGACGAGGTGTTCACGGTCTTGGTCGGCGTGTACCTGATCCCGATCGCGCTCGCGTGGTCGCTCTCGATCACCAACTACCTGCAACGCAGGACTCGCTGGGCGCGCATGGCCTCGCTCGGGATGCTGCTGTTCTTCCTCACCGACTTCCAGGTCGCGGTCGAATTTTTAACGACGACGAGCATCCCGTACTACGGCGTCGTCAACGCGGTCACCTACTACACGGGGCTGTTCTTGATGAGCCGCGCGACGCGGTACATCCACGCGGACGTCAGCGCGTGATCTGGAGCTTGTCCGTCGAGCGCGGCGGTTGATCGATCAGGTGCACCACGTAGTTGTCCGCGCTGCTCATCACCGCGTCGGCGACGAGGCGCATGATGTGGAAGTAGGTCAGGTCGATCTCCGTGACCTCCTCGCTGATCTCGCCGTGGGCCGAGCCCGCCAGGTCGGCGGCGACGAACTCGATCGCGAAGCCGGGCCCGGAGTAGCTGACGCGCCCGGTCGCCTGCGGCTCGAGCTCGACGCTGTAGCCCTTCCCCGCGAACCGCCCGAACACGCGCAGACCCGCGCCGTGGCGCTCGAGGAAGAAGCCGTCGTGATCCGCGAACAGCTCGTAGTCGCCGCGGCTGCCGAAGAAGCGCGGCTTGATCACGTAGGGCCCGCCGTCCTCGGGGCAGAACACGTCACAGTTGCCGCACTCGTTGCAGAAGTCGGCGAAATTGCCGATCTGGTGCTTCTTCTCGATCGTTAAGGGCGAGGCCGACGTCTTCGACCAGCCTGACCCATCAGGCAGCTTACGCAGGCGCTCGACCGGCAGCTCACCACGAGGCAGCGTGAAGCGGAAGTTGGCGTCGTTGGGGCAGACCGGCAGGCACTTGTCGCAGGTCAGGCAGTCGAACAGCACCAGATGGCTGCCGACCTTGCGCGGCGGCTTGGCGTTGCGCTCCCGGCCGTAGCGCGGGTCCTCGGTCACGCGCGCAACGTAGTCGCGGGTGTTGAGGAGGGTGGCCGCCGCGACCGCCTCCTGCCACTCCTCGGCGCGCAGCAGCCCCCGGGCGTCGTCGCCGGCCGCGAGCGCGCGCGCAGCCGCGTCCCGACGCGCCGGGTCGACGCTGGCGAGCGCCGCGTCCTGGTGGCCGTAGGCCTTCAGGATGAAGGTCTCGACGTCGCGCGCCCCGACCCCGTCCATGCGCGCGCCGAGCTCCTTGAAGTACGACTGCCCGCGCCCGTAGCCGCCGGGCTTTAGGAAGTCGCTGCAGACGGTGATCGGCGTGAGCCCGATCGCCACCGCGTCGGCGAAGTTGTGGCGGTCGACGCCGGCCGAGAACGAGATCGGGTAGCGGGCGCCGAAGCGCTCGCGGAACCGCCCCACCAGGTTCATGGCGATGACGTGCAGCGGCGGGCCCGAGAGGTACATCTCGCGCTCGCCCTCGGGGAAGAACTCGCGGTGGTTCTCGACGATCAGCGTGTTGGAGAACTTGACCCCGAAGCCGAGCCCGCGCCGCGCCGCCCGCGAGCCCAGGCGCTCGACGAAGGCCGCCGCCTGGTCCCACTGAGTGTCGCGCTTGAACGCGCTGTCCGGCACCCGCACGTCGGCGTAGCCCATGCGGTCGCGCAGCAGCGCGCGCACGCCCGCGGGCCCGAGCAGCGTCGGGTTGAGCTTGACCACGCAGTGCAGCCCGACATGGTCGAGCAGGTAGGTGATGATGCTCTCGATCTCGTCGGGCGGGCAGCCGTGGAAGGTGCTGAGCGTGAGCGTGTTGCTGATCCGCGTCCGGAAGTCGAGGTCGCGAAAGCGCGCGAACTCGTCGGGGATCTGCGCGCGCAGCTGCTCGATGACCGGCGTCGCGTCGAGCATGCCGCGGATGAACTCCTGCACGCGATCGCTCTGAATGCCCTTTAGGTCATATCCGACGCTCATGTCGTAGAGCACGCGACCGAAGCCGGGCGGGAGCTTGAGCAGGCCGGAGGCCGCGAGGATCTCGACCAGCATCGCGCCCTTGACGTACTCGACCAACGACTCGCCGAGGCGCAGCTCCTGGGACCACTCGACGTTGTAGCCGATCGTCTGCATGTCGATGCAGGGGCGCGGGATCTTGAGCGTGTCGAGGATCTGGACGGTCTTGAGCTCGATGATCCGGCTGCCGCTGAGCCACGCGAGCACCACGTTCTGCGCCATCTGGCTGTGCGGGCCCGCGGCGGGGCCCAGCGGCGTCGCGGCCTCGAGGCCGTGAAAGCGCACCCCGACGTCGCGCCCGCCCGCGTCGCGCACGAACTTGCGCGCGGGCAGATCAAAGATCGATCCGCAGGCGGCGTGCTCTCCGAACATCCGCTTGATGAGAGCGTGGAAGGGGTACGGGCGCAGCTCAGCCATTCGTGGTTCACTCCCTGCCGGCGTGGCAGCAGCGGATCAGACTACCGAATCGCGCGCACGCTCGACAGTGAGAATGCGCGCCTCCGCGCGCCGCGAGGCAGCGCCAAGAATGCGTGCAGAACATCGTTCCTGCGGTTCTCTGACGTGGCCGTGCAGTACGATGCCGACGATGAAGACGGTGATCCAGCGAGTCTCACGGGCCGAGGTGCGCGTCGAGGGAGCGCGGGTCGGCGCCATCGAGCGCGGCGTGCTCGCGCTGACGGCCGTCGAGCGCGGCGACACCATGGCGGAGGTCACGGCGACCGCCCGCAAGCTCGCGGGGCTGCGGATCTTCCCGGGGCGCACGCCGATGGATCAGACGCTGCACGAGATCGGCGGCGGCGTGCTGCTGATCTCGCAATTCACGATCGCGGGCGACCTCCGCAAGGGCCGACGTCCGAGCTTCAACGGCGCCGAGGAGCCCACCCGCGCCAACGAGCTCTACGAGGCCCTGGCCAGCGCGCTGCGTGCCGAGGGCCTGACCGTTGAGACAGGCATCTTCGCCGCCCACATGCAGGTCGAGCTCGTCAACGACGGGCCGGTTACGCTGATCCTCGAGGTCCGCGAGGGCAAGGTCCGCTGACGCGCTCAGCCGCGCGCGCGCATCGCTATCGTCAAGCCGCAGCCGATAGCGAGGAACAGCAGCGGCACGCCGAGCGCGACCGGGCGCGGCGGCGGCTCGTCGGGCTCCACGGCCGCCCGCCATCTCGCCCGCGTGGCTCCGTGCTCGAGCGCCTCTCGGTGCTCTCGCTCCCGCTGCTGCGCGAGCTCGACCGCGAGCGCGCCCGCGCCGGGCAGCTCGGGCGGCGCGGACGCTTCGAAGTCGCTCCAGAAGTCCGGATCCGTGTCGGGGTGGAGCCCGCGTTCGAACTGCCGCTCCATGTACTCGAGTCGTTGGGCGTGCCAGCGCTCGGCGGCCACGCGCGCGTCGGCGTAGAACGCCTCGATGGCCTCGGCCGCGCCGGGGAGCAGCGCGAGCTCGACGCGCTCAATCGACGCCTCCTCGCCGGGGTAGTAGTAGGGCGCGAGGGGGCGGTACAGCGTTCGCTGCCCTGACTCGTGCAGCTCCAAGAGCCGCAGGTTGACGAGGTACGAGAGGTTGTAGTGGCGCTCGTGGTTGAGCGCCTCGTGCAGGGCCGCGTGGATGTCGATGGAGCGCCACGCGGCGCCTAGGCGGATGAGCCCGAGCAGCCCCTCCACCGCGTCATCGTACTCGCTGCGCCAGTCCGCCCCGGCGACGTCCCGGGCCGCGAAGATCGTCGGCAGCCGGGTCGCCGAGAGCGCGGGCTTGTCCCGCGGCGGGTCGAGCAGCCAGTCCATCGCGAGCAGCTGGTAGCGCTCGCGCCCGAAGTGCGCGTCCGGGTTGAGCTCGATGGCGCGCGCGATGTGCCTACGCCCCTCGACCAGGTCTTGCAGCTCGCCGGGGTCGTCACGCTTCGCGCCGCGACGGATCCAGCGGTGCGCGAGCAGGGTGCCGAGGTTGGCGTGGTAGCGGTACTCGTGGTTCGCGCGCTCGTCCCCGGCGGGCGTCATGTCGAGGCGCGCTCGCTTGCGACGCATCCAGGCGAGCGCGTCGCCGCTGCGGCCGAGGCGATCACAGGCGACCGCCGCGTCGTCGAGCTCGGCGAGCGGGACCTCCTGGGGCGCGCGGCGCCAGCTCGCCTCGATCCGCTCGACGCGGAACTCGTAGTACTGCGGCGGGTTGCGTTCGAAGCGGCCGGTCACGACCTCGACGACGTCGGGCGCGTCGCGGGCCTCGGCGGCGAGCGTGTCGCGATCCCAGAGGCACGCCCGGGCCGGCTGCGGCGACGCGCACAACAGCGCCGCGAGGACGAGCAGCCCGCGGCCGACGCGTCTCCACGCGGCCCAGCTCGAGGGGGAGAGGCCCATGTCCGTGGTTGCACGGACGACGCGCGCGCGGGTTCCCACGCGGTCTCGAGTACGATGACCGCGTGGAGCCCTCCCCCCCAGACGCCGTGCTCGTCGCCGCCTGGCAGCGCGGCGACGCGGACGCCGGGGAGCGGCTCTTCCTCGCGGCGCTGCGCCGGATCCCCGTCGAGTCGCAGGCGGTGCTCGAGCTGACCTACTGGGAGAAGATGACGGCCGCCGAGGTCGCGGAGGTCTTCGACATCGCGGTCGGGACCGCGAAGAGCCGCCTGCGGCGCGCGCGTCAGCAGCTGAGCGCGGCCGCGTCGCGGATCGCCCGCGCGCCCGAGCTGCTGGAGAGCACCATGGGCGGTCTAGAGCGCTGGGTTGAGCAGCTTCGCGAGCAGCTCTTTTGCGCGCCATGAATTTCTCGTGATCCCTCGAGGGGCGGCGGGAACCACTCGATCGATGACCGCGCGTGCGTTCGCGCGCGGCGACGAGGACCCCTATGCAGAACCCCAGATTCGCCCGGCGGGCTCGCGTCCGCGCGGGCGTCGACCGGCCGCGTGGCATGCTCCAGTGGATGGCGCGTCGGCTCGCGCCGGCGCTCGGCGGGGCCGCGCGCGCAGACTCGTTTGACCCCAAAGACGGCATGGACGGCGTGGACGACTTGGAGCGTGAGCTGCCCGACCGCCCGATCGCGCGCACAGAGCTCGAGCTCGAGCAGCCCGAGCAGCCCGCGCGCGCCCCCCAGCGCGCCCCCCAGCGCCAGGTCTCGCCCTACCTCGACACCGCGCCCGCGACGCGCGGCGAGCCCCCCGCGCGACCCGACGCGCCGGTCTTGGCGACCGAGCTCGCGCCGCCGGAGCGCGGGCGCCTCCCCGACTTCGCGCGCGAGGCCCTGCGCGCGAAGCTGTTCGGAACGACACGTCTCCCAACCGCCATCGGTCGCTACGAGGTCGAGCGCACGCTCGGCGCCGGCGGCATGGGCGTGGTCGTCGCGGCCCGCGATCCGTCGCTCGATCGGACCGTCGCGATCAAGCTGATCCGCCGCGGGCTCGGCGACGACCAGGCCCGGCGCGCGCGGCTGCTCCGCGAGGCCCGCGCGATGGCGAAGCTCGCCCACCCCAACGTCGTGCAGGTCTTCGAAGTCGGCGAGCACGAGGGCATGGTCTTCGTCGCGATGGAGTTCATCGCCGGGGAGGACCTGCGCGCCTGGATGGAGCGGGCGCGCGACGGCGGCTGGCGCGAGGTTTTAGAGGTGTTCCTTCAGGCAGGTCGCGGGCTGGCGGCCGCCCACGCCGCCGGCCTCGTGCACCGCGACTTCAAGCCTGAGAACGTCTTCGTCGGCGAGGGCGGGCGCGCGCGCGTCGGCGACTTCGGGCTCGCGCGGGCGAGCTCGGACTCGGCGCGAGACCCCGCCGCGCCGCGCCCCGGCGGATCGCGTGATGAGGCCCTGACGATGACCGGCGCGGTCCTGGGGACGCCGGCCTACATGGCGCCCGAGCAGCACTGCGGTCGAGCGACGGACGCCCGCACCGATCAATTCGCGTACTGCGTCGCGCTGTGGGAGGCGCTGTGCGGCGAGCGGCCGTTCGCGGGCGAGACCTTGGAGGAGCTCGCGGACGCCGTCGTGAGCGGTCGCCGCCGGGTACCGCCGCGCGGTCGCAGCGTGCCCTCGGAGCTGTGGGTGGCGCTCGAGCGCGGCCTCTCGACGGATCCGAGTGAGCGCTTCCCCGGGATGAACGAGCTGCTCGCTCTGCTCGAGCTGCTCGTGAGCGCGCGCCCGCGGACCCGCGGCAGCCGACGCGCGCGTCGCAACGAGCTGCTGCTGCTCGATAAGGTCCGCGAGTTCTGGGTCGACGGCGTGCTCGAGCGCGGGCTGCAGGGCGAGCCGCTGCTGGAGCTCGACAAGGACGAGCGCCCGCGGGCCGTCGAGCGCGACGCCGCGCTGGCGCTCGAGCGCGTCGATGAGGACGCGCGCCCGCTCCCGCCCGAGCTGCCGATCGCGGAGTACTTCGCGCGCCGCGGTCGCGCCCTGCTCGTGCTCGGCTCGCCCGGCGCTGGCAAGACGACCTGTCTGCTCGAGCTCACCCGGTCGCTGCTCGACGCGGCCGCGCGCGACCCCGCGGAGCCGCTGCCGGTGGTCCTCAACCTCTCGACCTGGGGCGCGTCTCGCGAGCCCCTCGCGACCTGGGTCGTCGACCAGATGAACGAGCTCTACCGGATCCCGCGCTCGCTCTCGCGCGGCTGGCTGGCGAGCGAGTCGCTCGCGCTGATGCTCGACGGCCTCGACGAGGTCGCGCCCGCGCGGCGCCCCGCGTGCGTGGACGCGATCAACCACCTGCGCGCCGAGCACGGCCTGACGCCGGTCGCGGTCGCCTGCCGGCGTCGCGAGTACGACGAACTCACGACGCGCCTGCAGCTCGACGGCGCGGTCGAGCTGCGCAGCCTCAGCGACGCGAGCATCGAGTCCTACCTCATGCGACGCGGCGCGCCGACCCGCGCGCTCGCCGAGCAGCTCGAGCAGGACGAGGCGCTGCGCGAGCTGGCCCGGACGCCGCTGATGCTCAACATCATGGCGCTGGCGCACAACGAGCCCGAGACGCCCGAGACCGCCGCCGTCGCCGTGACCGACGGGCGCGACGGGACCGACCTCGAGGAGCGGCGGCTCCGTGTGTTCGACCGCTATGCGCGCACGATGCTCCGACGCGAGCGCAGGTTCGCGGGCGCCACCGAGAGCCACGCCTCGGCGGGCCGGTACTCACCGCGCGACACGCTGCGCTGGCTCGGCTGGATGGCGCGCGTGGTCGTGGGCAAGAACCGCAGCGTGTTCCTGATCGAGCAGCTGCAGCCGGGCGAGCTTGGGAGCCGCGCGGCGCGGTGGCTGTACGTCGCGCTCTCGCGTCTCCTCCTGATCGCGCTGATCCTGTCGCCTGTGCAGTTGGACAACCTGGCGTGGAAGTTCGTGCTGTTCGCGCTCCTCAACGGCGCCGTGCTCTCGCTGTTCGCCGGCCGCGCGCTGTTCCGACGCCGATCACCCGCGCGACGGGGCGGCGCGCTGGTCTACGCGCTCGCGCTGTTCCTCACGGTCCTTACGGCGTCCGTGCTCGCCGTCTACGTCCTGGCTGGTCCTGGGTTCAGATCGATCGAGTACACGCTGCGATCACTGGCGATGCTGTCGCTCCCCGCCGCGCTGATCACCTACGTGCACGTCCACAGACGCCGCCGCCTGCTCGCGGGCGAGGACATCGTGACGGTCGAGACGCTGGGCTTGAGCTGGCGACGGCTCGCGCTCGCCTCGCTCGTGACCGTCGCGCTGCCCGGCGCGCTGCTGTACGCGTACACGGCCTCGACGCTGCGCGACGCGGTGGTGGTTTGGGATGTCGACACCGGCGATCGCGTCGCCACGCTGCTCCCGGGCGAGTTCAACACGCGCGCGCAGGCGTGGACCCACGACGGCGCGCGCGTGATCGTGGCGCTCGACGGCGCGTTCGCGGTCGCGCCGGTCGACGGGGGTGAAGCGCTGCGGATCGACGGCGTGTTCGACGGGCTCACCCCCGACGGCCGCTACGCCACCGGGACGATCGAGCGCGGCCCCTTCGACGCGCGCGAGCGACAGCTCGCGGTCTGGCGCGCGGACACGTGGGAGCGCGTCGGCGAGTACGCGCTCGGGACCGACCTGGCCGACGACGAACTCCCGACGCGCTACGGCGCGGACAACAAGACGCTGCTGCGCGTCAACTACACCTACATCAGCGATCGCCGCGGACACCCCGTCGTCGTGGACTTTATCGAGGGTCGCGTGCTGCGCCGCTTCCCCCCGCTGTGTCGACCGATCCGCGCGAGCGCCAGCCCCTCGAGTCCCGAGACGACGCCGCCAGGCGAGTGCACCCGCGCCATCCGTATGACCGACGACGGCCGTCACATCCTCCAGCAGCGCGACGACTACACCGTCGACGTCTTCGGGTTGGCGCCGCTGCGCCGAGTGGCGCGGATCGAGCTCCCGCGTCTCCTGTCCCGACGGACACTCGACACGCCGCCCCCCCTCGAGGGCGTGGACGTACACCCGTCGGGCGCGTGGGTAACGATCGCTACGCCGCGCGCGCTCTGGCGCGTCGAGCTCGACGGCTCAGACAACACGATCAACGCCGCGCGTCAGCTCGCCGCGCCCTGGGGTGACGAGGGACGTCACTGGCGGCTGCGCTTCGCTATGGACGGCGCGCGGCTGCTCGCCGCGCGCACGGATCGGGCGAGCGTGATCCCGGTGCTCGACGCGCTCTCCGACGCGCTGCACCCCGAGCGCGACCAGCGAGTTCTGCTGCTCGATCAGACAGGCGAGACGCTCGCCGAGTATCCCGACGCGCGCGCGTTCACGGCGGGCCCGGGCGGCCAGATCTTCCTCGAGCACGAGTTCGCCGACGCGCGGACCGGCGCGCTGCTCACCGCTCGCGCCCCCGGCGGATCCGCAGGCGAGCAGAGCCTGTTCGCCAAGCGCGGCGCGCGAGCGGTCATCAACCGCCGCGCCCAGACCACGACGAGCGAGGTCTGGGACCTCGAGTCGCGAGCCCGCGTGCTGAACCGCGACGACCGCGGGCTGCTCTCCCCCGACGGCGCGTGTCTCGTCACCCACCGCGCCGCGATCCAGACCTGGCCGCTCGCGCTGCTCCTGGGCTTCCTCGGGGTCGTCGGCGCGCTGCTGATCGCGCTCGAGCCCCGGGTCGACGCGCTCAAGACCCGCCCGAACGAGGGGATCTATCGGACCGCTCGCCGCGCGCCGCTCGTGTTCACGATCGTGTTCGTCACCGCGACCTCCTGCATCCTCGGGACGTTCTACGCGCTCCGGGGCGGCCTCCACATCGTCGGCTTGCTCGACGCGCTGCCGACCGTGGCCTTCGTCGCGCTCCTCGCCGCGCTCGCGCTCGGCGGCTTCGCCGTCGTCTGCCACGTCACGCTCCGGCTGCTGCTCTCGCTGCGGGGCGACGCGCCGTGGCGCTACGCTCGCTTCCTCGACTTCGCCTGCGAGCGCGTGCTGCTGCGCCGCGTCGGCGGCGGCTACATCTTCATCCACCGCATGCTCGCCGAGTACTTCGCCGAGCACGCCGAGGCGCGGCTCTCCGGGGAGCTGGAGGACGCGCGGTGACGGCCGACGCCGGGGTCTGCCTACCCAGACCCCGGCGCCGTCCGCCGCCGCGCTTAGCCCGTGAGCTCGTCGAGGTACCCCCGGGCGTAGCGGCGGTAGCTCATCCGCGTGCCGCGGACGTGGTCGACCACGACGTCGTTGCGGACCTGGATCGTGCGGATCTTGTCGCCGCGCATCCCGGAGCCCGCGAGCTTGCGGCGCGTCGCCTCCCGCGTACTTTGGTCACGCGTCCGCGCCCTCGCGGCCAGCTTGGCGCGCAGCAGCTCGAGCGCGGCGACGCGGTTGAAGTGCTGGCTGCGGCCCGAGTCGACGCGCACGCTCAGCCCGGTGGGCGTGTGCGTCAGCGCGACCGCGTTGGACGTCTTGTTCTTGTGCTGCCCGCCCGCGCCGCTCCCGCGGACGAAGCGCTCGACCAGATCACGCCGGTCGATCGAGATCTCTCGCGACCTCGGCTCGTCCAGCACGACGACCGTGACGGTGCTGGTGTGCACGCGGCCGCGCTTCTCGGTCGGCGGCACGCGCTGCCAGCGATGCCCGCCGGACTCGTGCGCGAAGCACTCCCGCGCCCGTCGGCCGCTCGCCCGGAAGCACAAAATCCCCGGTCGGCGGTCGAGGATCTCGAGGTCAAAGACGCTCCCGGACCGCGAGCTTGTCGTAGATCGCGTACTGCTCGACGACCAGCAGCTTGGCGTCCGCGCCCCCCTCGGCGGCGCGGATCTCGACGATGATGGATGACTTCATGACGATGCTTCCTCTCCTGTTTGATCAATATGTCCATTCGGACATCTGTTAACAATACGCGGACGACGTCACGCGCGCGCGATCGCCAGGCGAGCGCGGCTCGCCTGGTCGTCACGCGCGCGCGCGGTCAAGCGCGGCTGCAGGGGCGCGACCCGACCGAGCGCGGCGCGCTGAGGTCGCGGGCCGATCGCTGAGAGGGGACGCGCTCCATAACAGACGCCAGTGTATCGGCGTCTGGCGCCGACGCAAGCGCGCGCGGGAGCGCGCTCGCTACGTTCGCTCTGTCCGCGCGCCGGTCAGCCGAGCATGCCGGATCGACGGCGCAGCTCGATCGCGGGGTCGCTGCACCAGTAGCGCATGAGGTCCGCGACCAGCTCCGAGTTGTTCACCACGTCGGCGCCGTCGAGGTACATCAACGACTGATCCTCCTGGCGCAGCACCGTGACGCAGCCCGGGAGGTCCGAGGCGAGGATCGCGGCCGCGCGCGTCGTCATGATGCGGTGCTCCTTGAGCCAGGCGACGAAGTCGACCGCCGGGGACTTCGCGTAGCGGCTCGCGCTCTCCTCGAGCGCGGCGCGATCGCGCCGCGGCATCGCGCGGAAGATCCGGCGCTGCAGGCCGTCGAGCTCGTTGCCGTCGGCGAGGTTGTCGCCGAACTTCGGCGAGCCCGAGCGCGCGGCCGCGGCCAGGATCAGCTTGAGGTCCAGCGGCTTGAAGCGGTAGAGGCCGATGAGCCCGCGCGCGATCGAGACCATCGCGCGCGCGACCGTGAACACCTGCTGCGCCTCGCTGAGCTTGAGCACGGTCGCGGGGATCAGGATCGTCGGCAGGTAGGCGTAGTCGGCCGAGACCATCGTCCCGGCGCCCCGGTAGACGTACAGGTCGTGGTCCGGCACGCCGAAGATCGCGGCGACGCGATCGGTGAGCGCGCGGATCGGGTTGCCCGAGCGCGCGGTGATCTTCTCGCGCGTCGTGACGCCGAACTTCTGTAAATC
This sequence comes from Polyangia bacterium, assembly GCA_030430565.1. Lineage (GTDB taxonomy): Bacteria > Myxococcota_A > Polyangia > Nannocystales > Nannocystaceae > JACKDW01. Next base: position 161,027 of record JAUIKS010000026.1, read on the forward strand.
GACCGGGTAGAGCTTGCCGAGCGCGGGCGCCATCGTCCGCAGCAGCTCCTCGGCGCGCTCCGCCTGCGGCGCGCGGTCGACCAGCGTCTGCAGCAGCGAGGCGCTCATCGTCCCGGGGCGCGCCGAGGCCGGCGGCGGCGCGAGCTTCTTCAGCGAGCGCACGTCGGCGTCGTTCGCCTCGCCGAGCACCACCAGCGGCGCGAGCGAGAGTGCCGCCTCGCCGCCGCGCTTGGTGTCGACGAAGGCCTGCACGAGCCCGCGCCAGCCCTTGCTGCTGGTCGGCTCGATCTGCAGCAGCTTCTGGTACGCCCGGATCGCCTCGTTGTGCCGCGCGGCCGCCCGCAGCATCGTCGCGTACTCGAGCCGGATCAGCGGCTCCTTGGGCAGCTCGTTGAGCGCCATCTCGAGGGTCGAGAGCGCGCGGTCCGCCCGGCCGAGCTTCTCGTGCTGCACGCGCGCGAGCTCTAAGAAGGTCTCGGCGATCGGCTTGCTGGCGCCGCTCGTGCGCATGTGCTTCATCAGCGCCGACTCGTAGGGCTCCCAGCTGTCGTCGTCGCCCAGCCGGCGCTTGTACTCGCGGGCCGCGAGGCCGCCTGGCCCCTCGAGCTGCACGGCGCTGAGCAGCACCTCGAGCGCCTCGCCGCGGCGCCCCGCGTTCATCTGGATCTCCGCCAGGTGAATGATCGACTCGATGCGCTCCTCCAGCGTCGAGGAGGCGCGCAGCAGCTGGCGCGCCATCTCGGCCGCGCCGCTGAGGTCGCCCTTGCGCGTGTAGACGTCGGTGAGCATGCGCAGCGTCGTGCGGTCGTCCTTGCGCAGCACGAGCACCGCCTCGAGGCACTCGATCGCGCGGTCGAAGTTCTCGAGCTGATCGGCGTAGATGACCGAGAGCGTGGAGTTGGCGTCCGAGAGCACGTCGACGTCGGAGGACAGCTCGATGACGCGTTCGAAGGTGTTGGCCGCGTCTGACCACTGCGCGTTGCGGTGCATCAGGTTGGCGAGCAGCATCAGCAGCGGGACGCTGCCGGGGCGATCACGCAGCGTGCGGCGCAGGATCGCGATGCCGCCGGCGGTGTTGTTCAGCTCGTCGGCGTAGAGCTCGGCGACGGTCAGCCACAGGCGCTGCGATCGCTCGGGGGCGCGCGCGGCCGCGGCCGCGGTCGAGAGCTTCTCGACGAGCCGCGCCGCCTTGCCGACGGTGAGCAGGATCCGGTGCAGCTCGTCGGCGACCTCGGCGGAGTCGGGCCAGCGCTCGATCGCCCGCTCGAGGTCGAGGATCGCGCCGTCGGAGTCGTCGAGCCGGTTGAGCCGCAGCTGAGCTGTCTCGAAGAGCAGCTTGGCGGCGAGCTGACCGTCGCGCTCTGTCTCGGCCAGCCGGTTCTTCGCCACGACCATCGCGCGCGGGTTGTCGGACATCGCGGCCGCGCGGACCATGCCCTGCATCGCGCCGATCGAGTCGCCGTCGGCCTCGAGCGCCGCTTCGAAGGCGGTCAGCGCCTCCTTCGCGTGCTGCTGCCGCTCGAGCGTCTCGCCGAGCCGGACCAGGTAGGTCGAGCGCAGCGTGTCGTCCTCGGGCGCGTTGACGAGCTGCTGATCGACGGCCGCGAGCAGCTGGTCGTCGCGCTGGGCCAGCGCCATCTGCTCGACGGCCAGCAGCGCGAGCGGGTCGTCGGGCACGCGCTTGAGGATCTCGAGGTACGCGCGCCGCAGCCCCTTCTTGTCGCCCAGCGGCTTCGACTCGTAGAGCCGCGCGACCTCACGGAGCGCAGCGACCTGGGCCGCCTTGTCGCCCACGACCACGGCCTCGCGCAGGTAGGTGTCGACCAGCGCGTTCCAGGCGCCCTTGCGCCGGTAGAGCTGCTCGAGCGAGAGCAGCGCGGCGAGGTGTCGCTCGTCGCGCTCGAGCACCGCCTCGAAGCACGCGATCGCGCGGTCGTCCTGCTTGAGGTGCTCCGCCCAGACCTGCCCAGCGCGCAGCAGCGCCGCGATCGCCACCAACGGCTCTTGGCTCGCCTTGGCCTCGCGCATGAGGTCGTCGACGACGCCGCTCCACTTCTTCTCCTTGGCGCGCACCCGCGCCAGGCCGTCGACCGCCGGCCGGTAGGTCGCGTCGTTCGAGAGCGCGAGCTGGTAGGCGTCGAGCGCGAGCTTGAGGTCACGGAGGTGCTCCTCGTAGACCCGGCCGACGCGGTAGGCCGTGAGCGCGCGCCCCTGCTTGTCGCGCAGGCCCTCGATCTCGGTCTCCAGGACGTCGACCAGGTCCTTCCAGTCGCCGCGCTGCCGCAGCTTCCGCTGCAGCGCGTGCAGCGACGGGCCGTGCCGCGGATCGATCTGGATCGCGCGCCGGTAGCAGCCGACCGCCTGCGTGTCGCGGCCGAGCTTCTCCTCGCACAGCGTGCCCATGGTGTGCAGCAGCGCCACGGCCGCGGGGCCCTCGGGCTTGAGCGCCAGCTCGCGCTCGTAGATCGCCAGCAGGTCGTCCCAACGACCTGTCCGGTAGTACATCTTGCCGCAGCTCGCGAGCGCCGGCCCGTACTGCGGGTTGAGCTCGAGCACCTTGCGGTAGGTGGCGAGCGCGGCGTCCCGGTCGTCGAGCTTCTCGTCGAGCACGACGCCGGCGCGGTGCAGCAGCGCGACGATGCGCGGCTTCTCGAAGGTGTTCTTGGCCTCGAGCCGCAGCGCCTCGACGAGGTCCTTGTACCGACCGGCCGTCTCGGAGGAGCGCTGCAGCGCGTGCATCGCCCCGAGGTGGTTCGGATCGAGCTTGAGGATCCGCCGGAAGGTGTGGGCCGCCTGGACCGGCGAGCCGAGCTGCTGCTCGTACAGGTCGCCGATGCGGAACAGGTAGGCGATCTTGCGGTCGGCGTCGTTGGTCTCGTCGATGCCGCGCTCGAGCAGCTCGATCAGCTCGCGGTGCTTGCCGCCCTCGGTGAACAGCCGCGCCAGCGCTTTAAACGAGGTCTCGAAGCCCGCGTACAGCGAGAGCGCGCGCGTGTGCAGCTCGGTCGCCTGCTCGCGATCGCCCTTGTGGGTCTCGAGCAGATCGGCGACGCGCGCGAGCGCGGTCGCCTCGCGCACGGTGTCGGTGACCGCCGCCGCCTCGCGCTTGTTCATCTCGATCAGCGCGTCCCAGTCCTTGCGCCGCCGGTACAGCGTCGTCAGGGCCTTGAGCGCCGGCCGGAAGGTCGGCTCGATCGCCAGCGCGGCCTCGAATTTGGCGATCGCGGCGTCCTCGTCGCGCAGCCGGTTGAGGTACAGCTCGCCGATGTCGAACAGCGTCGCTATGCGCTCGCGCGGCGCCTCGATCAAGGTCAGCAGCCGCTCGAAGATCCGGATCTGATCGTCGTGGCGCTCGGCCGCGTCGTAGAGCGCGATCAGCTCCTCGAACACCATGCGGTAGCGCTGCGACTCGGTGACCGAGCGCTCGAGCGCGACGATCGCCTTGTCGCGCGTGCCGAGCCGCTCGGAGTAGATCCGCGCGACCCGGTAGAAGCTCATGGCCCGAAGGTCAGGGTCCTTGAGCTGCTCCGCCTCGCGCTCGAGCACGTGGATCAGGTCGCGCCAGCGGCCTTGCTCGTGGTGCAGGCGCTTGAGCGCCGCGAACGCGCCGGCGACGTTCGGGTCGAGATGCAGCGCGGTCTCGTACAGCTCGACCGCGCCGCGCACGTCGTTGTGACGCAGCTCGAGCAGGTGCGCGCGGCGGACGATCAGCGCGGCCCGGTGGCGCGCGTCGGTCTCGACCGCGGTCGCCAGCTGCGCGTAGGTCTGATCGAGCCCGGCCCAGCCGCGCGAGTCCTGGTCAAATTGCTCGAGCGCCTTGAGCGTCGACGGGTTGCCGCCCTCGAGATCACGGGCCTCGGCGTAGGCCGCGCGCGCGCGCGACGGCTCGTCGAGGAAGTCCTCGAGCAGCCGCCCCTTGGCGAAGGTCAACGCGGCCTTGCGACGCTTGTCGGGCTGCAGCCGGATCTCCGCGTCGAACAGCGGCAGCGCCTTCACGTACTGGCGCTGCGCGAGCAGGGTTCGACGGGCGCCGCGCAGCGTCGGGAGGTGCTCCGGCGCGAGCCCGTTGCCCTTGAGGTAGGCCTCGATCGCGCGGTTTAGGTCGCCGATCGGGTGCTCGTAGAGCCGACCGCACTCGAAGTGCAGCCGCGCCGCGCGGAACAGATCGGGCTTCTGCTTGAGCTCGCGCTCGTAGCTGGCGATGAGCGTGTGCGCGTGACGGACGTAGGGATCGCTCGCCGTCGCTGCGGCCGCGCGCGCGGCCTCCTCCTCGGGGCTCGGCGCGGTCGGCTTCGGCGCGATGGACTGCGGCGGCGCCGGCAAACGAGCGCCAGACGGAGGCGGAGGCTTCCGCGCTGCGCCCGAGGGCGGCGGCGCCTTGCGACTCGGTCGACTCGGCGCCCGGCTGGCCCGTTTGCGCGGCGCGCTCGACTCCCGCGCGCGCGCCGTGATCCCAGGCGCCGCGAGCTGCGGACCCGAGTTCGCGCGCCCGCGCACCGACGCCGGCGGCGGTCTTCGGGGCGCCGGCTCTTTCACCTCAGCCCCGCTGACGCCGCCCTTCGCCAGCGATGACGCGATGCTCACCCGCGGCCGTCGCCCGCTCGACGACGCGTCCGCGTCCGCGCTGGGAGGAGACGGCGGCGCCGGCTTGCTCGAGCCGATCGAGCCCGCCGCTGCGGTCGGCCGTGACGCCGGTTTCGCGCTGAGACCGCTCGACGAGGACGAGGACAGCGAGGACGACAACGACGACGAGGGCGGCGACGACGACGATGGTGGTGACGACGACGAGGGCGGCGACGACGACGGTGACGACGACGGTGACGACGACGACGAGGGCGGCGACGACGAGGGCGACGACGGGGCCGCGGGCGGGCTCGCGGGCGCCGCCGCCGGCTCCGGCTCGGGCTCAGCGCCCGGCGCCTTAAACCGTGAACCAGAGCCCGCGGCCCCGTGCGGCTTCGACTCGCTCGCCTTCGGGGCGCGCACTGGGAGACCCCCGAGGCCGCTCGACTTCCCCGCTGCGCTCTTGCGCGTCGGTAGACCGCCCAGCTTCACGCCTGGCTTCTTGCCGCGGATCGGGAGCCCGCCCGAGGCGGGTCGTCCTCGCGTCGGCAGGCCGATCGCGAGCTTCGGGAGCTTCGCGCTGCCGCTGTCCGAGCTCGACTTCGGCGCGGCGCTGGAGCTGCCGCGCGACGACTTGGGGCGTGAACGTGATTTACTGGGCGCTTTCTTGCTGGCGCTGGGCTTCGGCGGAGTCGGCTTCACGTCCGGCGTCACCGCGTCGGCGAGCGCCCCCTCGACGAGCGCCTCGACGTCGAGGTCCAGCGGGATCGTCGGGTTCCGCGGGAACAGCTCCTCATCGACCTCGAGCGCGGGGATGTTCTGCTTCTCCCCTGGCTTTTTCGACATCTTCGACGAAGCGGGCGGCGGCAGTCGGCTGCTGGCACCACTCGAGCCACTGGTCTTCTTGTCATCCTTCGCCACGCGCGTCGTTCCTTGTCGGGGCCACGCGAGTATGCCTGAATCTCACGCGCGGCGTCGCCGGGCGCGGGCGGGCGTTGGCGCGCGCACGGGCGCGCGCAGCCTCGCGATCCGACGTCCCCGGCGACCGCGCCGAGGCGCGCCGCGGTGCATGTACAAGCACCGCGAGCTCGAGAGCCCGCGCCCCGCAGGCTCGTCACGCACCCGGGAGATCGCCGGCGCGTCGCTTCACACCGCGTTCTGGGGGCGAATCCACCCTTCTTTCGAGGCGCGCGCGCGCGGGATCGCAACCGGCCGTCATCTCCGGTATGTTTTCGCCCATGCGGCAAGGACTCGATGATTCGGCAGCGACAGGGGGTCCGACCGGCGCGGTTACGCCCGAAGCGCCGCGCCTCGAGACCAGCCTCGCGAGCGCTACCAGCCCCCGCGCGCTCCCGACCAACTCGCTGATCGCTCAGCGCTACCGGCTGCTGCGGGAGCTCGACCGCGGCACGCTCGGCCCGGTCTTCTGCGCCGAGGACACGCTGCGAAAGCGAGCGGTCGCGCTCAAGCAGATCGACGCCGCGAAGCTCGGCCGCACGGATCTTTTTGATCGCGTCCAGGCGCGGATCTGGCGGAACTCGCAGGTCGCGGCGCGCTCCCGCGGACCGGTCGTCCCTGGCTTCCTCGACGTGGTCGACGTCGGGCACGAGCGCGACTCTGTGTTCGTCGTCATGGACCTCATCCCCGGGCACGACCTCGCGCGCGTGCTGGCGAGCCGCGGGCCGCTGCCGTGGCCGCTTACGCGCGCGCTGCTGCTCGGAATCGCCGACCGGCTCGAGGCCGCCCACGCGCGACACATCACCGCGGTCGTGCTGCGCTCGTCGCACTGCTTTCTCGCGCCGCCCGGCGAGTCGCCGGCGGTCGTCGTCCTCAACAGCGTGCTCGACGAACTCGCCTGCCTCGAGCCCCAGGTCGGCTCGAGCGCGATCGCAAGCGAGGCGATGCACTACGCCGCGCCCGAGCTGCTCTCCGGAGGCGCCGCCGACATCGCCGGCGATCTCTACTCCCTCGGCGTGCTCGCCCACGAGCTGCTCACGGGTCACCGCCCGTTTGAACACGAGGATCCCGCGCGGCTCCGGGCTATGCACCTCACCGCTGATCCGCCGCCGCTCGACGAGACGCGGGTCCCGGCTGCGGTCTCGCGCGTGCTCGCGCGGCTGCTCGCTAAGCGGCCCGGCGATCGCTTCGCCGACGTCGCGTCGCTGCGCGAGGCGCTCTCGGCCGCCGACCCGCGCCCGGAGGACCGCGGCGTGCTGTTCTCGGCCGCGCGCACGCTTCAGAGCACCACAGACGCGACGCCGCCGGCGGTCGATCTCGTCCCCCCGCCGAGCTTTCACAACCTGCCCAGCTTCGTGCCCAACCCCAGCGACTCCGCCGAGTCTCTGCGCATTGACCGCCCTCCCAACTTCGATCACGGCGCGATCCTTCCCCCGCTGGTCCGCGGCCTCGGGGACGAGTCCAGCCCTGCCCTTCGGCTTGCGCCGGAGACCACCGAAGACGTGGGCGAGGAGGAACCCGAGTCGACCGTCGACGTCGCCGAGTCGATGAGCGCGGCATCTTTCTTTAACACTCCTGACGAAGTCGACGCGACGGCCCTCGAGGACACGGCGGATGTTGACGAGGCGACGAGCGAGGTCGACGTCGACGCCTACGGGTCCTCGGCCGCGACGCTGTCCCCATCGCTGACGCCTCCGCTCGTGGGCTCCCCGAGCTCCCTCGACGGGCTGTGGCGCGCGCTGGCCGAGGAGCCTGTCGCCCCCGCCCTGACGGCGCTTGATCGCGACACCGGCGCCTACGACGACGCCGACCACGACGACACCGACCAGTACGACGAGTACGACGAGTACGACGAGTACGACGACCACGACACCTACGACCCCCACGACGACGAGGGTACGGAGGACGACGAAACCGCGCGGACCTTCACCAACCTCGTCTCGAGCTCCGACGCGGCGAGCGCCTCTGGGGTCATCGACGACGCGAGCGCGCTCGAGCGCGCGTCGAGCTCCTCCACGGACGCCGGGATGCGTCAGCTCAGCGACGCGGAGTCAGCGGTGACCCTCGCCGACATGCGGAGCGGTATCCCGAGCGTCGTCGCGACCGCGGCGATCAGCGGCGCGCGCGAGCTCCCCACGCCCGACTTCGACGAGAACCTCTACCCCAACAAGACGGCGCCGACGCGCGCGGAGGACGACCAGCGGGGCTTCAGCGAGCGAGCCGCGTGGCTCGCCGCCGCGTTGCTCGGCCTCATCGTCGTCGGCGGAATCGCCTACGAGCTCAGCAGCCGCGACAGCGCGGCGGCCACGGACCCGGTCGCCGCCGAGGAGCGCGCGCCGCCGACCGATCGCGCCGCGCAGTCGCCTGCCGAGCGCCCGGCGCCGAAGCCCGCCCCCGCCCCGGCTGTTAAACCACCTCCGCCGCTCCCGCACCCCGCGAGCAACGCGGGTAACGACGCGCCGGTCGCTTCACCGTCCCCCGAGGGGGTACCGACGAGCGACGAGCCCGACGCGGTCGAGCCGACCGAGGACCCCGCGGATCCGCCCGACGCCGCCCCGGCGACGACGGTCGATCCTCCGGCTCCCGAGCCCGAAAAGCGCACCAAGCCGAGCCCGCGGAGACGCCCGAAGAAGCCAGCGCCGAAGGACACGCCGCCGTCGCTCGAGCCCCCCGAGGCCGAGCCCGAGGCCGAGCCCGAGCCCGCGCCCGCGAAGCCGCGCAAGACCCTCCCGAAGAACGAGGCGATGAACCTGCTCGCCGAGGCGCGCAAGGCGTCCGTTGATGGCAGGGTCGAGGAAGCCTACCGGCTCGCGCGCGAGTCCTACCGGACCCACAAGACGACCGAGGCGCTGCTGCTCGTGGGCGTAACCGCGTGCAAGCTCGGCAAGGCCGACAAGGCCCGCGCCGTCCTCAAGAAGCTGCCCTCGGCCCAGCGTAAGCCGTTGCGGACGCTCTGCGGCCGCGTCGGCGTCGAGCTTGCCGAAGGCTGACGCGCCCGGACGGCGTTGCTCGCCCTGCCCTGCTGCCCTATGCTCGTCGCCGCGGGTCCAGTCGACTCGACCCGACTCGACGTTGCGACCTCCTCCGCCACCATGAGCGACGACCGCGAAGACGAGAGCTCGATACCCCGGGGCCTGCTCCTGGTCGCCGGAGGCCTCGTGGCCATCGGCGCCGGCTTCTTCGTCCTGAACTACGTGTTCGCGCTGCTGTTCATGCTGTTCAAGGCGACGGTCGCGATCGGCATGCTCGGCGCGGGCGCGTACATCGGCTACAAGGTCCTCACCCGCGATCGCGCGCTCACCGAGGGCTCGAGCGCGCGCAGGTCGAAGGCGCTCCCGCCGGCCGACGATTTCGAGCGAAAGATGCGAGAGCTCGAGCGGATGGAGAAGGCGCTCGACGCCGAGATCTCCGGACGCTGACGCCCGGGCGCCGAGGCGGCGCCGCGTTCACCCCGATCAACCGTGCGCGCGAGCTGTAGGCGCGAGCCGTGCGCGCGCTCGACTCGGCACGGCACGCGCCGCGGGGGACGTCGAGGCCCGGCAGACGGAGCCGCGCGGAGATGTGACACCAACATGTCCTTACAAGCATGTTGAACATTGACCGTCGCGCGGAGCCGCACGCCCTCCCCGCGCCGTGATCCGCCCGCGCGAATTGACGCGGTCGCTCGCGCGACGCCGCGACGCCGCGCGCGATCTCAGTCGGGCGCGCGCGCCGAAACGCTCACGCGTCGGCGCGCGCGCGGTGGGTGATAGCGCGCTCGATTGATTGCATGTCCCGCGGTTCACGTCGCGCGAAACTCGGCTCGATCGGGGCCGCGACAAATCGCGCGTACGAGCTATCTCGAGTGCTCCTCGTGCGAGCCGCGGCGTCGCACGAGAGCGCACACGCAGGCCCGCGTGCATCAAAACATGTCCCTTAATTTATATCGGAATCACCCCTGCATTGCGGTTGACACGATCGCCGCGACCTTCGAAAAGTAGGTCCAGGTCTTGGGTAGTACTGGGGTTCGCGGGGAACCCCGGGCAGCGAGGTGGCAGATGAGCGAAGAAGATCTCGAGAACGATCAGGTCAAAGCGGCGGTGGATAGTGACAATCCGGGCGACGAGGCGTCGGGCGCCGACGAGGCGAACGCTGAGGGCGGCGAGAGCGAAGCCGCCGAGGGCGACGGCAGCTCGGACGAGTCGGGTAACGACGACAGCGAAGGCGGCAGCGAGGCCGCGAGCGAGGGCGACGGCAGCGATAACGCTGACGGTGCCGAGAGCGACGGCAGCGAAGAGGCCGCGGGCGCCGGCGGCGGCGAAGAGGCCGCGGGCGACGACGGCGACAGCGGCAAAGAGGCCGCTGGCGACGACGCGGACGGCGGTGGGGAGGCCGCGGGCGAAGACGCGAACGCCGACGATGAAGCCGACGGTGGTGGAGACGCCGCCGGAGACGACGCCGATGGCGGTGAGGAAGCCGCGGGTGATGACTCCGACGCGGGCGACGACGCTGCCGGCGACGACGCGGACGCCGGTGACGAAGCCGCAGGTGATGACGCCGACGCGGCTGCCGGCGACGACGCGAACGCCGGGGACGAAGCCGCCGGTGACGACGCGAACGCCGGGGACGAAGCCGCGGGTGAGGACGCTGACGCGGGTGATGACGCTGCCGGCGACGATGCGGACGCCGGTGACGAAGCCGCGGTTGATGACGCTGCCGGTGACGATGCGAACGCCGGTGACGAAGCCGCCGGTGATGACGCTGCCGGCGACGATGCGAACGCCGGTGACGAAGCCGCCGGTGACGACGCTGCCGGCGACGATGCGGACGCCGGTG
>JAUIKS010000027.1 GCA_030430565.1 Polyangia bacterium
AGGAGCGCGCGTGGGAAAGCGGGAGCGAGGAATTGAACCTGCGTGGCCGGGATTATGAGCCCCGGAGGGATGCCAACAACCCATCCCGCTGCATGTGGAGGTTTGGTTTTGAGGAAAAAAGCGGGAGCCGGACTCGAACCGGCGTGGCCGGGATTATGAGCCCCGGAGGGATGCCAACAACCCATCCCGCTGCGAGTCGGTACAGCGTGTAGATACCGTGTAGATACAGGAGTCACGAGGGCCGGAATCGAACCGGCGTGGCGGGATTATGAGACCCGGTGGAAGACCAACATTCCAGCCTCGCGGAGGAGCGCACAGGGAGCGCGCGTGGGAAAGCGGGAGCGAGGAATTGAACCTGCGTGGCCGGGATTATGAGCCCCGGAGGGATGCCAACAACCCATCCCGCTGCATGTGGAGGTTTGGTTTTGAATAAGAAAGCGGGAGCCGGAATTGAACCGGCGTGGCCGGGATTATGAGCCCCGGAGGGATGCCTACAACCCATCCCGCCGCGAGTCGGTACAGCGTGTAGATACAGCGTAGATACAGCGTAGATACAGAGTCACGAGGGCCGGAATCGAACCGGCGTGACGGGTTTATGAGACCCGGTGGAAGACCAACATTCCAGCCCCGTGTTTGCGGAGAAAGTGGGAGCCGGGATCGAACCGGCGTGGCCGGGGTTATGAGCCCCGGAGGGACGCCAACAACCCATCCCGATGCTGTAACCGCAGGTCTACGCGCCGTGGCGCCATCGAGAGCCAGTCGCGTGCAGCTGCACTGTCATGATGACAGTCGTCATGACTGTCACGACGATCGTCACGACGACTGTCACGTGAAGCGACGAGCCTCGTGGTTCGGCCGTCGTCGTCCCGTGCGTCGATGAGAGGCCTGGCCTCGTCGCGCGCCTCGGGGGACGGCGAGTCGAGTGTTCGCGGTCTCGTCGGGCTCACGCGCCCGTCTGCGCCCTACAGCGCGCTCAACACGGGAGACGCGTGCCCGACATCGGCATTCGAGCCGACATCATCGTCATCGCGTATATCGTGGAGCGCTGCATCATGGCGTGTGGACGTTACAGTCCCGTGGCCACCTCCAGCCAACGGAGGCAGCACTCAAGTTATTAGCTGTCCCTTTGGACTTGTCAAGGAGTTGGCGAAACAAAAATTATCGACGCCGACCACGGTCTCGAGGTCGGCGTCGGGTCGCGCTCGCGCGCGCGCTTACGCGGGCGCGTCACTGGGGCGCGACGGGCTGGGGCGCGACGGGCTGGGGCGCGACGGGCTGGGCGACGTAGGGCTGCGGCTGGTTGGTCGCCAGCGCGGTCCGCAGCGAGGGGTCCATCGCAACTCGCTCCGCGAGGTCGAGCACCATGTCGCTGTAGGCCTCGAGGAAATTATCCTCTTCAAAGGTACGACCCCAGCGCTTGCTCGCGCCGGTGAGCTGGCCTTGCCACATCAGCTGGCCGTTGAGGTCGACCAGCGCCGCGCCGACCGTGACCTCGCCGATGTAGTTGTTGCCCTCGTTCACCCAGAAGGTCTGGAGCTGGAGGTTGAGGGCGTGGGTCGCGGCCTGCTGGTTGGCGGTGATTGGGAGGCCGAGCTGCGCGAGCTCCTTGGCGAGCACGTTGCGGACAAAATCGCCGGGGTTCTGCCCCGCGGCGTAGTAGACCGGGGCGCCATCTTCCTCCTCGGAGACGCCGATCCGGCTGGGGTCGGCGCGCGCGTCGGTGACCGGGTTGATCCAGATCTGGGTGCCCGAGGCCACGGGCGGGACGCCGCCGGTCTTCGCCAGGTCGGACTCGTGGGACGGCGCGTAGACGAGCTGCAGCGCCATCGACTCGCTCGAGCCGCCACACGCCGTCGCCGCGAGCGCGAGGCCTGCAGCGAGCACGAGCCCGAGCCCGCGCAGCGGGCGAAGGCGGCGAGTTCGGTTCAGCTCAGGACGAGGGAGCGAACGACCAGATCGACGACCAAACATCCTCTCTTGCATACCATACTCGTGCTCTTGGGACAGTCCGGCCGCGGGGCTAGAGGGGCCGCTGTGGCGCCGTAGCCGGCGACGTGGGCGCTCCGTGGGTCGCTCGGTCGCTCGGGTGTCGCGGGGGCCGGCGGCGGGCTCTCGGCTCGATAGCATCATGCTCGGTGCAACACCGCGGGCGCCTGAAAGTGTCACCGGCGCGCCGCGCTCGCGGGTGATTCCCGGGAGCGGCAAAATTATCCGACGCGCACGCGCACGCGTCGCGCGAAGCCGCGCTCGCGGCCCTGGGTCCGCTTCCGCGTCGGCGCAGAGGTTCTCGTCCCTTGGAGGGTTGACGTGACGGCGCGATCCGGCGGCGGGGACGACGGTGACCCGCTCGCGCCCGCGGCGGCGAGCGGCGCGCGAGGCGGAACGTGATGCTTGGGTCATGTGAGCGAAGCAGTAGTTGGCGATGCAACGAGCGCCGTTGTGCAAGCTTGCTCACGCAAGTTTCCGCGAGGCGGATAAGCGCGTTCGTTTTGGTTGTTCCAGTCGTGGCGGGACGGCGCCCACGGTCAGTGCACAGCGGCTATGATTCGCCGCAACATCTCTGGAGAGCCATGCATCAAAAACTGATTGTTTCTTCCCTTCTCCTTGTTCCGCTTTGCCTGTCTTTGAGCGCTTGTGGTGATGACAGCGTCGACTCCGCGTCGACCAGCGACGCCGACCCGAGCGCGAGCGAGACCAACGCCGAGAGCACCACGGCGGGGAGCGCCGGCACGACCTCGGACGCGACGACGAACGGCCCGTCTGGCAGCGAGTCTGACTCGGAGAGCGGCGACGGGGATGGCGACGGCGACGGTGACGGTGACGGCGACGGCGACGGCGACGGGGATGGCGACGGCGACGGTGACGGCGACGGCGACGGCGACGGCGACGGCGACGGTGACGTGTGCGGGAACGGGATCGTCGAGGGTGACGAGCTCTGCGAGGCCGGCGAGCCGTCGGGGAATTGCATCGACGGCGGCGCGCTCGAGGTCTGCAACGAGACCTGCGACGGCTACGAGGCCGAGCCCTGCGGCGACAACTCCGGCTGCATGGACGGCGAGTGCGTGGCGAACTTCTGCGTCCCGGGCTCGACGACCTGCCAGGACGAGGACACCTACGTCACCTGCACCGAGGACGGGCAGCAGTTCGATGATCCCGTCGACTGCGGCGACAAGGAGGGCTGCAGCGCGGGCTCCTGCGCGCCGATGTGCGAGATCGTGCAGCTGACCCCCAGCTCGATCGGCTGCTCCTTCTTCACGACGAAGATGGACAACTTCTACAACAACGCCAACAACCCGGCGCAGAACGACTCGCTGATCGCGGGCAACGTCTCGTCGACGAAGACGGTGACGGCGCAGCTGTACTACGTGCCGGTCAACGGCAACGCGGAGATGCCCCAGGGCGGCCCGGTCGACATCCCGCCGGAGGGGACTTACACCTGGTCGTTGTCACAGGTCGAGGTCGACTCGCAGACGCTCAAGCGCGTCGGCGGCGTGTACCGCCTCGAGACGGACCTCCCGGTCGTCGCCTACGCGCACTCGCCGATCGGCTCGACCGCGACCAACGACGCCTCGATGCTGCTGCCGGAGTACTCGCTCACCGGTAACTACATCGTGACCTCGTACCCGGGGACGATCGGTAACTACCCGAGCTACTTCAGCGCGATCGCGGCGCAGGACGGGACGACGGTCGACTTCACCGTGACGGAGCCGACCGCGGGCGGCGGCGGGATCGCGGCGCTCGGCGCTGGCGAGTCGACGCAGGTCATGATGAACCGCTACGACTTCCTCAACGTGGTGGTGCAGCAGCAAAACGGCGGCGACCTGTCGGGCACGACGATCACGGCCGACGGCCCGCTGATGCTGATCGGCGCGACCGAGTGCGCGAACGTCCCGGCGGCGCCGCAGACCTACTGCGACCACATGGAGGAGTCACCCTTCCCGCTCGAGTACTGGGGCAAGAAGTACGTGGGCGCGGCCGCGCCCAAGCGGAACAACGAGCAGTTCCACTGGCGCGTCTACGCCGGCGAGGACAGCACCATGATCTCGACGGATCCCGTCCAGCCCGGCTTCCCGATGACGCTCGACAAGGGCGAGTACTACCAGTTCGCGACCAGCGAGAGCTTCGTGTTCGACGGCGACAAGCCGTTCTTGCCCGTGCAGCTGCTCGAGAGCCAGAACCCGAACGCGGGCACCGGCGATCCCGGTATGTACCAGGCGGTGCCGACCGAGCAGTTCCTCAAGAGCTACGCGTTCGTCACGGGCGAGGGCTACAACGTGCACTACGCCCAGATCGTGCGCCCGGCGGGCGGCGCCGACGTGCTCGTCGACGGCGTGACGGTCACCGGCTACTACCAGGTCGGCGACTTCGAGGTCGCGGACTGGCAGGTCAGCGAGGGCGCCCACTTCGCGACCAGCGATGACTTCTTCGGCGTCTCGCAGGTCGGCTACACGCCGGTGACCTCCTACGCGTACCCCGGCGGGTTGCGCCTGGTGGTCATCAACCCGCAATAGTAGCGCCTCGCGCGGCGGATGAGGGGGCGCGAGCGCAGCTCGTCGCCCCCTCGCGCGTGGTGCCTCGTCGCGTCGACATCACGGCGAGTCAGACGACGCGACCGGATCGCACTCGTAGGGGATGTCGCGGGCCTCGAGCCCCGGCGAGCCCGTGTGGCGGAAGTGCCACCACTCGCGCGCGAAGGGGGCGAAGCCGTGGGCGCGCATCACCTTGCGAAGCAGCAGCCGGTTGCGCAGCGCGTCGCCCTCGGCGGCGCCTGTGTGACTGCTGCGCTCGAAGTCGTCGAAGTCGCTGCCCATGTCGAGCGGCGCGCCGGAGGCGAGCTCGACGAGGCCGAGGTCGACGGTGTGCCCGCGGGCGTGCCCAGAGCGACGCGCGACGTAGCCGCCGCGGAGGTACGCGCCCTCGTTGTGGGTCTCGTCCCAGGTGACCATCGCCCGAGTGGCGCGCTGGGGGCGGTAGGCGTCGAAGATGACGAGACCTACGCCGTCCGGGGCGAGCTCGGCCTGCACGGCCGCGAGCGCGTCCGCCGGGGCGCGGGCGAGCCACGCTCCAGGGGCGCCGTAGCCGGGCAGCGGCGCGCCCGTGAAGTTGTCGGCGCGGTGGTAGCGGATGTCGAGCTGGATCCCGGGGATACGCTGCGGGAGCGAGACGAAGCCGTCGGGCGGCTCGCGCTCGCAGACCTCGGCGGGATCGCGGGCGCTCGCCGGCGCCGGGAGCTCGAGCGCGGCGCGGCGCTCGACGCTCGCGTCGCGTGCTTCTCGCGTGTGTCGCTCGCCCCGCTCGACTTTCTCGACTTTCTCGACTTTCTCGACTTTCTCGACTTTCTCGACTTTCTCTTCATCGACGATCGGGCCCCTCGTCGCGTCGCCTGAGTCGTAGGTACAAGTCCCGAGGGACAGCACGAGCACGCTGACCTGGAGACGCGGGCGCACGCCGATAATTGTGCCTTGAGTCTCGGTCGCGGGGCAGCGCGGATCATCATCGCGTGCCGTCGGCGCCGCGATCCGTCCGGCGTTTTTAGGCGAGCCGCGATGTTCGGGGCGCCGCAGATCCGTCGTGTACTGCGCGTACGGGGCGTGACGTGATAACGTGTTCATATCGTCATGTCGTCTCGCGGCGTGATGTGGTCTTCATCCGATCTGGAACTCTCCGCGATGACGCGCACGTTGAATCATAATTCCCTGCACAATGCCCTGTTGACTAGCTTCGCCGCGTTCGCCCTGAGTCTCGCGCCCGCCTGCGGCGACAGCGGCTCGAGCCCGACGAGCTCGACGTCGGACGGCTCGACCGAGACCGAGACCAGCACGGAGGGCGGGACGACGAACGGCGGCGCGAGCACGAGCACAAGCGCGGACACGACGGCGGGGCCGGGCGGCACCGACGGCGAGAGCCAGACCGGCGGGAGCACGCTCGGGGGCGACACCGATCCCGTGACGACGGACCCGGGGACGACGGGACCGGATCCGAGCACGACGGACCCGGACCCGACGACCGGCGGCACGACGGAGGACCCGACGACGGGGGCAGACCCGACGACGGGCACGGGCGGGGGCGTGTGCGAGCCGGCGCCCGGCGACGACCCGTGCACCGAGTGCGCCAAGAGCGACTGCTGCGAGGAGTCCGAGGCGTGCGTCGAGGATGACGGCTGCGGCTGCGTGCTCGACTGCTTCGGGATGGGCGGCGGCTTCGAGTGCCTGCAGCAGTGCCAGGTGAACCCGATGCAGAACGCGGCGCTCCAGGGGATGTTCGGCTGCTTCATGGGGCCGTGCGCGCAGGACTGCGCGCCGTAGCGGCGTGCGTCACGGGGAGCAGGTCGCGCGCGGGGCCTGCGGTATGCTCGACGCGCGGATGCCCAGCGACGCCCCGATCCCGCGCCCGACGGCGCGCGTCATCCTGCTCGACCCCGAGGATCGAGTGCTGCTGTTTCGCATGTCCGTCGACGATCAGGACGTGAAGCGCTTCTGGCTGATGCCGGGCGGCGCGCTCGACCCGGGCGAGACCTGGGAGGTCGCGGCCCGGCGTGAGCTGTGGGAAGAGACAGGCCTTCGCGAGCACCGATACGAGCTCGGGCCGTGGGTCTGGGATCGTCGGCACGTCTGGCGGTGGGGGGAGCGCTACTACGAGTCGATCGAGCGCTATTTCTTGGTCCGCGGGCCGGCGTTCTCGCCCGCGCCCGGGGATCTGCAGCCGCTCGAGTCGACGACGATGCACGGGCATCGCTGGTGGCGTCACGAGGAGCTGCTGGCGGTCAAGGACGAGGTGTTCGTGCCGCGCAGGTTGCCGTCGCTGCTCGCGCCGCTGCTCGCCGGGAGCGTCCCGAGCGCGCCGATCAAGATCGGGCACTGAGCGCGCTCATCGGCGTTGGCGCGCGCGCGTCCGAGGTCGAGAGGGCGCCGTGACGATCCACTCGGTCGGGCCGGCGGTCTCGTGGCCGGCGGCGTCGATCACCCGCACGCGGTAGCGCCAGACGGTGCCGAAGTCGGACTCGTTGCGAACGCTGTGGCTGCCGAGCTTGTTGCCGTAGGGGCGCGGGCGAAACACGCGGACGGCCTCCCAGTCGCCGCCGGACTCCGGGCGCCGCTCGAGGCGGTACAGCAGGTCGTCCTGTGGCGTCGCGTCGTCCTCGGCCAGCCGGAACACGACGGTGGTCTCGACCACGGGCGCGTCCATGGCCTCGCAGGGCGAGAGGAACACGGTGCCCGTGACGGTCTTCGCCTTCGCGGACACCAGGCCGTCGAAGTCCGGCGCGTCGTGGTCGAGGTGCGTGCCGACGGTCAACGATCGCAGCGTTCGCCACGGACCGAGATCGAATTCATTGATGGGCTCGCGGACCTCGAGCTCGGCGGGCCCAGGAGGGAGCGGCTGGTCGGCGCGCAGGGAGGTCGTGGCGAAGGCGGAGCGCGCGCGCGTGAGGGGGAGCGCGCCGTCGGCGGTCATCAGCCGGTACTCGGGCGTGGGGCCCGGGAGCGCGCGGCCGCAGGTTGTGCCCTCACCGACGAAGAGCTGGGCGTTGCGGGCGATCGGGTCGCCGCTGCGCGGGCTTGTTATCCAGGCCTCAATGTGCGCTGGGGCGCACTCATCGGCGTGGGCGTCGGTGGCGCCGCGAGGGCTCACGAGCAGCGCGAGCAGGAGCGCGGGGCCCAACGCGCGCGGGAGCCGTCGAGTCGAGGGAGCGAGACCCATGTTGGTAGTACGCGGGCGCGGGCGCGATGGTTTCGCGTCGCGCGGAGCGGTGTATGGTGCGCGGGTGAATTCGCGCGCGGCTCTCCCCCAACTCTCGTGCTGCTCGACCTGGCTCGCTCGCGGGCTCGCGTGGAGCGTAGCCCTCGTGTCGGTCGCGTGCGGCGACAGCGGTGATGGGACGACCGGGGCGGCGACGGGCGGCGAGTCGACGAGCGCCTCGGGGTCGGGGACGACGGCGGGGACGAGCACGGGCGCGGGGACGAGCACGGGCGCGGGGACGAGTGCGGGCGCGGGGACGAGCACGGGCGCGGGGACGAGCACGTCGGACGGGACCAGCGCGACGACGACCTCGGGCGTGGACGAGGACCTCGTCATGACCCCCGAGGACTTCGTGTGCATCTTAGAGTGGGACAAGGTCCGCAACCTCCGGATCGCGAACCTGCTCGGCTACCAGGATGAGGCGCTCGCGGTCGCGAACTCCCCCGAGGGCGGCGTGTACCCGGTCGGCACGGTGATCCAGCTGGTGCCGACGGAGGCGATGGTCAAGCGCGCCGCGGGCACGAGCCCGATCTCCGGCGACTGGGAGTACTTCTTCTTGGAGGTCTCGGCCCAGGGGACGGAGATCGCGACGCGGGGCTTTGAGGACGTGGTCAACGGCTTCGGCGGGAACTGTCAGGACTGCCACAGCAAGGCCGCGCCGCAGTGGGACTTTATCTGCGAGAAAGACCACGGCTGCGATCCGCTGCCGTTCACGGACGAGCAGATCGAGGCGGTGCAGAACGCCGACCCGCGCTGCCCGTGAGCGTTTTTCAAGGGCTCCTCTCCGCGCGCTTCGCGAGCCGGTGATTACCTGACGTTTGGAGCATGTTCTTCGGGGGCGCGCCGGTGCGCGAAGGCGCTCGTCCGCAGGCGCTCGCCGCTCGGCGGGCGGAGGAAGTTGAGCGTGCTCGTGTCTCGGGCTTGTTTCAGGGTTAAAGTCGGGGTGTGTACGTCGGTCATCTCGAGCTTCAGGCGCCGCTTTGGTGGACGGTCCCGGGCGTGCTGTCGCCGGCGGAGTGCGACGCGTACGTCGAGCGCTACGAGGCGGGCGAGCCGGCGGTCGCGCCGATCATCCTGCGGTCTGGCGTCGGCGTGGACCCCGAGGTCCGCAACAACACGCGCGTGATGTGGGATGACGCCGCGGAGGCGGACGGCCTGCTCGCGCGGGTGCAGGCCAGGATGCAGGCGGCGGGCGAGCGGTTCCCGGCGCGCTACAAGGGCGGGGCGCTGACGGGCGCGAACCCGCGGCTGCGGGTCTATCGCTACGGGCCGGCGGAGCGCCACGGCTCGCACTGGGACACCGAGGTCGAGCTCCCGGGCGGGCGCGTCACCCGGATCACGCTGGTCGTGTACCTCAACGAGGACTTCGTGGGCGGGGAGACGGAGTTCCCGGAGCTCGACGCGCGCGTGCGGCCGCAGCGAGGGATGGCGCTGGTGTTTCAGCACCGCGTGCTGCACCGGGCGTGCGAGGTCGAGCGCGGCGCGAAGTATGTGCTGCGGACCGACGTCGCCTACGCGCGCGCGTAGCGGGCGGCGCGTCGAGTGATATGGTTTTTTGGACATAAATAAGCCGCGCTCATCGGCGAGCCGGCGGCGCGACATGCTAGCGTCTTCGCGTGTGGGAGCTTCGAATCGTCGCCGCCGCCGCGCTGATCACGATCGCCTGCGAGGAGCCCGCCCCGGAGCGCTCGCGCGGGGCTCAAGAGCCGCGCGCGCAGGCAGCCGCTGAGCGCGAGGCGCCTGATCCTCACACGGTCGTCGCGAGCCCGCCGGGCGTCGAGCGCTGCGCGTTCGCGGGGGAGGAGGAGCTCGGGCGCTGCCTTTCGAACGAGCATCGAGAGGTCCTGCAGAAGGCGGCGGACGACGGCGCGAGCTTCGCTGAGGTCCCGTCGGCGACGATCAAGGCGGGGCGCGTCGAGACCGTCGCGCGCGGAGACACGAAGCTCATGGCGGTCTCGTTTCAGCTCGCGGAGACGCTCCCGCAGGGGCGCTCGTCGACGTGCGTCGCCGTGCTGCAGAGCGGCGTGCGCGGCGGGCTGTTGCGGATGCGCTACTGCGGGCTCGCGGGGGAGCCGACGCACGAGTTTAAAGATATCGTCGGCGACGCGACGCCGGAGCTGCTCGTCTGGATCAAGACGACCACCGGCGAAGACACGCTGGGGCTGAAGATCTACGCGGTGAACCCGAGCGGGGGTCAGTGGCGGCGCGTCTTGGCGAACGTCCCGCGTTGTGACCCCGCGCGTGGGCGAACCGAGTTCGTGGCCGAGCGGGATCAGGTCGAGTTCTTCTGTCGACGCGGTGACGCGCGCGATCCTCACCTGACCTACCGCTACGGCCAGGCGCTGTTTATCCGGCGAGGGGACGCCGTGGAGGGGCATCTCGACGGGGTGCTGGATCCGGGTCGAAGCGACGCGCAGGCGCTGACGTCGCTCACCGCAGCCCTCGCGCTGCCGCCGGGGGACCATCGACACCACAGCCTGCTGAGCGTCGGTCGTGAGCGGGCTGAGACGCTCGACGAGACCGGGGCACCGGCTCGGGCTGCCGAGTTTTACGTGGCGCTCGCCGACATGGCCGACGCGATGCCGCCCGCGGAGGCGCGAGGCTCGCTCTGGCGCCGCCAGCGGATCGAGATGCGCTACGAGGCGGCGCGGCTGTACGCGGGCCTCGGCGAGAAGGCGAAGGCTATCGCCCAGCTGCAGAGAATCCCCGAGGACGCGCGGCCGGCCTTTGTGCGGAGAGCCGCGCACAACCCCGAGGACCTCGCGGCGCTCGCGGACGAGCCCGCGTATACGGCGTGGGCGAAGTAGCCGTTACTTTGGCGCCGCGGGCGTTCGCGCGGGTGAGCGAGTGAGCGTTCGGCCGAGCGACTCCGACGTCTGATTCGCGGCGCGTCACGTGCCTGTACTCATCTCGCTGAGCGCGGCCCCATCCCCAGCTCTCGGGTTGGGCGCGTGTTCTTTGCCTACACGACGAGCTCAGCCGGCGCGGGCGAGGGCCTCGACGCCGCGCCGGGTGTGGACCTTGATCATCTGCCGACGGTAGTTGATCTCGTAGGGCACGTTGGCGAGCGGGCGGCACTGCTTGTGGGCGGCCTCGCTGACGATGCGCGCGACCTCGGGATCGGCGAGGCGCTTGCCGAGGACGGCGTCGAGCTTCTTGAGCTCGCGCGGCTTCGCGCCGAGCACGCCGACGACGACGCGGGCGCTGGTGATCGGCGCCTGGTCGGCGTCCGCGGCGTCGGGGGCGGCGTCGAGGTCAAAGCGCAGCGCGACGCTGACGAGCGGGAAGTCGATGCTGCGGCGCACGCACCACTTGATGTAGTCGCAGCGCCGCGCGGTCTTCGGCAGCGGGAGCCGCAGCTCGGTGGTGAGCTCGCCCGGCTTGGCGCGGGTGTGCGCGGTGCCGTCGGCGTGGAAGTAGCTGGCGAGCGGCAGCTCGCGCTCGCCCTCGGGGCCGGCCTGGACGATCGTCGCGTCGAGGCTGATCAGCACCGGCACGTTGTCGCTGCTCATCGCGGCGACGCAGTTGCGGCCCTTGGGGACGACGTGACAGACGTTGCCCTCGCTCTTGATGCAGCCGCCCCCGATCGCGCCGCGCCAGAACTCGGTCTGGTTGACGTAGCGGCAGCGGGTGTCGAGGTTCACGTTGCCGCCGATGGTGCCCATGTTGCGGATCATCGGGCTGGCGACGAGGCCTGCGGACTTGGCGAGGCTCGGGAAGCTGGCGCGCAGCTCGGGGTGACGCGCGAGCTCGCTGAGCGTGACGCCGGCGCCGATCCGCAGGGCCCCGAGCTGCTCGTCGCGCCGGACGCCGCGCAGCGCGGTGACGCGGGCGAGGCTGATGAGCGCGGGCGGCTGGTCGAGCCAGTGCTTGAGGTTGGGGAGCAGGTCGGTGCCGCCGGCGATGATGCGGGCGCCGGGAGTGTTCCCGAGGGCCTCGACGACCTCGGGGACGGTCTCGGGGGAGACGACGTTGAATTGCGGTAGACGCAGCATGCTTGCCTCTTCGATGGCCCTACGCGCGCGGGGGCGGCCTCAGGCGGTCTTTCTCCCGGCGGGCAGGCCTTCGGGGCGGCGGTCTTGTTTGTGCGGCGAGAGCTCGCCGGCGGCCTCCTGCGCGCGTCGGGCCTCGAGCGCCTCGAGCACGCGCGGCGGCGCGAAGGGTAACCTGTCGATGCGGACACCCACGGCGTCGTAGATCGCGTTGGCGATCGCGGGGATCGAGGAGTGCAGCGGGCCCTCGCCGGCCTCCTTGGCGCCGTAGGGGCCGTTGGGGTCGGGGGCCTCGACGATGTGCGCCGAGAGCTCGGGCGTGTCGAGGAAGGTCGGCATCCGGTAGTCGAGGAGGCTCGGGCCGGTGTGCACGCCGTTGTGCTCGGGGTCGACGATGTGCTGCTCCATCAGCGCCTCGCCGAAGCCCATGTAGCAGGAGCCCTCGATCTGGCCCTCGACGATCTTGCGGCTCAGCGCCTTGCCGCAGTCGTGGGCGCACCAGATGGTCTTTACGTCGACGAGGCCGGTCTCGGGGTCGACCTCGACCTCGGCGATGTGGGCGGTGAAGCTGTAGGCCGGGGAGGCGCCGATGGTCCCGCCGCGGTAGTCGCCGTGGCGGTCTTTGGGGGTGTTGTAGCTGCCGACGACGCCGAGCAGGCCGTGGTCGGCCTCGGCCCAGTGCAGCGCCTGCACAAGCGGCACCGCGCGCTCCGGGTCGTGCAGGTCCATGGCCTTCTCGGCGATCAGCGCGACGCGCCGCCGCGGGATCTCCCAGCGTTTGGCGACGCTCTCGGTGATCAGGCGCCGCAGCTTGCGCGCGGCCTCGAGGCAGGCGTTGCCGACCATGAGGGTGATGCGCGAGCTGTAGGCGCCGAGGTCGACGGGGCACAGGTCGCTGTCGGCCGAGAGCACGCGGATGTCGTGCAGCGGGATGCCGAGCTCCTCGCTGACGATGACCGCGAGCATGGTGTTGGAGCCCTGGCCGATGTCGTTGGCGCCCGAGAACACGCGCGCGCGGCCGGAGCGATCGAGGCAGATCTGGACCGCGGCCTGCGGCATCTCGTTGGGGTAGATCGGGTAGTTGGTGCCGGAGATGTAGGTCGAGCCGGCGATCCCGATGCCGCGCCCGTAGGGCAGCTCTTGGCGCTTGCGCTTCCAGTCGGAGGAGCGCTCGACCGCGGCGAGGCAGTCGAGGAAGCCGTTGGAGCCGATCTTGAACTTGTTGACCGTCTCGCTGTGTTGGCCCATGTCGTTGCGGCGACGGATCTCGATGGGGTCGATGCCGAGCTGGGCGGCGGCCTTGTCGATCTGGATCTCGATCGAGAACCGCGGCTGGACCGAGCCGTGCCCGCGCTTGGGGCCGCAGGCGGGCTTGTTGGTGTAGGCGCGTCGGCTGTCGAAGCGGTAGGCCTTGAAGTCGTAGGGCGAGCACAGCAGCTGCCCCGAGTAGTAGGTCGTGACCAGGCCGAAGCTCGAGTAGGCGCCGCCGTCGAGGATGGTCTTGGCGTCGACCGCGGTGATCGTGCCGTCTTTCGAAAAACCCGTGCGGTACTTCATCAGCATCGGGTGACGCCCGCGGTGGCTGTAGAAGACCTCCTCGCGGGTGTAGAGCAGCTTGACGGGACGACCTGTCTTGATCGCCAGCTTGGCGACGACGAACTCGAGGTCGAAGGGCTCGCTCTTGCCGCCGAAGGCGCCGCCGAGCGGCGGCTGGATCACGCGGATCCGCTGGGCGGGGAGCTCCAGCACCTTGCTGAGCTCGCGGTGCAGGTAGTGCGAGACCTGGGTCGCCGACCAGACCGTGAGCACGCCGCCCTCGGCGAGCTCGCCCTCGAGGTGCGCGACGGCGCAGTGCGGCTCGATCGCGCCGTGGGTGGTGCCTTCGAAGAAGTACTCGCCCTCGACCACCAGGTCGGCGGCCTCGAGCTCCTGCTCGACCTCGCCGAACTCGAGCACGACTTTCTTCGAGAGGTTGCCCTTGCGCGCGTAGGGGTTGATCGTGAGGCGCTTGTCGGTGTTGGCGAGGGCCTCCTCGGGGTCGTAGAAGGCCTTGAGGACCTCGTACTCGACCTTGATCGCGCGCAGGGCCGCGTTCGCGGTGTCCTCGTCGACCGCGGCGACGGCCGCGACGCCGTCGCCGACGTAGCAGACTTTTTCAACGGCGAGCGCGTTCTCGTCGGGCGTCCACGGGATGATGCCGTAGGGAATTTTAAAGTCCTGGCCGGTGACGACCGCGTGCACGCCCGGCAGGGCCTCGGCCGCGCGGGTGTCGATCGAGACGATCCGCGCGTGCGCGTGGGGGCTGCGCAGGATCTTGGCGTGCAGCATGCCCGGGAGCTTGATGTCGTCGGTGTAGCGCGTGACGCCGCGCATGCGCTCGAGGGCGTCGACCTTGCGGTGCGTCTTGCCGAGCTGCCAGTGCTCCTCCGGTTGGGACGTCGTCTCGCTCTCGTTCGCCATCGCTCACTCACTCCCGCTGGCGGTCTCGGTCATGCGCGCGCTGGCGTCGACGACCGCGTCGATAATCTTGGTGTAGCCGGTGCAGCGGCACAGGTTGCCGGCCAGCGCCTCGCGGACCTCTTGGCGCGAGACGGGCCGCTCGCCCGGGGCGCGCGCGCGGACTAGCGCCTCGGCGCTCATCAGGATGCCCGGCGTACAGAACCCGCACTGCGCGGCGTCGTGTCGGTCGAAGGCGTCCTGCAGCGGGTGGACGCCGCCGGCCTTGAGCCCGAGCCCCTCGACCGTCGTGACCTCGCGGCCCTGCGCGTGGGCGGCCAAAGTCAGGCAGGCCAGCACCGGGGTGCCGTCGAGCTGGACTGTGCAAGCCCCGCAGTCGCCCTTGTCACAGCCCTGCTTGCTGCCGATCAGGTCGAGCTTGTAGCGAAGCACCTCGAGCAGCGTGTAGTGCGGCGGCGTCGCAACCGTGACGGCCTCGCCGTTCACGGTCATCGACAGCAGAAACGCAGTAGCTGACATGGCGGTAGCTTTGCGCAAGGGATTCGCGCTGCGCAAGGCCGCGGGGCGTGGCCTCGGCGTGACATGGCCCGCTTTCGCCCGTGCGGAAGCTCGTGAACCGGACGGCGAGGCGCGCGCGAGCGCGGATCGGGCCACAGAGCGCGCGGACAAACTGCTGATAAACTCCGCGATGCGTGATGCCGGGCAGGGCAGGGGGGCGGAGGAGCACGGCGGCGGCCTGCGTGGTGGCCGGCTCACTGCTGCTCGGGGCCTGCGCTTCGCTCCAGGGCGAGGGCTGGACGGCGTACGAGCTGGACGTGAGCTTTAACGAGGCCCGCCGAGCGCCAGCCGAGGACCCCGGGAACGCCGCGGACGCGCCCGAGGCATCAGCATCAGCATCGACATCGGCGGCCGCGTTGGCCGACGCGCCGGTGATCCGGCTGTTCGCCTTCGGCGGCGCCGGCGAGGACACCGCGGCCCAGCGGGCGATGACCGTCGAGCTCGCGCGCGTGCTCGAGCAGGCGCGCGCGTCCTCGGTCGCGGGTCCTGGCGCGCGCACGATCCCGGTCGTGCTGTGGCTCGGCGACAACTTCGGGGCGCACGCGCCCGCGCCGATCGCCGCGCGCGACGACGACCTTCGACGGGGCCGCGGCCGCGGGGCCAGCTGCGCGTCGGTGACCGGGCTGTGGCAGCGGGAGGCGGCGGCGGCCCTGGCCGGGGTGGTGCAGCAGCACCGCGCGGCCGGCTTCCCCAGCTTCGCGGTGCTCGGTCGCCGCGAGTGGGAGTGCGGCGCGCCCGAGCTCGCGTTCCAGGCCGCCGACGAGGCCGGCCCGCACCCCTGGGTGATGCCGACCTTCAACTACGTGGTCCGCGTGTTCCAAGGCGGCGCGGCCCGGGTGGTCTCGAGCTGCGAGACGGGGGGCGCGACGATATGTGCCCTCGAGGACAGCTCGGAGCCGGCGCTGCTCGAGCTGGTGATGCTCGACACGAGCCCGTGGAACGACCCGCCCTCGGGCGAGGGCGGCGCCGAGCAGGAGCACTTCGAGGAGAGCCTCGCGCAGCAGCGCGCGCTGCTCGAGGCGGTGCGCGAGCGCGCGGAGTCAAGGCCGCGCGGGGACGCTGGCCCGCTGCGGCTGCTCGTCACCTATCACCCGATCGAGAGCGCGGGCCCCCACGGCCAGGGCGGGCGCTACCCCAACGCCGCGTTCATGTACACCGAGCCCGCGCTGCAGGAGCTGGTCGACGACGGCCTGTTCGCCGGCGTGATCTCCGGGACCGAGCGCGACCTCCAGGTCTCCGCCGACATCTCCGCCGGCGTGAAGCGCTCGAGCCGCTACTGGATCGACCACCCGGTGTTTCAGGTCGTGTCCGGCGCGAGCGCCCGCTACGACGGGCACCCGCTGGCCGGGCCGCGCGGTTGGAGCTGGTACAAAGGCCAGGCGCTGATCCCCGACCTGATCAGCACGCACGCGGGCTTTGCCGAGCTGCGCGTGACGCAGGACGAGGTCCTGGCGCTGCTGCGCGCGCGGGTCGGCAAGCGCTGGCGCGTCGGCGCCGTGACGATCCCGCGGGGGCGCGCGCCTCATCCGGTCGAGACGCAGTCCCCGGGGATGGAGCCCTGCGTCGGCTGCTCGTCTCGCCCGCCGCGGCCGCGCTGACGCTCGCGGGCTGACGAGGGCGTCGTCCGCGTCTCTTCGTGACCGACGCCCGTCCGGGAGGGCCGGTGACCCGAGAAGTGCAGGTGGTCGAACGATCATGTTGTCTGCACCGGGCTCAGGCCCAGCTCGGGCTCGAGGCGTGGGCCCCATCGAAGCTCAAGGGTCGCGCGCGAGCCAGGGAGGGGCCGCCTGAGGACGGCGAGCGCGCGGACGTCCGTCCGCTTCATGCCGGTCAGACGCTCGTCGCCCGGAAGGCGGAGGGAGCCCGGGCGTTAAGCTGCGACCCGGTGCTCGTGTGCTGTAGACGCTCGAAAGGACGCCTACGCATCGCGCTCGGGCTCGCTCGAGTCGGGCGCGGCGACGTCAGGGGCGTCGCCGGTCACTACAGCCTGCTGACGGCGTCGCCTTCGCGCCCACCACAAGCCGCCGATCGGCGCGGCGATGAACGTCCACATCCACTCCCAGTTGTCCGAGAGGATCGTCATCGCGCGCTTCAGCGTCGTGACCTCGACGACCATCTGCTCCTCGAGCGAGAGGATCTCGCGCCCGCTCACGCGCTCGGGCGGGATCACCGAGAGCGTCAGGTGCAGCGTGTGCTCGCCGCCCGCCTTGGCCTCGACGTCCCACCTCCACTCGGTCGGCTCGTCGGCGCTGACCAGCTTGCGCGTGTCGCCGAGCGGCGTGATCCCGAGGCCCGACGAGGCCAGCACGGCGCTCATCTGATCGCCGACGGGGGCGCTGCGAGCCGCCAGCGCGCCGACCTCTTTGTCGCTCCGGCTGTCTTCGAAGCTGGCCTTGAGCTCCGCCGCCGACTCGCCTGGCTTGATCAGCAGGCGCACCCGGACCGTCTCGCCCAGCGGCACGGTCGCGGGCACGTTGAAGACGATCGCCTCCTTGGGCAGCCCCTTGACGAAGGCCGCGACATCGAAGCGCTCAGGATCCGTTCCGTCGCCGCCTCCAGACGCGCGCCCAGGCTCGCGCTCGGGGATGCCGCCGCCGCCCATCCCGATCTTGGGGAGTTTGACCTTGTGCGGTTGATCGGGGATGTGCTCCTGCGCGGACTCGTCGCCAAGGTCCCCCTCTTCGGTGGTGCTCGTCGGCTGCTTCGGATCTTCGCTCGTCCCCTTGGGGAGCGTGGGCTCGGGCGTGACCTTCGTGTCGGCGGGCTTCTTCGTGTCGGCGGGCTTCTTGGCGTCGGCGGGCTTCTTGGCGTCGGCGGGCGCGTCGGATCTTGTCTCGCCGTGGGCCTTTTGGGGCGAGTCGTTCGTGCCTGGGCTCGCGCAGGCGAGCGCGAGCAGCAGCGAGCACAGCAGCGCGACGAGCGAGCCGGCGTGGACCCCAGTCGTTGACGAGCGCCGCAGCATGACCCCCGAGACAGTATCGAATTAACCGCGCCGAGATCGCGGCGTACGGGCGCGGAGGCGCGCCTCCGCCGTCGCTCAGGCGGGCGTGGTGAACAGCGAGACGTTGACGGCGCGGCGGCCGGGCGCGGGCGCGCGGTAGGATCGCAGCAGGCGCTCGAACTCGACGCGCAGCGCCGCGAGCTCGGCGGGCGTGACGTAGATGCGGCTCGCGTCGGCGCGTATCAACGCGCGGGCCGAGCGGCCCGGGGACTCGCGACACAGCGGCGCCGCGACGAAGGCGGTGAAGACCCGCGCGGCCGCGTCGAGCGAGGGCTCCTCGGGCGCCGGGACGTCGCGTCGCGCGGGGGCGTCGACGGCCAGCGCCCACGTTCGCTCGAGCGCGCCGCGGACCGGGCGTGTCGCGCTGACGCGGATCAACCCGGCGCGCTCGAGCTGCTTGAGGCGTCGGTAGAGCGTCGGCCGGCTGAGCTCTGGGAGCGCCTCGGCGAGCTGGTTCGCGGTCGCTGGTTCGCGTCCGAGGGCCGCGAGGATCGTCAGCTGCGCGGGGTCGAGCAGCGCGCCGGTGATTTTTGTTCTCACTGTTTGAAAATATTATCAAACAGTGAGACTAATTGGCGAGGCCTCATCAGAAAGGTGGCTAGGTGTCACTAGCGACGAAAATTCTGAAATGGGCGCGAACCCCTCGCCGCGCGCGAGACGTCGCGCTACGAGGACATCGCGGGCGCGACGTGGGCGGTTCTCAGCGGATAGATCTCGGCGCGCGCGCCCCCGTTGCTACAGGGGTGCGGTCCTCAGCCTCGTTCCTTCGTCGCGGCGCGGCGGCGCTTCCGTTGGCCTGCGCGCTCCTGCTCGGCGCGGCGGCGAGCCTCGGGGGCGCGTGTGTTGTGCTGGAGCCCCCCGAGTTTTCGGCCGTGACGTTTCGCTGCTCCCCGCGGGGCGGCTTGTGTCCCGAACATTACATGTGCTGCTCCGACGACGCGGCCGCGCAGGACGGCCTGCTCCCGGCGTACAAGGGCGCGGACGGACCCGGCTTCGGCACGCCGTTGTTCTCGGCCGAGAACAACGCGCTCGGCACCGAGGGCATGTGCATCGCGGAAGGCGCGATCCCGCCGGAGGCTGGCCTCGAGAACGGCTGCCCGCTGCCCTGCAACCCGACCTGGACCGAAGACCAGATCCACGCGGTCTGCGGCCCAGCTTCCAATTGCTGCCAGACCGAGCTCGTCGATCCCGAGCTCGACTGCATCCTCGATCCGGACACCGGGCGCTGGCGGACGATCCGGGGGGACGACATCTTCACGGACCCGCAGCGGACCGACTGGGCCGAGGGCGCGCACGCGACCCATCAAGATCCCGGCGGCCAGGGCTGTCGAGAATTCGCGGGCGGTGACTTGGAGAAGGAGCGGTCCTGCTACCGCCAGCTCTCGGTCGCCGATCAACGTGGTTACTGTGACTCGCGCGTGTGCAGCTGCGTCGAGGATCCCTGCGAGATGAAAAACCCCGACGCGACGCCGCGCTGCCCGGAGCTCGAGCCGTGAGGCTCAGCCGCCGGAGAGCACCCGCAGCGCGACGTCGGGCTGGTCCGAGATGATGCCGTCGACGCCGCGGTCTCGCAGCGCCCGCATGCGCGCCTCGTCGTTGACCGTCCAGACCAGCACCGGGTAGCCCCGGGCCTGCATCGCGCGCTGCCAGCGTTCGCTGAGCCAGGTGTCCTCGACGATCAACATGTCGGGCTGCGCCTTGCCGTTGAGCAGCAGGTTCTGCAGCGCGCGCTTGTCGTGCCAGGCCAGGTCGGCGTCTTCGAAGCCGCCGAGCAGCTGGGCGCGGACGATGCTCGGCTCGGCCAGCCGGACCTGCTCGAGGAGGAAGGGGTCGAAGGAGCTGACGAACACGCCGCTCGTCCGGTTCGCGCGCTCGAGCTCCGCCACCACGGCGCGCGCGAGCGCGGCCCGTTGGTCGGTGGTCTTGAGCTCGATGTCGATCAGCGACGCGTCGTCGATCGCCGACAAGACCTCGCCGAGCGTCGGCACCACCTCGCCGGAGAACTCGAGGCCAAACCACGCGCCGGCGTCGAGCTGCTCGATCGCCGCGTAGGTCGCGTCGGCGACGGGGCCGCCGCCGGAGGTGGTGCGGTCGAGCGTGTCGTCGTGCAGCACGATCACCTCGCCGGTGGCGCACAGGCTCACGTCGAGCTCGAAGGCGACGCCGAGCTCCTGGGCCTTGCGAAACGCGCTCAGCGTGTTCTCGGGGGCGACGGCCGACCAGCCGCGGTGCGCGACGGCGATCGGCGCGTCGCCGAGCAGGGCGCGGGCCCGCTCGGTCCGCGGCTGGTGGGGCACGAGCCGGTGCAGGGGCGCGAAGCCCAGGGTGAGCGCGGCGAGCAGCGCGAGCGCGACGACGCCGAGGGCGAGGGTCCGCGCGAGGCGGCGAGTCTTCATCGACCCGAGTGTACGCCGACGAATCAGAGCCGAATTGCGGGGCCGCGGGGCAGATCGGGTATGCTCGCGCTTCGTCGTGGGGCGCACCGTGATCACCACCTCCGATCTCGCTCGCGCGTCGCTCGCGGCGCTGTTTTTTATCGGCGCGTGCTCAGCGGAGACCGGCGAGCCGGGCCCGCAGGAGCGCGCGCCGCCGGTCGCGATCGCGCCGGAGATCGCCGCCCCGGAGTCGGCGTCGGAGATGGTTGTTGAGCCCGCGCCCGCGCGACCGAGGTCGCCGACGGTGACGCCCGCGCCCGCGCCCGCGCCCGCAGAGCTGCGGTGGGTGGCCGCGGGCGGCGGCGCGCTGCCTGAGCTCAACCAGGTCTCGATCGAGCAGGACATCGCGCTCGCGCGCCGCGTGCTCGGCGAGGGCGGGCTCGTGTTATTCGCCGGCGGCCCCGGCAGCCCGACGGTGCAGGTCCAGGACGAGGAGCCGCGCGGAGACGATCTGCGCGCGGCGCTGGCCGAGCTGTTCGCGCCGCGCGGAGGTCGCGACGCGCACTACCGCGACACCGCGCTCCCCGTCGCGGGCGCGGCGACGGCGAGCGCGGTGCTCCGCGCCATCGAGGAGGGCACCCGCGACCCGGGTCCGCCGCTCTTGCTGTACTTCGCGGGGCACGGCGAGCGCGGCGAGGACCGCAGCGAGAACTACATCGGGCTGTGGGAGCAGTCGCGCCTGCGCGCGCGCGAGCTCGCCGAGGTCCTGGACCGCGGGCGTCGGCCGGCGCGCGTGGTCGCTACGACCTGCTTCTCCGGCGGCTTCGCGGAGCTCGCGTTTCGCGGCGGTGATCCCGGGCGCGGCGCGCCCGAGGTCGAGCGCTGCGGGCTGTTCGCGACGACCTGGGATCTCGAGGCCTCGGGCTGCGACCCCAACCCCGATCGCCGCGCGCAGGAGGGCTACGGCCTGCACTTCTTCAACGCGCTCGCCGGCCTCGGCCGCGACGGCGAGCCGCTCCCGCGGGCGCAGCTCGACCTCGACGGGGACGGGACCGTCTCGCTGCTCGAGGCGCACGCGCGCGTGCGGATCGCCTCGCGCGGGATAGATGTCCCTACGACCACGTCCGAGCGATGGCTGCGGCAGCACGCGCCGACCGCCGGCGCGTCGGCGGAGCCGCGCGTCGCCGCGCCGGAGGACGCCGCCGTGATCTCGCGGCTCGCGGCGGCGCTCGAGCTCACCGGGCGAGAGCGCGAGGCCGAGCTCAAGCTCGCCGAGCTCGAGCAGGCGATCGACGCGGCCGCGCGGGCGCAGGAGCGGGCCCAGGGCCTCGAGGACGCGGCCTACCGGCGCGCGGCGGCGGCGATCCTGGCGCGCTGGCCGGTGCTCGACGACCCGTGGCACCCCGACTTCGAAGCCACGCTTCGCCGCGAGCGCGAGCGCGTCGCCGCGCACATCGAGCGCGACCCGAGCTACGCCGAGTACCGAGACGCGCGCGCCGAGGTCGACGCCTCGCACGCGGCGATCTCCGATCTTCGCCAGCGCGCCGCGCTGCACGAACGGCTGGCGCGCGCGCTCGAGAACCAGGTCCTCGCGGGTCGCCTGCAGGCGCGGGGCGGGGCGGCGTGGCGCGAGTATCAGCGCCTGCTCGCGTGTGAGCGAGCGAGCGCGCCGTCGCCGACGTGAGCCGCGGACGCCGTCGCGCGGCGGCGCTGTGTGTACACGCGAAGAAGTCGATGCACCGACAAGCGCCCCGCGTCACGGCGGGCCGCGGTAACCGTGTATGTTCGAAGCATGCGCGCGAGCTCGTGGAGGTCGGGGGGAGTCGTCGGGGTGCGGTCGACGCCCACGAGACCCCGCGCCTCGCCGGCGAGCGGACCTACGGGATGACGGTCGACGCCAACGGGCACCCCTGGGTCGCGAGCGCCAACAACGTGCACCACTTCAACCCCGACACGCAGCAGTGGACCAACATCGCGGCGACCGGCTCGTACCGCGGGATCATGGCCGACGCCTCCGGCAACGTCTGGGCCGCGCGCAACACCCCCTGCGGCGTCGGCCGCTTCGACGTCGTCACCAAGTCGCTGATGGGCTACATCGAGAGCTTCGGGTGCATCACGCCGGTCGGGATCTCGATCGACGCTGAGGGCTATGTGTGGGTCGTCGACCAGAGCGCAGTCGGCCTTCAAGGTCGATCCCGACACCTACCAGGTCGCGCTGGAGGTCCCCGGCCTCGTGCTGCCCTACACCTACTCCGACATGACCGGCGCCGGCCTCAACCTCGTCGTCAACCCGCCCGGCTGATCGACGCGGACGATTTCGAGCCCGCGTGTTGGGGGAATTAATGAACATGTCGCGGGGGCAATGAGCCCCGACGCGGCGCGATTGTACGCGGGCTCGCGAGCGGCTGGGCCGATCAGGGCGCGCGCCTTGACCTCGAGGCCAGGTGCCCGTTACTCAGGCCTCATGAGATCGATTAGCACCTTCGTTTTTGGCTTCTTCGCGGCGGCCGCGTTCGCGGCGGCGTGCAACGGCGGCGGCGGCGACACCGAGACCGACAGCGGGGGTGACTGCGCGGGCGGAGAGCAGCTCTGCGACGGCGTCTGCGTCAACACGAACATCGACGAGGAGAACTGCGGCGGCTGCGGGACGGTCTGCAACGCCGGCTTCGTCTGCGCGGGCGGGACCTGCACCGCCGACTGCCCCGGCGGGACCGCGAAGTGCGGGGACGAGTGCGTCGACCTGCTCGACAACCCCGATCACTGCGGCGGCTGCGACACGCCCTGCGGCGCCGAGCAGATGTGCCTGGTCGGCAAGTGTCAGACCTGCGCCGCCGGCCTCAGCCTGTGCGGCAACAGCTGCGTCGACCTGGACGCGAGCAACAGCCACTGCGGCGCGTGCGGCAACACCTGCTCGCCCGACGAGCCCTGCAACAACGGCGCGTGCGGCCTGTCCTGCGGGCCCGACGAGACCGACTGCGACGGGGCGTGCGTCGACACCAGCAGCGACGAGAGCAACTGCGGCGGCTGCGGGAACATCTGCGGTCAGGACCAGCAGTGCTTCGACAGCATCTGCGTCGACCCGTGCCAGGAGGGCGAGAGCTTCTGCGACGGCGAGTGCGTGGACGTCAGCAGCGACGCGGCGCACTGCGGCGGCTGCGGCAGCCCGTGCGGCGACGACCTCGTGTGCGTCGACGGCTCGTGCGCGCCGCCCTGCGAGGAGGGCGAGACGCAGTGCGGGGATGTCTGCGCGGACATCCAGACCTCGGTCGACCACTGCGGCGGCTGCGACAGCCCCTGCGTCTTCGACAACGCCTCGGCGGTCTGCGAGCTGGGCATGTGCGCGATCGGGATGTGCGACTCGGGCTGGGCCGACCTCGACGACGACCCCAGCAACGGCTGCGAGACTGAGGTCCCGCGGCGCGCGTTCGTGACCAGCGAGACCTACAACGGCAACCTCGGCGGCGTCGCCGGAGCCGACGCCAAGTGTCAGAGCCTCGCGCAGGGGGCCGGCCTCGGCGGGACCTGGCGGGCCTGGCTCAGCGACGACTCGGCGACGCCGGCCTCGCGCTTCATGCAGACCAGCACCGAGATTCATCGCCTCGACGGCAACCCGATCGCCAACGACTGGGCGGACCTCACCGACGGCGCGCTGCTGAACTCGCTGAGCATCACCGAGAAGCTGAGCTCGGTCGGCGCCTCGATCGTCTGGACCAACACGGTCGGCGACGGGTCGATGCCCGGGACCGAGTACTGCGCGAACTGGACCTCGGCCTCGGGCCTCGAGCAGGGCCTCAGCGGCAGCTCGGGCGCGACGGACGAGACCTGGACCAACGCGTCGCTCGGGCCGTGCAACAGCAAGCGCCGGCTGTACTGCTTTGAGCTCTAGCGGCCCACGGCGCGCGCCCGCGCGGACGGGCGCGCGGGGCGGGTGTCCAAGCAGTCGTCACGCGCCTCGGCGAGATGGCCGTTGAGGCAGCTCCGATCAGGGAGCGCGCGCCCGCTCGAAGACAGCGACCGCATCGTCCTGCAGTCGCTCGACGCGGTAGAGTGGCTCGAGGCGAGCGGGAAGTACAGTATCGCGCACGTGCCGGGCAGCCGCCGAGGAGGCTGCGTCGCGCCATGCACGACCTCGTGTCGAGCCGCGATCCCGAGCGCTTCCTGCGGGCCGCTCGGCGATCGTCAACCTCGATCCCGTGCGCGAGGTGCAGCCGTGGTTCGCGCGCGGGCTCGTGCGGTGGCTCGGCGCAGACGCTCGGCTGCTGCTCTGCGCGGGCCCGCGCGCGTCGACGTAGAACGACGTTGCTGGCGGCGTCGCTTCGCGGACCCCGCACCTGATGACGCGCCGCTCGCTCCGCGGCGTCGGCTGGCGACTACGCGCGTGATCGCCCGCGTCGCTCGGTTTACCGCGTAAACCCCGAACCGCGGGCAGCACCCGCTGCGTCTCCGAATTCGCCAGCTCCGCGCTGTTACCGAGCGCCGCCAGAACGCCGGTTATGACAAGTATTCGCCGAAACTATGATCCAGGGTCGGCGCGGCGGCGCTATCGAAGCCGAGTACGACGCGTGACCGCGGGTCGTGACGAAACGGCGCTCAAGGCTGGCGCCGCGCGTCGCGTCGCGTGTTCACGCCTCGAGGAAGCCGTATCCACGATGAGTAGAACCAAGATGAACATTCGACCAGCTCTCATTATCGCGCTCGCGCTCGTCTCCGCCGCGTGCCAAGGCGCGGAGGACAGGTGCGAGGACGGGACCATCGCGCGCGAGGGCGAGTGCGTCCCCGCCGCGCTCGGGGTGCGGCTTACGCATCTCGATGTCCGCTATGACCTCGCGCAGCCGGTCTACGTCAACAACCGCGTCCCGATCAGCTTCGGCCTCACGGCCGAGAGCCCCGACCCCCAAAACCCCGTCACCCGCAACGTCGCCGTCTCCTTCTCGTTCGTCGAGGCCGACCCCGCAGACCCGGAGAACCCGGCGGCGTGCGGCTCGAGCGCGATCGATGTGGAGCTCGTCGCCGACGGCAGCGAGCAGCTCGTCGACGCGTTCATCTGGCCGACGACGCTGTGTGACGCGCTCGCGTCCTCCGGCGTCGAGGTCAACCTCATGGTCGACTTCGACGGCGGCGACGAGGCGGCCGAGGAGCTCGGCTCGGACGTCGACGCGCCGACCGTCGTGCTGACGGAGGCGCGCCGCGAGGACGAGCTCAACCAGCTGTGTCGCGGGTCGCTCGAGGACGGCTCGAACCCGGGCTGCGTCTACTCGATCGATCTTCAGCCGACGCCGGCCGGCGCGGGCGGGTCGCTGATCGATGTGCGATATGGCCTCAGCGCCAGCTCGTCGGTGGCGGTGCTGCCCTATCAGCCCACCGAGAACATCGGCCCCGACGGCCCCGCCGACCTCGACCCGACGATCGTCGTCCAGTCGCGCTTCGTCATCAACGGCCGCGACCCCTACATCTCGGCGGTCGACCCCGCGCTGATCCCCCCGTCGCTCATCGAGGCGGTCCCGACCATCGAGGAGGACCTGACCTTCGGCTACGACGGGGCGGCGCTCGCGGCGGTCTCGACGACGCCCGGCAACGCGACGGTCTCGTACACGCTGCGCGCGGCGTCGAGCGACGAGGCGCTGCCGTTGAGCATCGCCGACCCGGATGACCCCGAGAACACGATCCCCGAGGCGCTGATCGGCGAGGTCCTGCCGGGCACCGCCAACGAGGTGGTGCACGAGCTGTTCCTCGAGGGGGAGACCCTCGCCGCGGTGTCGGCGGGCGGCGCGTGGGCGGCGGAGAGCGACTTCGTGG
Organism: Polyangia bacterium; assembly: GCA_030430565.1. Taxonomy (GTDB): domain Bacteria; phylum Myxococcota_A; class Polyangia; order Nannocystales; family Nannocystaceae; genus JACKDW01. Next base: position 25,917 of record JAUIKS010000027.1, read on the forward strand.
TCCGCGGCTGCCTCGCCGCCGACTTCCCCCAGGACGGCAACAAGGGCGACGGACCGGTCGACGACTGCAGCGAGCTCGAGGTGGTGCTGGTGCGTGAGACGCCGGCGACCTCGGGGGCCTCCTCGCTGACCTTTGACAAGGAGTTCTCGCGCAAGCTCGGCGGCAGCCGGCTGGCGATCGAGAGCTCGATGTCGACCCAGAACAGCCTCGGCCTCAACGGCGCGTCGAGCCAGGTCGACGGCGCGGTGAAGCTGACGGGCAAGCTCGGCAAGCGCTTCGAGCTCGCGCTGGCCGAGGCGCACGGCGAGGCGGTCCTCGACGTGAACCCTAAAAACAGCTTCTACGACGCCTACGTCGACGCCTTCGGCAACCGCATCTACTCGGCGTCGCAGGAGGCGTCGTCGCTGATCGAGCAGAGCGATGACTTCAGCGTCGCCAAGTCGTTCACCCTCGGCAACCTCGGCTTCGGCTTCGGCCCGGTGCGGATCGGGCTCTCGATCGGCGCCGGCGGGACGCTCGGCTTCACGGCCGAGGACACGCTCGAGGCGATCACCGACAACGCGGCCTGTCAGGAGCTCCTCAAGTCGGGGGACGAGTTCGACATCTGCGGGCGGATGACGCGGGTCACCTCGCCGTACTTCGGGCTGACCGGGAGCGTCGAGGGCGGCCTCAACCTGCGGCTCGTCAAGGCCGCGGTCGCGGCCGACCTCAACTTCATCACCACCGAGTTCCCGCTCGACACCACGCTCGGCTGGGGCTTCAACTTCGACGGGCAGCTCGTGGTCCGCGGAGATGTCGACTGGGACATGAACTTTACGCCGCTCGCGGGCAAGGTCTTCATCATCGGCAAGGTGGGCTTCCGCCGCTTCGCCAAGACCCTGAAGGTCAACCTCTTCAGCTTCTCGTCGCCGACGATCACGCGCAACCTGCTGAGCTTCTCCATGGGCGAGTTCGAGGTGCTCCAGTGAGCGGCGCATCTCGCAAGGCGCTCGCCCTCGTCGTCCTCGTCGCCGCGAGCTCGGCGGTGATGTGCGCCCTCCCGCGCGCCGAGGCGCCCGCGCAGCGCGAGCAGGCGCGTCGCGGGGCGCAGCCGCGCCCGGCGGCGCCCCAGGGCGCGCCGAGCTGTCACTTCGAGCTCGGCGAGACCGCGGCCTTCGCCGTCGAGTCCACGACCCGTGACGTCCGCGCCGAGGAGGACGACCACCTGCGCGGGACGCTGAGCTGGGAGGTCGTCGACGCGCTCGCGGAGGACCGCTGGCGGCTGCGCGCCGCGCTGCACGACGTCTCCTTGACGCAGGCGCTGACGCTGCCGGACGAGCGCGTGGAGGGCTCGCTCGCCGAGCCGTTCTTCATCGATGTCGACTCCTCGTGCCGCTTCGTCGGCTTCGGCTTCGCGCCGGAGTGGGACGCCCGTCGTCGGCAGCTCGTGCGCTCGACCCTCGCGACCCACGAGTACGTGCTGCCCTCGGGGCCAGCTAAGACGCGGTGGCGCGCCGCGCAGCTCGACGGGCTGGGCGACTACGAGGCGCGCTACCAGCTCGCGCCTGCGGGCGCGGGCGCGGAGGCGCGGGTCCAGCGACACAAGGCGGCCTACGACGCGGCGGCCAACGCCGGGGCCTTCGGGCTCACGCTCGCCGTGGTCGGCTCCGAGGCGGAGGCGAGATTCGATCGCGCGCGGCCGCGCTGGCTGACGGCCTCGTCGGGTCTCGAGCGCGTGCAGATCCGGGTCCAGGGCGAGCTCGTCGCGGACCTGATGCAGCGCTTCCGCCTGCGCCGCGACGACGAGCTCTTCGCCCCCGTGCCGGCGATGGCGGCGGGCGACGCCGACTTCCGCGACGTCTTCGATCTCGAGATCGAGCGCGACGCGGCCGTCGCGGCCCAGGTCGCGAACATGTCCCCCGAGGAGGCGCTCGCGGCGTTCCGCGCGCGTCTCCAGGGGGAGGGCGACCAGAGCTACGCGGCCGCGCGCGAGCTCGCGGCCTGGCTCAAGAGTCATCCCGAGGGAGCGGCGCAGGTCGCCGCCGCGCTGCGAGCGGGCGCGATCGAGGAGGCCGCGAGGCCGGCGCTGTTCCTCGGGCTCGAGCTCTCGGGCACCGAGGCCGCGCGCGGGGAGCTCTCGGCGCTGCTCGTGGACGCGCGCGTCAGCGCGGTCGACCGGGCCCGCGCCGCCTCGGCGCTCTCGGACATCGGCGCGCCGACGCGGGGCACGGCCGAGCTCCTGCGCGCCCAGGTCCGCGAGCGCGGCGACGCGATGGTCGCGAGCGTCAGCGCGCTGGGCCTCGGGAGCATGTCGAGGCGCAGCGACGACGGGGAGCTGCGCGCCTACGTCCGCGACGCGCTGCACGAGGAGCTCCGCGAGGGGCTCGCCGCGGCCGACGCGGGCAAGGTCCGCGTCGCCCTCGACGCGATGGGCAACACCGGCGACGCGGCGTTCACTGAGGAGCTCGCCGCGCACCTCGAGGCCGACAGCCCGGCGACGCGCCGGCACGCCGCCGAGGCGCTCGGCCGCCTCGACCCTGCGGAGTCCGGACCGCGCTTGCTCGAGCGCCTCCGCGAGGAGACGGAGCCGGCGGTCAGCGCCGCGCTCGTCGGCGCGTACCAGGGGCCGCCCACCGCCGACGCGATCGCGTTGATGGCGGACAAGCTCGGCGCGAGCGCGTCGAGCTCCGAGCGAGCCGCGTTCATCACGTGGCTCGGGACGGCCTCGCGCTCGGAGCCCGAGGCCATGCGTCAGCTGGTCGCCCACGCCCAGCGAGAGACGGACACGCGGCTGCTGCAGAAGATCGGCACGTTCGTGCCGGCGGAGGCGCTGCGATGAGCCGGCTGAAGAACAAGGCGCTCGCGCTGTCGTTGCTCGCGCTCGGCTGCGACGCCTCCCCGGAGGGCGAGGCGCGCTCGTCGTGGGTCGAGCTCGAGCTCACGCGGTTCCAGGAGGACGGCGAGAGCGAGCGAGTGATCGTCCCGGAGCAGCTCCCGGAGCAGGGTCCGCTCGACGCCGTGGCGCTGCGGGTGCGCACCGATCCCGAGGCGTGCTTCCAGCTCAGCGCGGCCGTCGACGGACGCGGGCACGCGGCGGTCTCCGAGCGCAGCGCGGGTCCCTACTGCCGCGAGTGCGAGCTCCGGAGCTCGACCGTCACCGGCGCCGGCGTGTTCGTGCTGCCCGCCGCGACCGGGCCGCTCGATCCGGCGAGCGGCCTCTCGCTCCGCTTCGCGCTGCTCGACTGCCTGACGCTCACGCCGATCGCGGCGCCCGAGCGACCGCCGCCGCTGCAGGTGGAGGCCCAGGCGATCGTGGCGCCCGCCGCCGCGGAGCTCGAGCTCCGCTTCATCATCGGGCCGGACTCGATCCTCTTCAACAACACGCCGCGCTTCGAAGAGCTCGAGGCCGCGCTCGAGGAGGAGCTCGTCTCGGCGGAGATCACCCCGGTCATCGTCGACATCCGCGAGGTCGAGACGCTGCCCGCGGAGCACCGCGTGCACGCCGGTGATCCCTCGGCGCTGGCGCGGGCGCTCGAGACCGCTTCGCTCCCGCCGAAGGCGGAGACGACCGTCGACGTGATCTTCGGCGGCTGTCTGGAGTACGACGACCCCTTCTTCGGCCCGCCGCGCGCGCTCGACGGCTACACGCCGAGGATCCCCGGGGGCGCGGGGCCGGGCGACGCCGTGTTCATGCCCGGGCTCGACTGCTCCACGGCGGACGCGAGGGTGCTGGACGTGTCGGCCGCGGCGCAGGCGCGCGTGCTCGCCCACGAGCTCGGCCACTACCTCGGGCTCTATCACTCGGTTGAGGCGGACGGCTCGACCGACCAGCTCGACGACACGGGCGCCGACAACGTCATGCACCACAACCCCACGCGGTCGGCCGCAGTCGGCTTCAGCCCCTCGCAGGGTCGCGTGATGCGGACGCACCCGGCGGTGCGCGGGCGCTGAGCGTCGCTCGCGGGCGCGCGCGGGCGCTGTACAGCGTCGGCGCGCGCTCGCGCGCCGTCGCGCGGCACGCTGCTCCGCGCGCGCACAATTCGAGGCCTCGCGCGGGATCCAGCCCCCGGGGCGCGAACACGCGCGGTGTGTCTCTGGGCGCCCGACACCGTAGACTCGGCGAGATGCCGTCGCAGGAGAACGCGAAACCTCGCCGCGTCCGCGGGTTGTTTGGGGGCGCGCTGGTGTTCGCGCTCGCGCTGCTCGCCGTCCGCTGCAGCACGCCCGCGAGCTCGACCGCCGAGGTCGCCACGCCGTCGGCCGAGGCGCCCGCGGACGGCTCGCCCGCGGCCTCCGAGACGCCGACGCCGGAGCCCGCGGAGGTCGTCGCGCCCGCGCCCGCGGCGGCCTCGCCCGTCGAGCGCGAGCCCGGGGCCGAGCAGCGACCTGACGCTTCAGACACGTCGAACAACGGCGCGCTCACCACGTTGACCGACGCGCAGCGCGAGGCCATGGCGGCCGGGCCCGAGGACCCGCCGATCCCCGTCGAGATCCACTACGTCCAGAGCAACGAGAAGCGCCACGACCTGTTCTTCCCCTACATCACCGGCAAGCGCGGCGCCTACGTCGGCGTCGGCTCGGACCAGAACTTCACGCTGATCGGCCGCGCCCGCAGCGAGTTCGTGTTCCTCATGGACATCGACTATCGGGTCGTCGGGCTGCACCGGATCTACGGGCTGCTGATCCCCAAGGCCGAGAACCCCGAGGCGCTGATCCAGTACTTCGACGCGGCCAACAAAGACGCGACGATCGCGGTCCTCGAGGAGGGCTTTCAGGCCCAGGGGATCGAGGGCAAGCAGCTGCGCACGCTGATCGGCGGCTACAAGGCCGCGCGCGAGACGGTGTACCGCCACCTCATCCGCGTGCTCGAGCGCGCGCCGCGGGACGGCGAGCCCTCGACCTGGCTCTCGGACCCGGAGATGTTCGCGCACATCCAGACGCTGCACCGCCAGGGGCGCGTGCGGATCATGAGCGGCGACCTGACCGGTCAGAGCACACTGCGCACGGTCGCGGCGGCGTGCCGCGAGCTCGGGGTCGAGCTCAACGTGATGTACATGAGCAACGCCGAGGAGTACTTCATGTACACCCCGGACTTCGTGCAGAACATCCAGGGGCTGCCGGCGGGCGAGGACGCGGTGGTCGTGCGCACCATCTACAGCCGCAAGTGGCCGCACCCGCCCCGCGCGCTGTGGGCCTACCAGGTCCAGCCGCTGCGCGACCTGCAGACGCGGCTCGACGATCGCCGCAACCGCGCGCGCAAGCCGATGATGCGCTGGGCCAAGAACCTCGGCGAGCTCACCATGGAGACCGGCCACAAGGGCCTGAGCCTGATCGCGCTCGAGCCCGTCGCGCCCGGCGGCGGAGCTGAAGCGACCGGCGACGCGCTCGCGCAGGCCGGCGACGAGTGAGCCAGGCGCTCAGTCGACGATCACGTACAGCAGGCCCGCGAACCACGCGGTCCCGGCGATGAACAGGATCGTGAAGACGAAGTTCCACAGGCCGACGCGCGCGTGCTCGGAGCCCGGGTAGTGAAACGCGCGCCGGTGCTCGGCGGCCATCACGAGCGCGGCCAGGGCCGTCAGGAGGCCGGTGAACTGCATGAACGCGTTGAGCGGGATCGTGCTCGCCGCGGTCGCGGCTAGCAGCGTGAGCATGAAGCAGTGCTGCAGGTTGCGGGTGCCGGGGTCCATGCCTCGTCGCGTAGTATAGATATGTCTTTGTAGACATGTAAAAATGTCGCCGTGGACGGCTCGAGCAGGTCGCTGTGGCTCGGCGGCGCCGCGCTCGCGCTCGGCCTGCTGATCGTGGCGGCGCTGGGGACGGACTCGCCGATCGAGCTGCTCAGCGAGCTGTTCGCCTGGGGGATCGTGCTGATCGGCATGTTCGTCGTCGCGGTCGCGCGTCGGCGCTACCACGAGTCCACGCCGCGCGGGCGGCTGCTGATGCTGGTGCTCGGCGACCTGCTGCTCGTCGCGCTCGCGGTCGGCGTGGTCGCGCTGGCCTACGCGCGCGCGCATGAGCGCGCGCTCTCCACGGCGTGCAACATCGCGGTCTGGACCTGGGGCGAGGGCGAGCGCGCGCGCGCCTACGAGGAGTCGGAGCGCTTGCGGACGTCCTCGTGGCACCGGACCGCGGCGTCGATCCTCGGCGGTCTCGACACGGACTGCGAGCTCGCAGACCTGGAGCGCGCGCGCGTCGAGGACGGCCGGTGCCCACACTTCAGGCGGATCAACGGTCCGTGCCGGTGCGGCGAGCAGCGCTGGCCCGAGGATCTACCCTGCGAGGGGCGGCCCCAGTGCCGCGGGCCCGAGGGCGACGAGGAGCTGGTGTGCCCGGCGGACGAGCGGCCCGCGCCGCCCTCGCTCGACGAGCTGCACGAGCAGCTCGACGAGGTGAACCAATTTCTCGACGAGGCCTCGGCCGGTCGGTCGCCGTGACCCGCGAGTCCCGGTCGCGCGACGGCCCCGACGAGCCCCCCGCGGTGTATCGTGACGCCTATGAATTCCCGATCGTCGTCGTCACGCGTCCTCACCCTCGCGCAGCGCCTCCGCGCCGTCTGTGCGCTCTCCGTCGCCGCGCTCGCCCTCGCCGCGGGCGGCTGTGACGGCGATGACGGCGAGACCAGCGAGACCGAGTCCGACACGACGACGACGACGACCACGACCTCGACGACGACGGACTCGATGGCCGGGTGCGCGATGGACGAGGACTGCGCGAGCGGAGAGGTGTGCGCCGACGGCTCCTGCATCCCCGAGCCCGCCGGGTGGGCCGTGGGCGGCTCAGGCACGGTCCTGCGCGTCTCGCCGACCGACGGCGCGACGGTCCACCCGCTCGCGCTCACCGACGACCTCAACGCGATCACCTGCTACGGCCAGACCCTCGCGTGGTTCGTGGGCGAGGGCGGCGTGATGGGCTTCACCGACGATGCCGGCGCGAGCTGGAGCACGCGGGCGGGCGGCGAGATCACGTCCGCGACGCTGCACGACGTGGCCGCGACCGAGCCGCTGCGGGTCGCCGCGGCGGGCGAGCAGGGCGCGCTGCTGGTGTCCGACAACGGCGTGGACTTCACGGTCGTCCCCGGCCCGAGCGGGACGCTGCGCGGCGTCGACGTCTCGCCCTTCCGCGTGATCGCGGTGGGCGAGGACGGCGTGATCTGGCGCCACGAGCTCGGCGAAGAGATGGCTGTTGAGACAGGCAGCGCGAGCGCGGGGCTGTTCGCGGTCGACTTCGGCGATCACAGCCCGTTCGGCGCGGCCGTCGGCGAGGGCGGGACGCTGCTGTGGACCGCCGACGGCGGCCTCACCTGGAGCCCGCAGGAGCTGCCGACCGACGACGACCTGTTCGACGTGCAGGTCGCGATGGACGGCGACGCCTGGGTCGCGGTGGGCGAGGCCGGCGCGGTGGTGCGCAAGCACAGCGACGGGTCGATCACCGTCGAGCGCCCGGTCGCGGCCGACCTGCTCGCGATCCACCTCAACACGGGCGGGCACGGCTCGATCGTCGGGCGCGAGGGCACGGCGCTGCACACGGGCGACGGCGGGCAGACCTTCAAGGTGATCGAGACCGGCGTCGCGATCGACATCACCGGCGTCGACGCCATCGGCGATCTGCACTGGTAGGTCGACAGGCGACGGGCGAGCTGCCGGCGCGACATGACGAGGACCTACGACCACATCATCGTCGGGACAGGCCAGGCGACCGAGACGCTGCTCGGGCTGATCCCGACCGGAGACTCGATCGCGGTCATCGAGGGGGCGCCGACCTGAGGCCGGTCTCAGAGAGCTCCTAGGCAGGGTCTCAGCGGGCGAATTCGCGCGTGCTATGGTCGGCCGATGAAGCCGACGCAGCGCGGGGGCGAGATACCGAGGACGGTCGCCGCGATCGACTGGACGCGCTGGCGGGCGGTCGACCCTGCGACCCTGCTGTTCATCCGGCGGCGTGGCGCGGGGGGGCCCGAGCTGCTGCTCATCCGCAAGAAGCGGGGGCTCGGCGCGGGCAAGATCAACGGCCCCGGCGGGCGCATCGAGGCCGGCGAGACGCCCCTCGCCGCCGCGATTCGCGAGGTCGAGGAGGAGGTCTGCGTGGTCCCCCGCGAGATCACGAAGTCCGGCGAGCTGCGGTTTCAATTCGTCGACGGCTACTCGCTGCACGTCCACGTGTTCGCGGCGCGCGGGCACGAGGGGGAGGCGCGCGAGACCGACGAGGCGATCCCGCTGTGGACGCCGGAGGACGCCATCCCCTTCGACGAGATGTGGGCGGACGATCGCCACTGGATCCCGATGATGCTCAAGGGACAGGCGTTCTCCGGCCGCTTCATCTTCGACGGCGATCGCCTGCTCGACTACACGCTCGAGCGGCGCTGAGCTGAGCTCGTCTCAGTCGCGGCGGGGCGGGAGGAGGACTACGTTGTCGGCGCGCGGGCCCCCGCCGCCGGGGCCGGGATCGATCGGCGGCAGGCTCAGGACGAGTCGCTCGATCATCGGCAGCGCGTGGACGAGCGCCCCGTCCGCGCGCAGCTCGGAGAACGGCCCCGTGAACACGAGCGCGGTCCAGTATTGGTTGGCGAAGCCCCGCGCGAGCAGCCCGTAGTCATCGGCGCGCACCACCTCGCGACGGAGCTCGGCGAGCTCCGGGGCGCGCAGGCGCGCGGCGGCTCGATCGACGCGCCGGCGGTGCTCGCGGACCCGCGCGGGCTCCTCGTTCGTCAGCGAGCTGCCCCAGATCACCGGTGACTGTCGGTCGAGCACGAACGCGACCGCCGCGCCGGCGCGCTCGGCGAGTGACTCGAGCGCCGCGTCGAGGCGCGCGCTCGCCGGGACGCGACGACGTCCACCTGTCTCACGCGCCAGGGAGGCCTCGCCGAAGCCGGTGAAGCCGCTGACGATCGCCTCGAGCTTGGCCCGCAGGGTCGTCTCGCTCGCGTCCGCGTCGAGCGGCTCATCGAACACGACGACGATCCGGCTGTGGGGTCCGAGCGCCGCGGACAGCAGCCGCGTGTCTGCAGGCGGTCGCCCGCCGATCTCGACGCGCGCGTCGGCGGCGTGCAGCCGGACGCGGATCAGGTCGAGCAGGCGCAGGAGCGACGCTTGATTCACGTCGGGATTGTACACGGCCGCGATCCACGGGCAGCGCGGGGCGGGGCGGGGCCGCGTCGCGCCCGTCGCGTCGTAATAGCTCACGCCGCGCGCGCGCGTCGTCCGGCGCGTCGCGAAAATCGCGGCATACTCCACACGATGGCGGACCTCTCACGCGCTCGCGTCGCTCGTCCTCTGCTGCTCGCATGCTGCTTGGTGTTCGCTTGTTCTCCTCGCGCGTCGACGAGCGCGACCGGCGACTCGGCAGGTCGCGCGGCCGAGAGCTCGGCGAGCGGTGCGCTCGACAGCGCCGGCTCGTCCGCGAGCGAGGGCGCTCGCTTCCTCGGCGACGCGCTGCCGGGCGCGGACCCGCTGCCCGCCGCGGTCGCCGACGCGCTCGAGCGCGCCTGGGCGGCGCGGCCCGAGGGCTACACGCCGCGGACCCGGCACACCACCGAAGAGGGCGCGCCGCGCTTCAGCAACCGCCTGCTGCTCGAGACCTCGCCCTACCTGCGCCAGCACGCGCACAACCCCGTCAACTGGCGCCCCTGGGGCGAGGAGGCGCTGGCGGACGCGCGCGCGCTCGGGCGCCCGATCTTCCTCAGCGTCGGCTACTCGACCTGTCACTGGTGCCACGTCATGGAGGAAGAGTCCTTCGAAGACGAGGAGATCGCGGCGCTGCTCAACAGCCGCTTCGTCGCGATCAAGGTCGACCGCGAGGAGCGACCCGACATCGACGGCGTGTTCATGCAGGTCGTGCGGCTGATGACGCGCCGCGGCGGCTGGCCGATGACCGTGGTCTTGACGCCCGACGGCAAGCCGTTCTTCGGCGCGACCTACATCCCGCCGCGCGCGGGGGCACGAGGCTCGCGCAGGGGCCTGCTCGAGATCCTCGAGGAGCTCGCCGACAGCTACGAGCAGGAGCCCGCGAAGGCGCGCGCGCGCGGCGAGCAGATCGCCGGCGCGCTGCAGCGCGCGAACACGCCCAAGCCGCCGGGCGAGGTCCCGGGCGCCGAGGTGATCGACGCCTACCTCAAGCGCCAGCGCGGGCGCTTTGATGCGGTCCACGGGGGCTTTGGCCCGGCGCCGAAGTTCCCGCCCAGCGACGCGCTCGCGCTGCTGCTGCGCGCGCACCGGCGGCGCCCGGACGCGGACGGGCAGCTGCTCGACATGGTCACGCGCACGCTCGAGGCGATGGCCGCCGGCGGGATTCACGATCAGGTCGGCGGCGGCTTTCATCGCTACTCCACCGACGCGCGCTGGCTCGTGCCGCACTTCGAGAAGATGCTCTACGACAACGCGCAGCTGGCGGTCTCGTACCTCGAGGCGCACCAGGTCACCGGCCGCGAGGACTTCGCGGCCGTCGCCGCGCGCACGCTCGACTACGTCGCGCGCGAGATGACCGCGCCCGAGGGCGGCTTCTACTCGGCGACCGACGCCGACAGCCTGACGCCGGAGGGCGCGCGCGAGGAGGGCTACTTCTTTACGTGGACCCCGGACGAGCTCGAGGCGGGGCTCGGCCCCGAGCTCGCGGGCTGGTTCGCCGCGGCCTACGGCGTGAGCGCCAGCGGCAACTTCGAGGGTCGCTCGATCCTCCACCTCCCGCGCCCGTTGAGCGAGACCGCGGCCACGCTCGGGCAGCCGCCGGAGTCGCTCGAGCGCGCGCTCGCGGGCGCGCGAGACTCGCTCTACGCGCTGCGGCGCGAGCGTCCGCCGCCGCTGCGCGACGACAAGATCCTCACCGCCTGGAACGGCCTGATGATCGCGGCCTTCGCCCGCGGCGCGCTCGTGCTCGGGCGCGACGACTATCGCGAGCGCGCGGCCCGGGCCGCGACCTTCCTCGAGGAGCAGCTCCTCGACGAGGCCGGGCAGCCGCGGCGGAGCTATCGAGACGGCCGGGCCGCCGGGCCGCCGGTGCTCGACGACTACGCGTTCACGATCCACGGGCTGCTCGAGCTGCACGAGGCGACCGGCGACGCGCGCTGGCTGAGCCGCGCGCTCGCGCTGCAGCGCTCGCAAGACCAGCGCTACCGCGACGCGGAGACCGGCGCGTACTTCATGACGGCGCACGACGCCGAGTCTTTGCTCGCGCGCGAGCTGCCCGACCACGACGGCGCGACCCCCTCGGGCAACTCGTTGACGCTGCACAACCTCCTGCGGATCGCGCTGCTGACCGGCGACGCCGGCGCCCAGGAGCGGGCCGACGCACTGCTCGGGGCCTTCGCCACCTCGCTGCGCGAGCGCGGCGGCGGCCTGGCGGTCATGCTCGCCGGCCTGGAGCGCGCGCTCGACCGCGCGCGCGAGGTCTTCATCATCGTCCCGGAGGACGCCGGCGCGGCGCAGGCAGAGCCGCTGCTCGCCGTGGTGCGCGGGGCGTATCTGCCCAACCGCGCGCTGCTCGTGCTGCGCGAGGGCCCGCAGCTCGCGGCCAACGTCGCGCTGGTGCCGGCGCTCGCGGGCAAGCGCGCGCTCGCGGGTGCACCGACCGCCTACGTGTGCGAGCGGGGCCGCTGCGAGCTCCCGACCTCGGACCCTGACGTGCTCCGTCAACAGCTCGCCGTCACGACGCCGCTGGAGTCATCGGTCTTAAAAGACACCCAGCCGTGAGCCGCGCCGCGCCGCCGCGCGCGGCTTCGTGATACCGTCACTACGGCCCGCTCTCGTGCGTCTGTACGCTCGTACGTCTGTACGCGGGCTCGTTGACCTTGAGCGTGCGCATGGCCCAGAACTCGAACGCGTCGCGCGGCTGGATCGTCGCGCTGAGCTTGCTCGCGCCCGCCGCGTGCACGGGCGGCGAGACGACGACGGAGACCACGGAGACGAGCGAGGGCGAGACGAGCGAGGGCTCGGAGACCGCGGGCGCGACGGGCTCCCCCACGACGGGCTCCCCCACGACAGGCTCTCCCACGACCGGAGGGCCCACGAGCGGTGACGGCGACGGAGACGGAGACGGAGACGGTGACGGTGACGGTGACGGAGACGGTGACGGAGACGGTGACGGAGACGGAGACGGCGACGGAGACTCGCTGTGTGAGCGCCTCGGCGAGCTGCGTGGCATCCACGCGCTGCACGAGTCCTTTATGGCGCTCGCGCTCACCGACCAGCGGATCAACTCCTACTTCTTAAACGCGGACGTCAACCTGAGCTACAGGACAGGCTGTCTCGACGAGCAGCTCGCCGCGTTCGCGCGCTGCGAGGGCGCGCGCTACGGCTGCGACGACATGCTCACGGCCCACGCCGGCCTCGGGATCTCGAGCCAGGACTTCGACGACCTGCTCGAGGACTTCTCGCTGGCGCTCGCCGAGCACAAGGCCGAGTACGCGCCCGCGCTCACCGACGACGACATCGCGCAGATCGTCGCGTCGCTCGCGGCGACGGCGGGCGACATCGTCGAGGACCCGAGCGGCGACGCGACGATCTACCAGCGCGTCGGGCGGAAGCCGGCGCTGCTCTCGATCGTCGGCGCGCCCGGCGAGGCCGGCTCGCTCGCGGACGCGATCGCGGCGGATGTGGCGATCAACGGCTTCTTCGACGGCGTCGACTTCGCGCGCTTCAACACCTGCCTCACGAGGCAGCTTGCGAGCCTCGACGGGCCGGCGCGCTACGGCCTCGAGGTCGACCCGCCGCCGGGGATCGAGCCCGGGGTCGGCTTCGGCGAGGAGTGCCGCGACATGTGCTCGAGCCACGCCGGGCTGACGAATCCGGGCATGGGGGACGCCGCGATCGCGAGCTGGGACTTCGAGCTCCTGGTCGCGCACCTCTCGGCGGCCATGGACGGCGAGGGCGTCGACCCCGAGGATCAGCTCAAGCTGATCGAGGCGCTCGGGCCGCTGTGCATGGAGATCGTCGCGGACCCGACGAGCTGCCCCGGCTTCGAGCTCGTGACCGCCGAGGTCGTCGCCGCGCAGCTCGGCGTCGCGCTCAAGGACGGGCTCTACGACGGCACGCTCGAGTCGATGGCCTGCGTCGAGCTCGAGGTCGAGGATCTCGGCGACGACGTCGACCGGGTGCACGACGTGAAGCTGCGGATCGGGCTCGACCACACGTGGGTCGGCGACACCACGGTCAAGCTCGAGAGCCCCGAGGGGACCGTGCTCACGGTCTGGAGCCGCCCGGGCCTGCTCGAGCCGGTCGACGACGGGGCCGAGTGCTGCGGCTGGTCAGCAGATCTCTGGAAGGCGTTTCCGCTCGATCTCTACGATGGCGGACCGAACGACGCCGAGCTGATGGGCGAGGGCCTGCAGAGCGCCGACACGATCTGTCAGGACAACGCGCTGTGCGACTTCTTCAGCAACCCCGGCGCGGGCCCGGGCGTCAGCTTCGCCGACTTCAAGGGGGAGATCGCGCTCGGCACCTGGCGGCTGTGTGTCGGCGACGCGAGCTTCCTCGATCTCGGCACCCTCGACGCCGTGACGCTGACGGTCGACAAGACGCGCGACTACTGCCCGGCCTGAGCGCGGAGCCAGCAGCGCCGCCAGGCGGCGCTTGAGCGGCGTTCTCGTTGCTCGGGAGCGGAAGCGCGCGAGCGCGCGCGCTGCGGGCGGCGTCGGGCTGGCGTGACGGAGCAAACTCGAGATTCGCGAATTCGTGCCGGCGAATCGTACGCGAAAGTCCTGTGCGAGCCGGGAAGTTGCTGTAGAAACGCCCGGTGATTCCCGACAAGGCACGTCGGCGGCAGCGAAGCGAAGCAGCGTGAGCGGGAACGCTTTGGACAGAGAGAGCTGAGAACGGAATGGGCAAAAAAGTTTTCGTGGGTGGACTCGCCTGGGCGACGGACGAAGCATCACTTCGTGCGCACTTCGAACAGGTAGGTCCCGTAGAGGACGCGCGCGTGATCACCGATCGCGACACAGGGCGTTCCCGCGGTTTTGGATTCGTCACTTTCAGTGACGCGACTGCAGCTGCAGCCGCGCTTGAAAACCTCAACGGCACCGAGCTCGACGGTCGCTCGATCCGCGTCGACGAGGCGACGGATCGCCGCGGCGGTGGCGGTGGCGGCGGCGGCGGCTACCGTGGCGGTGGCGGCGGCGGCGGCTATGGCGGCGGCGGCGGCGGCGGCTACGGCGGTGGTGGCGGCGGCGGCGGCTACGGCGGTGGCGGCGGCGGTGGCTACGGTGGCGGCGGTCGTGGCCGCGGCGGCAGCGGCGGCGGCGGTCGTGGCGGTCGCGGCGGCGGTCGTGGCGGTCGCGGCGGAGGCCGTGGCGGTCGTGGCGGCGGCGGCGGTCGCGACTGGTAGGGCGCTTCGCGCTGAACCCAACAACAACGCGCCGGCCAGGTCCCCTGGCCGGCGCGCTGCTTTCTCGCGCTCCTGGCGGAGCCCAGCCGGCTACTCAGCCGGCTCGTTCGAGAACGTCTGGTAGGTGCGGCAGGGCTGCCCGCGCAGCGACGGGCACGCGGGCAGCGGCGTCGGCACGTCGATGTTGGGGACCACGGGCAGCACGATGCTCGAGGCCTGCTCGCTGTTGTGACCGACCGTGTGGGTCACCTCCTCGCCGCCGAAGTCGTGGAGGATGAAGGACCACTCCGCCCGCGTGCCGCCGGGGTCGTCGATCGCGACGCGGATCGACGAGCCCGCGCGGAACACATGTCCGAACGGGAAGATCTCGACGCGCGCGAAGGTCCACTCGCCCGGCACGAGCGGCGTGAAGTCCGACTCGAGATGGGTGTGCACGGGGCGCAGCTCCGTGGACTTCGACTCGTCGATCGTGCGGTGGCTCGCGCGCAGCCAGCCCGACTGCACGTACATCTCCTCGCCGTCGGGGCGGACCTCGGTGATCGTGACCTCGAGGTCGGCCTCGTTCGCGGTCGAGCGGATCCACAGGTCGGCGCTCGCCGGCCCGATCATCACGACGTCCTCGGCGAGCGGCGGGGACTCGAACGCGGCCGCGAAGCCCTCCTGCTCGTTCGGCCAGTTCCAGTTCGGGAGCGCGGAGTTGATGTCGCCGCTGAGGGTCGTGACGGAGCCGGCCTCGGGGTCGTGCGTCCACTGCGAGGCGCCGCCGTCGGCCGGCGCCGTCGCTTGATTGAGCGCGCCCCAGGGCTGCAGGTACCAGCGCTGCGGCGTGAGCTCGGTCAGCGGCCACTGGTCGAAGCTCTGCTCAAACGACTTGATCGGCAGGCCGGGCGCCTCGCCGGGCGCGCCGCCCATGCCGAACAGGATGCGGACCGGCGGCTCGGCCTCGTAGGCCGCGAGCGCGCTCTCGTAGGAGTCGTACATCAGGAAGCGGTCCGGCGGGAGCGGGACCGGGTCGCCGAAGAACTCCTGGAACAGCAGCGGCGCCAGGGTGCGCACGAGCTCGGGGATCTCGGGGATCTCCTTCTTGACGTAGAAGCTCAGGAAGTGGTTCCACTCGATCAGCAGGTCGGGCGTGTAGCCGTCAGCGTGGACGCCGTTGTAGCCGTTGTAGCGGACGATATCCGTCCCGGTGAATTGGTCCCAGAGCGCCGGGAACTGCCCGCCGGTCTGCTCGTCCTGCCAGGCGCCGGCCGTGAAGATCGGGACCGTGATCTGGTCGACGAAGGTCAGCGGGTTCAGGTCGTCGAGCTCGGGGTTGTAGAAGGGGTTCGCCAGGGCCTTGGCGACCGCGTCGACCTTCTGCCCGTGGAGCTTTTGGTTCTCCTCGCAGATCGTGTCGCCGGCGTCGACCTGGTCCTGCTCCCAGCCCTGGCCGTAGGGGTCGGCGTTGCCGACCACGTTCTCGGCCCAGTTCAGCGCGAAGCCCTGGTTGAAGATGCCGCCCGGCGCGAGCGTCGAGGTCGAGATGTCGGCGATGATCGACAGCGGCGAGATCGCGATCAGGCTCGGCGGGTTCTCGCGCGCGATGAACAGCTGGCTGATCCCGGGGTAGGAGAGGCCCGCGAGGCCGACCTCGTGGTCCTTCACCCAGTCCTGGGCGGCGACCGCCTCGACGATGTCGTAGCCGTCGAGCGCCTGCAGGGGTTCGAAGTAGTCGTAGGCGCCGCCTGAGCAGCCGGTCCCGCGCATGTTGACGCCGACGGTGGCGAAGCCCATGAGCCCGGCGATCGTCCCCGAGGGGTGGTTCGGGTTGTCGCAGAGGACAGGCAGATCGACGCACAGCGACTCGATGTCGATCCCCAGCCCGCCCGCGTCGATCGGCGCGCCCGGCTTGGACGGCTCGTAGCCCGAGTAGTTGATCAGCGTCGGGTAGGGGCCCTCCTCGGGCGGACCGGGCAGCGAGACATAGATCGAGAGCTTGGTGCCGTCGCGGGTCTCGATGTAGCCGAAGCCAGGGCCGAGCTCCTGGCCGTCGTAGAACGCCTGGTCGGGCGTGCTGTTGTGCTTCGACAACACGGTGAGCGGCCACTCGCGATCGTCGCCGTCCATGGTCTCGACGGAGTAGCCGCTGCCCGGCTCGAGCAGGCGGAACACGAGCCCGCCGTACTCGTCGACGGTGCCGCTGGCGACCTCCGCCCCGGTCTCGTCGAGGACCCGGAGCTTCGTGCCGGGCGTCGCGTTCCAGACGTGCAGCTGCTCGACGCTCTCGCGCACGTCGAAGGTCGCCTCGGAGCCCATCGGCTCGCCATCGGTGGCGTCGGTGTCGGCCTCCGTCGCGCCGCTGGTCATCGCGTCGGTCGCGTCGCCCTCGGTGTCGGTGCCCGCGTCGGTGGCGGGCTCGAGGGAGTCGGTGTGGATGCTGTAGTTACACGCGCTGGCGGAGAGCGCGAGCGCGAGCATGAGCAGGGTTGAGGACGCGATCGCGCGGGCCGGTCGCGTGAGCGCGAGCTCGAAGGGCTGGGGCGAAGACGGCTCGGTCATGATCAATCAACTCCTCGGTCAGTCAGACAGTCACGCCGCGCGCGCAAGTACGTCAAAAACCAACGTTCGGGGACCGCGCGACGCGGCATCATACCGTGGCCGCGCGCGCGCTACTACGCCGCGCTCGCGCGTGGGCGCGGCGCTCGATACCGCGCGAGCGGGCGCGCGGTGGTGGTTGTATGTACAGACTCGATCGCGCGCGCGCCGGAGGAATCACGTTTGGTGTACGGTCTCGCCAGCATGGACGCGGACGGGCACATCAGGCTCCAGACGGTCTTTCAAGGGACCATCGCCCTCATCGCGGTCGGCTTCCTGCTGCAGATCACGAGCGCGTTCACGATCCCCTTCGTGATCGCGGCGCTCCTGGTCGTCGCGCTCGCGCCCATCCAGGATTGGCTCGAGGCGCGCCGGGTCCCGCGCGGGCTCGCGTCGACGATCGTCCTGCTCGGGCTGTTCCTCGTGGTGTTCGGGCTCGGGGTCCTGGTCTACGACTCGGTCCGCTCGGTGACCCGGGGGATTCACGACTACGTGGAGGGCGGCAAGGAGCTGCTGCTCAGGCTGGACGCGCTGGCGGTGGAGCGCTTCGGGGTGTCGCTCAGGGACGAATTCGCGCAGGGCGAGTCGGGGAGCTCGCTCGCGGATCTGTTCTCGCAGGGCGGGGTCATCGAGGCGATCAACTCGAGCCTCGGCTCGTTTATGGGCTTCTTCTCGGGCCTGCTGCTGACGGTGCTGTTCTTGCTGTTCATCCTCGGCAGCCGCGGCCTGATGATGGAGAAGCTGCGTCACTTCTTCGCCGACCGCGACTTCGACGAGGCGGACACCCAAGAGATCATCAAGACGGTCACGCAGCAGGTGCAGGCGTACCTGGTCCTGAAGACGTTGATCAGCCTGGGGACGGGCGCGGCGGTGTGGGTGGTGGCCTACGCGTTCGGGCTGGACTTCCCGATCGTGTGGGGGTTTTTGACCTTCCTGCTCAATTACATCCCGAGCATCGGGCCGATCATCGCGTCGGCGCCGCCGATCGCGATCGCGTTCCTGCAGTTCGAGAGCCCGTGGACGGCGCTCTTGGTGTCGGTCTTGATCCTGGTGGTGCAGTTCGTGTCGGGGAACGTGATCGAGCCGAAGATCATGGGCGATCGGCTGAACCTCAACATCGTGGTGGTGTTGATGAGCCTGTTCGTGTGGGGGCTGGTCTGGGGCTTCGCCGGGATGGTCCTCTCGGTGCCGCTGACGGCGTGCGTCAACATCGTGCTGGCGAATACTCGACGTTTTAAGAATATTTCGGTCTGGCTTTCGGGCTAGATCGCTTTTTTTGCTGTCGGTGAGCACCGAGTGGCGATTGGACGCGAGGTAGCGTCCTTGGTGAGTACCGCGGGGCTCTTGGAGAAAGGGGCGGGGGGCGCTCCATGCGGGACGCGCATGACCGACGCCCTTCGGGCGCCGGTCAACGGTTTAAGTCCTCTTGCGACCCCGCCCCTCCCTCTCCGCCCCGCGGCTGGGGGCTCTCGGGCTCGTGCTGTCGGCGGTTGGGCGCTCTCGGGCGTGGTTCGACCCTCGGGCTTGGTTCTCGCGTTGGTGTCCGAACGGGCAGGTTGGAGCATCCGGCTCGGGGCGCGCGGAACGCATTGAAAAAACAGGGTATGGTGGCGGCGATGCAGCGAAGCTCCGCACCGGTGTCTGACGCGACGCGCGCCACGGCGCGCGATCCCTATCTCGAGGGCTGTTACGCGCCTGTTCAGGAAGAGAGCCCGGTCGAGGGCTACGGGTTGACGGCGCGCGTGGGGGCGGTGCCGCGGGATCTGTCGGGGACGTTCGTGCGCAACGGGAGCAACCCGCGGTTTGAGCCGCGGGGGCGCTATCACTGGTTTGACGGCGACGGGATGCTGCACGCGATCGAGTTCTCCGGCGGCGCGGCGCGCTACCGCAACCGCTACGTGCGGACCGAGGGATTTATGGCGGAGGAGGCGGCCGGCGAGGCGCTGTGGACCGGCTTGCTCGTGCGCCCTGACATGAAGCGCCCGGGCGGGCCGTACAAGAACTCGGGCAACACGGACCTGCTGTGGCACGGCGGGCAGCTGCTCGCGCTGTGGTGGATGTCGGGCGCCGCGTACTCGATCGAGCTGCCCTCGCTGCAGACGCGGGGGGTCGCGGAGTTCGGCGCCGCGCTGCCGCGCGGGCTCGCGGCCCACGCGAAGACCGATCCGCGCACCGGCGAGCTGCTGTTTATCGACTACGGGATGCGCCCGCCGTTTCTGCGCGTCGGCGCGATCTCGCCGGAGCGCGCGCTGCTGGGGCACGCCGCGGTCGAGCTGCCGGGTCCGCGGCTGCAGCATGACCTCGCGTTCACCGAGAACTACGTGCTGGTCTTCGACCTGTCGATGATGGCGGACCCGGCCCAGCTGCGGCGCGGGCGTCAGCGCATCAAGATGTTCCGCGACGTCCCGACTCGAATCGGCCTGGTCCCGCGGACAGCGCTGCGCGAGGGCCAGCGCGAGGCGCCGGTGCGCTGGTTCGACGCGGCGCCGTTTTACATGTACCACGCGATCAACGCCTACGAGGACGGCGACGACGTGGTGCTCGTCGGCTGCCGGATCGCGGATCCGCTCGTGGGTGATCCGGACAACCCCGCGCGCGACTTCACCGTGCCCGCGATCGCGAACCTGCGCCTCGAGCCATATCTCCACCGATGGAGGCTGCGCGGCGCGACGGGCGACGTGGTCGAGGAGCGGCTCGACGACGTCATGGGCGAGTTCCCGCGCATGAACGATCGCTGGCTCGGTCGCCGCTCGCGCTACTGCTACATGCCGCGCGTCGCCCCGCGCGAGACCTTGCTGTTCGACGGCGTGATTAAGTACGACCTCGCGCGCGGGACGAGCCGCGCGCTGGCCTACCCCGAGGGGTGGTTCGGCGGCGAGCTGACCTTCGCGCCGCGTGATCACGGCGCTCCCGAGACCCAGGACGAGGACGACGGCTACTTGGTGACGATCGCGGTCGAGGCCGCGACGGGCGCGTCCGAGGTGTTGGTGCTCGACGCGCGCGCGCTCGAGATCGTCGCGCGTGTGCCGGTGCCGGCGCGCGTGCCGGTTGGCTACCACGCGGAGTGGGTGCCGGCGGCTCGCTGACGCGGACGAAGGTGCGCGGCGTGGGGCGATTTGCCGCGCGCGGCGGCGTGAGCGTGGGCACGATATGCGGTTGCGCCCCAGAGGCTCGAGCGGGACACTTCGTCGATGCCGCACGCGCCGGTCTACATCCTCGGGGGCTACCAGACGGACTTCGCCCGCAAGTGGGCGAAGGAGGGGCGAGGCTTCGAGGACTTGATCCGGGAGGCCGCGCTCGGGGCGATCGAGGAGGCGCGCGTTGAGCCGGGGGATGTCGAGGTCGCGCACGTCGGCAATTTCATCGGCGAGCTGACGGCCGGTCAGGGCCATCTGGGCGGGCTGTTCGTAGAGGCCTGCCCGGCCTTCGTGGGCCTGCCGACCGCGCGGCACGAGGCCGCGTGCGCGTCGGGCTCGGTCGCGACCCTGGCGGCGAGCGCTGACATCGAGTCGGGGCGCTACGGCCTGGCCTGCGTCGTCGGGGTCGAGCTGATGCGCAACATCCCGGGGGCTGAGGTCGCGCGTCATCTCGGGGCGGCGGCCTGGGTTCCGCGCGAGACCCAGGGGGTGCCGCATCCGTGGCCGTCGCTGTTCTCGCGGCTCGCGGATGTCTACGCCGAGCGCTACGGCCTCGAGCGACGGCACCTCGTCGAGCTCGCGCGCAACAGCTTCTCCAACGCGCGCCGCAACCCGCTCGCGCAGACGCGGCGGTGGGTGCTGGACGACGCCTCGTTCTCCGAGGACGACGCCAAGAACCCGCCGGTCGCGGGGCGGATCCGTCGCCACGACTGCAGCCAGATCACCGACGGCGCGGCCGCGCTGATCCTGGCCTCACGCAACGTCGCCGCGCGCTGGGCCCGTCACCACGGCGTCCCGCTGGCTCGGCTCCCGCAGATCCTCGGCTGGGGTCACCGAACGGCGCGGATGTCCCTCGAGGACAAGCTGATGGCGGGCAAGAGCGCGTACGTGTTCCCGCACGTGCAGGGCGCCGTGGGCGACGCGCTCGCCCGCGCGGAGCTCAACGACATCTACGAGATCGACGCGGCCGAGGTCCACGACTGTTTTTCAATTACGCACTACATGGCGATCGATCATCTCGGGATCACGCCGCCCGGCGAGAACTGGCGCGCTGTTGATGACGGCACGGTGCTGCGCGGCGGAGCCCTGCCGATCAACCCGAGCGGCGGGCTGATCGGCGGGGGGCACCCGGTCGGGGCCACGGGGGTGCGCATGCTGGTCGACGCGTGGAAGCAGGTCACCGGGCGCGCCGGCGACTGCCAGGTGCCGAAGGCCGACCGCGGGCGCGTGCTCACGCTCAACCTCGGCGGCAGCGCGACCACGAGCGTCTGCTTCATCGTCGGCGACCAGTAGGCCGCGCGGCGTTCAACAAGCGGGGCGCCCCGCGGTACCCTCTCGGCATGTCAGACGCGAACGACCGTCGGGTTGTCACCTTTGTGCGCGAGCGGGCAGGTCTGCTGGGCGCGTTCCTGCTGGGCGCGTGCTTCACCGCGAGCGGACCGTCGGCCGCGGGTGACGGCGCTGTGAAGGACCCGGCGCCCGCGAAGACCGCCGCGGCGGACGCGAAGGCTGAGGTGAAGGCCGACGCGGAGGCGCCGGCAGCCGCGCCGGCGCCGAGCGGCCCGCCGCCCGAGGCCTTCGTCGGCGGGCTCGACGTCGTGGAGCACCGCAAGGCGCCCAAGGGCGCGGCGCACATCTGGATGCTCGCGCGCGGGCAGAACGCGTTCCTCGGGAAGCTCGAGATGGCGGCCGGCGGCGCGGTGCCGGAGCACCGCGATCCGACCGAGGAGTACCTGCACGTGCTCGAGGGCGAGGGAACGCTGAAGATCGACGACGTCGAGTACACGATCAGCCCCGGCTCGACGGTGTTCATGCCCGCGAACGCGAAGGTCAGCTATCAGAACGGCGACGCGCGCCTGGTCGCGATCCAGGTGTTCGCCGGGCCCGCGCCGGCCGCGAAGTACGACTCGTGGAAGCCGGTCGGCAAGAAGCCGGCGCGGTGAGTGATCGAGCGCGCGTCGTCGTCGCAGCAGCCGTCCCTGCTGCGCAGGCCGCTGCGCGGAGGGTGAGCCGGCCCGCGGTGTTCGTCACGCGCGTCGGCGCGCGATCTTGTACACGCGCGTCGATTGTCCGACGATGCGGGGCGTGATCGACGACGCGCTTCGCAAGGTCCCGCCGCGAGCAACGATCGCGGGTTGGCGCCCGCGCTGCGCGTGGATCGGTCTTTTGATCTGCGTCGCCGCGTGCGGGGACGACACCGAGGCCGAGCCAACGCCGGAGCCGTGGGTCGACACGCGGGAGCCCTGCGCCGAGCGCGACCCGCTGCGCAACGTGTACTTCGGCGACCTGCACGTGCACACGGCGTACTCGTTTGACGCCTACCTCAGCGACGTGCGCGTCGACCCCGAGCAGGCCTATCGCTTCGCGCGCGGCGAGCCGGTGACGATCCCCGGCTCCGAGGGCGGGTCGCAGCAGGTCACGATCGATCGTCCGCTCGACTTCGCGGCCGTCACGGATCACGCCGAGTACCTCGGCGAGGTCTCGGCCTGTACGACCCCGGGCGCGCCCGGCTACGACTCGGCGACCTGCGAGAACTTCCGCGCCGGCGCCCCCGCCGTGCTCGTCAACTTCGGGACCACCCTCAGCGCTGCGGACCCGCAGCGCTTCAAGGACATCTGCGGGGACGACGGCGAGGACTGCCTCGCGACCGCGCGCGATGTCTGGAGCCGCGTGCAGGAGGCGGCGGAGACGGCCTACGATCGCTCGGCCGAGTGCCGCTTCACGAGCTTCGTCGCCTACGAGTGGTCCGGCGCGACGGCGCTCTCGAACCTCCACCGCAACGTCATCTTTCGCTCGAGCCAGGTGCCGGCGCTGCCGGTCAGCAACTTCGAGGAGGACACCGCGGAGGGCCTATGGGACAGGTTGTGGCGCGAGTGCGTCAAGGACGTCAACGGCTGCGATGTCCTGGCGATCCCGCACAACTCCAATTGGAGCAACGGGCGCCTGTTCAACCCCGAGTACGTGGACGACGCGGCCGGGCGCGCGCGCGCGCAGCTGCAGGCGCGGCTCGAGCCGCTGGTCGAGGTCTTCCAGCACAAGGGCGACTCCGAGTGCGACAACGGGGTCTCGGGGATCCTCGCCGAGCCGGACGAGCTGTGCGGCTTCGAAAAATTGCTGCCGCCGCCGATCATCGATTGCGGCGACGGGGTGGGCTCGCAGGGCATGACCGGGGCGGGCTGCGTGTCGCGGCGAGACTTCGTGCGCGGGGCGCTGATCGCCGGCCTCGAGACCGAGCGCGAGATCGGCGTCAACCCGCTCAAGCTCGGCTTCATCGCCAGCACCGACACGCACAACGGCACCCCGGGGCAGGTCGCGGAGGACGCCTACCCCGGGCACTTCGGGAGTCGAGAGGGCGGGCCGCGCGAGCGCTTGACCGCGTCGGTCCCCGGCGGCGTGCGCAACAGCCCGGGCGGGCTGGTCGCGGTGTGGGCGGAGGAGAACACTCGCGAGGCGCTGTTTGACGCGATGCAGCGCCGCGAGACCTACGGGACCTCGGGCCCGCGCATGGCCGTGCGCTTCTTCGGCGGCTGGGAGCTGCCGGAGGACCTGTGCGCGCGCGAGGACCTGGTCGAGCTCGGCTACGAGCGCGGCGTCCCGATGGGCGGTGACCTGCCCCCGAGACCAGGGGACGCGAGCGCGGGCCCGAGCTTCGTGGTCTCGGCGCTGCGCGACCCCGAGGGCGCGCCGCTGCAGCGCGCGCAGATCGTCAAGGGCTGGCTCGACGCGCAGGGGCAGCGGCACATCGCCGTGCACGAGGTCGCGGGCGAGGACACGGGCGCGACGGTCGACCCGACGACCTGCGAGCCGCAGGGGAGCGGCGCGGACAGCCTGTGCGGGGTCTGGCGTGACCCCGAGTTCGACCCGGCGCAGCCGGCGTTCTACTACGCGCGCGTGATCGAGAACCCGACCTGCCGCTGGAGCACGCGCGACTGCCTCGCGCTCGCGGAGACGCTGCCCGAGGACGAGCTGCCGTCGGCCTGCAGCGACCCGACGATCGAGGTGACGCTCCAAGAGCGCGCGTGGTCGAGCCCGATCTGGCTCTGAGGGCACAAGTACAGCGCGCTCAGGGCTCGACGCGGACGAGCACGCCGAAGATGTTGTCGCGGCCGGTCCAGCCGTTGACGCCGCCGCGGTTGTTGCCGATCTGGTAGCGCTCGCCGCGGATCGCCTTGATGAGGTGGAGGTACTGGTGACCGCTCACCTTGCACAGCACGACGTCGCCGACCGCGAGCTCGACGTCGCCGGTCGGCGCGACGGTGACGAGCTGCCCGCTGCGGATCTTGCCGCGCATGCTGTCGCCGCGCGGGCGGAACGAGACGGTCTCGCCCCGGCGCAGGCGCTCGATGTGTCCGGTCGCCCAGCCCATATCGCGTAGCCTGACGCTTAAGGCAGGCCTACGCAAACCGGGCGCGCCGACTGAGTCGACTCAGTCGACTCAGTCGAACAGCGCGAGCAGCTCGCGCGTGCGGCTGTTCGAGAGCTGGACCGTGGGCAGCGTGCGGTACAGCGGCATCACGGTGCCGTGCGGGCTGCGGGCGTCGAAGGGCTCCTCGGGGATGTCCTTGGTGTGCGGGGGCGGGCGGAGGAAGCGCTTGTCGAGCGAGATCGCGAGCCGGCCCTCGCAGTTGCAGGGGTTGCCGACGTCGACGTGCTGGCAGCGCGGGGTCAGGTAGTCCTCGATGCGCTTGCGCGCGCGGGTCAGCCGGACGCGGTAGGCGCTCTCTTTGATCTTCAGCAGGCGCGCGCCCGGGCCTGGCTGAAAGTTCATGAGGTCAGTGAGGATGAAGGCCATGCGCACGCCCGGCGGCAGGCAGGAGAGCACCGAGGTCAGGCAGGTGCGCTTGAGCTCCCACAGCAGCGCGTGCAGCTTGTCGGGGTCGCTGTAGGCCGGGTCGACCGGGCGCGTGAGCTCGCTGCGCAGGATGTCGTCGAGGATCTTGAAGGTGCGACCGGCCTTGCGGCCGAGTCGCGCGTCGAGATCGCGCGCGATGACGCCGAGCAGGGCGCCGTTCGGATCGGGCTCGGCGAGCAGCTCGGCCGCGTGCGCGGGCTCGCTGAGCAGGCGCCGCGCGCTCGCCTCGACCGCGCGGCGCGCCTCGCTGCGCGAGCACACCATCAGGTAGGCGAACGCGTAGAGCTGCTGGGTCTCGCTGGCGAACAGGGCGCGGAGCTGGGGCTTGTGGCTGGATGTGACGACCACGGGGGTGCTGCTGGTGAATTGGGTCAGGCGCGGGGCGCGGAGGACCGTTTGTGGGCAATACCGCGGACTCTGAGGCGCTCGCAAGCAAAACCCCAGTTTTGCGCGTTCGAGCGCGTCGCTCGGGCCGGCGGAGCGACGCGGGCGCGGGCGCGCGGTCGGGCGTCCGCGAGCCAGGGCGCGAGCCAGGACCGCGAGTCAGGACCGCGAACTACGTCCGCTCGCCGCGGACGTCCCGAATCGACGCCTGGATCTCCTTCAAGAGCAGGGTGCGGGCGACCGGCTTGATAAAGAACCGCCGGGCGCCGCCGTTGATGCATCGCGCGCGGGCTCCGCTGTCGTCGACGGGCGACTGCATGATGATCTCGGGCGCGCGGGGCAGCGCCCCCGCGGCGAGGCGCGCGCGGATCGTGTCCAGCAGCTCGATCCCGCGGCCGTTGTGCACGGAGACGTCGATCAGCGCGACATCGAAGCGCCCTCGGTGCAGCCGCGAGAGCGCGTCGTCCGGGTTGTCGACGCACTCGACGGTGTGCCCGGCCCGGCTGAGGGAGCTGGTGTAGAGCTTCTGCGAGAACCAATCGTCGTCGACGAGCAGGATCACCCCGGCCGCGTCGGTCGTGATCGCGCCGCGGCGTTGGTCGCCTCGAGCCCGCGACGGCGAACTCGCGGCGTCGTCGCTCGCGCCGCTGACAGGGCGCGGGCTCGCGCGCCACAGACGGTCGGGGGTATGGTCTGAATTCGTGTGCATCGGCGCCGAGAGGGGTATGTCCCATAAGTCATGCACGTCAGGTGCCGCGCGCGAAGCCGTTGAAATTCCAGCGCCGCCCCGCGCGGCTCGCCCGCGCGGTGCACCGCCTCGTCTCGCCTGGGCCCGCGGCCCCGCCCCAGGTCTCCTCAGTCTAATTTGACTACGGGGGACGCGGCTACGCGGGCGCGCTCTTGGCGATGCGCCGCTCGAGCGCGTCCCAGAACTTCGCCTGCATCGTCGCGTCGCCGGTCAGGCCGCCGAGGCGGTTGACCTCCTGCATCCCGGTGGGGCTCGTGACGTTGATCTCGGTCAGGTAGTCGCCGAGCACGTCGATGCCGACGAACAGCTGCCCGCGCGAGCGGACGTACGGACCGACCGCGGCGCAGATCTCGAGGTCTCGCGGGCTCAGCTCGGACTTCGCCGCGGTCCCGCCGACGTGGAAGTTGTTGCGCAGCTCGCCCTTGGCGGGCACGCGCAGGACCGCGCCGACCGGCTCGCCCTCGACCAGCAGGATCCGCTTGTCGCCCTTGCTGGCCTCGGGCACGAACTCCTGCGCGATCGTCCACGCGCGCCCCTCCTCGGTCGCCAGCTCGAGCAGCGTGTTGAGGTTAGCGTCGCCCTCGCGCGCGAACAGGACGCCGCGTCCGCCGTGCCCGTAGAGCGGCTTGACGATCATGCGGCCGCCGAGCTCGCGCAGCGCGTCGCGCAGGTCCGCGACGCGTCGCATCATAAATGTCCTCGGGGTCAGCTCGGGGAAGGGCAGGATCGAGAGCTTCTCGCTCAGCTCGCGCAGGCCCGCCGGCGCGTTGACGACCACGGCGACGCGCGCCGCGCGGTCGAGCCACCAGGTCGCGGTCAGGTAGTCCTGATCGAAGGGCGGGTCCTTGCGCATCACGATCGCGCGGAAGCTGGCGGCCTCGCGCGGGCGCTCGGCGCCGAGCGCTCGCATCCGCGGCGCCCAGGGATCGCCTGGGGGGCGATCTCGTGAGATCTCCTCGAGACCGATGGGCTGCGCGTTGGCCCAGGTCTCGGTGCCACGCAGCGAGAGACCGTCGAGCTCGACCTTCCACGGCGTATACCCGCGGCGCAGCGCCTCCGTGATCATCACGTAGCTGCTGTCGGCCAAGGGGTCCATGATCTCCAATGGATCAAGTACAAAGAGGACATCACCACGGGATGCCGGGCCGGTCTCAGGAGCGTGCTGCATACCGCGTGAGATTCGCACGCGGATGGGTGCTTTGCCGCGTAGATCTTTGGTGTTTTGTAGCCGTCCAGGCATACTTGTAGGTCCTGTGACTACACGTCCTCCAAAGCGTCCAAAAGCACGGCCTCGCGGCGGGAGCGTTCACCCGCTGCGGACCCGCGCGGGCCACAGCCGCGGCCACTCGGCGGCGTTGCTGGCGAGCCTCCCAGAGCCGCCCTGGCTCCGGGTCGAGCGCGTCGCGCTGATCCGGCGGGAGATCCGCGAGTCGCTCTCGGCGAGCGCGCTCGACATCCTCTGGAGCCGGGCCGAGACCGTGGTCGAGGGCGGCGCGGAGCTGCGACGCTACCGCGGGCGTCGGACCAGCGACCGGGATCCCGAGCGCTACTACGGCCGGTTCTTCGCGACGATCATGGTGACCGTCGACCTCGCCGGCTGCCGCGACTTCTTCCGCGACCCGGTCGACGCGGCCACGACCCCGCGGGTCGTCGAGCTGCTCGAGCGCGACCGGCGGCTGGGGGCGCGGCTCTTGGGGCTGGTGCGAGGCGAGCTCGCGGCGCTGTGCGGCGTGCAGCCGGGCCAGCTGAAGCTGGCCGCGCGCCGGCTCGCCAAGGGTCGAGAGCGCCGGCGGAAAGATGTCCCAAAAGATGTTTTTGAGGTCCAGCTCGAGCCCAACATCCGGGCCGAGGGGACGCGTATTTTGATCGACGGTGACGCGGTGGTGTCGCTAGAATCAGCGGGCGGCGGCGTACTGGCCGGCAGGCCGCTGGGTAAGGTGCAGGTTTGATGGAACGCACACAAACAGCCACGGCGGGCGCGTACTCGAATCCAGCGAAGACCGGGGCCGCGAGCGAGGACGGTCAGCTGTCCGTTCGCGAGGTCTCGCGGCTGTTCAGCCTGCCCGAGAGCCGGCTGCGCTACTGGGCGCAGACGGGCTTCATCCGCCCGTCCGGGCGCGCCGGCGGTCGCAACCTCTACAGCTTCCGCGACCTGATCGGCATCAAGGTCGCCAAAGAGCTGCTCGAGGCGGGGCTCTCGCTCCAGCGCGTGCGCAAGAACCTCGACGTCCTGCGCCTCAAGCTGCCCGAGGTCGACGAGCCGCTCTCGCGCCTGCGGATCCGCAGCGAGCACGAGCGCGTGCTCGTCGAGGACAACCAGCGGACCTTCGACGCCGCGACCGGCCAGTGCATCCTCGACTTCAGCGTCGAGGGTCTGCGCGAGGAGATCGCGCAGGTGCTCGCGCTCCCCGGCACCCGGGCCGCGCGCGAGCAGGCGCTCGGCGTCGACGAGCGCTCGGCCTACGAGCTGTTTCGCCACGCGTGCGCGCGCGAGCAGGAGTGGGACGGCCAGGACCCCGAGCACCCGGCGGTGCTCGAGGCCAAGGACGCCTACGAGCGCGCGCTCGACCTCGACCCGGGGCTCGCGGCGGCCTACACCAACCTCGGCTCGCTGCTCGCGGCGACCGGCGACATTGATGGCGCTCGGGACATGTTCGACGAGGCGCTGCGCTGCGACGAGGATCAGCCCGAGGCGCAGTCGAACCTCGCCGCGCTCGCGCTCAAGACCGGCGACCACGAGACCGCGATCGCCGGCTACCGCCAGGTCCTGCGGACCGCGCCCGACTACGCCGAGGCCCACTACGGCATCGCCCGCGCGCTGCTCGGGGTCGGCGGCAAGGGCCAGGCGCTCGCGCACCTCGAGCGCTTCTGCGACGCCGTCGAGCGCACGCCGGCCGAGGCGCGCGACGCCACGCTCGAGGAGCGGCGCGCGCACGCCCGCGCGGTGATCCGGGCGCTGCGCGACGAGCTGGGCGTGGGTTAGCAGCCCGTGGCGAACGTCCGCGGGCCGCTTCGCTTGGTCGGCGCGCATCGAAGTTCTTATCGCTGAACTTGCAGAACAGCTCCTCGGGCGTGCCCCTGGATCTGGGAGACAAGCTCGCACGTCTCATCGGCGCTCACGGGACGCGCGCGAGCCAGGGAGGAGCCGCCTGAGGACGGCGAGCGCGACGGCCCTCGTCCGCTTGATTGGGTCGGGCGCACGCCGCCCCTGGCGTTAAGCAGCGGCCCGTATAGCGAGGACCTCCGGAAGTTCTTAACGTGCGCGCGTATTCGCGGCCTGGGCTCGAGGTAGGCTTCGGGCTCGCCGCGCCCGCGGCGACAAAGACGAAATGGTCATCGGGACAGGAACCTCCGAGGCGGACGTCGCGCCCGCGCGTCAGCGGCACCTCGAGGGGATCCTGCAGAACCTCGGCGGCGCCGAGGTCGGGCGCGCCTTCGGCCTGCAGAAGATCAAGACGCTCGCGGACTTCCGCGCCGCGATCCCGCTGATGGATCTCGAGACGCACGCGCGCGAGGTCGAGGCGCGGATCGGCTTCGGCGCGACGGACTCGAAGGACCCGCGCGCGCTGGAGCTCTCGGGCTGCGCCGTCGAGCGCCGCGGCGTGGTCGAGACCTGGCGCCGCTGGCTCGGCGAGCGCTCGTCGTCGAGGCCCGGCGAGCGTGCGCTGCTGCTGCAGGCGCGCAACCCCGACCCCTTGATCGATCGCGTGCGCACCGAGGATCTCGAGGCGCTCGGCGCCGAGGTCCGCCGGATCGAGTCGCTGGCCGGCGAGCGCGCGCTCGAGCAGCTGCACGCGCTGCTCGAGGAGTTCGAGCCGACGCTGATCTGCGCGCCCAGCAGCTACACCGTCGACTGGCTCGAGCGCGCGCTGCACGGCCCGCTCGACCGCCGGATCCCCTCGCTCCGCCTCGTGCTCGCCGGTCACGATCATCGGCAGCGCGTCCGGGCGCGCGTGCCCGTCGAGTTCGCCGGCTGGATCGATCGCAGCGGTCGCCTCGGCCTGCCGTCACCGCGGGCGCCGGCGCGGTCCTTCGCGCTCGCGGCCGGGAGCGTGCTGCTCGAGCTGCTCCCACACACGAAGTTCGACCGCGGCGGTCGACCGATCCCGCAGACCGAGACCGTGCTGCCCGAGCGCTCGATCATCGGCGAGCGCTACGAGGTCGTCGTGAGCTCACCGCTCGGCTTCCTGCGCATGCGGATCGACGAGCACGTGCGCGTCGTCGGCTTCGACCCGCCGACCGCCGACGCCCCGTTCCCGCGACCCCGCGTGGTCCGCCTGCCGCCGCCGCCCATCGACATCGCGCTCGAGGGCGTCTCGCTGCTCGGCACCTGGATGACCGCGAGCGTGCGGCAGGCGTTTCGCCCCGAGGACCCCGCGCTCGTGGCCGCGACGATCGGCCCCGACCTGACGACGATCGCCGCGGGCGGGAGCCAGCGGACGCGCGCGAGCGACCGTCGCGCGGGTCGAGCCCCCGGCGATCCCTTCGTCGACACCGAGCTCGGCGGCGTCAGCGGGGCGACCGAGCGCGCGACCCCGCGGCCGCGCCGGCTGCTCGTGCAGGTCGAGGTCCAGGGGGACGCGCGCGCCGGTCTCGAGGGACATCTCGCGAAGAGCGTCGACCAGGACCTCTGCCGCCGCAGCCCGGCCTACGCGCACCTGCGCGGGCGCGGTGAGCTGATGCCGCCCTCGGTGGTCACGGTCGAGCCAGGCACCTATCACGCGGCGCGGATCCGCCGGATCCGCTCGCTGCGCGGACGCGTCGGCGCGCCGGTGGTGCGGGTCGTCGATCACGCGCGCGCGCCGATCTTCCCGGCGACGACGATCGGTCACATCCGCGGCTGATCGTTTTCTTCAAGCGGTCTTCAAGGCTCGTGTCGAGATTTTTTTTTAGAAAAAATTATGCGCGCCCGCGTCGGTGAGACGCGGGCGCGCTTGGGGGTCTCGGGCGCGCTACTCGGCGGAGAGCTTGCGCTTGAGCTCCTCGAGCTGCGAGTCGAGCTCGGCCTCGTCGATCGCCGCCTTGGCGGCGGCCTCGTCGGGCGTCATGTCGGGCGCCGGGGCGGGCTCGTCGGCGCCCGCGGACTCGGCCGGCGGCGGCTCGGCGCTGGCGTTCGCGCTGGCGCTGGCGCCCTCCGAGATCTGCTTCTTCTCGGCTGCTTTAAGGGCCATCTGCGACTTGAGCCGCTCGAGCTCATCGTCGACGCCGGGGCCGGCCTCGAGGGCCTTGAACTGCGACTCGAGGCTGGAGTCGACGCCCTCGGTCAGCGCGGCGCTCATCTCCGAGGTCGCCTCGGCCTCGGCCTCGAGCTGGGTGACGCGGTCGGCCATGCGCTCGAAGGTGTCGAAGGCGCTGGTGTTGTTGATGCCGTTGAGCGTCTCGTTGATCGTGCGCTGGGCCTCGGCGCGCTTGGCTCGCGAGACGAGCATGTTGCGCTTGCGCTTGGCCTCCTCGATCTTGCTGTCGAGCCCGCGCAGGGCCTCCTTCAGCTTCTCGACGGACTCTTTCTGGGCGTCCCACTGCTGCTTGAGCGAGGCGGCGATCTCGGCGTGGCTCTTCTTGCGGCCGAGCGCGGCGCGGGCGAGGTTGTCGTCGCCTGCGCGCACGGCCAGCATGGCCTTCTTCTCCCAGTCCGCGGCCTTCGCGGCCTCGGTCTCGTACTGCTTCTTGAGCCGCTTCTCATCGGCGATCGCGACGGCGACCTGCTTCTTCGCCTCGACGAGCTGGGACTTCATGTCGACGAGGACCTGATTGAGCATCTTCTCAGGGTCCTCGGCCTTGTTGATCAGCTCGTTGATGTTCGAGCGGAAGAGCGTGCCGATGCGTGAAAACAGTCCCATGGATCAGGTCGCCTCCTGGGCCTTGGGCGAGGGCCGCCACCGCGCGATCGTCCCGAGGTGACTGTCCAGGCTCATGGACATGTCATCAATCATGGCCTGAAACTCGTTGAAGTCCAGCGTCTCGACGGGGTGCGCGCCGGAGAGCACGAGCTGCCGGTCCTGGAGCCCGTACGCGCAGTGCAGCAGCTCCTCGTTGAGCTCGAGCAGGGTGCGAAACAGCGCCTCTTGGTCCGGCGTATCCTCGGCCAGCTCGAACACAGGCGTCGAGAACAGCACGATCGGCTCCTGGATCTTGACCACGATTTGCGTGTGGCGCAGGTTGCCGGGCGAGATCAGCCAAGTTGCGTCGCCGAGCTGCTCGTGCACGAGCTCCATGCGACGGATGTAGGATTCCAACGTATCCGTGTGACTCATGATGGTAGCGGCGCGGTCAGAACGCGCGTGCGCGTTATGGGCGCGCTGTATTCTAAGCACCGGCCCATCGGGCGGCAATAGCAATGGGCGTGACGCCGTCGCGCGCGATCCTTGGAATATTGGAATAGGCGCGGCTTCACGCCCGTAGATGAAACCTGCAGTCGCGATCGATGAGCGCGCCGAGAGGCCACCGTCGGCGAGGTCGCGCGGGCTTCGTCGGCTTGGCCGGGGGCCGCGCTCGTGGTATCTGGCTGGCCTTATGAATGCCCAGGCGCCTCTGCCCGAGATCCCGAAGGACCGGCTGCCGCGCCATATCGGCATCATCATGGACGGGAACGGCCGCTGGGCGAATAACCGCGGCCTGCCGCGCGAGCACGGCCACGAGCGTGGCGCCGACGCGGTGCGAACCACCGTGCGGGCCGCGCGGAAGATCGGCGTCGAGGCGCTGACGCTGTTCGCGTTCTCCTCGCAAAATTGGGATCGCCCGCCGACCGAGGTGTTTCACCTCATGCAGCTGCTCAATCGATACCTCGTCGAAGAGCGCGCGGAGATCCTCGACAACAACATTCGCTTGGTGACGGTCGGGCAGACGCACCGGCTGCCCGAGTACGTGCTCGAGCCGATGACGAACCTGATCGAGGCGTCGGCCAACAACGACGGCATGGTCCTGTGTCTGGCGCTCAGCTACGGCGGTCGCGAGATGATCACCGACGCCGTCCGCAAGCTCGCTCGCGCGGTCGCCGCCGGGACCTTGGAGCCTGAGTCGATCACGACGAAGAGCATCGAGGCGCACCTCGACTCGAGTCGCATGCTCCCGCCGCTGGACCTCCTGATCCGCACCAGCGGCGAGCACCGCATCTCCAACTTCTTCCTGTGGGAAGCCGCCTACGCCGAGCTGTTCTTCACCGAGGTGCTGTGGCCGGATTTTCAGCGCGAGAACCTGATCGCGGCGCTGCGCGACTACGCGGGTAGAGAACGTCGTTTTGGTCTCACCTCCTCGCAGGTTGAGGACAAAGAGGAGGAGGGCACATGAGCAACTTGACGCAGCGCCTGCTGACCGCGGCCGTGCTCGTCCCGATCCTCGTCGTCGCGCTGTTTTACGACCCGACGCCGTGGAGCATCCTCGCGATCGCGGTGCTCGCCGGCGGCTTCGCCCACGACGAGTTCCTGCGCATGTCCCTGCCCGTCGCGCCCGACGGCGGCGGCGATCGGGCGACGGCGCTGCGCGGCCTGACGATCCTGTGCGGGGCCGCGCTCAACGTGCTCTGCTGCGTGTTCGGTCCCGCGCAAGCGATGGCGCCGACGCTCACCGTGTCGGCGCTGTTGATCGCCGCCGCGGTGCTCCTGCGCAGACACGCGCTCGACCAGGGCGCGCGTCACCTGATGGCCTGCTTCACGAGCGTCGTCTACGTCGCGCTGCTCGTCTCGGTCTGGTCCCTGATCAAGGCGACCCTGCCCAACGGCGCGAGCTGGCTGTTCGTCACCCTCGGGATCGCCTTCGGCACCGACACCTTCGCGTACTTCGCCGGGCGCGCGTTCGGCAAGACCAAGCTCTACCCCGAGGTCAGCCCCAAGAAGACCGTCGAGGGCAGCCTCGGCGGCCTCGCGGGCGGCGTGTTCGTGACCACGACCTTCGGCTGCCTGTGGATGCTGCCGGAGCTGCCCGTGGGGCACGCGATCGCGCTCGGGATCATCGGCTCGGCCTTCGGGCAGGTCGGCGACCTGGTGGAGTCGATGTTCAAACGTGGCTTTAAGGTCAAGGACTCCGGCAACCTGCTACCTGGCCACGGGGGCATGCTCGATCGCGTCGACGGCCTGCTGTTCGTCGCGCCGGTCGTCTACTACTACGTCACGCTGATCCTGCCGAGCGTCTGAGCACGGCTGAGCGTGGGCCGTCGAGTTAGCTCGGGCCGGGCGGCAGCGCCTTTTGCTCGTTCGACTTGCGGCCGAGGTAGAAGCCGGCGCCGCCGATGAGTAGGATCGGGAACAGGTACCAGAGCGTCGAGACGACCAGGCCAGTCCCGACTGCGGTCGCTGCCCCTGCCGCTCCTGCGGCGCCGGTTGAGGCCTGTTGCTTCTTGGCGTACGCGAACGCGGCCGCGCCGGTGGCGAGAGCGAGGAGCCAAATCACGTACAGAGACTAACCGTGTCGCGTCCAAGAGCAACCCGGCGGGCTTGGATTCCCCCGGGGGCGCGGCGCGAGCGTCCGCTGGGCCGGTTTCGCCCGCGAGACTGAGCGCACGCGGAGGCGCGCGCTCCTGTGCGCTGGGCCGTTGACGCGGCTGAGGTCGCGTGGAAGCCTCCGACCCAGCGCACGCGAACCATCGAACGACACCGACACGCTCACCACGCTAGCTCGCACACGCTCTTCAGTCCTCAACTCAACCCTCACGCGCGAGCGACTCCGAGATCTGAAACCTACGAAGCGCTAAGAACAAGAACTCGCGATGTGCGCAGTTTTTTCGCCGACGCCGTATCCACGGCGTCGGCGTTGTTCTTGGCGCCTTCGTCAGGCGGCGCTCGTGTGTACAGGCAACGAACGCGGCGGGGGGCAGAGCACGGACCAGCGTAGCGCGCGGCGCTCAGTCGTCGTCGCCGTGCGCGTTCGCGGCGGCGTTGGTGCGCAGCACGGCCTCCTGGGCGGCGCGCGAGAGCTGGGTGGCCTGGGTGGCCTGGGCGCGGCGAGCCGGGACCGCGTTGGGCCCGTACTTCGGCTTGGGCCACTCGATGTCGTGCTTGATGATGCGTCGTTTCAGCGCGTGCCGGGTGATGCCGAGCATGCCGGCCGCTTCGACGATCGTCCCGGCGTGGTTGAGGGCTTCCGTGCAGAGGCGTTTCTCGGCGTCGGCGAGGTTGAAGCTTTCGAGTACGAGGCGCATGGCGGTGAGCGTATGGGGTCCGCGTGGTCTGGGGTGGATCATGTGCGCGACAAAATTGCTTGAATATCTCGCGTTCGCGCGCGTCTGGGCGTCCTCGCGCCTACCTGTCCGGCTGGCCGGGTTATGTCTAAAAAGACATAACTAGGCCGCGTGAGGACGACAATCTTGACTTGCCCTAAAGCCATGTGCAAGCAAGGTCTTCGTGCGCGTCAAGATCACCAACGCGGCGCTCTCTGTGCCGCCGCTCGTCGAGACTGCCGAGGAGGTCGCGGGTCGCTGCGGCGTCGACGTGAACTGGGTTCTGAGCCGAGTAGGCGTGCGTCGCCGCCACGTCGCGGTCGACCGCCACGTCGAGCGCCTCGGCGCCGCCGCGGCGCGCGAGGCCCTGGCCTCCGGGCCGCCGCCTGATCTCGTGATCAACGCGTCGCTCACGCCGCGGCAGGCGATCCCGGACTCCTCGGTCTTCCTGCTGCGCGAGCTGGGCCTGCGCGGCGTCCCGGGCTTCACGATCCACGGGACATGTCTCTCGTTTCTTGTCGCGCTGCACACCGCGTCGACGCTGATCTCCGCCGGCGCCTACCGCCGCGTGCTGATCGTCTCCGCCGAGATCGCGTCGGTCGGCCGCGACTGGAAGCACCCCGAGAGCGCCGCGCTGTTCGGCGACGGCGCGGCCGCGGCGATCGTCGAGCCGACGCCTGCGGGCGAGCCGAGCGAGCTGCTGGGCTTCGCGATGGAGACCTACCCCGAGGGCGCCGAGTTCACGCAGATCCGCGGCGGCGGCGTGGTGCGTCACCCCAACGACGCGGACACGCGCCCCGAGGATCACCTCTTCGAGATGAACGGGCCGGCGATCTATCGCCTCGGGCGGCCGCTCGTCGGCACGCTGCTGGCCCGCGTCTACGCGTCGGCTGGGCTCTCGGGCCCCGAGGACGTTGACCTCGTGGTCCCGCACCAGGCCTCGGGCCTCGCGCTCGCCTCGCTGCGGCGCTACGGCTTCGCCAAGGAGCGCGTGGTCAACATCATCGCGGACTACGGCAACTGCATCGCCGCCAGCATCCCGATGGCGCTGGCCCACGCCCACCGCGAGGGTCGCCTCAAGCGCGGCGATCGAGTGCTCGTGCTGGGGACCGGCGCGGGCTTCTCGATGGCGGCCGCGGCGCTTCGCTGGTAGGGTCCGCCGGCATGTCCATGCTGCACCGGATGCGCCTCGCGTATCGCGTGGTCCGGAGGGTCTTCGGAGTCCGCGTCGCGCCGCTGCTGACGGGCGTGCTGTTCGGGGTCCTGCGCGGCGCCGTCGCCGTGTTCATGGGCCTCGACGCGCTCTTCGTCGGGCGCCTGCGCCGGACCGCGATCACGCGCCCGATCGTGATCGTCGGCTCGCCGCGCACCGGCACCACCTTCCTGCAGCGCTTCCTGCATCGGACCGGCGTCGGCTCGGGGATGCAGCTGTGGCGCATGCTCTACCCCTCGGTGATCCTGCAGAAGCTCCTGCGGCCGCTGCTGCCGCTGCTCGAGCGCGTGAGCCCGGCCCGGCACCACTCGACGGTCGCGCACGCGACCAGCCTGACCTCGGTCGAGACCGACGACGCCGGCATCTTCCTGCGCTTCTTCGACGGCTTCTTCCTGTACGGCTTCTTCTTGGCATGGGACGACGAGGAGCACCGCGGGATCGTCGACCCGGCCGTGCGCGACACGAGCGCGCGCGACTACGACTGGCTCGAGGCGGTCTGGCGGCGCAACCTCGCGGCCACCGGGGGCGCGCGCGTGGTCGCCAAGATGTTCTCGCTGTCGACGCGCATGCAGGGCTTCTTCGACCGCTTCCCCGACGCGCGCGTGCTCTACATGCTGCGCGACCCGGTCGACGTCATCCCCTCGGGGATGAGCCTCGTGACGGGGGTGCTCGACAAGCGCTTCGGCGTCTGGTCGCTGCCCGAGGCGACGCGCCGGCGTTACCTCGATCGCCTCTACGAGGCCTTCGTCGAGCTGCTGCGGCGCTTTCACGACGACTACACCGGCGGCGTGATCGACCGCGAGCGCGTGTACCTGGTCCGCTACGACCGGATGATGCGCGAGTTCGAAGTCGTGATGGACGAGATCCTAGCGCACGTCGGCACGCCGAAGGACGACGCGCTGGAGGCCGCGATCCGTGAGCAGGCCGAGAAGCAGCGCGCCTACGCGAGCAAGCACAAGTACAGCCTCGAGAAGTTCGGCCTCGACCGCGCGAGGATCGAGCGCGACTGCGCGTTCATGTACGAGACCTTCGGGATCCCGAGGCGCGAGGACTAGCTGCGGCGAGCTCGGGCTAACCTGTCCGAAACGCCTGCTCGAAGGGCCGCCGGGTGACCTGGCGCTTGGAGCTGTCGACGATCGCGAAGACGACGCGGGCGAAGGCGTCGGCGAACGCCCCCTCGCTGTGAAACAGCGCCTCCGCGAACCACGACGCGACCTCGCGCGGGTCGTGCTGGAACACGCCGCAGCCCCAGGCGCCGAGCACGAGCGTCTCGTGGCCGCGGGTGTAGGCGAGCGCGAGGACCTTGGCGATCCGGGTCCGCATGACCTCCGCGATCCGCCGGCGGTCGCGTCGCTGCTTGCTGCGGACGACGCCGGCGTTGACGGCCGGCGAGGTGACGAACGAGGCCAGCTGGATCGACGGCAGCAGCGCGTCGTGATCGTCGCGGAACACCGGGACCTTGGGCGAGTAGAGCATGTTGTCGCTGTAGAGCGCGTCGCGGCGGACGCGGTGCGGGCGGTACATGCCCTCGTGCGGCGCGATGCAGGGGTACAGCCCGGTCGCGCGCGCGAGGCTCTCTTCTTGCCCGCTGCTGCCGCCTGAGAACCCGCCGCCCGGATTGCGCGCCGAGGCGAAGTTGAGGCACAGCGGATCCTTGAGGCCCTCGGTCTCGATCAGCCGGCGCGCGGCGGCCAGGGTCGTCTCGCCCGTGACCTCGAAGCGCGTCGCCGGGACCCGCGGGCCCCTCGCGCCCAGCTGGGCGGTGACGCGCGCGAGCAGCGAGTCGAGCTCCTCGGGTCGGTAGTGGCGCGTGCCGACGCGCGCGTCGTGCAGCTCGCCCGTGAGCGAGACGAAGTCACCGTCGGGCCCGGCGTAGCCGCCGCGCTCGAGGATCGCGAGCGTCTCCTGGGCGATCGCGGCCCGTCGCGCGCGGAGCTTCTTCGACATCTCGATACCCTGCCAGAAAATGAAAAAGTGTCTCTATGAGCATGTATTAAGGCTCATGTGACAGCGACGGGATAGGGGCGCGCGCGTCGGCTGTCAAGTCGTCCGCGCGGTCGCGAGCGCCTTCTTGTACTCGGCCCCGATCACGCTGGTCGAGAGCCGGCGCGGCATCAGGTCGGCGAGCAGCAGCGAGACGCGGTTGACGAGGCCGGGGACGTGCATGTAGCGGCGGCGCTGGAGCGCGCGCACGGCCTCGCGGGCGCAGACGTCGGCGGCCATGACCATGGGGTTCGAGCGCTTGAAGTGCTTCGAGAGCCCGTGGATGTCGAGCAGCTCGGTCTGGATCCCGCCGGGGACGAAGGTCGAGACGGTCACGTTCTCGGCGCGCAGCTCGTGCCACAGGCAGCGGCCGAAGTTGATCAAAAAGCCCTTGGTCCCCGAGTACGCCGCCTGGTACGGGACCGGCACGAGCCCGGCCATGCTCGAGACCAGCAGGATGCCGCCGGACCGCCCCGCCTCGATCAGGTGCGGCACGAACAGCCCGACGAGGCGCATCGTGCTCATCACGTTGATCGAGAGCATGCGCTGGAGGTCCTCCCACTCGAGGCTGCGGTGCTCCCCGAAGCAGGTGATGCCCGCGTTGAGGATGACGGCGTAGACCTCACGGCCGTCGGTGGCGACGCGGAACAGCTCCTCGACGTCCTCGGCGCGCGAGAGGTCGGTCTGCG
Source organism: Polyangia bacterium (assembly GCA_030430565.1). Taxonomy (GTDB): domain Bacteria; phylum Myxococcota_A; class Polyangia; order Nannocystales; family Nannocystaceae; genus JACKDW01. The sequence goes on from JAUIKS010000027.1 coordinate 64,940, forward strand.
CGCAGACGACCTCGACGCCGGCGTCCGCCTCGAGCTCGCGCGCGAGCTCCTCGAGGCGCTCGAGCCGGCGCGCGGCGATGATGAGGTTGGCGCCGTGGTCGCGCGCGAGGTGTCGGGCGATCTCGCGACCGAGACCAGAGGAGGCGCCGGTGACGACGACCCAGCGGGAGCGGAATTCCATGTTGGGCATGGCGCGGGATCATTACAACAGTTTCACCGCGAGTTCCCGACGAGCGGCGTGCGCCGCGGGCTCATTCGGTCAAACGGGCGTTTGCGGCGTTGTGATTTGTTGCACTATTCGGCGCGCGCGCGCCGGCGCTTCTCGTGCGAGCGCGGGAGGTGATAGGCTCTTCGCGTGTACAGCCGCGCGCTCCCATCGAAGGGCAGACCTCACTTCGTCGGCGCGCTGCAGGCGGTCCTCACGGGTGTGCTCGCGTGCCTCGGCGCGTCGGGCTGCGCGGCCGGAGGTGAGGGCGAGGACGCCTTCGGGAACCCTTACATCCCGACCGGCGCCGGGGCGACCGGCACGGACAGCGAGTCGACGGACATCAGCGCAGGCACCTTCAGCGTCGACTCCGAGGGCACGGAGGGCGACGGCTCGACCTCCAGCGAGCTGACGGGCACCACCTCGCAGGGCTCGCAGACCTCGCTGACGTCGCTGACCTCGCTCACGACGCAGACGACGAACGGGATGACCTCGATGGGCTCGGGCGAGGACTGCCCCGAGCCCTGCGGGCCGCCGGCGAACGACTGCTACGCGGACGAGGGCTGGTGCGAGAACGGGCTGTGCGTGTACGGCCCGAAGTTTGAGGGCGAGCCCTGCGACGACGGCGAGCCGTGCACCGACAACGACACCTGCGACGGCATGGGCAACTGCGTCGCGGGCGAGATCATCGACTGCTCGCCGCCGGCCAACGCCCAGGGCGGGACCTGCGTCAATGGGGGGTGCCAGGGCTTCGAGTGCGTCGCGCCCTACGAGAACTGCGACGGCGACTGGGACAACGGCTGCGAGATCCCCACGGGCGTCGCCAACCAGTGCAACGACGGCGGCCTCACGACCGAGGGCTGCGGGACGGCCTTCTGCGGCTCGCTCGACCACGAGAACTCGACCAACTTCGGCTCGTACTACTGCCTCACCTGCTCGAACTGCCACGTTGTCGGCGGCGGCCAGGTGCAGTGGTGTGAGCACGCGACCGGCGACTGGTACCCGCAGGATGCCGGCGCCTGCGGCTCGTACGAAGATCTCGTGTGCTCGCCCTGACGGCGAGCGAGCGGGTCAGCCGAAGCGCAGGCCGAGCACGTAGCGCTCCCACTCGGCCTGCCATGTACGCATGTCGGGCGCGCCCAGCAGCTCGCTGAGGATCGCGTAGCCGCCGGGATCCTCGCGGTGGCGATCCCGGAACGCGCGGTAGTAGCGACGCAGCAGGTCGCGCTCCTGCAGCCAGTAGCAGAGGTAGCGGGCCTGGGCGTAGTTGGTGCCGGGATCGCGCTCGTAGAAGTCGTCTGAGGTGGTCGCGCACAGGGTCTGGAAGCTCGGGACCGAGCCGGCGCGGATCGCCTGCTGCAGGCCCTCGAGGCGCCAGTTCGTCAGGCCCCAGATCATCCCGCGGCGCTCGGCGCACTGCTCGTAGAGCGACGCGAGGCCCTCGTCGAACCAGGAGGGGCAGGCCGGGAAGTTGCTCTCGATGAAGGGGTGCACGAGCTCGTGCACGAGCGTGCCGCCGCCGGTCGCGATGTTCATGACCAGCGCCTCGTGGGCCCGCGAGTAGTAGCCGTAGGGCGTGTCGGGCCGCTCGCCGAAGAACTCTTTGGCGTGGCGGTTGTAGCTGCGCTCGCCGTCGAACAGCCAGATGGTGTTGAGCGCCTGCGGGTCCTGGTCGAAGTAGGCGGCGCGCAGGTGGTCGACGGCCCAGCGGATCGTGCCCTTCGAGCTGCGCTTCACGTCCTCGGGCGCGCCGTCGCCGACGACCACGAAGGGCTCCTCGCGCAGGACCGTGAAGCCGCGGCCGTCGAGCTCCTCGTTGAGCGCGAGGATCCGCTGGCAGTAGGCGGCGGGGCGGTGACCGTCCACCGGCGGCGGGACCTGGATCGAGCCGGCGTCGCGCGCCGCGGCCCTGAGATGCACGCAGAAGCGCCCGCCCTCGCCGTCGCGCAGCGGCCAGAGCTCGAGCAGCGTGGACCTCGGCATGCGCAGCGCGGCGCCCTCGTCCTCGGCGGGCTCGTGATAGATGACCTCGTCGCGCGCCTCGTCGTAGCCGATGATCAGCCGCATGTGCTCGGTGGTCGTGGGCGCGTCGCTGTAGCGCATGCAGACGATCGCGGGTACGCCGGCGACGAGCTCCTCGTGGACGCGCGCCCAGCAGCCCTCGAGCGCGTCCTCGGCGGCCGTAGCCGGCTCGGCCTCCGGCAGCGTGAACCAGACCGGGCCGGGGTCGAAGCCGAGGCGCTCCATCGCGGTCTTGAGGTCAGGGGTGTAGCAGCCGCGGCCGAGCCCGGGGTCGAGGCCGGCGGCGTCGAAGACGTCGTCTTGGTCGCCGCGGATCCCGAGCTTGCCGAGGACCATGGCGACGCAGGCCTCGCCGCAGAAGTCGGGGCGCTGGCGCACGTGCGGCACGCCGGTGACGAGCGCGTCCTCGTAGACGCGCGGGGGCGCGGGCTCGGCGTCGCCGGGCGGGCGGGCGCGGCGGCGCGAGGGCGGCAGGGCGTCACCTGTCCCACAGGCCATGGCCGTGAGGGTGAAGCCCAGGAACGCGCGGCGGGGGACGCGGGCGGTCATCGTCTTCAGGCTACAACGCGCGGGCGCGGGCGCCGGCCTGCGCCCGGCTTCTTACGCTGGTTTTACAGGCCCGGGGGCCGCGCGCCCGCTCGTTGCTCATGTCTTCTCAGACATGTCCAAAAGAGCGAGGCGCGCGAGGGGCAAAAAAGAACGCCGTCGCCTCCCATCCGTAGGTGGCGACGACGCGGGCCCTGGTCATGATCGCGGGCGTTTGCGCGCGTGTCAAACACCGCGGGCGCGGGCCGCGAGCTCGAGAACATGGTTTCGGACGCGTTTGCGACCAATTCTCGTCGGGGCGCGAGGTGTCGGCGTATGAAAAATCTGCGCGGAACCGCGCGTCGCTCACTCGCACACCGGGGCCAGCAGGACCTGGAAGAGATGGTCGTAGGTGCCGTTGGCCGGCTCCCACGCCGGGCAGTTCAGCGGGCACGCGTAGGCGTCCCCGCCGGGGTAGGGGTCTTGCACAAGGTCGGATGCCCAGCGCGCGACCTGGCCGCCCGGATCGACGCCGCCGACGAGGCGCGCGACGATGGCGTAGTACTGCCCGGCCGTGATCGCGGGGGCGTCGTTGAAGCTCACGAGCTGCCAGTTCATCGTCTCGGTCATCCACGCGGTGTTGAGCGCGATGATGTTGTCGTCGATGTCGAAGCCGGGGGTCGCGAGCGCGAGGGGGTCGGCGAGCGCGAGCAGCCGCAGCTCGACCGGGTTGGTCTCGGCGGCGGCGTTGGACATGCGCACGCGCAGGCCCTCGACCCAACCTGACTGCTCGGCCAGGAACACCTGCGCGCGCGACTGCTGGTCGTTGTAGGCGATGTCGGCGAGCACGCAGCTGTCGACGCACTTGCTCAGCGCCGGGCTCGGCTCGGGGTCGCCGCTGCAGGCGCTGCAGCTCGGGCTGCAGGTCGGGCTCGGCTCGGGGCCCTCGTCGCAGTCCTCGCCCGCGTCGACCATCATGTCCCCGCAGACGCCGCCCTCGCTGCCCTGGCTGGTCTCTGGCTCGGTCGCGCTGCCCTCGGTGTCGCCGGTGGTCTCGCCGATCGTCGGCTCGGTGCCGACGGTCGCGTCGGTGGTCGACATCGTCTCGCCGATCGAGACGTTCACCGTCGTCAGGGGGTCGGTGTCCGAGCCGGTCCCGAAGGTCGTCCCGAAGGTCGTCCCGAAGGTCGTCCCGGGCGGCCCCGAGGGGTCGTCGTAGGTGTAGGGGTCGCTGGTGCTCGGGCTCTCGGCGTTGATGTCGAAGCAGTAGTCGCCGTAGAGCTCGAGGCCGTCCGCGCACACGCAGGGCGGGCCGTCGCCGGGGTTGTCGATGAAGCCGGTCCGCTCGTCACACTCGCAGGCGCCGCAGCCCGCGAGGCAATTGAGGCCCGGCGCGTCGGGGTTGCGCGGGTCGCAGGAGAGCAGCACGCCGAGGCCGATCCCTACGCAGGTGAGCAGGCCAGCGGGCGCTCGCGCGCCGCGTGCTCGCTCGGGGGGCTCTCGTCGCGCGTGGGCGGAGGCGCGCCGCATGGGGGGACTTTAGCATGTCCGCAGGGACATAAAGAACGCTCGCCGTCGACCAGCGGGGGGAAGTTGCCGGCCGACGACGAGCTGGGGTGAATTGAGGTCGAGGAGCCGCAGCTCGCCGGGCTCAGGGGACGTAGCAGATGCCGACGTTCTCGTGCTCGGGGGGCGCCTCGCCGTCGCCCCACCAGCCCATGCAGACCGAGCCCTCGGGGCAGTCGGGGTTCGTGAGGTCGCACCAGGCGGTGCAGCAGCCGAAGACGTCGCCCTCACACGCCGGCGCGTGCTCGCCGTTGATGCAGGTGAAGCCGGGCTCGCACTGGTTCATGAATTCGCAGTCGTGCCCGTAGCCGCCGATGTCCTCGACCATCAGCGACTGACACTGGAACGGGACGCCCCAGTCGGTCTGGTAGCAGGCGCAGCCCGCCGGGCAGTCCTGCTCAAACGGGTCGCAGGCCTTGAGGCACAGCCAGAACTCTTTGCCGACCGCGCAGAACTCGTCGGGCTCGCTGCAGGTCGGCTCGTCGAAGGTGCCGCCGCACATCTCGACGCAGGTGCCGAGGCCGGTGTCGGGGTCGATGTCCCAGCAGAAGTACTCCTCGCCGCAGTCGTCGGTGCCGTCCTCAAACCGGTGGCAGGGGTGCGAGTGACCGCCCGCGTTCTCGTTCACGTCGTGACAGACGGTGCCGTCGAACGCGCCGTCGCCGTCGGTGTCGGCCCACGTGCACTTTTGACCCTCTTCGCAGGCGTCCTCCTGGAAGGGGTCGCAGTACTCGGGCGGCTCCCAGTCCGGATCCGTGCAGATGAACTCGCAGCCGGTGGTGCTGTCGTCGTCATCGTCGTCGTCATCGTCGTCGCCGTCACCGTCGCCGTCGCCGTCACCGTCACCGGGGGGCGGCGGCGGCGGCGGCACGTCGTCGTCATCGTCGTCATCGTCATCGTCGTCCTCGAGCACCGGGACTGGATCCTCCTGGAGCTCGGGAATCGGGTCGGGCGCAGGCTTTGGATCGCAGCCCGAGACGATCACGAGCGGGATCGCGGCGCCAAACAAGACGCCAACGTGGAAGTAGCGACGGGCACGCTTTACGAACGACATGGTGAATCTCCTCTTTCTACAAAAACAACCAAAACTTAAAAGTTAAACAAAAGTCAAATTGATTTTGTTCGTTGATCGCGTCCTGCGCGGAGTCGCGCTTCGGGTAGGCTCGCCCCACATCAAGATCGACGAGGGGTCGATCGCCATGGCGCAGGAGAAATTGGCGATGCGCGAAAAAAACCAGTTGGACGCCGGCCTGATCGCCCGCTTGGGGCTGACCGGGGTCGTGATGGGGCTCTTGACCGCGCTCGTCGGCCTGCCGCCGTCGATCGAGCCGCTCGTGTGGCTGGGGGCGTACGCGCTCTGGGTCGTCGTGATCACGCGGCGCGAGACCGCGCGTCCGCTGGTGACGGTGCTGCTGGCGAGCGTGTGGACGGGCGTGCTGACCGGGCTCGTCCAGGGCGCGCTGCAGTCGAGCTACATCGCAAACAACCCGTGGTACGCGGAGGAGTTCGCGGACGCCGGGACGGGGCTGTGGCTCGGGGTTCAGTTCGTGGGCTTCGGCGCGGTCATGGGCCTGATCTTCGGCGTCGCGATCGGGTTGGTCGCGTTCGTCGTCGCGCGCGCCCGGGCGCGTTAGCGTCGGAGACGCGAGCGCATACAATATGCCCCTTTGAACATCTTCGAGGCGCGGGCGTCGGGTCGCGTGGGCTCCCTCCACCCTCCGGGCGGCGAGCGACTGGGCGGGTGAAGCGGACGAAGGTCTTCGCGCTCGCCGTCCTCGGGCGGCTCCTCCCACGCTCGCGCGCGACCCTTGAGTTTCGTTGGTCGCTTGGGCGGGTGAAGCGGACGAGCTCGCCGTCCTGGTCCCACGCTCACGACCTTGAGCTCGGACGCGACGTTGGTCGCGCTCGAGCGGGTGACGCGGACGAGCTCGTCCTCGGGCGGCGCCGTGATCGCGGCCTAGCCGTCTGGCTCTTCAGGCAGCAGCGTGTTGATCGTCGCGGTCGCGCCGCCGACGTGGAAGCGCAGCGTGACCGGGTCCCCGGGCGCGAGCTGGCGGGCGTCGATGACCGCCTGGCCGCCGCGATCGTGGGTGACCGCGTAGCCGCGCTCGAGCACCGCGAGCGGGCTCAGGGCTTGCAGGGATGAGGCCGCGCGCCCGAGTCGCGCGCGCGCGTCGCCGCTGAGCTGCCGGCCGAGGCGCGTGAGCTCGAGCTTTTGGCGCTCGAGCTGGGCGCGGGCGGCGGCGACGCGGTGCCGGGGGTGCCGGGCGGCGAGCCGGGCCTGCAGCTCGCTGAGGCGCTTGCGATCGCGCGCGAGGCTGCGGCGCGGGTGCTGGCGATCGAGGGCCGCGAGGAGGTTGTTGAGGCGACGGCGAGGCGCGTTGGTGAGGCGCTGGCCGGCGGCGGTGAGACGCTGCTGCGCCAGCTCGAGGCGGGCGCGCTCGTCGATGAGCTGCCGGCGCAGCGCGAGCGCGAGCCGGCGGGCGCGCTCGTCGAGCTGGGCGCGAAAGCCCGCGAGCTCGGGGGTCACGAGCTCGGCGGCGTGGGACGGCGTGGCCGCGCGAACGTCCGCGACGAGGTCGCAGATGGTCACGTCGATCTCGTGCCCGACCGCGGACACGACCGGCACCGGGCAGGCCGCGATGGCGCGCGCGAGCGCTTCGTCGTTGAAGGCCCACAGGTCCTCGGCCGCGCCGCCGCCCCGGCCGATGATGATGACGTCGATCTCGGGCATCCGCTGCAGGCGAGAGAGCGCGCTGAGCAGGGTCCGGGGCGCGCTCTCCCCCTGGACGAGCGCGGGCGCGAGCAGGATCCGCGAGGGGCAGCGTCGACGCGTGACCTTGAGGATGTCGTGGATCGCCGCGCCGGTCGCCGAGGTCACGACGCCGATCCGGCGCGGCCACAGCGGCAGCGGGCGCTTGCGCTGCGGATCGAACAGGCCCTCGGCGTGCAGCTTGGCCTTAAGGCGCTCGAGCTGCTGCATCAGCGTGCCTTGCCCGGCGGGCTCGGCGTGCTCGGCGTAGAGCTGGAATTTTCCCTGCGCGGGGTAGATGCCCAGTCGGCCGCCGACGCGCAGCGCGAGGCCGTCGTGGAGGCGAAACCGCAGGCGCGAGAGCGTCGAGCGCCACAGCGCGACGGGCAGGCTCGCGGCGTCATCTTTGAGGGTGAAGTAGGCGTGCCCGCTGGCGACGATCCGCAGGTTGGAGATCTCGCCCTCGACGAGGATGCGCGAGAACTGCTGCTCGAGCGACCGGTGCGCGGCGCGGACGAGCCGCGAGACGGTGAAGACCTGCGGTCCGCCGCCGCGGCCACGGTCCCCCGAGCCAGGCGGAGGGCGGCGCCCCGAGAACAGGTTGTATTGGCGCTGGCTCACGCGGCGGAACTTGTACCTTGGTTTGTTTGTCGGTCCGTCGATGGCGTTAGTAGACGGTGACGGTGCCCAGCGAGGCGAAGTTGCGTCGCTTGTCGATGATCTCGACCCCGTGCTCACCGGTCTTGCCGGTCGGGATCGTGATGCTGAAGTTCTTGGTCTTGGTGCGCCGCAGACCGACGACGAGCTTGTGCTCGCCGGGCATGACCTCGAGGGTCGGCGCCTTGATCGTCACGCGGTGGAGGATGAAGTCGCCCTCGCGCCAGTACTTTGGCGGGTAGCGGTCGTCCGCGATCTTCTGCGGGAGCGGGTTGATCCGCGAGACGCGTCCCTGCAGGAGCCGCGCGTAGATCTCGGCCGTCCCGGGCAGCTTGTTGTGGGCCGCGAGCACCAGCTCGAGCTCGAATTCACGCCCGCGGACGACCGGCTCGCTGATCCGCCACGCGACGACATCGACGAGCCCCTCAAATTGGACCCGCGTCTCGTGGCCGCCAGGGAGCGCGGGCGGCTCGTCGCGCAGGACCTCGTAGAGCTTGTTCTGATCCTCGAGGCCGGCGGGCAGCTGGTTGCTGACGAGCACCAGGTTGCGGTTGCTGTGATCGAGGACGTACAGCGGCCAGCCGTGCATGCGGTGCTGCTGGGTGGCGAACGGCAGGTCGGTGGCCCGGATCAGCGCGGCGATCGGCTGCTCGCTCGAGAGCCAATTCGTGAGCTCGCTGCGCCCGCGAAGGAACGGCCGCAGGTCCTCGGGCGGGCCGTAGAGCTCGACGCCCCTGTCGCGGACCTGACCGAGCGCCAGGGTCTCGGGCAGCGCGCCGGTCGCGGCCAATTCGGCGTGGGTCCGTAGCGGTCGCATCGGCGACTCATGCAGCATGGTGCGGTCCAGGAGCTGGACATACCCCAGCGATTGCAGCCCAAGGGTCACGAGCATGATGGCCGCCGGCGCCCAGTCGCGAACCGTGTCGGGGACGCGCTCGACAACGCTGTCGAGCCGGCGTCGCCAGGCCCGGGGAGATGTAGAGGACGGCGATGGTGACGGTGAGCGCGGCGCGGGCGCGACGATGAAGGCGGCCAGCAGCGCGAGTCCGGCGAGCTTGGCCTGTCGCGACAATTGATGCTCCGCGCCGGTCTCGGCCGCGGGGTAGTTGTGCTCGCCGCGGCGCTCCGTAATCGGCATGCCGACGCGGCTCGGGGTTCGATCAGCGTCTTTGGCCATGATCAAGAACCCAGCCAGGCCGACGAGCAGGACAAAGCGGCGAAGCGCCCGCGAGCTCTGGCGTGAGGTGAAATGGCCGATCAGCGCGCCACAGCAGAGCCCCGCGGGCGCCGCGATCGGCACAGCGACGCGGCCGTAGGCGAGCGTCCAGATCCCGGTGATGATGAAGCCGACGAGCAGCCACAGCGCCGGCCAGCGATCCCGGCCTCTGCCGAGCGCGCCGAGAACGGCGAGCGGGAGCCAGGGGAAGATCTGATAGCCAAAATCCTCCACGATCTGGTGAAACAGCCGGGAGCTGGGGCGCGCGATGATCTCGGTGTGTCGCGACGCTCCGAGGATCGGGATGTAGCCGTCGCCTTGGTTGACGGCCAGGTACCCGGCGAGCGCGGCGATCACGGCGGCGGCACCCCAAAGCCCGATGGAGAGGTTGTGCCGACTTCGGCGGGAGTGGCCATCGTCGCCGCTGAGCAGCGCGAGGGCGACGATCGGGATCAGCGCGCCGAGCACGATGCCGGCGGAAAGGGTCGCGAGGACCAGGGCAGCCAGGCCGACGAGGCCGCCGACGAGCTTCTGGACAGCGTCTCGCGGGCCGACCGCGAACACCCCCGCGGCGATCGCGAGCGTCGAGAACAGCTCACCGACGGGGTTGCCGACCGCGGCGCGCGCCTGTTGGATCATGCCGGGGAAGGACAGCGCGAACGCGCCCGCGAGCAACGCGATCTGCGTGCTGGCGCCGCGGGCGCGGGCGATCCACACGGTCAATCCGACGATCCCCGAGACCGCGACGGCGCCCGGGAGCCGCAGCGCGGCCATCGAGTCGAACAGCGCGATCGCCCAGGCGCGCGTCCAGCTCGGGAGCCACGGGATGCGCTCGACCTCGGCGACCGTCTCACCCATGAGCGCGCGCGCGTGGTCGAAGATCGGCAGCTCGGTGGCGCTGCCGAGGCCGTAGTCCGCGAAGCCGGGGATCAGGATCAACCCGCTGAGGAGCGTGAACAGCGTCGCCAGCAGCCACGCGGGGGCGAGGTCGCGTTCCCCTGAAGCGGTCGCGTCGTTCGCGTCGTTCGCGTCAGTCGTATCTGGCGGCTCCGTCGACATCGCTCGGCAGCGCGCGGCAGCTTACTCCGAAACAGCGCCGGAGTCGCCTGCTGCCGGGTATGCGCTGCGGAGTCCTCACTCGCGCGGCCCCGCGTGGAAAATCCCGCCGCGTCGTGTACCGTCGCAGGCATGCAGCGGGTCTCTCAGCTCCTGACCACCGTGTTCTGTGGAGGCGCTACCGCGCTGGCTACAGCCGCCCTCTTGCTCACGAGCGCGTGTGGCCCTGGGGACCACTCGGGACAGGACCCGCCGAAGCGCGAGGGGCCGGACGCGAAGGCGCGGGCGAAGGAGCAGGCGGCCGAGGCCAAGGCCAAGGCTGCCGCCGAGGCCAAGGCGAAGGCCGAGTCGTGGGAGTGGACGCTGCCGACGGGCCTCAGCAGCCCGCCGGCGATCCCCGACGACAACAAGATGACCGCGGCCAAGGTCAAGCTCGGGCACCAGCTGTTCATGGATAAGCGCCTGAGCGGCGACGGCTCGCGCAGCTGCTACAGCTGCCACCAAAACGAGCTGGGCAACGCGGACGGCCGCAAGACGGCGCTGGGCGCCGGCGACAAGCCGCTGACGCGCAACACCCCGACGATCTGGAACGTCGGCTACCACGCGGAGCTGTACTGGGACGGGCGCGCCAAGGGTCTCGAGGCGCAGATGCTCGGCGCTTGGAAGGGCGGGAACATGGGCGTCGGGGCCGACAACCTCGAGGCCAAGGCCGCCGAGATCGGCGGGCTGCCGCCATACAAGTCACAATTCAAGGAGATCTTCGGGCTCGACGGCGCCGACCCGGTGAAGCCGGAACATGTGGCGAAGGCCATCTCGGCCTACGAGCGCTCGCTGCTGTGCGCCGACAGCCCCTACGACACGGGCAAGCTCGAGGGCCCGTCGCAGCGCGGCTGGGAGATCTTCCGCGACCGCGGCTGCCGGACCTGCCACGACGGCGACAACTTCACCGACGGCAAGTTCCACAACGTCGGGATCGCGGTGGGCAGCGAGAAGGAGCCGGGCGACATCGGGCGCGGCAAGGTCACCGGCGCCGCCGAGGACAACTACAAGTTCCGCACGCCGACGCTGCGCAACGTCTCTAAGACCGCGCCGTACTTCCACGACGGCAGCGTCGCGACGCTTAAGGAAGCGGTGCGTTACATGGCGAGCGGCGGGGACCGGAAGGTCAAGGGGATCGACTCCGGCCTGCAGGATCTCAAGCTCACCGACGCGCAGATCGACGATCTCGTCGCCTTCCTCGAGGCGCTCAGCTGCGCCGGGTCGCTCGAGGTGATCGGTGATCAGAAAGTCGCCGGCATCCCCGAGTAGCCGGCGAATTTCAGCGACCGGCGAGAGCCGGTAAGATGCCTCCATGGGCGAAGGGCTCACAACCATTACGCTCGAATTTGCGCGCGCGCGTGACAGCGGTGACCCCTACGCGTTCGACTTTACGCCCCAGGAGTACCTGCTGCGCACGCCCGGCGGGCGCTCGGTCAACGTGCGCTTCCCGTGGAGCGCCGCGCAGCTCGAGCAGCTCAACGCGCTGCGCCAGCCCGACGCCTCCGCCGTGTTCGCGCGTGACCTCGGCGCCGCGCTGCGGACCTTCCTCGAGCCCGCGGGCTGGGACCTGCTCGAGCATCGCATCACCGAGGCGGTGCACCGCGAGGAGCCCGTGCACGTCACGATCCGCTCGTCCGCGGCCGAACTCTACGCGCTGCCGTGGGAGCTGCTGCGGCTGCGCGGCCTCGGCCTGGCGCTCGGCGCGATCCCGACCGTCCTGCTGCGCTACGAGTGGCCCTCGACGCGCACGCGTCGACGCAAAGAGGGCGGCGACGGCCGCGTGTTGTTCGCCTGGTCCGCGAGCGGCGGGGACGTTCCGGCGGACGCGCACAGCGACGCGCTGACGCGGGCGAGCGCCGGCGCGGCGCTTCGTTACGACCGCGAGCGCGACACGCTCGAGCACGTCTCGATCGCCAGCCTCGCCCAGGCGCTGCGCGAGGCCGATCGCGGGGGCGCGCCGGCGCGCGCGCTCCATCTGCTGTGCCACGGGAGCGCGGGCGACAACGGCGGCCTGTCCTTTGGGACTCATGATGCTCCAGAGCGTGTCTCGGCGGATGACCTGACGCAGGTGCTGCTCTCCCACGCCGACATGATCCAGCTCGTGACGATCGCGGCCTGCCACTCGGGCGACGCCGGCCTGGTCGGGGCGCGGCTCGCGAGCGTCGCGCAGATGCTCCACCGCGCGGGCGTTCGCGCCGTGGTCGCCTCTCGCTTCCCGCTCTCGACGCGCGGCTCGGTCGAGCTCGTCGACGCGCTCTACGACGGCGCGCTCGCGCGCGGGCAGACCGTCGAGGAGGCGGTGCGGGCCGCCAAGGAGCGGCTCTCGCACGATGTCTCCACGCTCGATTGGGCGAGCCTACAGCTCTACGCGCGCGAGGCCGACGGCGACGCGACCCGTCTCGTCCCGGCCGCCGCGCCGACACAACGCGTCGTCACGTCCTCGCCCGTCGGCGCGCCGAGCCCTTCGCCGAGCCCTTCGCCGAGCCCTTCGCCGAGCCCTTCGCCGATAAGTTCTCCGATAAGTTCTCCGATACGTTCTCCGCTGACCTCACCGTTGACATCACCGCCGGCTTCACCGCCAATCGCGTCGACGCTCGCGCCGCGCGAGGACGAGGACGAGGACGAGCCCGTGGTCCCGCGACGGCTGCTCGCCGGCCTGGCCGTCGCCCCGCTCGTGGTCGTCATCATCGGGATCTGCGGGCTCTTGACGCTCCTCATGCTCGACTTTTGCTCGGCCGCGGTGGACGAGCTGGAGGAGCTGGAGGAGCTGGAGGACCTGACCGACTCGGACACCACCGGCGACGACGAGTCGAGCACGGGCGGGTCCGAGGGCGCGACGGAGCAGCCGAAGAAGCGGCGAAAGAAGCGGCCCCAGGGCGTCGCGCCGGAGCCGGAGCCGGAGCCGGAGCAGCCCGCGGATCCGAAGGATCCACAGGGCTCCAACTCGCTGTCGCGCGGGGAGATTCGGCCTTCGCTCGTGCGCCCCGAGCTCACGAAATTCGACCCGTCGGTGTTCGACAAGCCCACGCTTACGGTGTCCAAGGCGGGCGCGCTCACCCTCAAGCGCGCCACGGTCAACAAGGCCTGCACGCTCGACGCGGCCTGCGACGCCCGGGTCAAGGCGCTGCGCGGCGCCGTCGGCCGAGAGCTCGGCGGCCTGCGCACGTGCTTCGCCGACAAGAGCTCCGACTTCACCCTCGACGTCAAGCTCTACGCCGACGGTCGCCTGCAGATCGCGAACTTCCGCCACGCCGCGGGCGTCAAGCTGCCGCGGACCTGCATCTCGAAGACGCTCAACAGCCCGGCGGACGCGGCGCTCGCGGGCGCCAAGCTGCTCAACGCGAAGCTCGAGTTCACCGGCGGCTGAGCGCGCGCTCCCGGGACCCATGTCTGAAGAGACACATGAACAGGCGCTCCCGGTCGTGTTCGGGGTGCTCGGCGATCCGGTCGCCCACTCGCGCTCGCCGGCCATGCACAACGCGGCCTTCACCGCGCTCGGCCTGCCGCACCGCTACGCCGCGTTTCACGTGCGCCCCGCCGCGCTCGCGGACGCGCTCGCGGGGGCGCGCGCGCTCGGCCTCGGCGGCCTCAACCTGACCGTCCCGCACAAGCGGGCCGCGCTCGCGCTCGTCGACGAGCTCACCCCGCGCGCGCGTCGGATCGGCGCGGTCAACACGATCATCCTCCGCGCTGGGCGGCTGGTCGGTGACAACACCGACGGCCTCGGCTTCGCCGCCGCGCTCCGCGAGCTGTTCGAGGCGAAGCTCGAGCCAGCAGCCCGCGGCGAGACCCGTAGTACACCCGGTACAGCTTCGCTTCGCCGCCACGCCCGCGGCGAAGATCCCGGCGCGAGGCGAGACGCGGACTCTCGCCACGGGCCAGCGCGCGCGCCGAGGGTTCGGGAGGCGGTGGTGCTCGGCGCCGGCGGGGCCGCGCGCGCCGTCATCGACGCGCTGGCGCGCGACCGCGAGCACGGCCTCTCGGTCGAACATGTCCGATGGGTCACGAGAAACCCGGCGGCGCTCGCCGAGCAGCTGCACAGCGGCGCGCCGCTGCGGGCGGTCGAGATCACGGGCTACGAGCGCCTCGAATTGGCCCGCGTCGAGCTGCTGGTCAACTGCACCACGGTGGGGATGCGCGGCGGCCCAGCGCGCTTCCCGACGCCGATCGAGCCGGCGCGGCTCGCCCCCGGCGCGCGCGTCGTCGACATCGTCTACCCGCGCCCGCCGGGCGGCCTGCTCGACCGGGCCGCGGCCGCCGGCTGTCACGTTCAAGACGGCCTCGTCATGCTGCACTGGCAGGGGGTGTTCGCGCTCGAGCGCTGGCTCGGGCGCCCGCTCCCGAGCGCTGCAGTCGCGGCCATGCGCGCGGCGCTCTGAACTCGATCCCGCGGCGCTCGCGCGATCAAGCCAATTCGTCTGATTCGTCAAAAACTTGACAATCAGATCGGCCGAATACGGTGTATGTCCACGGGATTCGTGTGTTCAGTGGACGATCTCGGGAGATCTCACCCGCGCGATCTGTCAAGCGCAAACACGCTCCATGCGCGTACAAATATGTAAGTTTTTGACATACAAGTAATCCGTTGCACGTACACGCCCGTGTTTAAATCTCCAAGTTTCTTGCATGCACAGATCGCGTCGGATATGGCGAGACGTACAGGTTGATCCGAGCGGAACAATCCGCCGGTTCAACGCGTGATCGCTGTAGAGCGGACAGCGAAGACGGGACCTTCTGATGGCGCACTTCGAACTCGACGACGCGTACCCGGATCAGGCGAAGATCAAGGTGATTGGTGTGGGCGGTGCCGGCGGCAACGCGGTCAACACCATGATTTCGAACAAGGTGGAGGGCGTCGAGTTCATCGTCGCCAACACCGACGTCCAGGCCCTTGAAAAAAGCCTCGCGCCGGCCTCCATCCAGCTCGGGCGCACCGTGACGCGCGGGCTCGGGGCGGGCGCCAACCCCGAGAAGGGGCGAGAGGCCGCGCTCGAGAGCGTCACCGAGATCGCCGAGGCGCTCGAGGGCGCGGACATGGTGTTCGTGACCGCCGGTATGGGTGGCGGCACCGGGACCGGCGGCGCGCCGATCATCGCGCAGGTCGCCCGTGAGATCGGCGCCCTGACCGTCGGCGTCGTCACCAAGCCCTTTAAGTTTGAGGGCCGGCGGCGCTCGAAGTTCGCCGACCTGGGCATCGAAAAACTCGAGGCCGCAGTCGACACCCTGATCACGATCCCCAACGATCGTCTGCTCAGCGTCACCTCGGCCAACACCAGCCTGCTCGACAGCTTCCGCCTCGCCGACGAGGTCCTGCAGCACGCCACTCAGGGCGTCTCGGACCTCATCACCGTGCCCGGCATCATCAACGTCGACTTCGCCGACGTGCGCACGATTATGTCGGACCAGGGCCGCGCGCTCATGGGCATGGGCATCGGGCAAGACGAGGGGCGCGCGCTCGCGGCGGCCCAGCAGGCGATCAGCTCCCCGCTGCTCGAGGATGTCACGATCCACGGCGCCCAGGGCATCCTCATCAACATCACCGCC
Source organism: Polyangia bacterium (assembly GCA_030430565.1). Taxonomy (GTDB): domain Bacteria; phylum Myxococcota_A; class Polyangia; order Nannocystales; family Nannocystaceae; genus JACKDW01. The sequence goes on from JAUIKS010000027.1 coordinate 80,522, forward strand.
GGCCCCGACCTGCGCCTGCACGAGGTCGAGGAGGCCGCCTCCCTGATCCAGGAGGCCGCGCACGAGGATTGCAACATCATCTTCGGCGCCGTCATCGACGAGAACATGGGCGATCTGCTGCGCATCACGGTGATCGCGACGGGCTTCGAGAGCCACGCGCCGGCCGAGCACGAGCTCGAGCAGGTCATCGCGCAGAGCGTTCCGCGCCGCCGACAGTCGGCCATGCGCACGCGCGGGAACCAAATCCCGACCGCAGCGGCCGTGTTCGGCGCGACCGGGCAGCCGCCGCAGGTGCCCGCGCCCCGCAACCGACGCGCCCAGAACGCGCCGGCCGTGACCGCCCCGCGCGGACGCGGACAGGCCGGTGGTTCAGGTCTCTACGCCGGTCTTCAGCAACAGCAGCAGCAGCAGCAGCAGCAGCAGCCGTCACAGCAGCAGCCGTCCTCCGGGCGTCGCGGTCGCGTGCCCGGGCAGACCTCCGGGACCTCCAACGCCGGCTGGACTGGCACCGATATGCAGGTCACCGATCCCAGCGAGATCCCCGCGTTCCTGCGTCGCAGGGACGAGAGCGGGAACTACCAGCGCTAACCGCAGCGCACGAGCTTCTTCGCTGCGCCCGGGTCTTCGCTCGGCTCGGGCGCCTCGTCATCAACAACGTAGCCGGACGTCCGTGACGTCGGGTCAACGCTCCCTCCTTTTTAGTCGCGTCTATCGATCACGCGCCGTCGCGGTTCTCCGCGGCGGCGCCGCTTATCTTTGGTCTCTGCTCGTTGTTTTCTAGGCGCTTCCGCAGCCCGCGTGAACCCTGCGATCCGGCCCCACCCGACGGTGCAGGAGCTCCTGTTGCGAGCGCGACAGTGAAAGGCGGCGACGCATCGCTCAAGGGTCGCGCGCGAGCGTGGGAGGAGCCGCCGGCGGACGGAGAGCGAGGCGGTGAAAGGCGGCGACACATCGAAGCTCAAGGGTCGCGCGCGAGCGTGGGAGGAGCCGGCTCAAGGGTCGCGCGCGAGCGTGGGAGGAGCCGCCTGAGGACGGCGAGCGAGGCGGTGAAAGGCGGCGACACATCGAAGCTCAAGGGTCGCGCGCGAGCGTGGGAGGAGCCGCCTGAGGACGGCGAGCGCGACGGCGTTCGTCCGCTTCATGCCGCTCAGACGCTCGCCGCCCGGAAGGTGGAGGGAGCCCACGCGTTAAGCAGCGACCCGATGCCCGCACGGCGCATGCGCTCAAGATCGGAATCAAGCCCGATGCCCGCATGGCGAATGCGCTCAAGATCGGTATTGAGCTCGCGTCGCAGGAATCTCGAGAAGTCGCCAAATAGTTGCCACGCTCAACTCGCTCCGGTATGGGCCTGGTTGAGGCTCCCTCCAGCCCTCGGTCTGTGTTGCGCTCGGTGTCGGCTCTTCGGCGGCTCCAGCGCGCAGGGTTGTTGCTCGATCCATGCCCGCTCGTAAACCTACGCCCCAGCGCGCGCGCGCGAAGCGACCCCGCGTCAACCGAAAGCTCGGCGGCGCGCGCGTGGCCGCGAGCTCAGGGCGCGCGCGGGCCGAGGACGAGAGCCCCGCGGCCAAGCGCACCCGCGCCCGGCTGGCGAAACGGGCAGGTCGCGCCCAGGCCACGCCTCGCAACCTCGGTCGACATCCCGCGCGGCGACGCCTCGCGCTGCCGACCCTCGCGTGGCCGGAGCTGGGCCCTCGCAGCAAACGCGCGCTGCGCTGGAGCGCGACGCTCGCGTGCTGCGGCGCGCTCGCCTACGGCGCGCTCGCGGGCGTGAGCGCCGGCTACGACTACGCGACGACCTCCCCGCGCTTCGCCGTGCAGTCGCTGATCTTCAGCCCGACCGCGCACATGTCCAACGAGCGCCTGCGCAACTTGATGGACATCGAGCCCGGCACCAACATCCTCGCGCTCGACCTCGAGGCGCTGCGCGAGACGATCCTCGCCGACCCCTGGGTCGCGCGCGCGCTCGTCACCCGCGACCTCCCCGACACGATTCACGTCGCGATCGAGGAGCACGAGGCGGCGGCCGTGCTGCTCGCCGGCGGCGCGCTGTACCTCGTTGATCAGCAGGGCGCCCCGTTCAAGCGCCTCGAGCGAGGGGAGCGCGGCGAGCTGCCGATCATCACCGGCGTCAAGCGCAGCTGGTGGGGCAAGGACGCCAGCGAGCCCGATCGCGTCAAGCTGATCGCCACGGTCCGTCGCGGGCTCGCGGTCAAGGACGCCTACGAGGCCGCGCCGCGGCCCCGGCTCGGCGAGATCAACCTCGGCGAGGGCGGCGACGTCACGCTCTACACGGCGGCCCTCGGCACGCCGCTGAGGCTCGGGCGCGGCGCGGTCGAGCCCAAGCTCGCGCGCTTCGACGCGCTCCGGGTCGCGCTCGGCGAGAAGGCCGACGCGCTCGCGGTCGTCCATCTCGACGTCGGCGGCGGCCCCGAGGATAAAGACCGGGTGATCGCGAGCTTCCTGTCGCCCGAGGACGAGCGCGAGGTGCTCGGGCGGGCGCGCTCGAGCGGCGCGCTGTCGGCCGGCGCCGACGAGCCGAGCGAGCCCGCCTCGGCTTCGAACAAGCCCCCGAAGCCCGACTCTGCGGGAGCGAGTCAGCCGCGCCGCTGGTCCCAGGACCAGGCGCGACGCATCCCCCGCTACGAGTGAGGCGCTTCTTCTACTAAAAACCCCGAGTAAGACGACGTACGGACGAGAGAGGGAAGTAGCTCCATGGCTGAGATCGGAGAGGTCATCGTCGGGCTCGACATCGGCACGACCAAGGTCGCGGCGATCATCGGCGAGGTCACCGAGGGCGGGGTCGACATCATCGGCGTCGGCACGAGCCCCTCGGACGGCCTGCGTCAGGGCGTGGTCGTCAACATCGAGGCGACGACCAACAGCATCTCGCAGGCCGTCATGGAGGCCGAGCAGATGGCGGCGGTCGAGGTCCAGTCGGTCTACGTCGGGATCGCGGGCGGGCACATCCGCGGCTTCAACAGCCTCGGGCAGGTCAGCATGCGTAACCGCGAGGTCGGCGAGGAGGACGTCGCGCGCGTGCTCGAGCAGGCCAAGGCGGTCAACATCCCGCTCGACCGCCAGATCATCCACACGCTGCCGCTCGAGTACATGATCGACGGCCAAGGTCAGATCCGCGACCCGATCGGGATGAGCGGCGTCCGCATGGAGGTCCGCGCCCACGTGATCACGGCCGCGACCGCCTCCGCGCAGAACATCGTGAAGTGCTGCAACCGCGCGGGCCTCGACGTGGTCGAGGTCGTGCTCGAGCCGCTCGCCAGCTCGCTCGCGGTCCTGCACGAGGACGAGCGCGATCTGGGCGTGGTGCTCATCGACATCGGCGGCGGGACCACCGACCTCTCGATCTACGCCGAGGGTCAGAACGTCTTCACCTCGATCATCGTCATGGGCGGTCACCGGATCACCCAGGACGTCGCCCACGGGCTGCACACCAGCGTCTCCGAGGCCGAGGCGATCAAGCGCAAGCACGGCTGCGCGCTCGTCAGCATGGTCGACGGCGACGAGACGATCGAGGTCCCGGGCGTCGGCCCCCGGCCGCCGCGCGAGTTCCAGCGCCGGTTCTTGTCCGAGGTGATCGAGCCGCGCGTCGAGGAGATCCTGCTGCTCGCGCAGGAGGAGCTGAACCAAAGCGGCTTCATGGAGCTGGCCGGCAGCGGGATCGTGATCACCGGCGGCGCCGCGCAGATGCCCGGCATGGCCGAGATCACGGAGGACATCTTCCAGATGCCCGTGCGCGTGGGGGCGCCGGTCCACGGCGTCGGCACCGGCGGGCGCGGGGGCGTCAAGCTCAGCGAGGGCGGCTTCGCGAAGGTGATCCGCAACCCGAAGTTCGCGACCGGCGTGGGCCTCGTGCTCTACGGCGCGAGCCACGATCCCGTGTTCGCGGAGGCCGAGATCAGCTTCGGCCTGCCGGGCGATCCGCGGCCCGGCTGGGGATCGCGGGTCGTCAGCTGGATGCGCGAGATGTTTTAAGAGCCAGTCGAGACAGCGGGCGTGCGGCGCGGCGTCGCGCGCGGCTGGGGGCTGCGCGCCCCTAGAATGGCTTTGTGAACATGTTGTTTGGAATATGTCGTAGAGTGCGGAGTCACAGAGGTGATGATGCGCGCGCTTCGACACATGACACTGGGGACGCTCTCGCTGTGCGTCTCCCTGAGCCTCGGCTGCGACGACAAGGGCGGCGATCCCGGCGAGGAGCCCGGGGCTGAGGCCGAGGGCGAGGGCGACGAGGGCGACGAGGGCGACGCGCTCGAAGACGACGACGCGGAGGCCGAGGCCTCGGTCGAGGCCCGCATCGACGTCGAGGCGATCGCGGGCCTGATCTCGAGCGACGCGACGATCAAGACCGGCGCCGAGCTCGAGGCGGCGATCAACGACTCCCGGCGCGGCCTGCACGCGATCGACGTCGACGCCGACGGTCAGGTCGACTACATCCGCGTGTTCGAGCTGCGCTCGGACGGCGCGGTTCGACTCGAGCTGCAGGCGATCCCCTCGAGCTCGCTGAAGGTCGAGGAGGCCGTCAAGGTCGCGACGATCGCCCTTAAGCCCGCGCCCGCCGAGGGCGCGGTCGAGGGCTCGATCGAGTTCGGACCGGCGGTCGACGGCGAGGTCGCGGTCGAGTTCTCGGCGGACGCGAAGTTCGAGGGCGAGGCCATGGCCTCCGCCGAGCTGCCGCTGATCTCGTGGAGCTTCGACGCCGAGCGCCCGGTCTACGAGGGCTCGTTCGCGCTCAAGGCCGAGCTCGACCCCGCGGACTTCCAGCTCGCGGCCGTCGCGGACGCGATCACGAGCGCCGAGGTCAAGACCGCGGCGGAGCTCGAGGCCAAGCTCAACGCGCCCGACGCCCCGCTCGTGAAGGTCGACGTCGACGCCGACGGCACCCTGGATCACGTCCAGGTCGTCGAGCTGCGCGCCGACGCCGACGCCGAGGCCGACGCTGAGCTCGCGGGCGCGGTCGCCTTTGACCTGCGCGCGGTCCCGAGCTCCGTGGACGCGCAGTTCGCCGTCTCGCTCGGCAGCGTCGTGTTCACGAGCGCCGAGGCCGAGGCCGAGGCCGAGGCCGAGGCCGAGGCCGACGCGGAGGTCGAGGCCGGGGCCGCGGTGGAGATGACCGCGAGCTACTCGAGCTTCTTCAGCGCCAGCGCCGACGCCAGCATCACCCACGAGTGGAAGGTCGCCGCGGAGGCGGACGCGGACGCCGAGCTCGGGATGCACACCTGGGTGCTGGTCGAGGAGCGCCCGGTCTACTACAGCGCCTACGTGCGCGCCGACGGCGAGGCCTTCATCCCGCCGGGCCACGTGAAGCACGGGCACTGGAAGGCCCAGGGCGCGAGCGCGGACGCCAAGGCCAAGATCAAGGTGAAGACCACGGGCCGGCCGTCAGGCAAGGTCAAGGTCAAGCACAAGCACAAGGTCTCGGTCTCGGGCGGGATCTTCGGCAAGCACAAGTCGAAGAAGCACAAGAAGCACAAGAGCCACAAGAAGTCGAAGCACTCTGGCGGCCTGTTCGGGAAGAAGAAGGCCAAGAAGAAGTCGAGCTTCGGCAAGCCCAAGAAGCACAAGAAGTCGAAGTCGAAGTCGAAGTCGAAGTCGAAGGGCAAGAAGCGCAAGTAGGCGGGCGCCGCGATCGCGCGGGCGCGCGCGAAAATAAATATGGTCTTATGGCCATATTCGAGCGAAGCGCGGACCGGCGGCGTTGCGAGGCAATTGCCGGCTCGATATGCTCGACGCGCGGCGGCCAGCGGGTCGCCGCGGGCGAGGGTGTATGCGGGTCGGGGACGTGATGACGGTTCGAGCGGCGCGGATCCGGTACAGCTCCAACATGCTCTACGCCGCCGAGATCGTCGGGCTCTCGGGGATCGGCGACCTCATGGTCGTCGACGATGACAACACCTTCATCGGCGTGCTCTCCGAGGGCGACATCCTGCGGACGGCGCTGCCGGACATCGACGAGATCCTGGCGGCCGGCGGGACCGTGCGCGAGGCGCTGGACGCGTTCCTGCGGAAGGGCAAGGCGCTGGCGAGCACCCCGATCGCGCCGGTCGTGATCCAGGACCCGATCGTCGTCTCGCCGGACGAGGAGGTCGCGGCCGTGGCGACGATCCTGCTGCAGAAGCACATCGGGCGCCTGCCCGTGGTCGTCGACGGGAAGCTGGTCGGGACCGTGTCGCGCGCGGACATCTGCCGCGCGGTCGTGGGGACGCTGTGAGCCGCGGGAGCGCTGCAGCGCGAGGGCGTGGGGAGCGGGAGCGGGAGCTCGCGCCCGCGCGTCGCGTGCTGCTCCGCAGCGAGCGCGTCAACGCCGAGCTCGGCCACGAGAACCTCGGGTCTTTGTCGACGGCGCGCGGCTTCCTGACCTTGGAGGCGCCGCGCCTCGAGCTCCCGCCGCAGTACCAGCCATGGCGCGAGCTCGCCGCGCGGCTGCCCGCGCTGCACCGAACGCTCGCGCTGCGCCGGGCGGTCGACGGGCTGCCGACGCTCACGGTCGGCCCTGACGAGCTCCCGGATCGCTGCTTGGCGCGCGCGGCCTCGCTGCTGGGGATCCTCGCGCACGCCTACGGTCACCTGCTCCCGGGGCCAGCCTGTCCGCCGCCGCCGGCGCTGCAGCGGCCGTGGGACCAGGTCTCGGCGCGGCTCGGGCGCAAGGCCACCACGCTCACCTACGTCGACGTCATCCTGCAGAACTGGCGCTACCGCGGGGCCGCGACGGGGGGGCCGGTGCGCCTCGATCGCGTGGACCTGGCGACGCCGACCGTCGGCACCGAGGCCGAGCGCGTGTTCTACCTCGCGCAGGTCGAGCTGCTCGATCGCGCGGCGCCGCTGCTCGCGGCCGTCGCCCGGGCGCAGGAGGCCGTGCTCGCCGATGAAGTGGATGTCCTGCGGGACATCCTCGCCGAGCTGGCGACGCTGCTGCGCCGGGTCTCCAACGAGACCTTCGCGCAGGTCGATCCCAACGAGCACAGCGACACCCACGTCGACCCGGTGCTGTGGGCGAAGACGGTCGCGTCGCTCGCGATCCCGCTGCGCGCCGGGGTGATCGGCCCGGGCGGCGCGTCCTCGCCGGTGGTGCACGTGCTCGACGCGCTGTTCGAGCGTCACGTGTACCGGTCGAGCGTCGGCCACGAGTCGATGGCCAACCGCCGCGGCTTCCCGAAGCACTGGCAAGACTTCATCCGCGCGACGGGGGCGGTGTCGATCCGCGACTACGTCGAGGAGCGCGGCGACCCCTCGCTCGCGGGGCTGTTCAACGCGGCGTTCTACGCCTACGCCAGCGATCACGGCTTCCTCGGCCGACACCGCCTGAAGGTCTACGGCTTCCTCGATCTCGCCTTTAAGGTGGGGCGCAACCAGACCAACAGCGGCTTCACCGGGCTGTATCGCGAGCGCCCTTGGGACATGGTCGACGACGAGCTCGATCGCGCCCGCAAGGAGCGGATGCGCGGCTTCCCGCCGATCACGCAGCGCGCGACGGTCAAGCGCGTGACGACGCGCGGCGATCGCGACGGCGCCGCGTTCTCGCACGTCGTGCTCGACGTCGCGGACAGCGGGATCCGCTACGAGCCCGGCGATCGCGTCGGCGTGCTCCCGGAGAACAGCCCCGCGCTCGTCGAGCGCACGCTGCAGGCGCTGCAGGCCGACGGGGGCGTCGCGGTCCCGCTGAACCGCGAGTGGCGCGAGGCGGTGCAGCTGCGCGCGGCGGTCGACGAGAGCGACCCGGACGAAGAGACATTACCGTTGAGACAGCTGCTCGCGTGGGGGCGGATACGCCCGGTCGAGCGCCCCGTCGCGAAGGGCCTGTACCGCCTGACCCGCAACCGCGCGCTGCATCGGATCGTCGAGGCGCGCGCTGAGGACCAGTGGGAGCTGTGGGACGTGCTCGAGCTGCTCTCGCGCAGCTCGTTCGACACGCGGCGGCTGTGGCGGGCCGGCCCGGGCGAGCGAGAGTACATCTGCCGGTTCGTGCGGCCGCTGCCCTTCCGGATGTACTCGATCGCGTCGGCGATGCGCAGCGGCGGCTCCGACGAGGCCAGCGAGCTGCACCTGACGGTCGGCAGGCTGCGCTACCGCACCCAGGACACGGGCGTCTCGCGGGCGGCGACGCGGGAGGGCACGGCCTCGAGCTTCCTCAGCCGCTTCGCCGACGCGCCCGAGGGCGCGCGCCGGCCGATCGCGCTGCGCGTGATCCACCCGCCGCGCTTCGGTCTGCCGCGGGAGCCCGCGCGCCCGATCGTGATGTTCGCCGCCGGCACCGGCATCGCGCCCTTCTTCGGCTTCCTCGACGCGCGGCGCGGCGATCGTGCGCGCGACTGGCTGTTTTACGCGACGCGCTCGCGCGCGAGCTTCTTTCAGCGCGAGCGCCTCGAGCGGCGGGTCGCCGCCGGCGGCCTCGAGGTTCGCGTCGCGTTCTCGCGTGATGACGTCGAGGCGCGCTTCGATCCCGCGGCGGGTCGCTTCGTGTTCGAGGCTGGCGCCCGTCACCGCGTCGCGCGTGAGATCGCGAAGCCGGAGAACGCGGCGGCGCTGCGCTCGCTGCTGCGCTCGCCGGAGCGCGGGGGCGCGGGCGCGTACGTGTACGTCTGCGGTCAGACCGGCTTCGCGAGCTCGGTGATGCGCTCGCTCAAGCGGCTGCTGCGACCCGAGGACCCCGAGCTCGATGAGCCGGCGCGCGCGGCCGCGGCCGAGGCCGCGCTCCAGCGCCTCGTCGCGTCGGGTCGCTACGCGCAGGAGATCTTCTCGACCTACGAGGGCCCGCAGACCGAGAAGGAGCGGCTGATCGACGCCTCGGAGGTGGTGCTGCGCAACAACCCCGAGGACGGCTACTGGATGATCCTCAGCGGCCTCGTCTACGACATGACCGAGTTCGCGGGCCTTCACCCGGGCGGCGCGAAGATCATCGCGAGCTACGCGGGCATCGACGCGACGCAGGCCTACCGCAAGGTCGAGCACCACCTCAACGCCGAGGTCGACGCGATGCGCGGGATGTACGAGCTCGGCGCGGTCCGGCGGCTCGACTTCGGCGGGCTCTGGGGCGTGACGCTCGGCGCGAAGGGCCTCGAGTTCATCGCGCTCGCCGACGTCTACCGCCGCTGGATCCGCTACCTGTACCGGATCGTCGAGATGGAGAACGCGCTGCGCAACGACCTCTCGCTGCGCGCGCGCGCGACCACGCGCGGCGAGCCAGAGGCGGCCGCGACGCCCTACAAGAGCGCCTTCACCGTGTCCGCGCACGCGCGCTTTATGAGCTCCTACGTCGACGGCCTGGTCGGTCGCGACTTCGATCGCCTGTGGAGCATGACCTGCGGGCTGTGCTCCCGCGACACCGACGTGCGCTGGGGCGGCCGCGCGATCGCGGCGCTGCGCGCCTCCGACGAGGGCCGCCGCGTCGACGGGCTGCCGACGGCGCTCGCGCTCGGCGTGGGCGCGATGGTCGAGCGCGGCCTCGACGGGCCCGTGTTCGCGGGGCTCGACGCCGAGGGCTTCCACGCGCTGTGCGATCAGCTCGCCTCGCTCGACCTGCAGTTCCTCGTCGAGTACAAGCGGGCCGCGCGTGAGGTCGTGATGGTGTTTGAGCGGCGAGAGCGGGAGACGCTGACCCGGGCTGCCGGCTCGCTGCTCGCGGCGACGCGGGCGCTGCCCGGGGTCCTCGCGCGCTACTGTCGTCGCGTGGCGGAGTTGATCCCCGAACCCTCTTGATCAGCATCAGCCCGCGCGAGGGCGGCGCGCGCGTCGGTGAGCCGGCGGGGATCGAGCTCGCGGCCCTCGAGCAGCGACACCGCGCGCTCGAGGGGCTCACGCGCGCGCGGGGGTCGCCCGCGCTCGAGGTGCAGCAGGCCGAGCGCCGCGGCGCCACGGTATCACTGCCTTGGATCGGGCGCGCGGCGGCCGAGCAGGAAGTAGGTCTGCATCGTGCCCTTGCCCTTGACGCGGATCGTGCCGCGCGACTCGAACTCGTAGCCGTCCTTGAGCAGCTCGTAGGTCGCGTCGCTCACCTGGATCCGCCCCGGGGCGCCGTGCGACTCCATCCGGCTCGCGGTGTTGACGGTGTCGCCCCAGAGGTCGTAGGTGAACTTGTCGGTGCCGATCACCCCGGCGACCACCTGCCCGCTGTGGACCCCGACCCGCAGCACGACGCGGGTGTCGACCGGCAGCTCGATCTCGTTGACCTCGTCCAGCAGCTGGAGCGCGAACTCGGCGACCGCGTGGGCGTGGTCCTCGCGCTCGACCGGGACGCCGGCGACGATCATGTAGGCGTCACCGATCGTCTTGATCTTCTCGACGCCGAGCCGCTGCGCGAGCTTGTCGAAGGTCGAGAACAGGGTGTTGAGGACGCGCACGAGGTCGGTCGCGGGCAGGCGCGCCGCGATGTGCGTGAAGCGGACGATGTCGGCGAACATCACCGTCACGCCGCGGTAGCTGTCGGCGATCGTGCTCTCGCCGGCCTTCATGCGCTCGGCGATCGGTCGCGGCAGCACGGAGTAGAGCAGCCGCTCCGAGCGCTCGCGCTCGCGCTGGACCTCGCGCGTCGCCTGCTCCGCGCGCGCGCGCAGCTCCTCGGCCTCGCGCGTCGCCTGCTGCGCGCGCGCGACCGCGTCCTCGAGCTCGGCCGAGGTCTGCGTAAGCAGCTTCGAAACGATCGCCTTCTCCCGCAGGATCCGGTCGTACTTAAACTCGACGCGGCTGACGCTCTTGCGGACTTTCTTGAGCAGCTTGCCGACGCGCTTTCGCTGCTTGTCGTCGGCGCAGCTGGCCAACGCGATCTGCTCGAGCTCGTCCAGCTCGTCGCTCATTCACGTTCCCGGAGCGTGATCAGCGAGAAGGTGTTGTTGTGGAAGTCCGTGCCCGAGCCGGTCAGCCGCCCGATCTCGCCGAAGCTGAAGAAGCCGACCGTGGGTCGCTCCCACAGCTCGTGCAGCGCCTCGATCTCGTCCTCGACCATCGGCCCGAGCGCGAGGTGGCGACCCTTGCACGAGGCGATCAGGACCGCGTCGGCGGCCGGCGCCTCGCGGCGCTTGAACTCCTGGACCTCGCCGATCGCGTGCTCGCTGATTTCGAAGCCCGGCGGGCTGGCGAAGCGCACGCGCGAGCCCTGGCGCACCGAGCCCGCGTAGACCAGCGCGCCGCGCTCGCGGTCGGTCATCATCGCCGTGCGGACGACCGCGGAGCCGTCGTCGCGGTAGACGAGCAGCGGCAGCTCGGTCTCCATCATGTTCTCGGTGTCGGTCGTGTGCAGGATCGTCTTGTAGACGTCGATCGCGGGCGCGCCGTCGAACTCGTAGACGAGGTTCCCCTCGGAGCGCGTGACGATCTTCGTCGCGCCGATCGGCTGCCACCCGCTGCTGGCGACGCCGCGCAGCTCGACCCGGTCCTGATCGAAGACCAGCGCGAGCGCGCCGTCGTGGCAGATCGAGCCGCCGAGGATCACCGAGGTGCGGTGGAGCGTGAGGTCGTCGCCCGCGAGGCCGCCGAAGATCGGCGCGTCGGCGGGCAGCGACTCGAGCGCGCCGCTGACGAGCTGCTCGCCGTCGGCGGTCAGCCCGGCGGAGAACACCAAGAGCCCCGGGCGCGCGCAGCTGCCCGCCGCGAAGCGCCCGAGCGCCTCGCCGACCTCGCGCGAGGGCTTGCCGGCGCCGTCGACCAGGCGCGCGTAGAAGCTGGCGCGGTCGAGCGCGAGCAGCAGCCCGACGATCGCGTCCTCGTAGACCGTGTCGTCCACGAACTCGCCGCTCGAGGTCGCGGCGACGAGCTCGATCCCGCGGGCCGCGAACGCGCGCGAGAGTTCCTCGAGGTCGTGCGTGATCGCGACGAAGACGATCGCGAGCGTCGGCTTAAAGTCGCCTTCGAGCAGCTCCCCGAGCGCCTCCTCGAGCTCCTCGATCGAGTCCGCCTGCAACGCGCGCGCATCCATAGTACATATCCCTTGAGCCAGGTTTTTCGCTTCGGCGCCTCGATTCTACTGCACGCGCGCGAGCGCGGCGCGTCGCGGACGGCACCACGTTTGAGCTCGCCGGCGCGCGGCCTGGCTGGAATCTCGGCGCCGCGCGGAGTCGTCGTCGCGGTCGCGCGCGCGAGCTCGTCGGCGCGCGGCCTCGCGGCGCCGGCGGCACGCGACGCGGACTCGCGCGTACGATCGCGTGATCTCGCCGGGGCCGGGCCTCGCGATCCGCGGCGAGCCGCGCTCGCCGTGCGGCGCGGCGCGGCGCGGCGCCGCGATCGTCCGCGCGAGTCCGCGTCGCGTGCCGCCGGCGGTGCGTCTGCGTCGCGCCGCGGTCGCGCGCGGCTCGTGCGCTTGAGCGTTCACACACGCGCGCGCTTTGCTGCGCGCGCGGCTTCGGGTGCATGGTTCTTTGCATGCACGGCAAGAGCTCGGACCTGCTGTTCAACCCCACCGAGGAACACCGGATGCTCCGCGAGATGGTGGCTGATTTCGCGCTGCGAGAGGTCGATCCGCAGGCGGCCGCGCACGACGAGCAGGGGGCCTTGAACCTCGAGCTGTTCCGCCGCGTCGGCGATCTCGGCCTGCTCGGGATCACGATCCCCGAGGACGACGGCGGCGCCGGTATGGACGCCGTGGCCGCCGTCATCGTCCACCACGAGCTGTCGAAGTACGACCCCGGCTTCTGCCTGGCCTACCTCGCCCACTCGATGCTGTTCGTGAACAATTTTTACTACTGCTCCAACGCGGAGCAGCGCGAGCGCTACCTCGACAAGGTCGTCAGCGGCGAGTGGGTCGCGGGCATGGGGATGACCGAGCCCGGCGCCGGCACCGACGTGCTCGGCATGACGACCACCGCGACGCGCGACGGCGACGACTACATCGTCAACGGCACCAAGACCTACATCACCAACGGCTGCGAGGGGCACTGCTTCCTGTTCTACGCCAAGCTCGAGGGGCGCATCACCGCCTTCCTCGTCGACCGCGACTGCCCCGGCTTCTCGACCTCCAACCACATCGACAAGCTCGGCATGCGCGGCTCGACGATGTCCGAGCTGATCTTCGAGGACTGCCGGATCCCGCGCGCGAACCTGCTGGGCAAGGAGGGCGACGGCGTCACCCACATGATGCGCAACCTCGAGATCGAGCGCCTGACGCTGGCGGCGATGAGCGTCGGCATCGCCGAGCGCTGCGTCGAGCTGATGGTGCGCTACGGCGCCGAGCGCAAGGCGTTCCGCAACCCGATCAACCGCTTCGGGCAGATCCAGCGCTACATCGGTGAGGGCTACGCGGCCACGGCCGCCGCCAAGGCGCTGGTCTACAACGTCGCGCGCGACGTGGGCCCCGGCGTCCGCAACCGCGTCGGCTCGGACGCCGCCAAGCTGTTCGCCGCGCCGGTCGGCAAGATGGTCGCCGACTACGCGATGCAGGTGATGGGCGGCGCGGGCTACTGCAAAGAGTTCCCGATCGAGCGCCTGTGGCGAGACGCCAAGCTGCTCGAGATCGGCGGCGGCACGCTCGAGGCCCACCAGAAGAACCTGACCAAGGACCTGACCAAGGACCTGCTCGGCTGAGCGGCCCCGCGTCGCCTGTCTACTCGAGCAGCCGCGTCAGCCCGCCGACCGCGGCGTCATCGGGTTCACCGCGCAGCGGCGTGCCGGGCCACGTCGTGTTCGCGTAGAGCGTCACGCCGCGCGCCGACCACTCCTCCCAGTGCAGCACGCCGCCCGTGTAGGCGACGCGCTGCGCGTCGCGGGGCGCGTCAGGGAGCTCGGCCCAGGCGCCGTCGGTCAGCCAGAACAGACGGCCGGGCCCGCACGCGCCCCCGTGGCAGTAGAGGTAGGCCGCGTCGCCGTCGCCGACGAGCTGACCGCTGATCTGTCCGTCGCTAGGCTCATCGAGGATCGTCTGCAGGCGCCCGTCGGGGTGCAGGCGCTTGATCGTCAGGGAGTCGCGGTCGAAGGTCGTGACGACCATCGTCTCGCCGGTCCACGCCGCGCTCGATGGCCGCCACGGCGCGTCGCGCCAGGACTCGCGAAACGGCCGCCGCGCACCGGTGCGCGCGTCGACGTCGAACACGCGAGCCGCCGGTCTCCGCTGAATACACGCGAGCGCGAGCCGTCCGCGCGAGGCCGTGATGTCGCCGTAGTCGTTGCAGAACCACGAGTCGAGCTTCACGGTCCGAAGCTCGCCGCCGCCCGCTGGGAGCCGGGCGAGCGCGTACTCCGGCGGCTGCTCGTCGAGTGGTTCCGAGTAGCCGAGGAAGGTAAACGCGAGCGCGTCTCCGACCGCGATCACCCGTGACACGGGCGCCGGGTACACGTACCACCCGTCGAGCTCGCCCAGCGTGGTCGCGGCGGCGTCGAGGGCCCGCGGGCTGGCGACGACGCGCGCGCGCTGCTCCGGGTACCTGTACTCGATCCAGACGACGCGATCATCGATGACGCTGACGGTGCCGCGCGCGATCGGGTCCTCGGTTTCGACGAGCCGGCGCTCGACCCCGTCTCGAGCGACGCGCAGCAGCGCCTCGCGGGTCGTGACCCAGAGGAAGTCCTCGTCGAAGACGACCGCGCTCGAGCGAACCACCGGCCGCTCGTCGCCCGCGCGCGCGTCGGCGATCTCGAGCACGGGCCGCGGGCGCAGGGGCGGGGGCTCGACGCTGGCCTCGCGCCCGGGGATGTCGGACTCCCAGTCGCCGGCGGGGAGCAGAAACTCCGGTCGCTCCACGAGCCCGCGACGGTCCGCGAGCGCGAGCGCGCCGACGCCGAGGGGCGTCGCGATCGCGGCGAGCAGTACGAGCCGGCGCGCCTTCATGCGTCGTTCGTCTCGTCGCTCGTCTTGTCGAGCCGCAGCTGCCCGCCGTCGTAGCAGATCGCGCTGAGGTGGCGCGTGTGATCACAGGGCAGGTGCACGCCGCGCTTGGTCCAGTAGTAGTTGCCCCAGCGGTCGCTGAGCGGCGCGTAGCGAATCCACGGGACGCGTCGCCTGTCGAGCAGGCGCTTGAGCGCGTACTCGTCGATCCGCGTGGGCCCGACGAGCTCGAGGCCCGCCGGCATGGGCGGCGGATCGTGGTCGAGCTTGAGCTTGATCGACCACACCTTGTCGTTTTGCAGCGTGATCTCGACGGCGCCCTCCATGGCGCTGGCGAGGTGCTCGCGGCCTGTGTACTCGTGGCGCGAGAGCGCGGGGAGGGCCGCGTGCAGCTCGCGCCACGGCATCCACATCCGGACGTCTCCGAACAGGCCGTGGAGGATGAAGTCCTCGATGTTGACGCGCACGCGGGTGATAGTAGCGGGCGAGCGCGGGGCGGTTAACCTGGCCGCTCGCACAGCACCATCACCCACGGGAATACAAAGGGCGTCTCGAGCACGCGGAAGCGCGCGCCGACGAACTCGAGGAAGTCGGCGCGGCCCCAGTGGTTGACGTGCTCGGGGTCGTTGCCCCAGCGCCGGACGTTCTTGCCGCGCAGCAGGTTGAGGCCGCGGAAGAACGGCTCCCAGGGCACGCTGAGCAGCAGGTGGCGGGTCGCGAGCGCGTCGAGGATCGGCAGCATTTGCCCTGGCTCGGGGATGTGCTCGAGGACCTCGAGCATCATCACGAGCTCGAAGGTCTCGCCCAGATCCACGAGCGCGCGCGCGTCCTGGAGCTCGACGCGCGCGCGCGGGCCGAGCCGGGCGCGCGCGTCCTCGACCGCCTGCTCGGACAGGTCCACGCCGCGCAGCTCGGCCGTGACGCCGCCCTCGACGAAGGCCTCGAGCATGTAGCCCTCGCCGCAGCCGACGTCGAGGATCGTGCGCGGCGCGATCGACCGCGCGAGGCGGACCGCGTGCCGCTTGAAGCGCGCGATCAGGGCCCGCTGGATCGGGTTCTTGCTCTCGTGCTTCTGCTTGTTGCCGTGGCGCGCGCTCACGCGAGGCCTCCGCGTTGTTGCTCGTCGCTCGGGCTGACGAGCGCGGCGCGTGCGGGCGAGGGCGCGAGCGCCGGCTGACCGCCCGCGCCCCGGATCTCGCGGATCGAGAACACCTCGTCGGGTCGGATGGTGGTGCGCACGAGCAGCTCGCCGAGCAGGCCGAGGCCCAGCATGATCATCGAGCCGAGGGTCAGCAGCACGCCGAGGGTCAGCAGCGGGCGCGTGCCGATCGGGACTTCGAACCACCACAGCACGGTCATGTAGGTGAGGATGCTGAGGCCGCTGACGCCGAACAGGAGCCCGGGGATGCCGAAGAAGTGCAGCGGGCGGGTCCGGTAGCGCGTGACGAGCAGGACGGTGAGCAGGTCGAGGAAGCCGTGCAGCAGGCGGCGGGCGCCGAACTTGCTGACGCCGTGCTGACGCGGCCTATGCTTGACGACCAGCTCCTCGACCCGAAAGCCGCGCTCGCTGGCGAGCACGGGCAAGAAGCGGTGCAGGCCGCCGTAGACGTTGAGCTCGCGGATGCAGCCGATCCGGTAGGCCTTGAAGCCGCAGTTGAAGTCGCGCAGCGGCACGCCGCTGAGGCGGCGGACGACGAAGTTGAAGAACCGCGAGGGCAGCGTCTTGCCCAGGGGGTCGTGGCGCTTCTGCTTCCAGCCCGAGACCAGGTCGGCGCCGTCCTCGACGCGCGCGACGAACTCGGGGATGAACGCGGGGTCATCTTGCAGGTCGGCGTCGAGGGTCAGCACGATCTGCCCGCGCACGCGGTCGAAGGCGGCGGCGAGCGCCGGCGACTTGCCGAAGTTCTTGCGAAAGTGGATGACCCAGACCCGTGGGTCGGCGTCGGCGAGCTCGTCGAGCAGCGCGCCCGAGCCGTCGCGGCTGCCGTCGTTGATGAACACCAGCTCGTAGGGGCGGCCCATGCCCTCGAGCGTCTCCGTCAGCTGGCGGTACATCTCGGGCAGCGAGCCCACCTCGTCGTGGACCGGGAGCACGATCGAGAGCTCGGGCGCTACCGCGGGATCGGGCGCGGCGGAGCTGGGGGGAGTCGGCGCGTTCGCGGGGCTCATGGAGGGAACGGGAGAGCGGGCGAAAGTGCGAGGAGTGTAGCGCGGCGGGCGCGAGCCCCCGCGATTCACGGCAGACGCTCGGTGTGGCGATAGTGCGGATTGTCACTCGATTTCGCGCGCGGTTCGGGGGCGCGGGCGGTCGCTCGACAGTCGGCCACCCGTGTGATTGGCTGGCAGTTCTAGACGACGCGCAGGCATGGACTCGCAAGACGGAGATACGCGGCGCGGGCGAAGCGGCGACGCGCCGGGCCCTGGACTCGAGCCGCTCGACGCCGAGACGGCGGCGACCCTCAAGCGCTTCGCCTTCGACGCGGCGGTGTTCTCGAGCCTGCGCGCGCGGCTGATCGCCGGTGAGCTCGGGGCCGACCGAGGGCGCGTGCAGGGGCAGGTCGAGCCGCCCGCGCCCGGCGACGTAACAAGCTTCCCCGACCCCGGCACGCCGGCGCGCGCGCGGCTGCGCGAGCGCGGGCTGGCGGCGCTGCGCGCGGGGGAGGTCGGGGTCGTGATCCTGGCGGGCGGGATGGCGACGCGCTTCGGCGAGGTCGTCAAGGCGGCCGTCGAGGTCACGGGCGGCCAGGGCTTCTTGGCGCTCAAGCTCGCGGACGCGCAGTCGCTCGCCAGCCAGCTCGGCGTCACGATCCCGGCGCTCGTGATGACCAGCTTCGCGACCCACGACGCGGTGCGCGAGCTGGCCCGGGGCCTCGAGCTGCCCGACGTCAGCGCGCGGGTGTTCCCGCAGGCGGTCTCGCTGCGGCTCACGCCCGACGGCGAGCTGGTCCGCGAGGGCGGGCGCCCGTCGCTGTACGCGCCTGGCCATGGAGACATGTCGTTCGCGCTGCGGCGGACCGGCGCGCTCGCGGACTTCCTCGCCGGCGGCGGGCGGACCCTGCTGATGTCGAACGTCGACAACCTCGCGGCGACCCTCGACCCGGCGATCATCGGCGCGCACCTCGAGGGCGGCGCCGCGATCACGGTGGAGGTCGTCGACAAGCACCCCGGGGACCGCGGCGGCGCGCCGGCCCGCGTCGACGGGGCGCTGCGCCTGGTCGAGGCCTTCGCGTTCCCCGAGCGCTTCGATCAGGACCGCATCCCGCTGTTCAACACCAACACGCTGTGCTTCGACGCGCGCGCGCTCGACCGCGACTTCGCGCTCACCTGGTACGCGGTCCGCAAGCGGGCGGGCGGGCGCGAGGTGGTGCAGTTCGAACGCCTGGTCGGCGAGCTGACGGCGCACCTGCGCTCGACCTACCTGCGCGTCGAGCGTGATGGCCCCGAGGCCAGGTTCTTACCCGTCAAGAGCCCCGCGGAGCTGGCGCGCCGCGAGCCCGCGATCGCCCGCCTGCTGCGCGCGCGCGCGCCCGCGCTGCTGTCGTCTTGAGAGGTCGTCCTGCGTCGATGGAGCTGGGAGGCGAGCGCGAGGACTCAGCGGGGCCGAGCCGTCGGCGCGTCGGGCGGCTCTGCGACGCCCTCAGCGCGCTGCTCTTCGGCGTGCTGATCACGGTGATCTTGGCGAGCTTCCGCGACTACGGGATCACCTGGGACGAGACCTGGCACCTGCACTACGGCGATCACATCGTCGCCTGGTACGCCTCCGGGTTTCAGAACCGCGCGGCGCTCAGCTATCACTCGGACTACCTGTACGGCGGGGGTTTTGACGCGACCGCGGCGCTGCTGCGCGCGGCCGCGGCGTCGGGCTCGGGCGGCGGGCTCGCGCCCTACGACGTGAACCACCTGTTCGGCGCGTGCGTCGGCGTGCTCGGGATCTTCGGCGCGTGGCGGCTCGGGCGGCTGCTGCTCGGTCCGGCGGGGGCGCTGTGGTCGGCGCTGCTGCTGACGCTGTCGCCGGTCTACTACGGCCACATGTTCAGCAACCCCAAGGACATCCCGTTCGCGGCCGGCTACGTGTGGGCGATGGTCGCGATCGGCCGCGTCCTGCTCGCGCTGCCCCGGGTCCCGCGCGCGCGCTGGGTGCAGCTCTCGCTGCTGTTCGGCGCGGCGCTGTGCGTGCGCGTCGGCGGGATCTTGGTGATCTGCTACCTGCTGCTCGCGCTCGGGCTGTACGGGATCCACCGCGCGCTCGTGGCCGGCAGCCTCGACGCGGCCTTCGGCGTGACGGCGCGGCTGCTGGCGAGCGCCGGCGCGGCGAGCCTCGGCGCGTGGGCGCTGATGCTGGTCGCGTGGCCGTGGGCGCTGCTCGATCCGCTGCGCCACCCCTTCGAAGCGCTCGGGCGGATGACCGCCTACAACCTGCACCACCGCGCGATGCCCTTCGGCGACCAGGTGATCCGGACGACCGAGCCGCCCTGGGACTACCTGCCGCGCTACTTCCTGTTCAAGATCCCGGCGCTGCACTGGCTGCTGATCGCGCTCGCCTTCGCGCTGGGGACGATCGCGCTGGTCCGCGCGCTGCGTGCTCGCGGGCTGATGCGCGCGGATCTTCGTCGCCCGCTCTTGTGGTTCGTGCTGCTGCTGGCGACTGTGTTCCCGCCGGTCTACGCGATCGTCCGCGGCTCCACGCTCTACGACGGCCTGCGGCACTTCCTGTTCCTGGTCCCGCTGCTCGCCGTGTTCGCGGCCGCGGCGGTCGTGATGATCAGCCGCGCGCTCGCGCGGCTCCGCGGCGGGCGGGCGCTCGCGGCGTTGTGGCTGGCGGTGGTCGGCGTGGGCTGCGTCGATGTCGGGCGCGTGATGGTCGAGCTGCACCCGCACCAGTACGTCTACTTCAACCGCCTCGTCGGCGGGCTGCCGGGGGCGTTTGAGCGCTACGACACCGACTACTACGGCGAGACCTATAAGGCGCTGTTCGACGGGCTCTACGAGCACCTGTGGGCGACCGAGCGCGAGGAGTTCTTGACCCGCGAGTACACCGTGACGGGCTGCATCCCCTCCGAGATCGCGCGGGAGTACGAGCGCCAGAACATCCGCTTCACCCGCACGGCCGGGGCCGACTTCTTCGTCGGCTATCAGCGCGAGGACTGCCTGCACAAGTTCAGCCGGAGCCCGGTGATCGTTCGCGAGACCCGCCAGGGGGCGACGCTGTCGCTGGTGCGTGATCTTCGGGCGCGCCGTCGCCCGAGCGCGCCGGCGTCGACGGGGAGGACGCCGTGAGCGGGGCCGGGCTCGACGAGGACGCGATCCTGCAGGAGGTCCGCAGCGACCTCGAGGCGGCGCGCGCGGTGATGGCCGATCCGGCGACGACCTCGTACTACGCCGAGGCCCACTTGGTGCGGGCGTGGGCGCGGCTGCTGACGTGGATCGATCCCTCGTGGCGCTACGACGGTCGGCAGGAGGGCCTGCTCGAGCGCGTGCGCGACGGGGTGCTGCCGTGGCCGGCGCGGGCCGGGGAGCGAGCGCGGGTCGAGGCGACGCTCGCCGCCCTGATCGAGGGCGGGCGACGGGGCGGCGCGGACTCGCGTCAGCGGCTCTCGGGGCACATCGTCAGCCTCGAGGGGCTGGTCGACGAACTCGAGCGCGGGCGCGCGGGCGCGGCTGGCGAGCCGCCCGTCGGCGCGCGGCAGCGCCGGCTCGCTCGCCTGTCTCGCGTGTTGCTCGGCGCCGTGCCGCTCGTGCCGCTCGCGCTGTGGCTGGGCGGCCGCGCGCTCGACGAGGGTCGCTGGCGGCTCACGTACTGGCGCGCCGCCGCGAACGAGGTGGAGGAGGTCCTCGACGCGGAGGCGAGCGGCGTGTCGCCCGCGCGCGGTGTCGACGTGTCCTTATCGACAGATGAGAACTCGTCGGCGCTGGTGCCCGCGCAGGACGGCTCAGACGGTCGTTTCGAACTCGCGGCCGATCAGGCGTTGACGCTGCGCTGGGAGACCTGCCTGGTGCTCGACGCGCCCGCGCGCTACGTGTTTCAGCTCAGCGCGGACGCGCCCGCGCAGCTGGAGATCGACGGCGCTCGGCGGCTCGCGGTCGAGTCACGAGGGCACGCGCGACGTCGACCGATGCAGCGCGCGCGCAGCCGGGCGACGGCCGACGGGGTCTCGCTGGCGGCGGGCGTGCACTCCCTGCGCGTCACGGCGCGCGGACTCACTCCTGGGCACAGGCTCGCCCTGACCGCGTCGCGCTCGGGCGAGCTGCCGAGGCCGTTACCCGCGCGTCTGCTCCGCGCGCCCTCCGACGACCCGCTCGATCCCTGCGGGCGTGGCTCCTAAGAGCGCGTCCACGACGCCATGAACCGCCAGGAGCGCCGGGCCCGTTGTCACTGAAGCTTGAAGAACGGCCCGGTACGCGACGGTCCTGACGGCGCCTGACGCCGCGCGGATGACTCAGACACGCTCCTCGCCGAAGCGCGGGCGGGGCAGTATGCTGCGAGTCGCTCGGTATGGTCGAGGTCTCCGCACTCGCGCAGAATTCCGAGACCGCGACCGAGCTGCTGCATTCGGGACACGGTCAGCTCGCGGCCGCGCGCGCGCTGCTGCTCGACCTCGATCCGCGGGTGCGCCCAGCGGCCGCGCGCGACAACCTGCTGGCAGCCTGGTCCTCGCTCGCGCCGCTGTTCGGCTGCGCGTCGGTCTCGGAGCTCGCGCAGCGGCTCGCGGGCGAGCGAGTCGCCGGGAGCGACGCGCTCCCGGGCCTCGGCGAGCTCGCGCCGGCCGAGCGGCTGCGCACGCGCGAGGTGCTCGCCGCGCTGCTGGAGGCGAACGGCGCCGCGGCGACCCTGCGGGCGGGCGGCCGCGCGCTCGGGCGCGACGCGCTGCTCGAGCACGTGCGCGTGCTCGGCCGCGTGTACTCAGCGGTCGATCGCGAGCGCACCGGCGGCGCCTTCGCCCGCGCGCGAACGCGTCGCAACTGGGGCGCGCTCGTGCTCCTTGCGATCGCGGCCCTGGTCGCGGGGGCGCTGGTCGTGGCCACGCGCGCGCCGGCGGACGAAGGTCGGTGGCGGGCGTCGCTGTACCGCAGCAAGGTGTTCTCCGGGGAGCCGGCGGCCCGCCGCCGCGACCGCGACATCAACTTCGACTGGGGGCTCGACTCGCCGCTCGGGGACGCGATGCCGGTCGACTTTTTCTCTGTCCGGTGGGACACGTGCATGGTGCTCGAGCGCGCGGTCGCAATTGAGTTCCTGCTCGTCTCGGACGACGGCGCGCGCGTGTTCGTCGACGGCGATCGCGTCGTCAACAACTGGGGGAGTCACCGCGCGCGACAGGCTCGCGGCGCGCGCGTGCTCGACCCCGGCGTGCACCACGTGCAGGTGCTCTACTACGATCAGCGCGGGCCGGCGCAGGTGCATCTCACCGCGACCGTTGACGGCGGCGCGATCGGGCCGCTGCCTCCCGCGCTCCTGTGGGACCCGGGCGCGTCGTTTGACCCCGAGGACCCCTGCGCGCGCGTGCGAGCGGCGCGCTCCGGCGCGCCTCCGTCCCCAGCGCCGTCGCGCGCGCGCGCTACCGAACCCGCCGCCGCTGGGGCATCTTCTACACCTGCACCTTCCTCTACACCTTCTTCTGCACCTTCCTCTACACCTTCCTCTACACGTGCATCGACACGCCCCGGGTCCGCAGGCGCGGCTCGAGACAACAGACAGAGACAGCCATGAAAGTAAGCGTTATCGGAACGGGATACGTCGGCCTCGTCGCCGCCGCTGGCTTCGCGGACCACGGCAACGACGTGCTGTGCGCCGATATCAACGGGGACAAGATCGCGGCGCTGCGGCGCGGCGAGATCCCGATCTACGAGCCGGGCCTCGACGCGCTCGTCGAGCGCAACGTCGCGGCCAAGCGGCTGCGCTTCACCACGAGCAACGCCGAGGCCGCCCGCCACGGCGCGGTGATCGTGCTCGCGGTGGGCACGCCGACCCGCGACCACGGCGGCGGAGCTGACCTCTCGTACATGTTCTCGGCCGCGACCGAGGTCGCCACGCACCTCGACCACCCGGCGATCGTCGTCAACAAGAGCACGGTCCCCGTCGGCACCGCCGAGCGCGTCGCGCGGCTGATGAGGGAGCAGACCTCGCAGCCCGTGACGGTCGCCTCCAACCCCGAGTTCCTCAAGGAGGGCTCGGCGGTCAGCGACTTCATGAAGCCCGATCGCGTGATCATCGGGACCACCGACGAGGCCGCGCGCAGGACCCTCGAGCGGCTCTATCAGCCGTTTTGCCGGACCAACGATCGCATGCTGTTCATGGACGCGCGCTCGGCCGAGCTGACGAAGTACGCGTGCAACGCCTACCTCGCGGCGCGGATCTCCTTTATCAACGACATCGCGAACCTGAGCGACGCGGTCGGGGCCGACGTCGAGCGGGTGCGCCGGGGCATGGGCTCGGACCCGCGGATCGGCAACAAGTTCCTGTACCCCGGCGTCGGCTACGGCGGCTCGTGCTTCCCCAAAGACACGCGCGCGCTGCTCAACACGGCCCGCGAGTACGGCATGACCCTCGAGATCGTCGCCAGCGCCGAGCGCATCAACGAGGTCCAGAAGCTCGTGATGGTCCGCAAGGTCCGCGAGCACTTTAAGGGCGACCTGGTCGGGAAGCGCTTCGCGATCTGGGGGCTCTCGTTTAAGCCGAACACCGACGACATCCGCGAGGCGCCGGCGCTGCGGGTGGCCGCGGCGCTGCTGGCCGAGGGCGCGCACCTGCGCCTGCACGACCCGATCGCGGGGCCGAACTTCGTGGCGGCGCTGAAGGACAAGACCGGGGGCGCGACGCTCTTCGACGACCCGTACGAGGCCGCCGAGGGCGCCGACGGGCTGCTGCTGGTCACGGAGTGGCGACAGTTTCGGAGCCCGGACTTCGAGCGCCTCAAGCAGCAGCTGCGCACCCCCGTGCTCTTCGACGGGCGCAACCAGTGGGACCGCGCGCACCTCGAGTCGCTCGGCTTCGCCTACCACGGGATCGGCCGCTAGCGGTCCGCCAAGGAAGGCGAAGCCGGGCCCATGCACATCGAACGAGTCCCGGAGGGGGCGCCGAAGCTCCCGCCGCCGAGCGATCCGCCGCTGCGCTTCGTCGAGGCCGCCGGCGCGCGCTACTCCTACACGGTCGAGGGCCCCTCGGACGCGCCGCCGATCATCCTCGTGCACGGGATCCCGGGCGAGGCGCGGGACTTTCGCTACCTCGCGCCGCTGCTGGCCGCGCGCCTGCGGGTGTTTCGTTTCGAACTCCCGGGCTTCGGCGGCAACCTGGCCGCGCGGCTCCCGTCACCGTGGCCGCGCGCGCGCGCCGAGGCGGTGATCAACTTCGCCGACGCCCTCGGGCTCGATCACTTCGCGCTGCTCGGGCACTCGATGGGCGGCCGCACGGCGATCGAGGTCGCGGGCTCTTGGCCCGGGCGGGTTCGACAGCTCGTGCTGCTCGCGAGCGCCGGCACGCGCCGGCACAGAAACCTCGCGCCGCCCGTGCTCCTGCACGCCTACGCGCGGCTGGCCCGCGTGCCAGGTCTGCGCCGACCGATGATCGGCCTGATCCGCGCGGCCTACCGCCGGTTCCGCTTCATGGCCGCGGTCGAGCGCCCCGACGAGGAGCTGGCGTGGCAGTTCGAGCTGGTCCGGACCATCGACCTCGCGGGCGCGCGCCGAGCGGTGGCGAGGATCCGCTGCCCCGCGCTGGTGTCGATCGCCGAGGACGACCCGATGATCGAGCGCGCGATCGCGGATGAGCTCGCGGACGCGATCCCCGGCGCGCGCCTCCTGGTGTTTGAGTCAGGTAAGCACAACATCCAGAAGTCGCGCGCGCCCGAGCTCGCGGACGCGATCCTCGAGCTGATCGCCGAGCGCGCGCCGGACGAGGGCTGAGCGCGGGAGTTCGAAAAGACAGACGCCGCCCTGGAGGATCCAGGACGGCGTCTGAAGGGTGGAGGGGTGGGACAGGAATTGTCTAGCTGCGGGCTCCTTTGGTTGGTTCGCGGTCGGGTGGAGGGGTCGGGGGTCGGCTGAACGGGGAGGATTAGGAGGTGACGCGGGGGGTCGCCGGGACGCTCGGGCGCGGGTCGTTGGTCAGGCCGCCGATCCCGTGGTCCCTGGCCGGGGTGCTCGCCGAGGTGGGCTTGTTGGTGCCCGTGAGGGTCTGCGGGCCGGTCGGGGGATTCGGCCGCGAGGGGCCGGCCGGGTTGCTGTCGAGCGACGTGGGACCGGCGGGGACGCCGGCGTTGTTCATCAGGGTCTGGGCGTCGCAGGCGGCGGTGGAGAGCGCGGTGACGAGCAGGAGGGCGAGGCGAGCGATGTTGGAGGTGGTCATGATGGGGATTCGTTGGGGGAGGAGGTGGTAGGGGGGAGGTAGAGGGGGAGAAGAAGAAGGGGTGGGGGGTCGTGCCGGGCGTCGCCCCGACACGCTCGAATGAAAGAGCAAGACGCGGGCCAACTCGCAGCGGCCGCAGATCGCCCGTTTCCGTCCGTTTTTCGGCGCGCAGGCGCGCATGTCGAGGACAAGTGGACACGACTGTTGGTGTGCGCTGTGTCCATCTGGCAAGGACCGTGGCCGGTGACATCTCGCCCCCGTGGCGACAGCGGTAGCCGGCTGTGGGGGGCGCGCCGACGTAGGGCGGCGGGCGTCTGAACGCGCGCGCGACCCTTGAGTTCCGACGAAGCACAGGTGCTTACACCTGACGCCGCGCGGATCACTCCGACGCTCCTAGGCCGTGACCGAGATGACGATCGCGCTGTGGTGGTCGAGCGTCCCAGCGACGCGGGCGGCCGCGAGCAGCTCGGAGGCGAGGGCCTCGGGCTCGTGCTCGTGGGCCCGCGCGAGCCCGCGGATGGTGTCGGTGGTCGTCGGCTCGAGCGGGAACCACACGCCGTCGCTGCAGAGCACGACCAGATCGCGCGGTCGCAGGGTGAGGCGCGTGATCTCGAACTCGACCTGCTCAGCGAAGCCGAGCACCCGGGTGACCACGCGCACGTCCTCGGGGCTGCGCGGCGCGCCCCGAGCCGCGAGCTCCGTCCACCAGGTGTGGTCGTCGAGCACACGCTGCACTCGCTGGTCGCGGGCCAGGTACGCGCGCGTCGAGCCGATCTGCGCGAGCGCGGCTTGGTCGCCCGCGACGCCGAGGACCGTCATCGAGGCGGTCGGGTGCCACGGCGCGCGACCGTCGAACCGCTGGTTGAAAAAGGCCGGGTCGTACATCGCTCGATTCGCGGCGAAGAGCGCGTCGCGCAGGCGCTCGTCCACGGTCGGCGCGGGGTCACAGAGCCAGCTTCGCCGGAGCGCGCGCAGGCCCGGCTCGACGCCGGTCGGGCGGTGCCAGCCGCCGTAGGTCGGCCCGCTCGCGTCGACGATCGCGTAGAGCCGCGCGCGCGCGTCGATGAGGACGCGGTCGTCGTTGGGCCGCGCGCCCCCTGGTCCGGCTGCGCTCGCGCCGGCGACGATCAACCGCACCTGCTCCGACACGTCCCCCGCCCTTCATGGTAGCGCCGCGCGGGCGCGACGGCGCCGTCGTGTTCGCGCGCGCGGCCGCGTTTGCGTCGATTCTCGGGCCTGACATCGACATGGTTCGAAGTTTAGGTATTGGCCGCGAGCGGTCCACGGGCCGGCGGCCTCTGAGCCACGGCGGCGGCGCGGGACTTCAGGCGGGCGCGACCTTCAGGGCGCGCTCGCGGAGGCTTTGTACGCGCGCGTGCGCCGTCTCGATGACCTCGCGGGGGAGCCGGCCCGCGCTGACGTGCTCGCCGATGATCTCGATCGTCCGCGCCACGGCGTCGGGGCTGAAGCCGACGTTGTTGCCGACCGTCAGCATGTCGACGCCGGCCGCGAGCGCCCGCAAGAGCGCCTGCTCGTAGCTGTAGGTCCCCGTGATCGCGCCCATCTGCAGGTCGTCGCTGATGACGACGCCCGCGAAGCTGAGCTGCTCGCGCAGCACGCCGGTGATCACCGCGCGCGACAGCGTCGCCGGGACCTCCGGGTCTAGTGTCTTATTGAACAGGTGCCCGGTCATCACGGTGTCGGCGAGGCCCGCCTCGATCAGCGCGGCGAAGGGCTCGAGCTCGCGGCGCGTCCAGGTCTCGCTGACGTCGACGAAGCCGAGGTGCGAGTCGGCGCGCGAGCTGCCGTGACCGGGGAAGTGCTTGAGCGAGCACAGCACGCCGCGCGCGTGGTGGGCCTCGATGAACGCGCGGGCGTGGCGGACGACGACCTCGGGGTCGGCGGAGTAGCTGCGCTCGACCTTGCCGATGATCGGGTTGCGCGGGTTGACCATCAGGTCGACGACCGGCGCGAGGTTGAGGTTGACGCCGGCGTCGGCGAGCAGCGCGGCCGTCGTGTCGGCGCGGCGCCGCGTGTAGTCGGCCTTGTTCTTGCGCCCGAAGTGACGCGCCGACTCCGTGCGCGGGAAGCCGTACTTCGGCAGCAGGCGGTTGACGTAGCCGCCCTCTTGGTCGATCGCGATCAGCAGCGTGTCGGCGCTCGCGGCCTGCAGCTCCTCGCTCAGGGCGCGCAGCTGCGCGGGGGACTCGATGTTGCGCTTGTGGTCGCCGAGGAGGTCGTCGCGGTCGAACAGCAGCACGGCGCCGAGCTGTCGGTCCGCGATGTCGCGGATCACGGTCGCGTCCTCGCCGGCCCGCGCGCCGCGAAAGCCGACCAGCAGGAGGCCGCCGATCATCCGGGCCAGCTCGGCGTCGTCTTTTTTCTCGAGATCCGGCTCGCGCGGGAGGTCGGGGGGCGCCGTAGGCTCCGGGGCGGTCTCGGGGGGCGGCGCGGGTTCGGGGGGCGGCTGCGGCCCGCGGCAGCCGGCTATCGCCAGCGCGCCGGCGCCCGTGAGGGTCCGCGTCATGAACTCGCGGCGCCCGTGGTCGCGGGCAAGTTCGTTTGAGCCGGTCATCGCCGGGGCGACTATACGCTCAGGAGAGGCCGTGTCGCTTGAGCTTCTCGTAGAGCGTGCGCAGGCCGATGCCGAGGTGCTCGGCGGCCTTGCGTCGGTTGCCGCCGACGTGGGCGAGCGCGCGCCGGATCGCCTCGCGCTCGGCCTCGGCCATGGTCGGCGCGGGCGCGGGCGCGGGCGCGGGCGCGGCGCTCGAGATCGCCGACGCGACCTCGGGAGCCGGGGCGGGTGGGCGTCGGCCTGGGGTCAGCAGGATGTCCTCGCCCCGCAGCACCCCGTCGTCGCTCAGGATCGCCGCGCGCTCGAGGGTGTTGGCGAGCTCGCGGATGTTGCCGGGCCAGGGCGCGCGGCGGAGCAGCTCGTGGGTGTCGGCGGCGAGCTCGAGGCTCGGGCGCCCCAGCTGCGCCGAGATCCGGGCGAGCAGGACCTGCGCGAGCGGGAGGATGTCGGCCGGTCGCGCGCGCAGCGGTGGGAGGTGCACGGGGAACACCGCGAGCCGGTGGTAGAGGTCCTGGCGAAATTCGCCGCGGCTGATCATCGCCTGCAGGTCGCGGTTGGTCGCGGCGATCCAGCGGACGTCGGCGGACACGGTCTGGTTACCGCCGACGCGCTCAAACCTGCGCTCCTGCAGCACGCGCAGCAGCTTGGCCTGAAGGCCAGGTTTGAGCTCGCCGACCTCGTCGAGGAAGAACGTCCCGCCGTCGGCGAGCTCTAAGCGCCCGCGCCGACGGGTCTGGGCGCCCGTGAACGCGCCCTTCTCGTGGCCGAAGAGCTCGCTCTCGAGCAGGCTCTCGGACAGCGCGGCGCAGTTGATGGCGACGAAGGGACCGTCTCGGCGCGCGCTCCAGCGGTGCACGGCGTGGGCCGCGACCTCCTTGCCGGTGCCGCTCTCGCCGATCAGGAGCACGGTCGCGTCGGTGCGCGCGACTTTTTCGAGCGCGCGCACGACCGGCTTCATCGCCGGGTCGCCGTGCGAGAGCCTCGGCTCGTCCGCGCCGGCGCGCGCGATCTCCTGCAGCGCGCGCAGCCGGTGGCGCTCGACGGCGCGGGCGACGAGGCGGCGCAGCTCACCCGGGCTCTCGAGGGGTTTTTGCAGAAAGTCGAAGGCGCCGAGCTTGATCGCCTCGACGGCGGTCTGGATCGTGCCGTGGGCCGAGAGCACGATGATCTCGAGCTCGGGCTGCTCGGCCCGCACGCGCCGGATCAGCGTCATGCCGTCGACGCGCGGCATCGTGAGATCGGTGAGCAGGACGTGAAAGCTGCGGCGCGCGAGCAGCTGCAGCGCGGCCTCGCCGTCGGGGGCCTCGGCGACCTCGTAGCCGGAGAGCGCGAGCGCCTCGGCGAGGAAGCTGCGGATCCCCTCCTCGTCGTCGACGACGAGGACGCTGGCGTTGGCTTGACCCATGGGTTCGCGCCGGATCGTATCACTCAGGCCGGGATCACCACGCGGAACACCGCGCCGCCCTCCGGGTGGTTCTCGGCCGTGATGATGCCGTCGTGCAGCTCGACCACCCGACGCGCGACCGCCAGCCCGAGGCCGGTGCCCTGCGCGCGCGTGGTCTTGAACGGCTCGAAGATCGTCGCCAGCTGCTCGGGCGGCACGCCCTCGCCGTAGTCGCGGACCTCGACGACCAGGCTCTCGCCGCGCGCGCGGATCGTGACGCGGGGCGGCTTGTCCGGCGGCGACGCCTGGACCGCGTTCTTCAGCAGGTTGGTGAGGACTTGGTGAAAGCGCAGCGGGTCGAGCGACCAGCGCTCGGGCGCGGCGTCGCGGTCGATCGCGATCGCGGGCGCGTCGGGGCCGCCCGCGCTCGACATCACCGCGTCCGCGACCAGCTCCGCCGGCGAGACGTCGGCGCGCGTGATCTCGCCGGAGCGGGCGAAGTCGAGGAGCGCGGTCGTCAGCCGCTGCAGGCGCACCGCCTCGTGGACGATCCGCCCGGCCTTGCGCTGGGCGAGCTGGTTCTCCTCGAGCACCTCTTCAAGCAGCTGCGCGTGGCCCTTGAGCGAGGTCAGCGGGTTGCGCAGCTCGTGGGCGAGGACCGCCGACATCTCGCCGAGCGCGGCGAGGTGCTGCTGACGCGCGAGCGCGGCGGCGGTCCGATCGGCGTGGCTCCACATCCGCAGCAGCACGCCCGCGATCAGCACGAGGACCAGCGCGGAGGTCAAGCCGACGACGAGGTTCCGCTGCGCGCGGGCGCGGAGCTGGGCGGCGAGCATCGGTTCGAATTCAATGACCGGGTAGGGCAGGGCGCCCGGCGGCGGAGGTCCGAGCGCGCCGGGCGGGGGCGGCGCTCCGAGCGGAGGAGCTTTTCCAAAAGGCGCCTTTGCGAACGGAGGGGGAGCCTTCCCGGGCGGAGGCGCTTTGCCGTGGGGCGGAGGCGGCCCCGGAGGTGGTCCTCCCGTGAGGCGTACTCGGTCGCCGACGCGCTTCGGCATGTTCGGCGGATCCCGCTCCACGGTGTTCGCGTCGATCGTGACGAGCGGCTCGCCAGCTGCGGCGATCACCCCGTGACCGGGGACGACGAACGCGGCGTAGCGCAGGCCGTGGACCGACTGGGCGTCGAGCAGGCGCTGGAGCTCGTGGGCGCTCGGCGGACCGCGCCCGGGCGGCAGCATCTGGCGCCACGCGGTCAAGAAGGCGTCGCCCTGTCCGCGCTCGATGGTCTTCGAGAGCGCGCGGGCGCCCGTGTAGTTCGCGATCGAGACCCCGACCAGCGCGGCGCCCAGCAGCAGCATGACGGCGAACAGCGCCCAGCGCAGCGAGACTCGATAGCTCGGGTGCGGCTCGATCACGACGGGTACCGTATCACTCGCGTCACTCGGTGGCGTCCGGGCGAGGTGGCGGCGGCTCGTGATGGCGCCCGTGATGGGGCGGCGGCGGAGGCCCGGCGAACATCGGCGCGAGCGCGTCCCACTGCGCCGTTGTCAGCAGGCTGCGGAGCTCGACGAGGAGCTCGAGCTCGCGGACGCGCAGCTGTTTCACGCTCGTCTCCAGCAGGGCGCCCTGCCGGATCACGCGCGCGTCTCGCTCGTCGAGGCCCGCGAGCGCGAGGTAGGCGTCGCGGTCTGTGTCGACGCGCGCGTGCAGGGAGCTCAGCGCGCGCGCGTGGTGCTTGAAGACATCGACGATCGCGTCGGCGGTCAGCGCGTCGACACCCAGCGCGCGCGCGTGGTGGGCGAGCGCGTCGCTCGGCGGGGGCGGCGGTGCAGGTGGCCGATGGGACAGGAGCCCGGCGCGCTGCTCGGGGCGGAGCAGGCCGTGGATCTGACGCGCCAGCTCGAGCTCCGCGCGGCGCAGCTCGAGCTCGGCCGCGGCCGCGTCCGCGAGCGCCTGGGTGTTCGTCGACGTCCCGCTCGTCAACGAGCGAAGGTAGGCCTCCGTGGCCTGGCGGCGCAGCCCGTGGAGTCTTTCAAGCGTCGGGCGGCGCGCCTGCGCGAGCTGGCGCGCGGCGGCGCGGGTGGCCTCGTCGATCGTCAGCACGCCGCGCGCGTGCATGTGCTCGAGCACGACGTGCGGAGGCGGCGGCGCGAAGCCAGGGCCGCCAGGAGGAGGGCCGGGCGGAGGGGCGCCAGGGGAGAGCATGAGCAGCGAGGACAGCAGGGTCGCGGACAGGGGGAGCAGGGTGTTGGTCGGCATGGTTTGTTCCGGGGGAGGCGCGGGTCAGGACGCGCTCGGGAGCGGGGCGTCCGGCTCGAGCGGCTCGAGGGAGATCGAGAGCTGCGCGTGGGAGACGACGTTCTCGATGACGCGGCGCGCGTGGGCGTCGTCGCTGTCGTTCGCGAAGTCGACGCCGTCGAGCAGGGTGTCGCGCTGGCGCTCCAACACCACGGTGGCGCGCAGCGGCGTGTCGAGCTCGAGCTCGAGCTCGTCGTCCAGCGCGAGGTTGGGCGTCAGCTCGTAGAGCGCGCCGAAGGGGGCGCCCGTCGAGATCGAGAAGTCGACCGCGTCGCCCGGGCCCTGATCCCCTGGGGCGAGGTAGTGACCCTCGAGCCACACGCTGAGGCCCTCGAGCGCGGGCTCGTGCTCCGCCGGCATCCCCTCGGTCTCGGCGTCGCCGCGCGCGACCAAGTAGTGCACGTGGCAGTAGCGCGCGGCCGGGAACGCGCGGGAGTCAAACGCGCCCGCGCCCGCCGGCGCGAGCGCCTCCATGAAGGGCACCCGCGTCTCGCTCAGGTTGATCGACTCGCCGTGCCCGCGAGCGTCGAGGCACTCGACCAGCGCCGCGCTGTAGTTGACGAGGTAGCCGCGCTCGACGGTGATCGTGTAGCCGAGGTCGTTGGTCGTGGTCCACGGACCCTCGGGCTCGAGGTGTTGATCCCAGCGAGTCTGGTAGTGCACCTGCGCGATCACGGCGCCGTCGCGCGCGGTCGCCTCGGGGGCGCGCACCTGCGCCGGCGCGTCGGCGGTGTCGTCCGTGATCGCGTCGGTGCCGGCGGTCGCCGTGGGCCCGTCGCTGTCATCCTCGACGCAGCCCGCGAGCGCGAGCGCGAGCTCGCCGAGCACGACCCATCGACAAACCGGACGCAGCGAGAAACGTCGCGGCGCGCGGCTCTCTCGTCCTCGTCGAGTCATCGTCGTGAGCAATGTGCACGGGACGTGCCATCGGCGCGAGCGCGGCTTGTTGCCAGGATCTCGGCGGTTGAAGGCCCGCGGCGGAGGCCCCCGAGCCCCGCGCTGCGGAAACAGCAGCGCCTCCGTGCGGCTTCCGCAGCGCGCGAACGTGCGATATCGTGCGCCTCTGTGACCGGAGCGATTGGGAGCGAGCCAGGGTCATCGGTGGGCGCCGCGCTGCGTGGTCGAAGCCAGGTGTTGATCGTCGGCGCTGGGCCGGCGGGCTGCGCGGCCGGCATCACGCTCGCGCGCGCCGGGATCGAGGTCTGCGTGGTGGACCGCGCGCGATTCCCCAGACCCAAGACCTGCGGCGACGCGATTTCGAACCGCGCGCTCGAGCGTATCGAGCAGCTGGGCGCGTTGCCGGCGATCACGAGTGGACCGCACGCGCTGGTGCGCCGGGCCGACGCGGTGTTCCCCGACGGCTCGCGGGTCGGGCGTGCGTATCAGCGCCCCGGCATGATCGTCCCGCGGCTGCAGCTCGATGTCGCGCTCCTGGCGGCGCTGCGTGAGTCCGGCGCCCGCGTGGTCGAAGGGACAGCTGTCCGCGCGCTCGAGGCAGCACCGGATGGCGGCGTCGGCTACCGGGCGCGCGGCCCCGCCATCGACTGGCGCGCCGAGCTCGTCATCGCCGCCGACGGGCCGGGCTCCATCGCCTGGGCCGCGATGGGGCGCGCCAACCCCCGCGGGCGCAGCCTGGCGGTCGCCGCGACCCAGTACTTTGAAGGTGTCCGCGATCTTCCCGGCGGCGTCAGCGAGCACTTCTTCGAACACGAGCTCCCCTGTGGGTACGGCTGGGTGTTCCCTTCGGTCGACGGCGTCGTCAACGTCGGCGTCTACCAGCGCGCGGACGCCTACCAGAAGACCGACGATCACCTGCGCAAATTGTTGAAGGGCTTCCTCGCGCGCCACGAATCACGCCTCGAGGGGGCGCGCCCCGTCGGCCCCGCCCGCAGCTGGTCGCTGCCGCTGGGCCCGGCGCCGTGGGGCGTCGGCGGTCGCGACCTGCTCTTGGTCGGCGACGCCGGCTTCTCCGTCGATCCGCTCTCCGGCGAGGGGATCTGGCAGGCCCTCGAGACCGGGATCATGGCGGCCGAGACAGCCCGCGACGCGCTGCGCTCAGGCAGCGGGCTCGGGCCGCGGCTGCAGCGAGCCCACGCCCGCCGCTGCGCGCGGAAGATCGGGATGCACTGCCGGGTCCGCGCAGCCGTGCAAGACGGCATGCAGTGGTTCGTCGACCGCCGCCTGTACCGCTCGTCGTGGGCCCGCGCGGGTCTGCAGTGGGCGTACGGACGCGGCGCGCTCGAGCAGAGCAAGTCAGTGCGCTAGCTCGAGCGAAGCCGCGGTTACCCCGGCCCGACGCGCCCCTTCGCCCCTAGGAGCGTGTCTGAGTAATCCCACGACGCCATGCACCGCCAGGAGCGCCGGGCTCTTTGTCGCTGAAACTTGAAGTACAGCCCGGAAGTCCGACCGCCCGATCCCCGGGGTACGACCAAACGCTGGCAGCACGCCGTTCTTCAAGAATTCTTGGTCGTAGCCCGGGGCTCTCTACTTCGAAGGAGTAGGCGGGCCTTCGCAGGATGGGCCCTTACTGTGCGCGCTTCGTGGCACATGAGGGTCACAGAGCGCTCCCGCCCTCGTCATCGTTCGAGGTCAAGAGCGACGCAGAGCGGGTATGGGTCGCGCTGGGAAAACGGCTGGGGCGGTACGGACTGGCCCTCCATCCAGAGAAGACGCGCCTGATGAGATTTCGGCGACCGCCGAAATCGCAGGACGGCGGCAAGGGTCCCGGGACGTTTGACTTCCTGGGTTCACGGTCTTCTTCGCGGAAGAGCCGTATGGTGGAAATTTCCTCGTACGGATCTGGTGAGGGCCCCCGGGAGACTCGTCTCCCGGGGCTACTCGAAGATCGCGGCGGATAATCAGGCGGGAAACGGTGTCTCGTCGTTCTCGTTGACGAGGAAGGCTACGCCGCCCTTCTCAATTCCGCTCTCTCGGTGATCCACAACTTCTGGCCATAACGCAACCGCTCGCTCATCGGGGTCTTTGACGCGTCGCTCGGAAGCCGGGCAGACGACGTCGAGATCCGCCTGCTAAAGCCATCGAGGATGGGACGAACCGTACGCAGCCTTTAGACGCAGAGTCCAAGTCTTGACGCTTTGATCATACGCCGGCGCAAAGTCCTTCGGCCCAGGTGTTGATCTCGCGGGCGACGTCGACATGCGGTTGTGACTCGCCGGCGAGGACGGCACGGGCGGCGTTGGCATCTTCGCGGACCGCGCTGCTGCAACCGTCGCGTGTACCGAGGATCTTGGCGCGCTCGTATCTCGCGTACGCCGCGTCGAGTGGCCATGTGAACCGCGAGAGCGCGAACTCGATTTGATCGAGTGCATCGTCATAGCGTCCGAGCTCGTGGAGAATCGCAGCGTACTGGACGCGAGCCTTGAGCAGCCATGGCGAAACCGGCTCGCCCGGAGTCAGATCTTCGAGGAGCTCTAGTGCGCGCGAGAACGCTCTCTCGCTCGCGTCGAGCTCGCCGAGCTTCTGGTACACAAGAGCCAAGTCCATCAACGTGAGCGCGGTACCAGGCGTGTGCGGGTCATCGTTGTACTCAATGATTAATTGGGCTCGATTCAGGAGTTCTTTCGCTCGCTCTACACTGTCAGGCCACGGCGCCTGGAGGTAGGCCCTACCGAGGCGCCGACACGACTCTCCGACGAGGCCGCTTTCAGCACCTAGCGCCTCCTCGCGGGCTCGCAGCGCTCGTTCGTGGTATGCAAGCCCCCGCTCAATAGAACTCGACGCGCCCGTTTCGTGTGGACGTGTGAGCCCCATGAGAGCATCGCCAGCGCCATGCAGAGTGTCCGCGATCGTGACCGCATCGAACTCCGCGATCCTGGCGTCATCTAGCGCGCGTTGGAAGTATTCGAGCGCTCGATCGTACCTTCGTTGGTGAAGCGCGAGGTAGCCTTGCTCCGTATGGGTGTAGAACCGCGCCGGAGCGTCGACGAGCTGGACTGACTCGGCGTGAGCGAGGAACTCATCCGCCTTCGTGTACTCGCCCCGCCATACAAGCGCGTGCGCGAGCATAACCTCGACGACCGCGACCTGGGGATGGTCGCGCCCGAGTATCGCGTGGCCAAGCTCGAGCGCCCGCTCGAGCTTCTCGCGGCCTTCTGCGTAGCGCCACATGGTCGTGAGCAACGCCCCGTAGTTAGCGAGCACAATCAGGACGTCAGGGTCATTGGAAGAGAGTCGAGCACCCGCGATTCTCAGCGCCGCGTCGTAGGCCGCGGCCGCTTCTTTATCCTCTCCTGCACGCTCTCTCGCGATCGCAAGATTGTTGAAGTACAGACTGTGTAGGCGCGGATCGTCGACGCGAGTGACGAGCGCTTCTGCGAGCGGTTGATCGGTTTGCGCCCCGTTGATGTCACCCAGTAGCTCGGCACGCGAATAGAGCCGCTTGATCGCCGCCTCGGCCGCGACGGGATCGTGCGCGCTTCTCATGCCGCGCCACAGCGCATGCGTCAGCGCCGTCTTGGCGGCGCGCCCTTCGAAGCGCATCATGTACGCGCTTCCTGCCCGCAGCTGCGCTTCCGCGGCCAGCGGCTCGTAAGCAGCGTCTTCTGCCGCTGATCGCACCAACTCGGCGAGTTCAATCGCCTTGGAGTACCTCCCGAGCGACTCATACTCGGCCGCGCTTGCCAGCTTCTTTCGTCCAGCCGCGACCGCTGCGGCGGTCTCTTCACGCTCGGGGTGGGGGACCGTCGACGAGAGATAGTCAGCGTCCACGCAGAGAGTGATCATCGGTAGCTTTCTGGCCGCGATCGCTGCACGGCCGACCACGTCCCCATCAGCTGTCTGCTCGAGAATGTTGACGAACGTGTCGAGGCTCGCTCGGCGCTGGTCAAGACACGCCGTCTGACGATCGTAGAGCTGCTCGGAGATGCGTCGGTCGCTGTGCGCACGGCAGCTATCGCGTCGCGCGCGAACCCACGAGTCTGCGTATTCATCCAGGACAGGCGCGACACGGGGCCACGTCTCCGCCGCGAACGCGACCCCGCTGGATAGCACCGCGCGACCCGTCGATTCTCGTCGCGCGTCGGTCCACACTGCAGCCAGCTCATCGTCGACGCCGGCGCACGGCCGCCGCCAAGCGCCAGAGGCCGCGGCCGTACCCAGGCCCGTCGCCACGATCGCGGCGCCTACGGCAACGCGCGTTCTCCGTCGGTGTCGTATGAGCGCTGGATTCTGCTCCAACGCCGCGAGCAGCGTCTCCATGTCGGGATAGCGCGCGTTCGCGTCGACCTCGAGACCACGCAGAACCACCGCGCGGATCCAGAGGGGCACATCAGCGTGTTCATCGATCGGGCGCAACTTGCCGTGAATCACGTTGTGAAAGAGCGCTGAGAACGAGTCGCCAGCGAAAGGGAGTTGGCCGTAGAGCGCCTGGAACAGCGAGACGCAAAAACTAAACTGATCGCTGCGCGCGTCGGCTCGCTGGCCCTCAAATTGCTCTGGGGACATGTACGCTGGCGTCCCCATCACGGCGCCGGTGCGCGTGATGAGTCGGGTCTCGCTTGGTGTCCGCTTGTGCGGGTCGGTGTCTACGAGATCTGTCGCTGGCTTCGTGTCCACGAGCCGCGCGAGTCCAAAGTCGAGGACCTTCACGACCCCGTCCTCGGCGATCATGGCGTTGTGGGGTTTAAAGTCACGGTGCACGAGGCCCGCGCGGTGGGCCGCCGCGAGGCCGCGCGCGGCTTGCTTGTAAACCTCCAGGACCTCGCGCCACCGCTGTTTCTCGGATCTCTGCCACGCGCTCAAGTTAACGCCGGCGACGTACTCCATCGCCACGAACACGTCGTCGCCGAACGTCCCGACGTCGTAGACTCCGACCACGTTTGCGTGCGACAGTCGGGCCATCGCGCGCGCCTCTTGGATCAGCCGCTTCGTCTCATCCTGTCCTCCACGACCTGTTCGAAGAACCTTGACCGCGATCTTGCGATCGAGCTCGGGATCGTACGCCGCGTAGACGACTCCCATACCGCCTGCGCCGAGAACCTCGATCACGAGGTAGCGACCGAGTCGCGCGGGAGCGTCGCCGGGGAGCGGCGCCCAAGGCTTCGACGCGGGGCTCGCCGCCAGGGTCGGCTCGGAGCCGAGCTCCGGTCGCAGCGTGTCCTCGTGACCGCTGGGGTCGTCGGCGCCGCGCTCGGGGCTTGCCGGGCTCTGGATCAGCGCGGCGACGAGATCGTGGCAGTCTTCACACGTGTCGAAGTGGCGCTCGAGCGCTGCCCGGTCTACGCGTGACGAGCTCCCCTCGACAAACTCGAGGATCACGTTCTCGTCGGGGCAAGCTTCTACAGCGCAGGCGCTAGGTGTCGAGCCGATACTCATGCTTGATCGCGTATCGGTCGAAGACGTCACCATGGGAATCATACGCTGGCTGGCATCGCCGCGTCGGGTTGCTGCACACGCAACTGATTGCTCTGTCCTCGCACGCTGGGGTCGCTACCCGACGGTCAACGCCGTTAGATCACAATCCCAGGGTCCACGATAAACGTCACCAGCACCTCGTCGTCCACGTCGTGATTCGAGTTTGCGCAAGTCGGGATCCCGCAAGGGTACTGCGCGTTCGCCTTTCGAGGACTGCCAATGCACAGCGTCCCGTCTGCCCCCCACATCGCTTCGACTGCGAGACCCGAGCCGATGATGTTGTCGATCTCCTCCCGATCCCACGAAAGGTAGATCTCGGTTCCGGCCTCAGTTTGTGGGTTGGCGTCCCAGCAGTAGTCGGCGAGCGCGGCGCGGATACCAGTCTCGTACTGTTGCGGGCCAACGTCCTGGGGCCCGAACCCCCACAGCGCGAGTTTACCGACGGCCCCCTCTGTACAAGCGGTGTACGCTTGATCGTGAGCATCAACCTCCCCGAGCTGGTTCGCGGTCACTTCCAGTGTTTCGTGATCGACCTCGATCCCCTTGAGGAACAGCGCCTCGTTGCTCTCCGAGAGACTCTCGCTGCAAAAGGGGAACGTTGCGTGGTGCACTATCTCGAGCTCGAGCTCGTAGAAGTGTCCGACTTCGCCGTTGTCGCGTAGCCCCTCGCGATAATCAACAACATGGAGGATCTTCTCGTTCTGACTCACGCCGTTGACGAACTCGAGCTCCGCGCCGATCATGTCAGC
The DNA here is from genome assembly GCA_030430565.1 of Polyangia bacterium. Lineage (GTDB taxonomy): Bacteria > Myxococcota_A > Polyangia > Nannocystales > Nannocystaceae > JACKDW01. Next base: position 118,994 of record JAUIKS010000027.1, read on the forward strand.
CCCCTGAAAAACGTGCTTATTCCTCCGCCCGATGAGTTCTCCATCCGCCGTGAGGTTGAGCGATGTCAGGGGCAACATCCCGTTCTGTGTCGAGACGCGAGCGGCGCCGATGTGTGGGCCCGCGACTTCTTCGAGGCTCAGCTGATACGACTCGGTTCCCTCGGCAAACTCCACGTCAGTGTTGAGGCGAGGCCCGCCGTTGCCGTGACCTCCACCCGAACGATCCTCGACAGCGTCGTACACGAACTCGCCATTCTCGACGTCGTCACACGACGCTACGCCACAGAGCGCGAGTGCAACCGAGAGCCCGTTCGTAAGAAGTTTCGTATTCGCCGTGCTCATGTTTCGTCTCCATCTCTCCGAGCCGTCTCTCCGGCTCAATCATCTGGACGAGGCACCGCTTTGTGGGGCGCACGAATTGTTGAGAAGTTTCGAGAAAAATGAAATCTCCAGCGACACGCGCGAACGCGCACGTCGGCTCGTGGACCGTGGACCGGTACCACGGCTTCAACATGTGGCGCGCTCGACAAAAACAAAAGGAACTGCCCGGGGGAGCAGCTCGCGCTGCAGCTGATGCGGGAGGTGCGATCACGGCCGCTGCGCGATGAAGTCAAGGAGTCCACTTGGCGCGCGATTTCGAATCGCATCCAGAGAGTTGCACGCGAAGGCGGACGACGCGTCCCTCGCAATCCCGCGCTTCCCGTCGGTTGACAGATGGTCGACGCTTCCGCGTGCTGTGCTCGCTCAAGGTCTGCGCGTTACTTCGGAACCATCTTGTACTCAATACGGGAGCACGCGCGGACGGCCTCTCCGTCGCGTGTGATCGGGCGATAGCGCCGGCGCCGGATCGTCCGCACCATCACCGTGTCGAGGTAGTCCTCGCCCGAAGAGCGCTTTACCTCGACAGCGTCGACGGCCCCTTCGGGGTCAACGCAGAACTCGAGCACGACGTGCATCCCCTCCCCGCGCTTGAGCATGGGCGACTCGGCGAGTTCGGCGTAGGGCGGGTCGGGCGCGAAGATCTCGGCCTCGCGCGTGTAGGGGAGCTTCTCACCGCTCGCGGGGAGGACCCAGTACTGCTCCTCGCGCGGCGAGGAAGGCGACCGCGTCGCGCGATCACCATCGCAGCTGACGAAGGAGACTCCGATCAGCGCGGCGGCCAGCGCGATCGCTAGGTGTCGAGGACGTCGTGTTTGCATGGTGCTGCTGGTTTTCAACCGCGCTCATCCTGGCTGGAGCACGAACGGGTACGAGACGATCACGTGTCTGCCTCCCTTCGGTGAGGGAAACTTCCACGCGCCCGTCGCGTCGGCGATACAGCGCTCGACCTCGGGCATCGCTATCGTCGACGACTCAATCATCGCGCTGGTCACGAACCCGAGCCCGTTGATCGTGAATCGGATGACGACGCGACCGCTGAGGCTGGGATCTTGCTTGAGACCGGTATTGTAGCAGCTTCGTATTTCCTCGATCCGCGAGCGCACGACACCGCGTATCGCCTCTTTGTCGAGCGCGCCGCCTCCTCCGGTCAACCTTGACGCGCGCGCGCATACCTCGGTCTCGCCATGAAGCTCGCACTGGGTCCGCAGCAGCTCGTGGGCGACGTTCGCTTGCTCGGCCTCAATGAGCACATCCGCGCTCCGCAACGCGAGCATACGTCGAAGCGCCCGCGCGGCGTCTGCCGTCGCCGCGTCCCCGTCGGCGCACGCGAGCGCGCGCTCGGTGTCGTTAATGGTATTGGAGACGATGGACGCGAGCTGCTCTCGCGGGGTGCTCGCAAGGACATCTAGCCCTCGTCTCGCGTGGTGGCCCGCGTCCACCAAACACCGCGCGCCCTCGCCTCCGCGCGGCGAGCCCAGCGGCGAACTCCAGCTGAAATCCTCGGGCTCCTGGCGCTCGCCCTCCACCAAGGACACCTCGCCGCCGTCTTTGCTCACGGCGGCCTCGAGCTCGATGGACCGGCTCCTGCGTCGCACGACGATCTGAGCGTCCCCACCTCGCGCCATCGCTTTGAAGTTCGCGGCGGCGGAGGCCGGTACGAAGTGCTCGATCAATTTCGAGGTAGAGACAGAGCCGCGCGCGAGCACGTCCTGACTGAGCGCTGGAGAGCCAAACGTCACGCTCGTGCGCGCATCCCCGAACAGCGTGAGCTGCTCGCCCTCGACTGTCTCGGGGGTCCCAAGCGGCGCGACGCCGGCCGCTCGTCGCCCCGCGTTGATCGCGTCGATGATTCGCTTCGCGTCGACATCCTCGGGCCACTGCAGCGCGAATACGCCCTGCGGCGCGCCGTCGCTACTCCCGCTCCAGAGCAGGTGCGCGGCGATGGGGAGACGCTCGAGCGACACAGGCACGATCGCGTGACTGGCGAGTTCATCGAGCATCCGGAGCATCCCGAAGGGGTACCGCGCGATCAGATACCCGACGAGCATTCGATCCTGCGCCAGCACCCGCACGAATTCGAAGGGGGCCTCGCCGTTCACGCGAGCGGGCGGCGCCTTCGCCACGTCGCGCATCGCGGTGAAGTTGGCGTGCGCGGTGAGCTGCGCCCAGGGGTGCTCGCCAGCGTCGAGCGAGTACACAGGAGCATCGAGGCGTTGGGCTTCGTTCGCGTCGAAGATCGCGGCGCCCTGCGGGGTGAGGCTCGCGGCGCCGTGGATCCGTATGGCGTCCTTGTTCGACACCGCGGCGAGCGCGATGTCGTCGATCTCGGCGCCCTGATCCCCCATACGCAGCTCCGCGTCGAGAAGGATCGCGGTCCCCTTCGCCACAGCGAGGGCGTGCTGGTCGGCGGCGACTCGCGACTGGGCTCGGATCGACTCGGCCGCGCCGAACCACGGGACGAGCGCTCGAGCCCGCCAGGGGCGCACGAGTATCGCCGTTGACGCGTCTGCGCGCGTCAATACACGCGCGGCTGGGGTCGACGGCAGCGGTGCGTTCGCTGTGTCGAGGTGTTCACGCGCGTACTCGTGCAGCGCCGCCGCGTGCATCCCCTCCGCCTCGTGAAAGGCCACGACCCGCACGGCGTCGTTCTCGGGGAGTATGGCGATCAGGACATCCGGGAGTTCGAGCGCCACCGCGCCCTCGTGCGCGGCGACGATCTCCGGATGGGAGGTCACGGAGCTCGCGCGCAACAGCATCGACTCGAAGGAACGCGTGAGCTTCGCGGGATCCGTGGCGGGAACCCACAGCTGGTGACGAAGCGGCGGCAACCAATCGTCGGCGATCGGGAGCTGCGGGACGATCGCGCCCGGGGGACCCTCGTACGGGATCTCGCCTAGCGACATGACGATCGCGCGCGTCGAGTCCCAGCCCTCAACCGCGAGCGCGCCGCTCGTCATCAACCACGGAACCTTGCGCAAGTTGGCGCCGCCGTCTGCCTCGAAGAGCTTCTCGGTTGACACCCGGAGCGGTGGCATGGGGCCGGGACGCGAACTACGGAAAACGCCGACGATGAAGCCCTGATCGCCCAGCGCAGAGATGGCCTCGAGCGTGTCGGGGTCCGGATCCGCGGAGGGAACTTGCTCACCTGCAGGAACTCTCGTCGGAGGCGATGTCTCCTGATCGGAGGTGCACCCCGAAACAGCGAGCGTGAGGCCGAGCGCCCATTGACCTCCTCGTTCTAGAGCGCGCGACCGACCGCGGTAGCTTCGTTCGCGGCCTGGGCGCCTCGTCGGCGTCTTCGAGTTCGGGAGCATTCGAGTGTGACCTCCTCGCTGTGCGGGTATGGACGGGGCTCGCCCACCCGGCGGGTATCATCGATTCGACGTCGACGGGTTGAGCCTGGCGCAACCCAATCCTCACGTCCCATCGTCCCAGACGAGGCCCGTGTCCGGAGGGCGCACACCGTTGATCCGAGACGCTGAGCGCAGTGTGTTCGATACCGCGCGCAGACGGGAGACAGTTATTCCGCCGGCTCGATCACCAAGGGTCCCTCGCCCTCGACGGTCGGCACGACCCGGGGCCCCTCGACGCGGCAGCCGAACCGCGCTTCGGCCTCGGCGAGCAGCGCCTCGGGAGATCGGCGCAGGCGATCGAGGTCCCAGGGGACCACGGCGAGCTCGGTCTGGGTCGCCCGCGTGTCCGCTCGCGCGAGGTACCGGGCCGGCGTCAATCGGCGTGATCGCCCGGTTCGGGTGTGGCGCGGCGGACTCGTTCCAGCGCTCGATCGCGCCGTCGAGGCTCACGGTCCCGAATTGTTGCTTGATATGCGCCCTGGCGATCGCGCGCCCGGCCATCATGAGGGTCGTGTTGTCGGCCCGGTAGTGCTGTTTGAACCTTCGCAACATCGCCGGCGCGAGCGCGTCGAGCTGCGCGGGCGTGGGCTCCTGCGCCCGCGCATAGGGATGCGACACGCCGCGCCGTAGGCCGCGGCCGGCAGCGAGCGGTACGCGGGAGCGCGGGTAAGGTGCTCTGGCTGGGACACGCGCTCGCGCAGCACCTTCCGGGTATCTACAAGCGGCCACACCAGGAGGTGCTCACGATCCTGGTTCCGAACCGGGCTAGCTGCATGAGGGTGACTCCACGCGTCCGCGCTGGGCGTCACGGTGGAGCTTCTTTTAGGAAGAAGGAATACGACGGAGCCGAAGCCGGCAGCGCACGGCGAACTCAAGCCGGCTCCGGCCACGCTCGCCAAGGGCCCATCCCGTTCCGCACGAGCGGGGCTTCAAGCTTCGAACACTCTCGCGCGCGAGCGTCCGCGAGGTGTGAATGAACACGTCGTCGCCTCAACGGGTGCGCGCCCTCCGTCTCGATGCAACAATCACGCTCGCCATGGTGTTTCGCGCGGACAGGAAGAATCGGAAGGCGGGCACGAAGGCGCGCGGACGCGGTCAGGACAACCGTCTCGTCATCCCGTCACGGTGGCGCGACTCGCAGGTCTACTGGGAGAAGCTGACCGACTACCGGACCTTCGCCTTGCAGATCGCGGGTCGCCAGCTCCCCTTCGTCGTCGAGCGGCCGCATCCGCGGTGCTACCACGCCGTGACCCCCGAGGACGTCGCTACGCTGCTCGCAGCGCTGCCGATCGAGACGTGGGAGGCGCTCGACCTGTTCGTGTTCCGACAGCCGACGAAGAAGCAGCGGATTCTTAGCTGCTGCTGGGCGCGGCTTGCGTACTTCGCCGAGGTTGCCGACTTCGAGGGGATCACGATCTTCCTCGAGGCGCTGCCGAGGCGGCGCACTTGGTACAGGTCAAAGTCTCTCACGCCCGACGCCGAGCGCGAGCTGCGTCGTCTCGAGGCGCTCGGCGTTGAACTCATACCCGAGCGCAGACGCCTGCGGTTAACCTCGAGTCCCGAGGCCGACCGTCAGGTCCAGCTCTACCACTCGGTCCTCCATGAACTCGGGCACCTCGAGGACTGGATCAAGCACGATCGATACGTTCTCGAAGATCCCGAAGACCGCGCAGCCGAGGGAGAGCGCCGGATCGACGAGGGCACGCCGCACTACGACCAAAAATCAGCCCGCGAGCTCGAGGTCTACGCCCACCGGTTCTCAGACCGACACCGCGCCGCCCTGATCGAAGCCGGCGTCATCCCCTTTACGCGCCGATTCGATGAGACGCTCATGGCGAGCGTTGACGTTGACGAGGCATGGTTTTCGGCCGACGGCGATGGCGGTGTCGGCGAAGACCCCTGACAAGGACCCCGGTTCGCACGTCGGGGCGGTGACGAGGGCGCTCCGCGTGTCCGTAGTAGTCGGTCGACGTCGTGTACTCGATCGCCTCGTGCAGCACCGACCACCGCTGAGCAGTTCACGACACCCGGACCCATGGCCGGTGTGTACGGTGCTCATGGCCACGGCCGATACCGAGCGACCACAAAGTCGGAGCGGACAGGGCGCGAGTGAGCATGACTCAGAGGACATCATCTACCGTTCCGCGTGGTACGTTGGCGTCGTTCCTCGCGGCCAGTGGGCCAGGCGGCTTCGCATTTGCACGCGGATGACTCGGCGAAGTCGTCCGTGCCAATCCGTTGACGCTCGCCAACCTCTCGTGTGGTCGGCTGGTGTTTCACTCGTCCATACCAACCGGTCTTCGCCAACGTGACGAGCGGTCCCTGCATGAACGGTCCAACCGGATCACGTCGGTGCCCGCATCGTCCCTCCGAGCGCACAAGGTGCTACCTTAACGCCGTGGCGCGTCGCTCCGAGCTAGACGACGCCGCGCTGCTCGAAGCGTGGCGCCGCGGAGATAAACGATCTGGGTCGGCCTTGTTCGCGCGACACTACAAGGCCGTCCACCGGTTTTTCAGCTCGAAGGTCAACGCCTCCGATCTCGGCGATCTCATCCAGAGCACCTTCCTCGCATGCGTGGAGGCCAGCGAGCGCTACCGCGGGGACGGCTCATTTCGCGGCTACCTCCTCGGTATCGCCTATCGGCTGCTGTGTCGCCACTACCGCTCGAGACGGCGTGAACGCGCGCGGATCGACTTCACCTCGGTGACCGCCTACGACCTCGCGCCGACGCCGAGTCAGGTAGTCGCCGACCAGGCGGAGCAGCGCCTGCTGCTAGCCGCGCTCCGCCGGATCTCGGTCGAGCATCAGACGCTCCTCGAGCTGTTTTACTGGGAAGGCCTGAGCGCCGGTGCTTCGGCTGCCGTGCTCGGGATCCCGGTCGGGACCGCGAAGTCGCGGATCCGCCGAGCGCGACAGCTGCTGCACGCGCAGCTGGAGGCCCTCGCCGCGAGCCCGGCCCTGCTTGAGAGCACGATCATGAACCTCGACGGGTGGGCCCAGGGCTTGCGAGAGCGTGTCGGTGCGCTCGCGGAGCGCTGATACGAGGCCGTGAGACGGCGCGGCTCGGTGGACAGGAGGAGGCGCGAGCACGCACGTTAGGACGGACACCTTGGGTATCTACCGGTCGCAATATAGCGCCATCACGGCGAGAGGGCGGGTACGCTTGGCGCGGTGGGACGAAACAAACGTGGACCCGCGCCGCGACTGACAGCAGAGTAGACAGAGTTCGAGCGTCTCCGTTGGCAGAACGCCAAGCTGACACGAACGCTCGAGCAGACCGAGACGATGGACCGAGAGTCAAGCAACGAACACGTGTGGGACCTGAGCGCGGTTGAGCCCCCTTGGCGAGCCGGGGTGTCGATCTACGAGCATATCGTCACGCACAGCCGGGGCCCGAAGAGCATGCTCGATAACGCAGGTGCGCGACTCCCCGACGAACGCGACGCCCATGAGACGACGTGGGTCACCGGCGGGCTCGACGGTGCATATCGTCGATACGGCGGCGGCGACGACGAGATCCGCCGCGCGCGGATGGTGTACGAGGCACTGGCGCTCGCGCTGGCGGACGCGCGCACAAGCGCGATCGCGCGGTTGTACGAGCTCTTGCTGCGAGGAGCGGTTGACTGCGCGGAACCGCTGCTCGAGCTCATCGCCTCGAGGCGTGAGCTCGACCTCGATCGGCTGAAGGAACTCGCCGTCTGGATCGCTTCCAGCTCGCCGGATCGAGAGCCTGTGAAGTTCGCTGTCGCGGCGCTCGGCGTCGTCCCGGGTAGCGAGCACCACGACTTACTTCGCGCGCTGGGTCGACACGAGGAGTTCACCCTCTATGTCGCGGCGGCGCTCGAACGCGCGTGCGAGGACAACATCGAGCGCGAGCTGGTCGCGCTCGCTCGCTGCGTCAACGGCTGGGGACGCGTGCACCTACTTGACCGCCTCGCCGCGACCGACGATCCAGAGATCAAGTCGTGGATGCTGCGCGAGGGCTACCAGGCGATCGTATACGGCCTGGTGGCGTTCACCTGCGCGAACGCCGGCGGGCTGCGCGAGGCGCTCGAGCGCGATCGGGTCGACACCGCGTTGATCCGCGGCGCGAGCGATATCATCTGTGCGCTCATCGAGGACAGCGCCCCCTCGGAGTCCATTGACGCCTACGATGACGGGGCGCTCGCCGTCGAGCGGTACTTCTATCACCTGGGCGATCACCCGACGCTCCTCTGCCAGCTTATCACCGTCGACTGTGTGGCGCGCTTTCTCGATCGGCCAAACGCCGACTGGTCCACGCGCGCGCGGCGTGGATGGACCCCAGCGCTGCGCGATCGTCTCCTGGCGCGCGCGCGTGTCGTCAAGCAGATGCAGCACTGGCCGCGACTCGTCACCGCGGGCCTCGAGTCCCCTGACGGTCACGTGTTCTACCAGGCCGATCGGGCTGCCGTGGTTATCGGCCTCGACGCATGGGAGCACCACCTGGCCCGCCTCGAGTCGTTGGAGGAGCACTCCTGGTGCGCCGTGGTGAATACGCGCGACGACGCTCGGTTTGATCGCGCGCTCGCGCGAATCGAGCGGATATTGCCGCTTGACCGGATCGCGGCGGATCCCTCAGGCGAGTCGACCCCCGAGTCGGAGTGGATCTTCTTCCATCTCATGCACGCGATCCTCGTTTATCTCGATGCGCACCCCGGCAAGGGGTGGCCGCTGATCCGCGTAGGCCTCCGCGTCCCGGAGGCGCGGCAACTCGCGCTCGAGGTGCTCTCTGAATGGGGTATGGCCAATTGGCCCGGTGAGGCCAAGCCCATGCTCGAGGCGACCCTGCTCGAGGACATCACAACCAGCATGCGTGCTGATGTAGAGACCTTGCTGGCCGGGAGGGCCCTCGAACCACCGCCTATTACGGATTCGACCGATCACGCGCCGATGTAATTCGTACGCAACCGCGCGCGAGCGCGAGCCGCGTGAAGACGCCTGGCCAGACAGGATTTGAGGCTCTGGTTAATCCCGGCCGCCCCGCGAGGGCACTATGATCTCGGAGGGAGTCAATGGACCCTGCTCAAACCGCTCGCCTGTCCGAGCTCCGAGACACGTCGCGCTTGCGCTACAATTGCCGCGTGGAGCGCTCGTCGCCCGCCGACACCGAAGAAGTCGGTCCGGTTGATCTCGCCACGGCTCGAACGATCCCCGCGTCCGTGCGCGAACTAGATATCGTCGGTTCGGCCCCAACGGCGCTCGCGGCTCCGCGAGAGACCCGCGCCTCCTTGCTCCTGCGTGAACAAGTGCAGCACGCTCTGTTCGGCGACATCGTGAGTCGGCCGTCGATCGGCCGTTACACCTACATAGAGCAGCTCGGGGCCGGCGGCATGGGGATCGTCTGCGCGGCCTACGATCCCAAACTCGATCGCCGGGTCGCTATCAAGCTGATTCGTTCGAACTCGACCGCGAGCCTCGAGCGCCGCGCTCGGATGCTGCGAGAGGCCAAGGCCATGGCTCGCCTGTCTCATCCAAACGTAGTGCATATCTACGATCTGGGACAACACCCCCTCTAGCTGCAAGAAATCGTGCAGTATTCGGAAATCGACGCGTCGTTTCCTCAAAGCGACCCCAAAATATGCCCGCCCCTGGAGATCGCTCCATCGGTGGTTCACTGTTCAGGGAGCAGGGAGACGGAGGTGCCGCCCCGGTCAGCTTCCGAATATCGACCCCTGGCTTGCAGGCCGGTCCTGCAGGGCAGCGCGCGGTCGAGCATATCGGACCACTATCGAGCAGGTGCGGGGTCGCACTGCTGCCAACGGCACAAAAAAACATGTCGAAATAAACATGTTATAATCCGCGGCTCTCATGCTCATGATCGCGTCACGCTGTCACCTGGGCGACGAACCGGGGGCTTTTCCCGATCGCGTACACTGTGGCGCTGAGGGGAACGTGTGGCGTCAGTCCACCCGGTCAGCCGGCTCGCTCTGCGTAGCGATGAATTCCGCGAGCGCGGTCAGTTGCGCCTCGTCAAGCTTATCCTTGAATTTGGGCATCTCCGCGGTATCGGCGAACAGATCCGGCTCCGAGGAGTCCGCGATCACGCGCGCGATCCAGGCGACGGTTCCGCGCCCCGCGAGGGTCGGCGCGGCGCCCTCGGCCCCCGCCTCAACCTCGTGGCAACCGCTGCACTCGAGGGTGTCGTCCCACAGCTTCTTGCCCTTCTCGGCCTTCCCGGCGTCGACATCCTCCGCGTCTCCCCGCAGCGAGTACAGGTACTCGACGGTCGCCCACAGGTCCTCGTCGGAGACATCGGAGGCGGGCAACGGATCCATGGCGTTGTGGTCTTTGGTCCCGCCGAAGAAGCGCTTGTCGGCCGGGTTGCGCACGAGATCGAAGAGCCACTGGCGGCTGCGGTAGTCGTCGAAGCTCGGCGCCTCCTCCCCGCCCTTGCCCTCGATCTTGTGGCAGGTCGAGCAGTGCTCCTGGTACAGTTTGCGGATTTTGAAGTCGGGGTCGTTCTCCCACACCGAGGTGCTGCTGGCCGAAGGGACACCAAGCTTTGCGAACTCGCGCGCCTTCTCCCCCTCCCGCAGCTGCTGCGCGCGCGCCTCCTCGAACCTCTCGTTACCGGCGTCCTCGACGATCGCCATCGCCGTGAGCGCGACGACGCCAGCCATCACGGTCGCTACGAAGACGAGCGCCGGGATCCGCCGCCGCGGGCTGCGGTCAGGCGCGCGGTCCAAGAAGGGGAGCGCCAACATCAGCGCGAGGACGGTACCGGGGATGATGCCCGTAGCGATGATCTGCAGCGGCCCCTCAAACAACTTCACGAGCTGGAAGAGGAACAAGAAATTCCACTCGGGCCGCGCGACGAAGGACGCGGTCGGATCCGCGGGCGCGTAGAGCTCCGCGCCGTGGGTGTAGACGGTGAGCCCGACCAAGACGCCGCCCGTGATCGCCATCGCCACTATGTCGAGAAAGCGCTGATACGGCCAGTACGGCGCCTTGCGCCGCGCGAGAGTCTCCGCGTCGATACCAGCCGGCGGTGTCACGCCGTGCTTACGGATCGCTAGCACGTGTATCGCCAACAACACCAAAGTCGCCAGCGGCAGCAGGAACGCGTGGGTCACATAAAAGCGCGTGATGGTTAGGTTGCCGAGCCCGGTGCCGCCTTGCGCGAGCACCTGCAGCGACTCGCCGCCAGGCATCGAGCCGAGGATGCCGGTGCGCACCTGCGTACCCCAGTAGGCGTTCTGGTCCCAGGGCAGCAGATAGCCGCTCATGGAGAAGCCGAGCACGATCAGCCCCATCAAGATCCCGCTCCACCAAATCAGCTCCCGTGGTTTGCGGTACGCGCCCCCCCAGACTACGCGCAGCAGGTGCAGCACGAGCAGGACGATCATCGCCGAGGAAGTGTGCAGGTGCAGGCCGCGGATAAACCATCCCCCGGAGACCTGATCTTGAATGTACGCGGTGCTCGCCCAGGCGTCGGTCGCCGACGGGCTGTAGTAGAGCGAGAGCAGGATCCCGAGCACAACCTCCTGCAAGAACAGGTAGACGAGCACAGCGCCGAAGACGTACTGCAGGCGCGGCCCACCGGGGACATCGCGCCGGGCGACGCGACGCGACAGCTCGCGCACGCCGATCCGCTCGTCAAGCCAGTCGGTCACGCTCACGGCTAGACCTCGACCTTCTCGCTGATGTTCTGACGAAAGCGTCGGTAGCGGATCGCCACCAACTCCTTCTCCTCCTTGACCTCTAGAGTGTCGAGCGCGCGCGGGGACGGCCCCTCGACAGGCTTGCCGTCGAGGTCAAACTCGGAGCGGTGACACGGGCAGCGAAACGCGTTGGCCTCGGTGTCAAAATCGATCGAGCAGCCGAGGTGCGGACAGACCGTCGAGAACGCCTTCAGCTCCCCCTCGCGCTCGAGCACCCAGCACGAGCCGATCTTCACCTGCCGAGTGACCGACCACGCGTCTTTGCGGTCGGCGAAGAGGTCGACCTTGATCGGGATCGTCGGTCCGAACTGCCCGCGCCCGCCGACCCCGATGAAGCCCTCGCCCGCTGAGGTGATCGTGTTGGAGAGCGGGTGCAGGATGTAGCCGAGCGCCGGGATCAACGGGCCCAGCGCGAGCCCGCCGCCCAGGACGCCGACGCCGATCGACAGCGCGCGTCGGCGCCCCAGACTGCTGGGGCTCTCGGTCTGTGCGTCGGCTAGTTCATCCTCGTGCTCGGACATAGTTCTCCCCGGTGCTCAAGTTTCCCACTCGCTCGCGGACCCGCACTCAAGCATCTTCTTGCCCATGTAGGGGTTCGCCATCTTCTCCTCGCGCTGGACCCATTTCTGGTAGCCCTGCGCCATAGGACAGACAAATACGTGTCGCCCCTCCTGTAGCGCGGGCATCTCCGCGACGAGTGCAACGATCTCCTTGCTCACCTCACCGAATTGCTTGCGTAGCGCTGCAAGATCCTCCGCTGGGAGCTTTGCCAACGCGGACGCGGCTAGAGCGAGCGCGTCGCGCTTGGCCTCCTTCGCGGCCGTGGCGAGCGCGTTCGCATCATCTTGTACTGCGCCGTCATCCGCCGCGAGTTTCGAGCGAAGCGCCTCGTAGCGATCGAGCGCCTGCGTAAGCGACTGTGGGATCACGTCGGGCGCCGCTTTCTTGATGTCCGCGTCCTTCATGGATGCCGGCAACTTGGCGTCAGTCTTCGTCTCGGTCTTCGCGTCCGTCGCGGAGTCGCTCGAGCAGGCCATCGATGGCGTCATCATGGTGACGAGGAGCACCGATTTCAAAGTAGCGAATTTCATCATGGCCCAAGATATCAGGCGTCGTCCCTTGGCGGAACGACGGCGACGGCAACCGGCGAGCTCGCGGCGAGCTCGCTGCCCACGCTCGAGAGGAAGGTGCGCGTGGCGATCGAAAGGCGTCGAGAACCGACGACGAGTAAACACGCCTCCTCTGCGGCAGCGAGCGCACGCAGTTCGGCCGCCACCGTGCCGGTGATGACCTCCAGACGAACATCGCCTGCGTCATGCTGTTGAGCCCATAGGGCCGCGCTCGATCGCACACGCGTCACGTGCTCGGCGAACGCCTTGGACCGTGAGTCGGACGACGCGTAGCGCCGGATCGCCCGCGGCGTCGTAGCGACGTGCGCGATGACCAGCTCACGATCGAGGGCACTTGCCTGCATGCGAGCGAATTGAAGCGCTGTGCGCGAGCCGTCCGCGAGGTCCGTAGCGAGGATGACGGGCCCTTTCCCGATTTCATCGACGGCGATGTCGCGCGGCACCACGACGACCGGTGCCGGGAGCGTACGAACGAGTCGTCGCGCGACTCGGCCGAGTCGTATGAACCCTGAACCCTTGCGTGGCGCGCGACGACCGATGATCAGCGCGTCTCCGCGATCCTGCTCGATCGCCGCGAGGAGTCCATCCTCGGGGGCGGTGGCATCGATCGCGTCGAATGAGTCGAATGAGTTCGCTACCCCAGCGCTCTGCGCAAACTCGCGGACTTGTTGCAGAACCCACGCGCCAAAACCAGCCGCGGTTTCTCCAGGGCCCTCGAACGCGTAGGGGGCGCTCTCGATCACGTGGACCCCCGTGAGCTGTCCGCCGGTTCGGTCGCGCAACCACGCGGCGAAGCATGCGGCCCCTCGGCTTAGGTCGAGCAGATCGAGCCCGACGATCCAGCGCATGGTGTTCTGCGTGCTTGGTTTGCCTGACATCAGTCTTTATTGCTTCCTGTTGGAATGTTTGTGGTCAACGTGTGAACACTTGACCGTCAGATCGCCCCTGCTAGAGCCCGTACCGCGTGAGGTGCGACGCGCCTCGCTCGGTGAACACAAGCCATCCGACGAGCGCGCCGCCGAGCAGGGACATGACAACTCCGTTTCCGATGAACAGCGCTGGGCTCGCGGTCGCACCGAAGAAGTGGAAGTAGTGGGCGTCGAGCTGGAAGCAGAGCAGGTTACAGCCGACCCCGAGCACGAGCGCCGACAACAACATCGACGCGACGACCGCCGCGCGTCCGTGGACTCGGCCGACGACGAACAGCACTAGTAGCGCGCCGACAGCCGAGCCCATGCCGAGTCCGCAAAAAACGACGGTCCACAAGAACTTCGTTACCAACTCGCCGGTTGGGTACAGAAACACGCCCCACACAATCAGGATGATCAGCTCGCCGATCATCGAGAACAGGATCGAGAGCCAAAGCGCCCGTCGTTGTCGAGAAACAGTGTCAGCTCCCAACATCGTGGAGGACTCGTGCTGCTGCGAGACACCTCGGGGCGGCCCGTCCCATCGTTAACGAACGAGCACTTCGAGCATTACACCTCCGTGACATGCGGTTCTTCACTCGGAACACCGAGCGAAAACGCTCCGTCGGCTCTCGCGCAGTCACGCCCGCCAAACTATGGTGTAGGTGATGAGCGCAAGCGACATGCGGTCGGTGTGGGCGAGCCAGTGGTGGGCTCGCCTGATCGGCTTGCTCGTGACGATAGCGTTCGTGCTCCCCACCACCGCCAGCCGTGCGTGCCCGACGAAGCAAGCGAAGACGTGCTGCTGCTGCAAGCACGAGGGCGCCAAGGCTCCTGAAGAGTCTGCGGTCAAGCGTGTCCCATGCTGCGCATCGGACGTGTCCGCAGCACGCTCTTCGTCGGCGGTTGTGGAAACGGTCAAGCCCCCACCGGTCGTAGCGCTCTTATCTAGCGACCTGTACACGCCGGCTGCCGTGCCGCCACGCCTGCGTCCCCTCCTCGCGCAACCATGCGCTCGTGGTCCGCCGAGTCTAGCGTCACTCTACAAACAATTCTGTTCCTACTTGCTGTGAGCCGTCGGGGTTGAGACGTCATCGCGCCCGAGCAGGCGTGTGAACTCCCCCTATAGGTCTACGGTATCAGGAACAGGTCCCTACATGACAACCAGCAGCTGGACGTCCGCGCGTCGCGGACGCTTCCTGGCGCGACGAATTGTCGTCCTCACACTCATCAGCACGAGCTGTGTCGGTTCGCTTGAGCGCGCGACTCAGGGCGACGCCGAACGCATCGAGCACCAACTCGCACCGCTACCAGCGGATGTCGATGAGTCGGCGCCGCGGTCAACGCAGCCCCCGGCTCGTTTTGGCGGTTCCCTCCCGCAGTATCAACAGTACGCCTTCGAGCACAGTCCAGAGCTACGCGCGAGTTTTGAGTCATGGCGTGCCGCGACGTACCGACCGAGCAAGGTCCGGCGGCTTCCAGAGACGGTCATCTCCTACGCGGGCTTCATTCGAAGTGTCGAGACGCGCGTTGGTCCGCAACTTCACAAGCTCGGGCTCCAGCAGTGGTTTCCGTGGCCGACGACGCTCACGGCCGCGAGCGAAGCCGAGGCTCTGGCGGCGCGTGCCGCCCAGCGAGAGTTTGAGTCTCACGCTTTAAGGATCGCGGCGGAGGTCTCCGTCGCGTATTGGCGCCTGTGGCTGATCGCGCGCACGCGCGAGGTCGAACGCCAGCAGCTCGACTTGCTCCGTACAACTGCTGAATTCGTGCGCGTTCGTGTCGAGACGAGCGCAGCCGACCTATCCGACCTCACACAGCTCAACCTCCGGGTCACCCGAGCCGAGGATGAACTCGCCGCGCTTGATGAAGACGAGAAGGCGGCCGCCGCCGGGCTCGTACGGGTCGTCGGTGCGCCGGACGGGACCGCGACGCCGATCGACACTGCGCTCCCTCGCGTCGGGCTGCCCGGCGAGGATACGGCGACGCTACGGCTCGCTGCGGCTTCGCACCCGAGGGTGCAGGCGATGGCGCTCCTATCCAAATCGAGCGAGCAGCGGGTCCGGCAGTCGCGCGCGGATCGGTTTCCGAGCGTTGGCGTCGGCGTCGATTGGATCATCACGGGTGCGGCCCTCGATCCTTCCATGCCCGACTCGGGCAAGGACGCGGTCATGGCGATGGCCGCGATCAAGGTCCCGTTGTCGCTCGGCTCCTACGGCGCGGGTGAAGACGAGGCCCGGGCACACACGAGGATGTTTCGCGCGCGCGAGCTCGCCGTCCGCAACATGGCGGTTGAGGAACTCGAGCGCGTACTCGCGAGGTTGCGTGATGCCAACCGCCGCGTCGCGCTCTACGACACAACGATGATCCCGCTAGCCGAGACGTCGTACGAGGCGGTCCAGAGCAGTTACCAGAGCGGCCGCGCGACCGTGGCCGAAGTGCTGATAGCCGAGCGGGAGTTGCTGGAGCTGCGACTCATGGCGCTACGTGCCCGCGCCGATGCGGCGGTCGCTTGGGCGGCGCTCGAGCGCGTCGTGGGCCGCCCGGTCCAGACATCAAGGGAAGTGCGATGAGCGACACAACGAACGAGAGTCAACAGGCAGGACGCGTGGCAACAGAGCACGACGGGAGCCCCTGTGATCCCGGCAAGGTCGTGTCCGGGAGCATTGAAGATCCAACGGACAGCGCGAAAGTCTCGCGCTACGCGACGTCCACGGACGAAGTGGCCCCATCAACACGCGAGCCTAAAAGCGCGTCCGCACGGACGCACGGGTCCACCTTGACGCGACGTGGACCCGCGGAACTCGCGTTGCGAGTCACGGGCAGTTCCGTGGGGTTGCTCGTGATGCTCGTCGCCGGCCTTCTGCTGGGAGCGCGGTTCGGGGCGGGGTCAGCAGCGCCCAACGCAGGCGAGCACGCCGAGCACGCCGCGTCTGAACCCCAGCAGATCTGGACGTGTTCCATGCACCCGCAGATCCGCATGTCGGAGCCTGGCTCGTGCCCGATCTGCGGCATGGACCTGATCCCGGCGGCAGCGGGCTCGGACGGCTCGGACCATGTCGAAAACCGTGGGCGCGTGTCGCTGTCGTTCCGCGCCCAAGCACTGGCGCAGGTTAAAACCGAGCCCGTCACACGCACCGAGCCACGGGCCGAGGTCCGTCTTCTTGGCCGCGTCGATCACGATGAAACCCGCCTGCGGACCATCACTCCGTGGACCGGGGGCCGTATCGATCGTCTGATGGTGCGCGTCACCGGAACGCGCATCGGTAAGAGCCGTGTCGTCGCCAAGCTGTACAGCCCCGAGATCTACACGGCGACGCGTGAGCTTGTGCTTGCGGTGTCCCAGGCCAAGAAGCTCCGGAGGGGGCTTCACGGGTCATTGGGGCTGAGCGCGTCAACACTTGAGGCCGCGCGCACACGTCTCCGTCTCCTGGGCGTGTCGGACAAGTTGATAGAGAAAATCGAGCGCACCGGCAAGGCCCCCAAGCATATCGATATCCGTTCGCCGTTCCGCGGAACCGTCCTCGAGCGCCACGTCGAGGAGGGTCAATACGTGACCCCTGGGACACCTCTGTACAGCGTCGCCGATCTGTCTGAGGTCTGGGTTCAGATCGACGCCTACGAGTCTGATCTCCCGTACCTCCACGTCGGCCAGGAGGTCGAGCTGACTGTCGAGGCCATCCCCGACGAGGTCTTCGTGGGCAAGATTGGATTCATCGATCCGGTGATCGACAAACGCAATCGCACTGCGCGTGTGCGCGTGGAGGTCAAGAACCGCGATGGCCAGCTCCGGCCTGGGATGTTCGCGTCGGCCGTGATCCACGCAGGCGCCGACGAGCCCAAGAGCCAGCTCGTCGTCGCAAGTACGGCGCCGATGTTCACGGGGCGACGCTCGGTCGTATACGTCGAGGTACCCAACGCGGAGACACCGACGTTCGAACTGCGAGAAGTTCGGCTGGGACCCAAGGCCGGCCCCGTGTACCCGGTCTTTGCTGGGCTCAACGAGGGGGAGCGTGTCGTGACCCGTGGGACCTTCCTGCTCGACGCCGACCTCCAGCTCTCCGGCGGTCGCAGCATGATGACACTCGGCGATGACCGCGAGCAGGACGACGAACCCAAGCTCAAAGTCTCGCCGGCGTTTCTCGAGACCATCGCGCCGGTGCTCCTTGGGTACCTAGAGGTCCAGGACCGTCTCGCGGCGGACGACCTTGAGAGCGCTCGCAAATCCCTGGAGAGCCTCGCCAAGACGGTGAACGAACTCGACCCGCCGGGCGCTCGCGCGGTGCGCGAGGCGTGGCAAAAGACCGCGTCCGAACTCGGCGGACACGCCCGTCATGCGGCGCACGCCGAGACGATCGCTGAGGTTCGTAGCGCGTTCGAGCACGTGAGCCTGCAACTCGAGCAACTGCTCACGGAGTTCGGGAATCCCATAGATGAGGCGTTGCGCGTCGCCTATTGCCCGATGGCGTTCGACTCGCGAGGGGCGCGGTGGGTCCAGCGTGATCAAGCGCTGCAAAACCCCTACTACGGCGCCGCCATGCTCCGCTGCGGCGAGTTTCGCGGCAGCGTGCTGCCTGGCGAGCGCTTGACCGTACGCCAAGCAGGGGATGAAAAACCGGCGCCCACGGCATCCAGCGGCCACCAACACTGATGGGACATGTCTGAAGGAGCGAGTTCTGTGAATCCCGAGACTACACCGAACGACACCAATCCCGAAGAGCGCTGGGAACGTTTCATCCAGTTCTTCGTCGAGAACAAGCTCGTCGTCTTCATCTTGACGACGCTGCTGGTCCTCGCAGGCCTCTCCTACGCGCCGTTTCGCTGGGACCTCGGCGCGCTGCCCCGGGACCCGGTGCCCGTCGACGCGCTCCCCGACATTAGCGAGAACCAGCAGATCGTGTTCACGAAGTGGCCCGGCCGCTCACCGCGGGATGTCGAGGACCAGGTCACCTATCCGCTGACGACCGCGCTGTTGGGGATCCCGGGTGTCAAGTCGGTCCGCAGTTCCTCGGTGTTTGGCTTCTCGAGTATTTACGTCATCTTCGAGGATGACGTTGAGTTCTACTGGTCGCGCTCGCGCGTGCTCGAGAAGATGGCGTCGCTGCCCGCCGGGACATTGCCCGATGGTGTGGCGCCGGCGCTAGGTCCCGACGCGACCGCGCTCGGGCAGGTGTTCTGGTACACGCTCGAACCGCGCGACAGCCACGGAAACGTCGTGCCGGGCGCGTTCACGCCGGACGAACTGCGCTCGATCCAGGACTGGTCCGTTCGTTACTCACTGCAAGCCGTTGCCGGCGTATCAGAAGTCGCATCGATCGGCGGATTCGTACGTGAGTACCAGGTCGACGTCGATCCTGAGGCCATGCTCGCGCACGACGTCACGATCGGCCAAGTCGCAAACGCGGTCCGCCACGCCAACCTTGATGTCGGCGCGCGAACGATCGAGATCAACCGCGCTGAGTACATCATCCGCGGGCTCGGCTTCATCGAGGAGCCCAAGGATCTCGAGGAGGTCGTGATCGTCAGCCGGATGCACACGCCGATCCGCGTCAAGGACGTCGCCCACGTCACATTTGGCCCGGCGCTGCGCCGCGGCGCGCTAGACGTCGCCGGGGCGGAGGCGGTAGGTGGCGTCGTAACCGTACGCTTCGGCGACAACCCGCTGGCGGTCATCGACCGTGTACGCGCGCGCGTCGCTGAAATCACGCCTGGACTGCCGTCACGGACCATGCCCGACGGGACCGTCGCCAAGGTCGAACTCGTGCCGTTCTACGACCGCACGACGCTGATCCTCGAGACCCTCGACACCCTCTCGCTCGCGCTCATCCAGCAAGTGCTGATCACGGTTGTGGTCGTCCTGCTGATCATGCGACACCTCCGCAGCTCGCTGCTGGTCTCCTCCATTCTCCCGCTCGGCGTGCTCGGGACCTTCGTGTTGATGAAGTACGTGGGTGTCGACGCCAACGTGATGGCGCTGGGCGGGATTGCCATCGCAATCGGCACGATGGTGGACATGGGCATCGTGTTCACCGAGAACATCGTGCACCACCTTGACGAGGCGCCGCCGGGAACGAGCCGCCTAACTGCGGTCTGCCGTGGCGCGGGGGAGGTAGCGGCCGCCGTCCTGACCTCAATCCTCACAACGATCTTGGGTTTCTTGCCGATCTTCGGACTCACGGGCGCCGAGGGTAAGTTGTTCTCGCCACTCGCATACACGAAGACGTTCGCCCTCGTAGCCGCGTTCTTCCTCGCGGTCGTCGTGCTGCCCCCGATTGCGCACCTGATCCTTCGGGCGCGTCGCCACGGGGCCGTTGACGAGATCGCATGGTGGCGGCGTCTAGTGCGCCGCGACGCGGCATTCGACATCGCGTTGCTCGCCGCCGGCCTTGCACTGCTCATCACCGGCCTCCGCCTCGCTGGCTGGGTCGTGGTAGCGATCGCGGGCCTTCGCCTCATCGCGCCGGCCCTGCCCGCGCGCGTACGATTTCTCGCGCCATTGCTAGCGAACGTCGTCACGATCATCGCGGTCACGCTCGCGCTCACCGACTACTGGATGCCCCTCGGACCAGGCCGGACGTTGCGCACGAATCTCGGCTTCGTCGTCTTCATGATCGCCGCGCTGATGGGCGGCTTCTCGATCTTCCAGTACCTGTACCGCCCGCTGCTGCGCTGGTGCCTGTCACACAAACTCCTGTTCCTCGGCGCGAACGTGGCCTTCGTGGTCTTCGGCCTGAGCGCGTGGCTCGGCGCATCGCGGACGCTCGGCTGGATGTCGGATCCAGGCGAGCGACACCCTGCGATCGCTGAGCTCGAGCGGGCGATGCCGGGCCTCGAGAGCGACTTCATGCCCCCCTTCGACGAAGGGTCGTTTCTGTTCATGCCGACAACGACCCCACATGCGTCAATCGGGCAGGCGCTGGACATTCTGCAGGCGGTCGACGCAGCGATCGCCGAGATCCCGGAGGTCGTCGACGTCGTGGGCAAGCTCGGCCGCGCCGAGAGCCCGCTTGACCCGGCACCGATCATGATGTTCGAGACGGTGATCAACTACCGTCCTGAGTACAAGCGCGACGAGCACGGACGAATCGGGCGCTTCCGCTTCGACCCGGCGCAACGAGATTTTACACGCGACGAGCGCGGCGAGCTCATCCCTGACGAGGACGGACGCCCATTTCGGCAATGGCGCGAGCATATCCTGTCAACCGATGACATCTGGGACGAGATCGTCGCGGCCGCCGAGCACCCCGGGCTCACCGGTGCACCCAAGCTCATGCCGATCAAGACGCGGATCGTCATGCTCCAGAGCGGCATGCGCTCGGCAGTAGGGATGAAGATCAAGGGTCCGGACCTCGACACGATCGAGGGGTTTGGACTCAAGATCGAGGCGTTGCTCAAGGCCATGCCAGAGATCGAGGCGAGCACGGTGTTGGCCGACCGCATCGTCGGCAAGCCGTATCTTGAACTCGACATTAACCGTGAGGCGATCAGCCGCTACGGGCTCACGATCATGGACGTTCAGAACGTCATCCAGATTGCGATCGGTGGTCGTATGCTGACGCGCACCGTTGAGGGGCGTGAGCGCTACCCGGTTCGCGTTCGCTACATGCGAGAGGAGCGCGACGAGGTCGAGGCGTTAAAGCGCGTGCTCGTGCCGGGGCGCGGAGGCGAGCAGATCCCGTTAGAGCAACTCGTTCACATACGCTACGTCCGTGGCCCGCAGATGATCCGATCGGAGGACACCTTCCTCAACGGCTACGTCACGTGGGACCCTGCCGACGGGGTTGGCGAGGTCGAGTCGGTCGAGGCGGTGCAACGCCTGCTCGACGAGAAGATCGCGGCGGACGAGTTGGTGGTCCCCGCGGGCGTGAGCTACCGATTCGCCGGAACGTATGAGAACCAGCGGCGCAGCCAGGCGCGCCTGCTGATTCTCGTTCCGATCGCGCTCGCGGTGATCTTCATGCTGTTGTATCTGCAGTTCCGTCGCACCGGGACTGCGCTCATGGTGTTCTCGGGTATGGCGCTCGCGGCCGCGGGTGGCTTCATCCTGATCTGGCTCTATGGTAAGCCGTGGTTCCTAGATATCGCGCCTTACAATATCGACGCGCGCGCGCTGCTTCAGGTCGGCGAGACGCGTATGACGGTCGCCGTGTGGGTGGGCTTCCTCGCGCTCTTCGGGGTCGCCACCGACAATGGCGTGATCGTCGCTACGTACCTGACCCAATCGTTCCGTGGGGCAAAGAACCTCACGATCGATGAGATCCGCGAGCGCGTGATCGAGGCCGGGCACCGGCGCGTGCGACCCTGCCTGATGACGACCGCGACAACCCTGCTCGCGTTGTTGCCCGTCGTGACGTCCCCGGGCCGTGGGTCCGACCTAATGGTCCCGATGGCGCTGCCGACCGTGGGCGGCGTCAGCCTCACGCTTGTCACGCTACTCACGGTACCGGTGCTCTTCAGCATGGCGCGCGAGCTCGAGGTCTGGAAGGCCGCGCTTACGCACGGAGACGACGGGAGAGAGCCATGAACTCACCGTACCTCGAGTTGCTCAAGTCAACGCTGCAAACGCGCCCGGTGCTCGTTTCAGCGGCTCTCTGTGCCGTCCCCTATCTGGCGTTGCTCGGCCACGTCGCCGCGCGCTCGGATCCTTCGTTGGGGGCAATCATCGTGTACGCCATTCTCGGCGGAGTCGCGCCGTCCATCGGACTCGCTGTCGTGCTGGGCCGCGTTGTTCTTGATCGCACGCGTTTCCGACTCCTGATCCTGCTGCAGACCTACGCCACGCTCGTGCTGAGCTTCGCCGCCCTGTATGCGTTACTCCAGGTGGCAGGGCAGGAGCCCGCGATTCGCGGCATGTCGCTGTGGGCGAGCGAGCGAGCGAGCCTTCACGCGATTATCGGGGATGCGCTGTACCTGAGCGTCATCACGATCACGACGGTCGGCTTCGGTGACCTCGCGCCGTGCTCCCCCCTAGCGAAGTTGCTCACTGCACTCGAGGGGATCGCAGGAATCGCCTTTATGGGGCTCGCGCTTGGGTACTACTTCTCAGTGTGCACGCATTGCGAGAGCCCGGCGGACGCTAGGGAGGCAGGGGTTCAATCGTGACCTGGGTGTCCGCCGTTGCAGTGACGCGCCATGTCGACGCCGTCCATTCGCCCGCGCATGGCCTGCACGCCCTTCTCCATCTCCTGGACGGCGGCTTCGTCGTTTGTCGGATCCTCATCTCTCAGCTGCGCCAAGTGGCCGTGGAGACGCATCGCTTCGCTGTCCATCGGGGCCATCATGTCCGCGTGGGACTCGTCGCATCCCCACATCATGGGGTGATCATCGCCGCTGAATCGCTCTATGCCGACGTGCATTGTCTCCAGCCCTCCGTCGATCATTCGAATGCCGCGCTCCATCTGCGTCATCCCGCCGTCGTGGTCGCTCGCTCGGAAGTTGACGATTCCCATGTCGACGAACTCGATCCCAAGGTTTACGACCTCGCTGCCCAACGTGACCTCACTATTGCTACTCCCTTCGCCGTCGCACCCGATGGCAGCGACGAGCGAGAAGGCGGTGAATCCAAAGATGCCGATGATTGTTCGAATCTTGCTCATGACTTACCTTTCTATTTTCGGACTTTTGCTAGGTTTGGGGCACTTCTTCGGCCTGCAACTCTCGCTTTGCCCACCGTGTCGATCAGCCGAATCGCGGCAGCGACAGTCCGCGCAACGGCCTGGAGTGCCGTTGTCACAGACCGCGAGCAGGGAGCTTCGAATCGCCGCGCGAGCACGGTGCAGACGTACACGGATGTTGTTCGAGCTTGTCCCGAGATCTCGCGCGATTTCGGCGATCGGCTCATCATTCAGATCGACACGGCGAAGAACATCCTCGTACGAGGGCCGGAGTCGCAGCAGTTGCTCTTCGACACAGCGACACGACCGACTCGTGCTGGTTTCGAGCGGCTGCGTGTTCCACTCGAGGTCTCGACTCCAGAGTTCAACGGCACGCCGACCTGCGCCGACCCGTCGAAGATGATCGATGGCGACGTTGCGGAGGACTTTGCGAAACCAGGCGAGCGTATGCGCCTCCGCGAGTACGGCCCCGCGCTTCTCCATCGCGCGCACAAACGCGGCGTGAAAGAGATCCTCGGCGACTTCTTGGCCACCGACCCACGGAGTGATGAACGCGAGCAGGTCTTTGCGATGGAGGGCTATCGACATCAACTCCGTGCGAGAGAGCCGGCGGGCAACGGTCGACGATCGCGTGTCCGAATCCATTTCCACCAGACTACCCTAGCCGACCGAAACGTCAACAGTCCACGCCGAGCACACAACATGTGCTCTGACACATCATCGGTAGATCAGAAGAAGAACCAGAGACAGTCATGAAAAAATACACACGCCTCTTCACAATCGTGTCCATGTTCGTTTTCGGGGGATGTGCCTCTTCGGGCACAAAGCCACATGACATGAGCGTCGAACAGCACGAACACGCAGCTCAGAGAGAGCAGGACGAAGCGAAGGCGCACGCGGACCAGTACGACCCAGGCCTCGAGGGCACAGAAGAAATGTGTCCTGGTGGCGGACTAAT
Source organism: Polyangia bacterium (assembly GCA_030430565.1). Classification (GTDB taxonomy): domain Bacteria; phylum Myxococcota_A; class Polyangia; order Nannocystales; family Nannocystaceae; genus JACKDW01. The sequence continues at coordinate 143,018 of JAUIKS010000027.1, forward strand.
CTGCTGGACAACGTGGAGCAACCCCACGGCCGAACACAACCAGGCGGCTAATCATCACAGAACGCTGGCGAAGAAGCATCGCAAGGCCGCCGAGGCGCTTCGAAAGGCTGAGGAGACGGCCTGTCAGGGAGTCGACGAGCGAGATCGCGACCTCAGCCCGTTCTTTCACACGTCGGACATCGCGCGGGTCGACGTCCCGGAGGCTGGTTCCGATGCCTCGGTTGTGATCGCCTTTCGGGCTGTTTCCGGGCTAACCATGGAGACGCTGCAACCCCTCTTGGCATGCCACATCGCCCGAAGCGCCGCGATGGGGCATGAGATGCCCGAGATGGACTACTGCCCGCTCGTCCCACGTGGCGTCTCCGCCACCGCCTCAAGCATGGACGGCGTCGTAATCGTAACCATATCGATCGATAACAGCGCGGGGACGCGCGACGAAGTCCTGCGACGTGCGAATCAACTCAAACAGGCGGTGTCGCCATAGACGATCGGCTTTCGACAGATTCTCTCGTTTGTGTATCGTCCCGCGAAAGCGGCGACGTGTGACTATTTATTGGTTGCTCCAGACTATTTGAACACACCTCTGTCCTCCACTCTGCTATTTGACAGGTAACGTTGTGGCAACTACCGTTGGCGCTCGCTACACAACTCCGGAGAATGATCAATGCGTTTCACCACACTCTGCTCTCACCGAACGAACTTCTTCCTCTCATCAATGCTCACGCTGGGTCTCGTAGTCAGCGTCGCGTGTGGGGACTCGGAGTCGGGTGAGACGGACGAGGACAGTCACGGCGAGACTGAGGACGAGGACAGCCACGGAGAGACCGAAGCCGGCCACGACGAAATTCCCGAGGTCGACTGCGATGCCGTTCAAGTCAAGGGCTACGCCGAGATGACGATCTGGGATTCGTGCACGGGGTGTCACTCATCCGCGCTTATGGGTGATGACCGAGCGAACGCGCCCGTGGGAGTTGACTTCGACTCGTTCGCGTCCGCGATGATGGATGCCGAGCACGCCGCCGGTGAGGTCGCTGCCGGCGCTATGCCGCCGGGCGGCGGCTTGAGTGACGCCGAGAAGGACGAACTCTACGCTTGGGCGCGCTGCGGAACACCCGAGTAGTCCCGAGGATCTGGTCCTCGGGACTGTTCTCGAACCCGGGGGGCAGAACCCTGTTACCCGGCCTGTCTCTCGCCTGCGGCTCCAGCGTCACTCTCTGGAGCTGCCAGCTACGAGCCCGATGGCGAAGGGTCTTGAGCAGGCTGTTCGCCGTTGACCTCGACCAGCGTCATCATCCCTGACTCCGCGTGCTCCAGGATATGGCAGTGCATCATCCATCGTCCCCAGTCGAGCGGCACCATCCCGACATCGATGGACTCGCGCCCACGAAGGAGCACCGTGTCCCGGAAATACAGGTCCTCGACAGGCTGGCCTTTACGCGCGATCACCTTGAAGAATTGCCCGTGGATGTGCATCGGGTGAAGCCGGGCCGAGTCGTTCTGGAATCGAACCCGGACCCACCGCCCTTCTTGTAGCTGTGTCACCTCGTGCTCGCCCCACGGGCGGCCGTTGATCGTCCACTGAATGCCGTGCTTGCCTCCTCGTCGCGCGTTGAGGACGTAGGTGACGTCGACGGGGCGCTCGGCCGCGCCGACCCAGCTCGGGATGTTCGGGTTCGACGGCGGCTCGAACACGGGCGTCGCTATGGCCTCACCCGCGACGCGGATGGTCGCGAGCGTGAACGTTCGGCGCGTGAATCGATCGGTGACGGCGTACTCCTGTGTGTTCGCGTCGCGGGGGATCACGAGGTCGAGATCGAGGCGGTTGCCCGGCGCGAGCTCAAAGCCCGCGAGCGGGAGCGGCCGCGCCGTGTACATCCCGTCGACGGCGATGACCCTCGGCTTCAGCGCGCCGAAGTCCGGGCGGTACACGCGACCGTTCGAGGTGTTCACGAGCCGCAGGCGGATCCGCTCGCCGGGCCGCGCGTTCAGCTCCTGCGCGGTGTCGCCGTTAACCGTGACGACCTGGCCCCACCGACCGTCGTGCGCGAGATCGTGGCGCGTCACGAAGCGCGGATCGATCTGACCGTCGGCGCCGAGGCGCCAGTCGTCGAGCACCCAGACCTCGTCCCGGCTGTACGGGAGGGTCTCAGCGTCGTCGACGACGAGTACACCGTAGAGCCCGCGCTCGACCTGCTCGGCGCCGCGCACATGGGGGTGGAACCAGAACGTGCCCGCGTCCTTCGGGACGAACCGGTACGTGAATGTTCCCCCCGGCGGCACCGGGTCTTGCGTCACGCCCGGCACGCCGTCCATCGCGTTCGGCACTCGCACCCCGTGCCAGTGGATCGTCGTCGGCTGTGGGAGGTCGTTCCGCAGGCGCACGACCAGCTCCTCGCCGAGACGCACGCGGAGGACGGGGCCAGGGACCTGACCGTTGTACGCCCACACGTCGAGGAGCTGCCCGTCGAACTGCTGGGTGCTGCCTGGCGCCGCGCGCAGGTCGAACTCGCGCGCCACGCTCGCCTCGGGCGCGTCAACGGGGTAGGCCGACGCGAGCTCGCGCTCGAAGGCCTCCCGCACGGGGTCCGCCGGTGCTTCGGGCACAGCGGTAGAGTCTGACTTTCGAGACGGGTCACGAGCGTCATGACGCGCCGCCGCCTCGTCGTCGGAGCGACAGCCGGTCACCGCGACGAGTGCGAACAGAACGAGGGCGGGTACAGATCGCTGTTCGGCAATTCTCAGCATGGCTCGGGAGGCCGTTATACACCCGCCGGGAACCCGGCGAACGTCGCTCCAGCGCGCCTGCGCCCGAGCGGCGTGCGTCCCTCGAGCTCGGTGGTACGATGGAAACCTGTGGACGCCCTCGTTCGTCGATCGCCGCGAGACCGCGTATCAACGCGGCGCGGCTCGACGCAGCTTGGCGTCCGAGCCGCCGTCGGCATCTCGCTCCTGGCGAGCGCGATCGCCTGCGGGGTCGTCCTGCCGCCGATCCAGTGGCGCGGCGCCGCCCTCGAGTACGGCGCGAGTCCAGAGAGTGTCGTCTGCGCCGGCACCCACGAATACCTCGATCGGTACGTCGAGCAGCTCGCCGGTGAGCTCGCGCTCGAGCTGCCGGAGCGCGTTCGCTACTACTGGATCGACGCGGCGGATGTCGATCGAAGGTGCGGGGAAGGACACACGGGGTGCGCGAGCGGATTCGAGTCCGTGGGAAACGAGCCGATCAACCATCACGAGCTGGTACACAACGTGCTCCACGCGCTCGACGATCACGACGCGCACTGGTTCTTTGAGGAAGGGTTGGCCGAGCTCATGGACCCGACCTACTTCTTGCGAAACCGGACGCACCAGGTGAACGACCCGAGGGACTGGATCGCGAAACAGCAACACGACCACCTCCTCGGGTACGACACCGCGGGCGAGTTCGCCGCGTTTCTCGTACACCGCCGCGGATTCGCCCTGTTCGAGCGGCTGCTCGTCGAAGGCGACCCGTGCGACGGCGTCGAGGAGGTCCGGGAGGTCTTCCGCGAGGTCTACGGCGAGGAATTCGACGCGGTCGCGTCCTCGTTCGTCAACGAGCGTGTCTGCGTCGCCGATGGCTACCCGGTCGTCCCGTACTTCTGCACGGCGCCCGCGATCCCGTGGGTCGGTGACCAGTGGCGGCTTTCGAAGTCCATGTCCTGCGAGGATGACGAGGTGCTCGGCGGATCCGGAGATCGTTGGGCGGTCGTCACGATCGAGGTGCCCGAGCCCGGGGTCTACAGCGTGACGAGCGACGGGGCCGTCACGACGATCGGCTCCTGCTCGGGCTGTCCCTGGGGCGCGCCGACGGCGGTGGCGAAGGGGTACACCGTCGAGACCGAGCTGAGCGCGGGCAAGTACTTCGTGCACGTCCACGGGCGGCATGAGCTCACGGTCGACGTCGTGCCGGTCTCCTCGTAGGAGACACGAGGTCTTCTCGGCGAGTCGTCATGGCGAGTACGCGGTGATCTGCTTGACGATATCGAGCGATCGGTCGATCGCCTCGATGTCGACGAAGCCCGCCGCTTCGACCGTCGCCACCGTCGCGCGGTTGATGTGCGCCCCCGAGACGCGGCTCGTGATCGGGTCCAGCCAGCGCATCAGCGTGCGGAGGACGGGGAGCCGCGAGAGGACGTGCTCGAGCAGGAGCAGGCGTCCGCCGGGCCTGAGCACGCGCCGCGCCTCCCGAAGACCGAGGAGGGGGTCGGGCACCGAGCAGAACACGAAGCTCGAGATGACCGTGTCGAAGGAGTTGTCGGCGAAGGGCAGGTCCTGCGCGTCCGCCAGCATCAGCGTGGACTCGACGCCGAGGCGCTCCGCCTTCCAGCGCGCGCGCGTCAACATGCGCTCGGAGATGTCGATCGCCACGATCTGCTTGCGTCGCGGATGATGCCGCAGGCTCGCGCCCGTCCCCACGCCGATCTCGAGCACGTGCTGGCCCTCGACCAGGCTCCACAGCTGTCGACGCCAGCCGGACGCACGCAGCTCCATGAACCACTCGGCGAGGTCGTACACCGGCGCGATCCGGTCGTAGCGACGGCGCGCGAGCGCGGTCTCCCGCTCATGTCTGTCATTCGGCGAGCCGTTCATTCGGGATCGCGCGTAGCGGTGGCGACGAAGAAGCTGCCGAGGTTGTACGACTCGACCGAGACATTGCCAAACACGCGCCGGATGTCCGTGACCAGATCGCGATCCGGTCGCCACCCGGTAGTCGGCACGAAGATCGCTCGGATGAGCGGATTCAGCGCCCGCAGCCTGCCCGGGAGCAGGCGCGCGTCGCAGATCGAGAGTACGCCGCCAGGGCGCAGCACCTCCCGGCAGCGCTCGAGAGCCCGGATGTGCTGGGGGATCACGGACATGCTGAGGATCGAGACCACCGCGTCGAAGGGCTCGTCGCCGACCTCGAGCTCGGCCGCGTCCCCTTGGATCAACGCGACGTTTTGCCAGCCGCGCTGCCGCGTTAACTCACGCGCCGCGTCGAGCATCTCGCTCGTATAGTCAAAGCCGACGAGCTGGCCCTCCGGTCCGATGCGGTCCTCAATATAGCGGAAGTTGCGGCCTGTCCCGCACGCCACCTCGAGCACGCGCGCGCCTGGCCCCATGCCCGTCGCGCCCACGGCGCGGCGTCGTATGACGTGGGGGCGGCCGAGAAAGGTGAACCAGTCCTGGGCCGCGTATACGCGCGGGTGTCGGCCCCAGTGCGCGTAGATTCGCTTGACCGTCCCGAGCTGTTGCTGGGCCTGATCATCGCTCATGGTGTTCCCCCTCCGTTCGTGACTCGTGGGGAAGAGCGTGCCCGTGGCAGCACGGCGAGAGCTGGTCGCGCACGAGCTCGAGCGCGCGCGCGGCCTTACGCAGGAAGTCCTCGTCGCTCGCCACGACCAGACGGTTGGGATGGCCCTCCCACGCCTCGAGGATCCGACGATCGATCGCGCGAGCTTCGGATGCCGACTCGACGCGGAGCGCATATTCCTGATTGTAACCTTGGTCCGCGGCCGGCGTCTGAAGGTGGATCACGGCGGCGTAGCGATCGAGTTCTTCCTGCAGGGTTGTCCCGAGCTCGTCCCAAAACGCCGCGGGTGAGCCCGGCCAGTACGCGACGCCGTCAACGGTCCCGCGATCGCAGAGACCAACCGCGACTTGCTGCTCGCCGACGACGACCGTCTCGATCTCCCGCTGAATGTGATAGATGGCGCGCTGCGCGGCGCGACGGGCGAGCTCGCTGCCGTGCCGCGGAAACCCGCCGCCGAACACGACGCTCGCGGCCTCGGGAAGAACGCCGACGTGTGAACAAAAGGACCGAAGGGCCATCTCGAGGATGGCGGTCTTCCCCGCGCCCGGGCCCCCCGTGACGGCCACAAGGCGCGTGTCGTGGACGCCGCGGCCGCAGCCGCACTCGACGGAGCCGACCTGGAAGCTGTTCATGGTTCGCGCTCCTCTTGTCTCATTCGCGATCAAAGGCCGAATGATCGCCGTCGGGGCTCTTCCGAACTGGTTCGACGCGCCAGCGGAAATCGCAGTCACGCGCGCCTCCGGCGATGGTGTGGCTGCGCTCGAGACGAGCGCCCCATTTCGTCGCCAGCGAGAAGTCGAGATTGCACCACGACTCGACGCACAGCTCGCCGAGGCCCTGCGCGCGGAAGTACTCCGCGACGGGGCAGCGACGGACATCGAACGCGACCACGTCGTCGCCGCCGGCGACGTCCTCCATGACGTACGATGGCGCGCTGAAGGGGAAGCGCCGGAACGCGTCGGTGGCCCGCTTGACCGCGTCGTGCGTCGTACGCACTCTGATACGCGACAGCGCGGTCGGGAGCGCCGCCATCTTCTCGTACAACCGCCAGGTCACGCCAGCGGTCAGCGTGCGCGCCTCGTCGTCCGCGATGTCCCGAGCAACGAGCGCGCGGTAGAGTCCGATCGTCAGCGCGGCGAGTTGGACCATGATGCGACCGCCCGTCGACGCCTCGCGCGGCAGGTTTGGACGCTGCTCGTCGTAGCTGGCGAAGGTGTCGTCGAGAATTCCCGCGATCGCGTCACGCTCGAAGCGCGCCGCCAGCTCGAGTCGTACCGCGGGAGTCAAAATCGGCCTGAGAATTCGCATCGCGTTCACGGGTTACCTCCGGGGGACGTCTGCTTCCGGGTGTGCCTCTCGCCCGCGCCGGGCTGGAAGCCGATAGATCTCTATTGTAAAGACGAACGGGGTCCACGATCATTACACGCCCGGCACGGGATTTCCTTCGCCCGAGCGCCGACTCGCGCGCACCGTGTTGATCTTCAGATGCGGAAGGGGTCGAGGGCCCGTGCGTGCTACGGGCGCTCGCGTTGGAATACCGTGCGACTCGCTACCCAGTGAAAGCTCGTCAGCGCCGTGATGTTGGCGAGCAGCACCGACGCGAATAGCGTGATGTGAGCACCCCCGGCATCTCCGCTCAGGGAGATCACGAAATACTCGATCCCGAAGAGCGCGAGCCCGAGGAGTCCTCCGATCGCCGCCAGCGCCCGAAGTCGCGAGTCGTGGCCGCGAAGCGCCCGCGCGAATCCTGCCAACCCGACGCCGATGATCGCGTACCCCCATCCATGGATCATTCGCCCGGCTGTTTGAAGGGTCACGTACGCCTGCGCGGCGACGTCTGCGTCGCGTTCATACGTGGCTGGCAAGTTCACGTATGCCGCGAGATCGCAGAGTTCGCCCGTGAGGTAGACGAGCCAGCCGGCGACGGTGATGAGCCCCGCCAGGAGCGCGACGGGGGCGCGCTGCCCGAGTATCCGCGCGAGGCAGGTCGCGAACACGATCGCGGTGACAATCATCCCCACGTTGCCCACCCCGGTGAGCCGGATGAGCCCAGGGTGCTCGGCGAAGAACGGCAGCGCGTGGTGCGGATCGCCGAGGCGGCCGAGCTCGAGGCCAAGCGCCGGAAACAGGACGAAAAACAGGAGCGTGAACACGGGCGGCCACGCCGCGGCGAACAGTCCAGCGGCCCTCCCGGCGCAGCGGTTCTCTTCGAATGACACGGTCGAGTATCCGACGATTCCGCATGGTGTCGAGCGACGATGGACTCGTGGTCCAGCGAGCACTACAAGCAAGATGAAGGGACCCGACGATTGCCGATGACAGGCACAGCAACACCATCACTCGAGCGGGATGCTCGGGGCGGGGTACTCGTCGTGGGTGGATACGGCCAGGTCGGAAGTCGGGCGGCGCGGCGACTCCTCGCTGCAGGGTACCGCGTTGTGCTCGCCGGTCGGAGCGCCTCCCGTGCGGCCGCCGTGGCCTCCGAGCTCGGCTGCGACCACGCCCGGATCGACGTCATCGACGAGCGGACTTGGGGTCCGGCCTCCGAGGACGCGGCGACGGTCCTCTGCTGTGTCGACCAGACCGACGAAACCTTCGTGCGCTGGGTGCTCGGCAGCGGGCGCGACTATGTGGACATCACGGCGAACGACGACTTTTTTCGGCGCGTTGAACGTCTCGGCGCTGATGCGGAGCAGGGTCGCGCGACCGCGTTGCTCTCCGTCGGCCTCGCGCCCGGGTTGACGAACCTGATGGTCAAGCGTCTCGCAGATCCTCTCGAGGTCCGTGAAGAGGCCGTGATCGCGGTACGTCTGGGTCTGGGGGAACGACACGGAGACCTCGCCATCGAGTGGGCGCTGCGGCAGTTGGCGACGAGCGCGAGCTGGGAAACGCTCACGAGCTTCGAGTTCCCGGGAGAGGAGTCGTCCACGTCTGCGATCCCGATCGACATCGCCGACCAGCACGTAGTTCGTCGGACCCTGGGCTTCGCTCACGCGAGGACCATGATGACGCTGGAGTCGTCCGCCTGGACTCGCGGCGTCGTGTTGCTCGCGCCCGCGCTGCGTCGCAAGCGGATCCGCGCCGCCATCCGCCGTCTCCTGCCCCGCGTGCGCTTTGGTCGTGACGCGTGGACTGTGGCTGTGGAGGTCCGAGGCGTCGCGGGCGGTCGCCCCACCGTCACGCGACTCGCGGTCGAGGGGGTCTGCGAAGCGGAGGGTACTGGGGCAGTCGCCGCGCGCTTGGTGCATCTACTCAAGGAGCGGAGGCGACCCGGGATCTTCCACGCAGAGCAGCTCTTCGAGCTCGAAGAGGCGCTCGAGGGCGTGGACGCTGACATGCGTTGATGACGTGCGCCGAGGGGCCTTCCTCTAACCCTGTTCGAACAGCGTTCTTCAGCGAAATCCCGACAACTGTAATGTTCACCGACCTCTATTCGTCTACAAGAACACATGAATTTCGCTTGGAAGCTACGTACGTTGCGCATGAACCAACAGGACCATGACAAAGGGTCTCGGTGGACCGCGGCGCCGATCTGCCGAGCCGAAGGTCGTTTCGTTCCGGCGCTCGTCGTCTCGACTCCGGTCGGATCTCGTTCAACCACGAGCGTGGAAGGAGCACGCTGATGCACGTCGGATTGTGGGGCATGGCGGCCATCGCCATCGTCATCGCATCGTGGTTGATGTACCAATACATGGCGCCCGACAACTGGAAGGAGTGGACACGCGCCGGCGTTCTGCAGGCGTTCATTATCGCCTTCTATGCTGAGATGTACGGGTTCCCGCTGACGATTTACTTCCTCGCGCGGTACTTTGGAATTGACCTGGCATGGACCGACGGCGGGAACCTCTGGGCCCAGGTGTTCGGTACACCCAGTGCACACATGGTCGCCATGGTACTCGGCTACTCGATCGTCTTCGCGGGCGCCACGGTGATCGCCGACGGCTGGAGCAAGATCCATCGCGCACGGAGAGAGGGACGTCTGGAGACGGGCGGGGTGTACAGCCGCATTCGTCATCCGCAGTATTCGGGGCTGTTTCTCGTCGTCTTCGGTGAGGGAGTCGTTCACTGGCCGACGATCATCTCAGTCGCGGCGTTCCCGATCATCATCATTGCGTACACGATGCTCGCGCGCGCAGAGGAGCGACAGATGATCAAGGAGTTTGGCGATGCCTATCGGGATTACCAACAACGCGTGCCGATGTTCATCCCCCGTTTGCGGGGCGCGCAACCACACGGAGATCAAGCGTGACGCCTCAAACAGCAACGATTCTGAGCGGGGTGTTGTTAGTGCTCGTATTTGCGATCGTCGGCTGGAATCTCCGACGCCGGAAAAACTCCAGTGAGAGCCCCCCGGTCGAGGCCGCTGGTCGGGAGCCTGATTGATACGCAACCCGCGGGAGCGCTCGTCCACGGTCGACAACGGACAGATCGCGGAGTTCCGCGGGCCCATGGAAGACATCTACTTCAACAACGGGCTACCCACGATCCACGAGTTGCTCGTCGTTAAGCATGGTGAGCTTGTCCTTCCGATCGAGGTCCACGCGGAACTCGACGACACTCACATTCGCGCTGTCGCGCTGAGGGTCTTCGGTAATCCACGGAGGACAGCATGAGAATCACATTCTTCGGTGCGACCAAAACCGTTACCGGGTCAAAGTACCTCGTCGAGACGGGCGGAGCGCGAGTCCTCGTGGACTGCGGCCTCTTCCAAGGATACAGAAAACTCCGTACCCGCAACTGGGATCACCCGGGCTTTGATCCCGCGTCGCTGACTTCTGTTGTTCTGACACACGCGCACATTGACCACAGCGGCTACGTTCCCCGACTTCGGACGCTTGGGTTCTCGGGGAGGGTGTTCTGCACAGATGGAACTCGTGACCTCCTCGGTCTTCTGCTCCCCGACAGCGGCTACCTACAGGAGGAGGACGCAAGACGGGCAAATCGATACGGGTACACGCGGCACCACCCGGCGAAGCCGCTCTACACCCGGGCCGAAGCGGAGGCGAGCCTGAGCTCGCTTGAGCCCGTGTCCTATAACCAGCCCTTCGAAGTCGCCCCCGGGATCTCCGCCAGGTTTTCACGTGCGGGGCATATTCTCGGCTCGGCGTGTCTCCAGCTCCGATCCAGGCGCGGGCTCACGCTTACATTCACAGGAGATGTCGGGCGGCCCAATGATCCCATCATGAAACCGCCTTCGCCGCTGCCCGCAGGCGACTTCCTAGTAACCGAGTCGACATACGGCAATCGGCGACACCCGGAAGTGGACGCGGTGGCGGATATAGAGCGGATTATCAATGAGACTGTGAGCAAGGGCGGGGTCATCCTCGTACCCGCGTTCGCGGTGGGGCGCGCCCAGCATTTACTCCACATCGTCGCCAAGCTGAAACAGGCTGGGCGCATACCAGATGTTCCGGTGTTTCTCGACAGCCCGATGGCGATCAACGCAACACAGATCTTCTGCAAGCATTCGGAAGACCATCGAATCTCGAGAGACGAATGCCACTCGATGTGCTCGGTAGCGCAGTACGCGAGAACACCCGAAGATTCGAAGGCCATCGATCACCTCGGCGGACCACGTATCGTCATATCGGCCAGCGGTATGGCGACTGGCGGCCGGGTGCTTCACCATCTTCGACGCTTTCTACCCAACAAGCACAACACGGTACTGAGCGTCGGATTTCAGGCAGCGGGCACGCGCGGACGCGCTCTGGTCGACGGCGCCGACGAATTAAAAATTCACGGCCAGTACGTGTCTGTACAGGCTCGTATCGTTCAGGTAGAGAGCCTCTCGGCCCACGCTGACTATCGAGAGATGCTCGACTGGTTTCGGACGAGCGACATCTCACCACGAAGAGTATTCGTGACACACGGCGAGCCCGGGGCCGCTGACGCGTTTCGACGGCGAATCAAGGATGAATTTGGCTGGGACGCGATGGTTCCGGACTACGGGTCGGTTTGGAACCTTGAGTAGCCTGCTCCCGGCCTCGATTTCATTAATTCCCCGGTCCAACGAGCCTTAGCACGGATCTACCATACGAACCGGCCGTACGGTCAGGTCGTTCACGACGGCGACATCCGCTATTACCCAACGGTTAGATGACAATGAACGGTGTGTCGACCCGAATGGGGCGTAGTTTCGTCCCGAGGTAGCGTATCCTCGTCCTCGACGACACCGTGGCGTGATGACAATGCGCGTGTCTCCGGTGCGAACAAACGGTCCCGGTTCTGCTAGCCTCCGAGGTCATGGACACCAAGACCATCGCGGCCGTACTCGCCGGCCTTACCACCACTCTCGCGTTCGCTTGCGGCAAAACGCCCGAAGCCACCGAAGTTCCGGGTGGACAAGGTGCCACGCACGGCGACGCCACAGACGGAGCAGGCGAACACGCCTGTGGAGACCACGCCGAGGGCGCGTGCGGCTCGGACATGTCTAGCGATGACGAGACGACGCAGGCGGTCGCCAACGACCGGTCGTTCCAGGTCGAGCCCGACAAATTCGCGGAGGCCAACTTCAAGATGAAGAAGGGGTCCACAGTGACCGTGACGTTCTCCAAGGGGGTCGCCGACATCGCGTGGGACGTACACAGCCACGACCACTCCGGCGGCACGAAGATTCACGACAAGGGAACCGGCGGCGACGGGACCGTAGAGTTCACCGCGCCCGAGGACGGCGTGTTTTCGGTTCTGTGGAAGAACGGCGGCTCGACGGCTACGCCGCTGGACGTGTCGATCACGTTGGGTGACGGTGCGTCGCTCCACTCTTGGATGCCGGAGTAGGCGTGGAAGCCAATAATGAAGACGCGCCGCAGCACGCCCGCTTCTGGCAGGAGCAGGCGCGACGATACGACCGCGCGGTGCGCTTGCTGAATCGGCGGTTCGACGAGATGGCGCGCGCAGTCGCGTCCAGCGTGCAGGGATGTGGCGAGGTTCTGGAAGTCGCCGCGGGCACTGGACTTGTGAGTCAGAGGCTCGCGCCCAAGGTCGGGAGGCTCGTCGCCACGGATACGAGCACCGAGATGTTGAAGATCCTTGAAGGGCGCCTGAACGCGGGGAGTCATTCCAACGTCGAGATCCGAATCGCAGACGCGCAGGCATTGGCCTTCGACGACCAGACATTCGATGCGGTCGTGATGGCGAACCTGCTGCACCTCCTACCGGAGCCGGCGCTGGCACTCCGGGAGGCGCGCCGCGTCCTTCGACCCGGAGGTGTTCTGTGTGCGCCGACGTTCTGCCACGGCGAGCACCTGCTCGCGCACGGCGTCTCGCGGGTACTGGCGATGGTCGGGTTTCCCGTAGTGACTCGTTTCTCGGGTGACAGCTTCGGTCGGCTGTTTAAACAGGAGGGTCTGCGCGTCCAGGAGCGCCAGCGGTTTCCGGGCGTTCTACCGTTGTGCTTCATCGTCGCGCGCCGGGACCTGCGCGCTCCCGCGTCACCTCGTCAAGCGTGAGCCCAAGCCCGGCCTTCTTCTCCTCGGTGCCGTTCGCGGCTCGGTTGGTCCTCTACTCGATGAGCGGCGAACGCCGGGAATCTTCTACGTCGAGCAGCTCTTTGATCTCGTGGAGGTGATCGAACGCGTTGATACTGAGCTGCGTTGACGCGTCTCGTCCGGCATCGAGTTACCACCTACACCTCCGCGCTCCGCAGACGCAGCGCGTTCCCGATCACGGACACGGAGCTGAGGCTCATCGCGGCCGCCGCGAACATCGGCGAGAGCAGGACGCCGAGAAACGGGTAGAGGACGCCGGCCGCGATCGGAACGCCCGCGGAGTTGTAGGCGAACGCGAAGAACAGATTTTGGCGGATGTTCGCCATCGTCTTGCGTGAGAGTCGGCGCGCGCGCACGATGCCGCGGAGGTCGCCCTTCACGAGCGTTACGCCGGCGCTCTCCATCGCGACGTCCGTGCCGGTGCCCATGGCGATCCCCACGTTGGCGCGCGCGAGCGCGGGGGCGTCGTTGATGCCGTCGCCGGCCATGGCGACCACGCGCCCCTCTTGTTGCAGCGCCTTGATCTTCGCGGCCTTCTCGTCGGGTAGGACGCCGGCGATGACCTCATCGATGCCGAGCTTCGCGGCGACGGCCTGGGCCGTCGTGTGGCTATCCCCGGTGAGCATGACGACGCGAAGGCCCTCGCCATGGAGCGCCCTGATCGCCTCGGGAGTGGTCGCCTTGATCGGGTCGGCCACGCCGATGATCCCGGCGAGCGCGCCATCGAACGCGACGAACATCACCGTCTGGCCCTCGCCGCGTAGCGCCTCCGCGCGGGTTTGCAGCGGACGCTGGTCGACGCCGAGCGACTCCATCATCGCCCGGTTCCCGAGCGCGACGTCGCGGCCGTCGACGACACCGCGCACCCCTTTCCCGGTGACCGAGGTGAAGTTACTCGCGTTGAGCAGCTCGAGCCCTCGCTCCTTGGCACCACGCACGATCGCCTCGGCGAGTGGGTGCTCACTGCCGCGCTCGAGGGCGGCCGCCAGGCTCAGCAGAACGCCCTCGTCCACGCCCTCGGCGGATTCGACCGTAGCGAGCGCCGGGCGCCCCTCCGTGAGGGTCCCCGTCTTGTCGACCACGAGCGTGTCAACATCACGGAGTACCTCGATCGCCTCCGCGTTCTTGAACAGCACGCCCAGTGACGCGCCCTTCCCGGTGGCGACCATGATCGACATTGGGGTCGCCAGGCCCAGCGCGCACGGGCACGCGATGATCAGCACGGCGACCGCGTTGATCAGCGCGTAGGCCATGGCTGGGTCCGGGCCGAAGACCGCCCACACGATGAAGGTCACGATCGCGCTCGCTACGACCGCCGGGACGAAGTACGCCGCGACCAGGTCGGCGAGCTTCTGGATCGGCGCGCGACTACGCTGCGCCTCCGCGACCATCGAGACGATACGCGAGAGCAACGTCTCGGAGCCGACCTTGTCGGCCCGCATCACGAGGCCGCCGGTCCCGTTGACCGTAGCGCCGATAACGGTGGCCCCCGGGGCTTTTTCGACCGGGATGGGCTCGCCGGTGACCATCGACTCGTCGACGTGACTCGTGCCCTCGAGCACCTCGCCGTCGACCGGGACTTTCTCGCCGGGGCGAACACGGATCCGGTCGCCGACCGCCACCTGCGCGAGCGGGACGTCCTCCTCGCTCCCGTCGTCACGGATGACGCGCGCGGTCGTGGCCGCCATCCCCAGCAGCTGCTTGATCGCGGCGCCGGTCTGGCTGCGGGCTCGCAGCTCGAGCACCTGCCCCAGCAGAATGAGCGTAACGATCGTTCCGGCGGCCTCGAAGTAGACGGCGACCTCGCCGCCGTGCCCGCGGAAGGACGCGGGGAAGACGCCTGGCGCGAGGGCTGCGACGAGGCTGTACAGGTAGGCGACGGTCACGCCCAGGCCGATCAGCGTGAACATGTTGAGGCTCATGTTCTGCACCGACCGCACCGCGCGGACGTAGAACGGCCACGCCGACCATAGGCACACTGGGGTCGCCAGCGCGATCTCGATGAACACGCGGGCGCGCCCAGGGAGCACGCTCGAGATCGGCGCGCCGGGGAGCATGTCGATCATCACGATCGCAACAAGGGGCACAGTGAGCGCCGCGGCGAACCAAAACCGGCGCGTCATGTCGCGCAGCTCCGGGTTATCTTCGTCGTCGACGGTCACTGTGCGGGGCTCGAGGGCCATGCCGCACTTGGGGCAGTCGCCAGGTTCATCGCGCACGACCTCGGGGTGCATCGGGCAGGTCCACTCGGTCCTTGTTGAGAGGACCGGCACTCCCTTGGGCTCGAGGGCCATGCCGCACTTGGGGCAGTCGCCAGGCCCGATCTGCTCGATCTCCGGGTGCATGGGGCACGTGAACACCGTGCCGGCGGGGACGTCGTGCTCGTGCGCCCCAGCCTGAGCGTTGAGGTATCGGGATGGCTCGGCGGAGAACTTCTCGAGGCAACGCGCGGAGCAGAAGTGGTACGCGCGTCCATCATGTTCGTGACGGTGAGGGCTATCCTCGCTCACCTTCATTCCGCACACGGGATCACGAAGGTCGGTGTCCTCCGCGTGATGCGCGTGGTGGCAGCAGGCGCTCCGCTGCCCAGGGGAGTGATGACGTTCGTGCTTCATGGCGGCCTCTCAGCAGCTACAGTTTTTCTCGAACACTCGGACGAGTTCCTGGATCTTCGCCGACCGGTCGTCCTCGTCCTCGCTCTTGAACGCCGCCGAGACGCAGGTCTGGATGTGTGACTCGAGGAGCATCTTGCTGACCTTGGCGAGCGCCGCGCGGGCGGCCGAGATCTGCATCAGCACGTCGACGCAGTAGCGGTCGCTGTCGACCATCCGCTGGACCCCCGCCACCTGTCCGGCGACTCGCTTGAGGCGGGCTTCGACTTTCTTCTTCGTCTCGGAGTTCATCATGGCGTGTACTCGCCAAGTACTTATACCCCGTATGGGTATAGTGCTGATTGAGCCTGTGTCAAGCCTCGTGGTCCGCTCTCCGCAACAGAGAGCGATCCGGTCCGGGGGCTTAGTAGCGGTCGAGTCGCAGCGTTCTGTTTGGCCCAGCGACCGCCAGAACCGAGCGATGAGCCTCGCGCGGCGCTACCGCGAGCGGTAGCGCTCTCGCGTGGCTCGCACCTCTCGTTCGAATCTGAACCGAGGTATCAATCAGGACGACGCGAAATCGTCACCGAGACATCATCGTTTCCGTCGACGTGTACAAACCGACGACCCCGATCAAGGGCCACTTCCACGAGGCGCCCATCGGCGACCGGAGTCGAGGCGTCCCAGGGACATCCAGAGCAGGACCCGACTACGACGACTGCACCGGAACTCTCGATCACGTAGTTCCCCGGCTCGGAAATCTCGAGGGTGACGACGGATACGCGGTCATTGTCTCCGCCAAGAACCATCTCCGAGTCGCACGCCAAGGTCGCCGTGTAGCGCCATGTCTCGCCGGCCCATGGAACCTCGGTAGCGCTACAGAAGTATGGCACGACCGGATATCCGTCAGCCAAGCAAGATCGCTCCTCGATAAACTCCTCGACGACAGTGTCAAAGCTCTCCGAGTAGATCGCCTGAAACGTGGTGCGGATTTTCGCTAGTTCGTCTTGAGGATTCCCCTCAACGAGAAAACGCGCGTAGGCGTCCGGCCCGAATCGATACAGGAGGTAGACGACAAACTCCCCGGCGGTATCGTATCCGAGTGAGACATCGTGTTCGACAGGTATAAAGTCTCGAGGGTCGTGAACGAGATGATCTTGGTTGCTGAGGAAAAACTCTGGGTCAAGGGCCTCTGCGATTCCCTCGTTGAATAGCCAATGTGCCTCGTGCCCGTTCACGAGGTGCAGCACGTTATGAACCAATTCGTGATAGTGGATGGCGCGCTCGCCTGCGGACTCAAGCGCGTCCGCGCAACCCGAGTGTTCGGCGCCGCAACGTTCATCGAGTTCATCGCGATCAAGCCACGAGTAGCGGATGCGCGTGCCCGAGGTCGGTAATATACCCAAGTACTCAACCAGGTACTCCAAGTAGCTGTCTAGATGCTCATATGTCCCCGCGCAGACCTGATGGCCAGGGCTAGCGTTGTACTCGAGCATTGAGCCAGTCCATATCGACTCTGGTTCGCCGCTACACGCCATTCCAACGAGCAGGGCGCCCAGTAGCACCCCTCCAAGCCGCCGTGAAGGAGCAAGGGCCCGAAGCGCTTGGCGAAGCGATCTCATCACACTTAGTTTACTCTTGAGCGCTCGGTGCACACGCCTCATATCCACATGAGAGCGAAGGAGATGAGCATCACGGATGCAGGATGCCAATGAGACGATCCGAAACGGCGTAACGCGGCCAAATAGAGTGTGAACGGAACACAAGAGGGCGTCTTTGAACTTCGGACAGAACGTGCGGTATCGAGCATCCGCAAGGCGCTTGCGGCACTCCGGTTCTACCGTCGAGTGTTTTCGCGCCCGATGTTTGATTGCTCGTGGGAGGTAGTAGCCGGCGAGAACAATGTTACACTCTCCGACTCTCACGCAATGCCGCGCCCAGAGCCCTCGTCACCGACATCGAGCGCTCGCAGGATCGAGCAACGCTCCACACCGTCGAGGGGGCACACATCCGTGAGTTCGACAAGGACATCGCGCATCCGCTGAAGCGCACGGATCTTCTCGTCGATCTGTACGACCTTTGCCTTTGCTTTGCTGTGAACGCGAGCACAGACAGCAGCGCTCGTCGACCTGCGCAACGACAGGAGCTCCTTGATCTCATCGAGGCTGAACCCGAGACCCTGGGACTGCTTGATGAACTGCACGATGCGCAGCGCCTCGTCGTCGTAGTGGCGAGCGCCCACCGCGGGTTTTCGTGGCTGCTTCAACAAGCCGCGGCGGTGGTAGTAGCGGATCGTCTCCACGTTGACGCCGACGCGGGACGCCAATTTTCCGATGGTACGGGTCGCCGTCACGTTTTCCAACCTATAACCGTACTGAGGTACGGTCGACCTGTCGGGCGCATGACCCACCCGCTGTTCCAGCCGAGCATGACCAGCGCTGCGTTGCTCACGAAGACGTAGCTAAAGAGGATCCACATGGCGCGGAAGGCTGGCCCTCTGCGCGCCATCGGGTAGATCCGTCGTTTCGGGACTGTGATGGACCACACGGCCCCAAGGAGCAGAAGCCCGTGCGCAGCGAGGTTCACGTACAGCAGCAGAGATTCGAATCGACCGGCCATCGTTCCTCCCGGGCGTTCCCGCCCACGCACTGAGTTTGACACCGTACCGGAGTACGGAGTCAAGATGTCTCGCACCGGGCTTGCAACCGTACCGGGGTACGGTCCTATGCTGGAACGGCCATGGGCCTACCACAGGACAACCCTCTGGTGTTCAAGATCGAGGGGATGGACTGCGCTGGGGAAGTCGCCACCCTCAAGCGCGAACTCGTGCCTCTCGTCGGAGGAGAGGAACGGCTTGGCTTCGACCTCGTGCGCGCCAGGCTGACGGTCGAGCCACACGACGTCGCCTCGGCGGACGAGATCGTTGCGGCCGTCAGGCGCACAGGGATGCGCGCATCTGTTTGGACTGAGAACGGTGAGTCCGACGCTCCGTCTGGCTTCTGGGCAACCCACGGCCGCATGTTGACGACGTGGGGCTCGGGTGTGTTCGCTATAGCTGGCTTCTTGTCCCACGTACTTGTGATTGGAGAGGTCGCGGGGGCTCTCGGATCCGAGGGCATGGGAACGACAGCGGGGGTACCCCTCGTAGCGATCGCGTTCTACACGGCGGGGATCATCGCCGGAGTGTGGTTCGTCGCGCCGAGAGCGTGGCACGCCGCGCGAACGCTGCGCCCGGACATGAACCTGCTCATGACGATCGCGGTGGTTGGTGCCGTCGCGCTCGGCGAGTGGCTCGAGGCCGCGACCGTGGCGTTCCTGTTCGCGCTCTCGCTCCTTCTCGAGTCGTGGAGCGTCGGACGAGCACGGCGGGCGATCGAAACGCTCATGGACCTTACCCCAGCGACCGCCCGCGTCCGCGGAGCCGATGGCGCGTGGACCGAGACTGCGCCCGACAGGGTCGACGTCGGCACGGTCTTCGCGGTTCGACCGGCCGAGAGGATTCCACTCGACGGCGTGGTCGTGCGGGGAGCGAGCGCCGTTGATCAGGCTCCGATTACCGGCGAGAGCGTGCCCGTTCCCAAGGAGATCGAATCGGAAGTGTACGCCGGGACGATCAACGGCGATGGGATCCTGGAGATCAGGTGCACGAAACCAGCCGAGGACACGACGCTCGCACGCATTATCCGCATGGTCGAAGACGCCCAGTCGAAGCGGGCGCCTTCCGAGCAATGGGTCGAGCGCTTCGCACGTGTCTACACTCCAGTTGTCATGGGGCTCGCGGTCCTCATACTCCTTCTACCTCCGTTGGTGTTTGACGCCGCTTGGCTGGACTGGCTGTACCGTGCGCTCGTGTTGCTCGTGATCGCGTGTCCGTGCGCGCTGGTGATCTCGACGCCGGTCAGCATTGTGGCTTCGCTCACCGCAGCAGCGCGAAGCGGTGTGTTGATCAAGGGCGGCGTGTTCGTCGAATCCCCGTCGCGTGTTCGTGCGATCGCCATGGACAAGACCGGGACGCTGACCCGGGGAGAACCGTCCGTGGTCGACGTGGTCGCTTTTCGCGACCATGACGAGAACGAACTACTGGCCCGACTGGCAGCGTTGGAGACCCACAGCGATCATCCGCTGGCGCGGGCAATCGTGGCCGCCGCCCGGGAGCGAGGCCTCGAGCTACCGGTTGCCACGGAATTCGAACTCATTCGTGGCAAAGGAGCCCGAGGGCGTGTCGGAGACCGCACGTACTGGCTCGGCTCCCACCGCTACCTCGAAGAGCGTGGCCAGGAGACACCCGAGGTACACGCCCAGCTCAACGCGATGCAGGAGGCCGGTCGATCGGTCGTGGTCGTGGGCAACGAAGAGCACGTTTGCGGGTTCATCACGCTCGCCGACACCGTGCGACCCGACGCTGCGGACACGCTCCAGCGCCTCAAGGCCCTTGGCATCGAGCGAATCGTGATGCTCACCGGGGACAATTCGGGGACCGCCGACGTGATCGCCCGGAAGGTCGGTGTCGACGAGGCCATGTCTGAGCTGCTACCGGCCGACAAGGTCGAGGCGATCGAGGACCTCGTCAATCGCTTCGGGCAGGTAGCGATGGTCGGAGACGGGGTCAACGACGCACCCGCGCTCGCGCGAGCCTCGCTGGGCATCGCTATGGGAGCCGCCGGCAGTGACGCCGCGATCGAAACCGCGGATATCGCCCTGATGTCGGACGACCTCACGAAACTCCCCTGGCTTATCGGGCACTCTCAACGGACACTCACGATCATCCGCCAGAACATCGGGTTCTCCTTGGTCGTCAAGGCCGCCTTCGTGCTGCTAACCTTCGGCGGGCTGGCGTCCCTGTGGGCCGCCATCGCGGCCGACATGGGCGCTTCCCTCCTCGTCACGTTCAATGGGCTTAGGCTCCTCGTCAGCTCGAAGAGGGATGATCGGTGAACGACATGTCTCGACGGAAACCAGCGGCTCGCTTGGGCTGGGTGTTCAAGGTCTTCACCCTGTTCCTCGTGTTTGTACTGACGCCGGGCGCCACAGAAATCGTCGAGAACGCCGCCCACTTGCTTGCTAATGGTCACGGCGCCCATGCTTTCGACGACGCCGAGCACTCACCGGCCGGCGACGAGCACGGGTGCTCGTCGACGTTCCACACGTGCAGTTGTCACAACTCGACTAGCTTCGTGGTTCGGGACACTGAGTTCTCGGTTCCGCCACCTGAGCCACTCGAAGATCCGTACGCGAGTAGTGGACGTGACAAACGACTCGTCGCCGGCTTTCAGCGCGGTATATTTCGTCCTCCTGCGGCATAGCTCCCGTAACTGAAGGATTAGTGCGCCCTGCGTCCGAGCATTGACTCGCCGCAGGGCCCATGAATGACCCCACATGCGCCCCCTTTGGGCCGGGAGCTACTTCGATGAAATTCCAATTCGCGCGCAGCGCGTTGTCTTTAGACCGAAAAAAAACACCTCTTCTCTCATTGCCGACATTGGCCCTCACGCTCGCCTGCGTTGCCGGAGCGGGATGTGACCTACCTGCGAGCCGTCCTCCACCCGCTAATACGATTCCATTCGCGCTCCCTGCGTCACCGTTAGAGAAGGAGCGAAGAACGACAGAGGAACAGCGCGTCACGTTGGCCAAACTTCTCGAGCACGCCCAGACTCAGGCTCCGGAGATGCTTGTGGCCGACGGTTCCCTCGCACTAGCCGACGCGGAAGTCGCCGCGGCCCGCCAGATTCAGCCGACCAACCCAACAATAAGCCTTGCACTCGGCCAGCGCCGCCAGGCAGGTGGAGCCGGCCTCGACGCCCAGGTGGCCGTCGAGCAGCAGATCGAACTCGCCGGGCAACGCCGAAAAAGACGCGAAGCGGCCAGGCGCTACGAGTCGTTGACTCGCCTAGGTGTCGATGTCACCGACCGAGAAGTACACGTGCGAGTTCATCGTGGCTTCGAGCAGGCGCTTCTTGCCGAAGCGAGACGGGCTCTCGCGGTGAGGGTCGTCGAGTTCGACAAGGAACTCCTCAGCATGGCAGAGCGTCGTGTAGAGGTCGGTGCCGAGTCCCCTTTTGTCCTCGAGCTCGCTCGCGCGCGCCTAATCCTGTCGGAGAACGCCGCGACGGCCGCGACCGCCCGTGTCGAAATCACGCGTTTCGCGTTGGCACGTGTGAGCGGTTGGCAAGGCGAATTGATACCGCTTGGATCCCTCGATCGCCCCCAAACGATCGACGACAACACCAACTTGCTCAGATCGGCTGTCAAGGACAGCCCCGTGTTGCAGCGGGCGCAGGCAAGAATCGATCTCGCTCGCGCCCGTGTGGACGTAGCGAGGCGCGAAGCGTGGCCGTCACCATCGATCGGAGTGAGCTATTCACACGAAGGATCGACCTCGACGCCTGGGAACTCGAACCCTGCCTCGGACATCTGGATGGGGACCGTGAGTATCCCGATCCCCACGTTCGCGCGTAACCAGGGCGTGATCGCGCGTCAACGGTCGACGCTCAAATTGGAAGAGGCTCGCGGACGCGCAGCGTGGGTTCAGTTCGAGTCTACAGTCGCAACCGCGGTCGCACAATTGAACTCGGCCGCGAGCCGTGTCAACGCGCTTGAGCGCGAGGTCGTGCCGGCGTTCGAACGATCTCTGACCGCGCTGCGACGCGCATACGAGGTCGGAGAACTGGAGTTCTTCAAGGTCGCTCAGGCGCGCGAGCAACTGTGGACCGCGCGGCGAGAGGCGCTCATCGTACGGGAAGAATACTACGATGCGTTTGCAGAGGTTGAGCGGTGGGCCGGCCCCCTTGCAGTGCGGGGTGTCGCCGAGAAGGGGGCAAACGATGAAACGAACTAGCATTTTTCTGGCGTGTCTCTTGCCACTCGTTGCCCCGTTTTCCTGCTCCCGTGTCGAGCCCGCTGGGCTGAATCAAAACAGCGGACACAACGAGGAGGCTGAACACGACGACGCCGATGACCACGTGGCCGAGGTCCGTCTCAACGCCCACGTCATCGAGAGAAATGGCATTCGGACAGAAGCCGCCAAGCGACGTCTCCTGCTAGGAGCGCTCGAGGTCCCGGCTGAGGTCCAAGTCAATCCGGATCGCACGGTTCACGTCGCGTCATTAGCGTTCGGGCAACTGATCGATATCAACGCAACGCTCGGAGATTACGTCAAAGCTGGCGATGTCCTCGCCACGGTTCGGAGCGTCGAGCTAGGTCGGCTGAGAGCAGAACTCACTGAGGCACGCGCGCGCAAGCAGGCGGCAGACGCTGAATACTCGCGTTCCAAGACCTTGGCGAGTGAGGGGATCTCAGCGAAGAAGGCGGCTATCGAGGCCAGAGCTCGAGCTAAGAGCGCTGCGGCGGAAGTTGCTGCGGCCCAGACGAGCCTCGCAGTCTACGGAAGCAAGCGAAAAGGCGGTTCCGAGTTTTTTCTGCGCAGCTCAATTACAGGACAGGTTATTGAGCGACACGCGAGTCCGGGTGAAGTGGTTAACAGCGCGAGCACCCCCTTCGTCATTGCGGATCTCAGCGAGGTCTGGGTAATCGGTCGTGTGTACGAGCAGGAACTCGCTCAAGTCTCTCAGGGGATGCCCGCCGAGGTCGCGTTAATAGCCTATCCTGGTCGTACGTGGTCCGGGACTGTTGACTACGTATCGAGCACTCTCGACGAGGACACGCGAACTGTGGCAGTTCGCGTCGTACTGGACAATCGGGATGGGCTCTTGCGTCCTGGAATGTTTGGGACCGTCGCTGTCGCAAGCACGGGCTCGACCACGGAGCAGGGGGCCTCAGAAGTTCTCTCGGTGCCCGACACAGCGATCGTCACGCTCGGCGACCGCACAGTCGTCTTTACGACAGGCGATGAGCCCGAGACATTTGTAGCTCGGGATATAGTGCCAGGCGCGCGCGCGCACGGGTACGTCGAAATTCGTGAAGGGCTCGTCGAAGGCGAACTCGTTGTCACCCACGGCGCCTTTGTTCTCAAGTCGGAACTCCTCAAGTCCTCCATCGGTGAGGGGCACGAGCACTAGGAGCGGCGCCATGATTAACGCCATTGTCGACATGTCGTTGCGCAACCGGCTGGTTGTGATCTTCTTCGTATTGCTCGTCGGAGCCCTCGGAGTCCGGGCGATGGAGAAATTGCCCATCGACGCCGTTCCCGATGTCACCAACGTGCAGGTCCAGG